>NZ_JARVRC010000008.1:0-176590 GCF_030209895.1 Agrobacterium sp. CFBP2214 | reverse complement strand
CTTCGTTGGCGCGACCAGTTTGACTGCGGGGTGGGGGAACAGTCCATCCCATTAAATGGCGTGGCTGCCCTCTACCTCTGTCACCCTTGATCCGGCGCGCTTGTACATCCGGCGCTCCAGTTCGGGGTTGATGGTCTTATCGTTCTTGGCGACAATCCCATAGCTGGGCTTATCGTGCCAAGCGGCAATAGACACGGGTGCACTGGTGGCCGCGATGGCGACAGGCATCTGAGACCGGGCCATAAACTCGCCCTTTTCCTTGGGCAGATCCGCCCCGAAATCAGCTGCGAACTTTGCCGGGTCGATAAGCAGGAAGCCATCCTTTGTCGGCTTGATATCGTTGGTGGGTGACGGCATCGATTGGAGCAGTTGTGCGGTGCTCTCGCCCTTTTCTGGCTGCAGTGCCGCAACATAGACTAGTGCCTTGACCTTGGGATCATCACCTGCTGCCGTGATGATCGTGCCCCCATAGCTGTGGCCGACGAGAACGACGTCCCCGTCCTGCTGATCAAGCACGCTCTTCGTGGCTGCAACGTCCTGATCCAGGCTTGTCAGTGGCTGCTGGACGATGCTGACATGATAGCCGTCGCGGGTCAGGATGTCATAAACGCCGCGCCAGCCCGAACCATCCACGAGCGCGCCATGCACAAGCACGATGTTGCGCGCGTCCGCTAAGGCTGGGGCTGTTAGGGCAGCGGAAGACAAAAGCGCGGCAATGAGGCCAGCGGCCGCTTTACTGAAGTTCGACATGGTCGGTTGTTCCTTGAGCTTTGTGCGTGAAATAACTGAGGCTTTGAAATCGCCTGAAGGACATGTCTCTCCCCCTATCCGAAGGAGAGACGAACGTGATCGCTTGCGCTTACTGCTTGACGACAATTGGAGCCTTAATCGGCACGCGTTCATAGAGGTCGATAATGTCCTGGTTGAGCAGGCGCACACATCCGGAAGAAACTGCCTTGCCAATCGAGCGCCATTGCGGATTGCCGTGCAGACGATAGAGTGTGTCGTGGCCACCGGAGAAGATGTACAGCGCTCGAGCACCCAGCGGATTTTTCAGGCCCGGCTCCATGCCGCCATTTTCGATCGAATATTTGGCCAATTCCGGCTGGCGGGCGACCATCTCGTTCGGCGGCTTCCAACGCGGCCATTTCTGACGCCACTGAATGATGCCGTTGCCCTGCCAGGCAAAGCCATCGCGCCCGATCCCGACACCATAGCGCATCGCGGTCCCGCCCGGCTGGACGAGATAGAGGAAGCGGGAGGGGGTGTCGACGACGATCGTGCCGGGCGCCTCGCCAGTCGGGTCGAGGACCTGCTGGCGATAGTAGCGCGGATCGATCTGCTTGTAGGGGACCGCCGGGATTAGAAAGCCGCCATCCTCGGTAGGACCGTACATGACAGCCAGTTCGGCATCTGTCGGCGCACGAGCGATGTGGACAGAGCCGATCGGTTCCTGGAGAGGCGTCGACTGTCGCCCCACCATCCGGCCCGTGCCGGGGGTGGAGACGCACCCTGCCAGGGCCGAGACCGCAGCCATCGCCGAAAGCGACAGGAGGCTGCGGCGGGATGACGAGGTATCAAAGCTCACGCTCATTCCTCATCCTGCCATCTGCGCAGCTCCGTCTGGTCGTGATAGGCCATGCGATCAGGCGTGGTGATAAACTCGATCATCGTGCCCCACGGCGCTCGGCAATAGCAGACCCTGTTTCCAGGACCTTTTTCGGTTGCGTAGGGAATAGCTCGTGGTGCCGTAAGGGCTGTTCCGCCAGCCTTCTCAAAGCGCTGTACCGATGCGTCGATGTCGTCGGTATAGACACCAAAATGCGTGATGCCGAAGTCGCTCGGTGTAACCGGTTGCGCTTGTTTGGGGCCGTGCATTTCAAAGAGCTCGATGTCAGGCCCGGTTCCGATCTTGACCATCGCCTGCGCACGCACAACCGTTCCCGGGTAAGCACCAGTGGCCCGCTCGAACTCGGGTCCCTGCCTGGCCGGATCCTGCGGCCCGAACGATTGGTAGATCACCTGGCCGCCAAAGGCTTCCACCAGGAACGATTTTGCCGCTTCGATGTCAGGCACCGTGATGCCGATGTGATTGACGCCGCGAATGACAGGTGCGGTCATGACAATTTTCCTTTCTTGTTAAATCAATGAACGCGATCGAGCTCAATTTGCCCGCATCGCAGAGTTCACTTGGCCTTGAGGAAATCGATGAGAGCAGCGGCCACTTCATCCGGGCGCTCGTCCGCCACATAGTGACTGCAGCGGGCAATCGAGCCGCCAGTTACATCTGTGGCGAACTCCCTGAGCATCGCGACCATATGAGCACCGAAACGCTGCTCGCCGCCGAGACCTAAAACCGGAATCCGGAGCGGTTGTTTTTTGTATTCAAGCGCGGCCGCATGGTCGGCGGTCAGTGTGCGGTACCATTCCATGCCACCGCGCGTGCGACCAGGAAGTGCCATTGCTTTCGCATAAATGTCGATATCTTCAGGATTAAAGGTGCTGTGATCGTAAAACCGCTCCGCCATGAAGGTCGAAACATAGTCATGTTCGCGGCCATAAATCAGGCGTTCCGGCAGATCCCGATTAGCATGGAACGCGAAGTGCCAGATCTTCGCCGTCGTCGCCTCCCACTGGCTCCAGCCAGGAAGCGGAACATCGAGGACGGCAAGGTGAGTAACCGCATCTCGATAGATAGCGGCCTGCGGAAGCGCTACCATTCCGCCGATGTCATGGCCGCATACGGCATAGCGTTGATGCCCAAGGGTAATCATGACCTCGTGCGCGTCGCGCGCCATCGTCGCCTTATCGTAGCCGTCAAGCGGGCATTCGGAAAAGCCTGCGCCGCGTAGATCAATCGCCGCCACGCTGAACTGCTCCGCCAGCAGCGGCATCACATGGTGCCATTCCCACCATGTTTCCGGCCAACCGTGAAGCAGAAGGATCGGGGGGCCGGAGCCGCCCGTGACGGCATTGATCTTGATGCCGTTCACCGGCACCAATTGCTGGGTAAACCCTTTCAATGTTGGGATCATGATGACTTTCCAATCGATGTGACGTTCAAGCAGTGCTAGCTGCCAGATCAGGGCTGATCGAAATCGGTGGCAATCGAGATGTCGCGCCAGGTGTCGATATCGCGGCGAAACGAAGCCAGCTTTCGCTCAGCGATTGAATGCGCGACGGGCCCAAGCGGCAGATGAAGCGGGGTATTATCGGCGTCGACCGCCTGCAGGATCACTGCAACCGCCTTGTCGGGATCCCCTGCTTGATTGCCGTTGTTGGTTTCCCGATAGTGCCTGCGCGAACTCGCGGCGTATTCCGGCATCTCGTTGGCCGCCATCGTGATCGAACGGCCGAGGAAATCGGTGCGAAACGGGCCAGGCTCGACGATCAGCACACGGACGCCGAACGGCTTCAGCTCACCGGCGAGCGCCTCGGAAACCCCTTCAACCGCAAACTTGGCGGCATTGTAGTATGCTGCGCCGCCGCTGCCCGCGATCCCTGCGCCGGACGACATATTGACGATCATTCCGCCCGAACGTCGCAAGCTCGGCAGCGCTGCTCTGGTGGTTTCGATAAGACCGAAAACGTTCACCTCGAACATCGGTCGATATTCTTCCGGCGTGCCTTCCTCGAGCGCGCCAAACAATCCGTAGCCGGCATTGTTGACGAGGACGTCAAAGCCGCCGAATGTCTCGACCGCCTTAGCGACTGCGGCTTTGACTGCCGCCACATCCGTCACGTCGAGCGGCAAGGTGATCATGCGGCCACCGAAAGGCTCAGCCATTTCTTCGATCGAGTTGACGTTGCGGGCAGTTGCGACAACCTGATCGCCTCGCTGTGCCGCGGCGAGCGCAAGCCGCTGGCCGAAGCCGCTTGAGCAGCCTGTGATGAACCATGTTTTCATAACGTTTCTCCGCTTGGTTTCGAACATGACTTGAATCTAGATGTTTAGATCTGTACTTGAAGTGACAGTTTTGTATTTTCACCGTTCACTTTTGTAAGGGCTTGGGCCGTGGAATGGAGCGACGTAAAAATCTTCCTTGCGATTG
Organism: Agrobacterium sp. CFBP2214; assembly: GCF_030209895.1. NCBI lineage: Bacteria > Pseudomonadati > Pseudomonadota > Alphaproteobacteria > Hyphomicrobiales > Rhizobiaceae > Agrobacterium > Agrobacterium sp. CFBP2214. Next base: position 172,538 of record NZ_JARVRC010000008.1, on the reverse strand, counting down.
CGCGATCCGGCACGCTCGGCGGTGCTGCGCGTGCTCTTCATACAAGCCATCCGACCGTCGGCAGACGGCTGCGTGCCCTTGAGGATGCCATCGGCCACACACTCTTCCAGCGGACCGCGGACGGTCTCGTGTTGACCGAGGAGGGCCATGGGATCATCGCCCTGGCAGAGCAGATGGAAGAAGGCGCGCTGGCCATGGAGCGCCGGCTCGCCGGGCAGGAGCAAAACCTCAAAGGCAATCTGCGCATCTCATCGGCAGACTGGTTCGGGGCCTATGTCCTGCCTCCCATCGTGGCGGATTTCTCGAAAGCCTACCCCAATGTAGACGTCGAGATCCTGACGGGCACTCGCCTGTTCAACCTCGCCCAAAGAGAGGCCGACGTTGCCTTTCGCATCGTTCCGTTCGACACTGCCGATGTCATTCAGCGGCGGCTCTTCAGGCTCGAATACGGCGTCTACATCGCCGAGGAGTCGCCTGACCCTAAATATGGCGACGGGACTGGTTTCCGTCTGATCACCCACGACACTTCGACAGGGCAATTTCCCGACATAGCCTGGCTCGCCGAGAGTTTTCCGAACGCGAGACCTGTGCTGCGATCAAACAACCGAAACGTCCAGGGGCGAATGTGCAGGCAAGGCGTTGGGATCGCCGTCCTGCCCCGCGCAGTAGGCAATCAAATCCCGGGTATCCGCAGACTAGAACTACCCAAGCACCCGCCGGCGCGAGACATCTGGATGGGATATCACCGCGACCTGCGACGTCTTCAGCGTCTTCGGGCGTTTATCTCGGCCGTCTCGGACCACATCACAAATGCCCCTGCATGGTAAGCCGCGCGAAGAAGATCGATTCTCCCCGCCGATCCCCGGCTGCGGTAGGACAGCCGCCACAGACAACTTACTTGCTGGCCGCAATCTCCCTGTGCCGCTCCACCACAGCGCCCACGATCATTGTCATCAGCCCTTCGACGAAGTGCCGACTGAGGCCAACGTCATTGGCGATACTCATCACTCGATCCAATTGGCGTCGCTCTCGCTCATTATCGACCGCCGGCAACGCCTGTTCGGCTTTCAAGTGGCCGACATGCTCGGTACAGCGAAAGCGTTCGGCCAGAATATAGAGGAGAGCGGAATCCAAATTGTCGATGGTCCTCCGGTAGGAAGCGAGTTGCTGTGCCACATCATCTGTCATCATTTGAATATCTTCCAAGTCGTTTCGTAGGCGCGAGGTAGAGCTTATGAGATGGGATGCATACTGCGACGCGACAGGGCGATCGTCAGCCAAATTGCCGAAACCAGGAAGTAGAATGCGCCGACGCCAGCGTAGCCCGCAACCGTGGCGATAGAAGGCTCCTGAGGCCTTTGCGCCTGAAAGATGAAGAGAGCACCGGCCACAGAGGATTGGGCTCCGCTCAAAATCATCACCCACTGACCTCCACTCGTTCTCCAGCGCCGCACGGCAGTTCCAAGCTGCAACAGGCCTGAGAAGATCGCCCATAGACCGAAAGCGCCGAGAACCCAGTTCATGTTCATTGTCAGCGCCAGGATCACGGCTATCGTCATAACCGAGCTCGCGGCGACGTTGATCGCTTGGCTCCGGTTGGCGGCAAGACCGCCGCTCCTCGCGGCATCGATAACGTTGGCGACTGCATCCCAAGCGGGGTAAATGATCAGCAGAGCGGCAGCCACCGCAAAGGAATGTTGTCCGGCCGTCAACGCAGTCGCGACCCACAGCGATGAGAAGGCCGCTCTGGTAAAGTAATACTGCTTGAGCCACTGGTCGTTGCCGCGCGCGGCACGGGAGGTCTGGTTGTTCGACATCGTTTTCTTTCACTTTCTGAACTAGTTGTTTAATGGTTCGCGCAAGCGTCGTCAGATGAAGGCGAAACGCTTGCCCAAGAGGGTGTTCTCCTCCCATTCAGTACGGCGGATCCGATCGCTTTGCCGGAGAGTTTCCCGGCTGACATTTCGGGACTATCGAGGTCCTGGCCGTCGCGAGAAGAAACCGTCGTCCCGCCGCCGTGGGCAACCCTTGATGCCCATGCCTTTCCGAAGGCTCATGGATTGTTTTCCTGTGGTTCACCATTTCGATTACTTCAGATGCCGGCGTACCACTCGTAGCCACGGTCTTCCCAATAGCCGCCGTTCCCACCCCACAGCCCGGCGAAGCTGTCGACCAGTTCGATACGCATGATGTATTTTGCCTGTTTGTAGCCAAGCTGTCGCTCGACCCTGAGGCGCAAGGGCGCGCCGTGGCCGACGCTGAGATCCTGGCCGTTCATCTGGTAGGCGAGGATGGTTTGAGGATGGGCCGCATCGATGAGATCAATGCTCTCATAGTAACGACCGCTTCCGTCGAGCGTCTTTTCGAGTTCGTCGGCACAATGCAATACGACGTAGCGCGCCGTTGGCTTGACCCCGGTGAGGCGCAACAAGTGGGAGAGCGGGACGCCTTTCCATTTACCGATCGCACTCCAGCCTTCGACGCAGTCATGGCGGGTAATCTGGGTGCGGGAAGGAAGCGCCTTCAGATCAGCGAGTGAAAACGTCTGAGGTCGATCAACAAGACCGTCGATCTTCAGTCGCCAGTTTGCGAACTTGCCTTCCAGCAGCTCCGCATATTCATCGCTGTCGGGAGCACTCGTTCCATTGACACGGAAGGAGGGGGAAATGTCCTTTTCGTCAAACTCGCGCGCCAGTGAATCGCGCCCCTGAAGCAGTCTTTGGGCTTTTATGGTCAGATGCTCAGCTGAGCGAAGGACTTTTGCGACGTCTGCGTTCTGGTCCAAGAGGTCGCAACCCGAGAGAGTAAGGGCGCTGGCCCCGAGCGTGCCGCCGATGAGAAAGCGGCGTCGGGTGAAAAGCTTGCTCATGATTTCGGGCCTTTCTCCTGGATCGCATAGCGTCCGGTGATCATCGAGCGGATGTTGTTCCAGGTCCCGGACAGGACCACCATTGCCACATGCACGACAACGAAGATGACAAGCGCCGACGCTGTGATGAAGTGGATGGTGCGCGCGGACTGACGTCCGCCAAAAATCTCGATCAAGGCGGGCAGAGCGGCATCGACGCCCGGTGACATGGTCAGGCCTGTCAAAACCATCAGAGGCAGGAGGACGACAATAACGGTGAGATAGGTGAGCTTTTGAAGCGCGTTGTAGTGCCTGGCCTCCTCCCCTTCTGGAAAGCGGAGCCGAGCGTGGTCGAGGATTTCGCGGCCGAGGTGGCGCGGCGAGATCTCATGGGGCTTTGGCGCCAGGTCTTTGCGGAAATGTCCGCTGAGCACGCTGAAGCCGAGATAGACAATGCCGTTGATCACAAGCAGCCAGGCGAAGAAGAAATGCCAGCGACGTCCGGCGGCAAGATCCTGGAATGAAGGGATGGTTGCCCAGGAGGGAAAAGCGCGTGAGACCTGTTCGCCATCAGCCTGAGAAACGCCAAGCACGCCCGTCGTGGGGATCTTCAACCCGGCAACACGTACGAAACCGCGCGGCTGACGGCCGCCGTCATCGGAGCCTATTGTCAGAACGGCGGGATCGCCGTTCGCGCCATAATGACCCCAATAAAGCTCTGGGTGGGCATTGAAGATCTGCAGCCCGCTCAAAAGAAGGAAACTCAGGCAAAGCACGTTCAGCCAGTGCGTGACACGGGTCACAACCGAGTGCCGGCGGATAAAGATCGTCCGTGGATATTCAACATTGTCGTTGGAAGCGTTTGCGCTCATCTCAGCGTCTTTCATCGTTGACATTTTACGGCTGCAGATCAGGCGTCGCCGATTTCTAGTCACTGGCCGAAGCAGTAAGGCGGCTGCTCCGGCCAGTGGCGGCGTGCTCTTCACATAGGGGGAACCACGCCATTCCTGCCGACGACCACCTGGTGGGCGATCGGGCCTGTTGCAGCTTTTTCAGCTGTGATGAAGACCACGGCACCAGGAACGAGATCATCCTTGGTGGCCGCGGCGATGGTCACGACCGGTGTCCCATCCGGAATAGCGATCTTCTTTTCCTTGCCATGATAGGTCACGGTGACAGTCCGGCCATCGACGCCTTTAACGGCATCCGCGACCGTCGCATTGGTCATGCTGCTGTCCGGCTTCAGATCCCAACCGTAGCTCCCCTCGCCTGTGCCTTTCATTGCCGGAGGGAAAATCAGGACCTCAAGTGCGCCATCGCCACCATCGGCCTTTGGTAGGGATGCAATGCCGACAAAATCGCCCGGCTTGATGTCGGTGACCTTGGCATTCGCGACGCCTGCCAGCTTCCAGTCGTCTGCAAGCGCGACGTCCATTGTCTCCCCTTCGCGGGTCTTCACTTTGAGCGTTGACCCCTGGTAGTCGACGATGCTCCCGCGGACATGGATCGGCGCGGCTTTCTTATCCTCGGCAGATGCGGGTGCCGAAAGGACAGTCACAGAAAGGATGCTTGTCAGCCCGAGGGCTAAGGCTGGGAAAGTATTTCTCATTTTATCTTCCTACTAGTTGGTAGTTTCGATGGACGCGATTCACCCGAGTAGCCTTGCCACGCAGGATTAGTGAGAAACCGTCGGCGTGAGACGATTGAGGGCAGGTTCGAGTATCATTGAGAACACTTCCGGCTTCCCATTGGCTCTCGCCGAAAGCATTGCCCCGTAGACGGTTGCCAGAAATGTTTCGGCTTCGACATGCGGCGCACTGGTAAGACTCAGCTCGCCCTGCTTGGAACCTCGCTCCATGACCGAAGCCAGCCACGAGGAGATGAAGCGAAAAAAGTTCGTTACCTCGGTTGCGACCTCCGTGGGGAGGGATGGCAGTTCACTGGCAAGCATAGCACAGACACAGTAGGGTCTGCTGGCATCCTCAATGCACGCAGCCCAGTGGTTAGCATAAGCCTTGAGGATGTCCAGAGCATTCGGAACCTTCTGCTCAAGGATTGCCACGCTTGCCTGGCCATCCTCTCGATAACGCTTGACCAGCTCACGCACCAGATCGACCTTGCTGGGAAAGTGATGATGGATGCTGGCCTTGCGGATACCGACAATCTCCGAGATATCGGCGTAGCTGAAGCCATTGTAGCCGCCGCTTATCAGAAGGTGTCGGGTGGACGCCAGAATGTCGTCCGAGGTGGTCGAAAGATTGCTCATGCAGCTTGTCTACCTTCTAGTAGGCAGATCGTCAATAGCAAATTTTGGGCTTGCGCTAGCCGTTTGTGGAAACAGTCACGCTCTTCCAAGCTTCGATTTCCTGGGTCAGGCGTTCGATCCGCGCCGTTACATGTCTAAGCGCATCGCTGCCAAGGAGAAGTTGCGGCGGGGGATTTTCAGATTCGATGAGGGTCAGCACCGCGTCGGCGAGCTTTTTCGGATTTCCGAGCTGCTTGCCGCTCACTGCCTGACGCGCCTCGCGGATCGGATCGAACAGGGTATCATAGTCAGCAATGGAACGCTCTGTGCGGACCATAGAACGGCCTGCCCAGTCCGTCCGGAACGAGCCGGGGCAAAGGGTTGTTACGTGCACACCAAACGGCGCCATTTCCGACCGCATGACCTCTGAAATACCCTGCAACGCGAACTTGCTGCCGCAGTAATAGGCGATGCCGGGCATGGTGATCATGCCTCCCATCGACGTGACGTTGACGATAAAGCCGCTTCGGCGCTCACGGAACCTCGGGAGGAACGCCTTGGCGACTGCAACGGCGCCAAACACATTCACGTCGAACTGGCGGCGCATCTCCTCGATCGGCGATTCCTCAAGCACACCCTCGTGCCCATATCCGGCATTGTTGATCAGCACATCGACTGGGCCGTGCTCTTCCTCCGCTCGCTGCACCGCGACCGGAATACGATCAAAATCGGTGACGTCGCAGAGGACCGGGCGCAGTTCCGGGAGGGTCTTTGCCAGCGCTTCGCGCGAGGCTTCGGAGCGGATGGTCCCGATGACGGTATGACCGGCTTCGATTGCAGCAGTGGCGATCGCCAGCCCAAAACCCGAGTTCGCCCCTGTTATGAAAAACGTTTTGCTCGACATTTCTGAAACTCCTTGATTACCCGTTGATGTGACAGATAATCTGGAGACAACGCGGGTTCGATTGCGAATCCTCTTAAATTTTTGCCAATTCCTATGAACTATAAAATGCCGCCCTCTACACATGACCAGTCTGCCGCCTTGGCCGGACAACTCGCTCCTCGTCTTGGCTACAACCAGACCGGGCTCAGTTGTGTCCGTATCCTACGCACGGAAGCAGTGCTGTACGACATTCCGGTTCTTTATAAGCCGGGCGCCGTGTTCGTATTGCAGGGGAGCAAACACGGAATTCTGGACGGGGAAATCTACCTCTATGACGAGCACCACTATCTTGCCGTTTCGGTGCCCGTTCCCTTTAGGATGACATCTACAGCCAGTCCACGGCGGCCACTGCTCGCGGTCTATTTAGAGTTCGACATGCAGATGGCGGCCGAGATCGCCACGCAGCTTGAAAAGCTCGCGGGTCCTGCAAGCGTCAAACCAAAAGGGCTCTTCTCGAGTAGGATGGACAGCACTATCGAAGACGTCCTGCTGCGCTTGCTGACGGTGCTCGGCAGTCCGGTTGAGGTCGCCGTCCTTGGCGGCTCCATCCTGCGTGAGTTGCATTACCGGGTCATGTCAGGGCCGCAAGGCGGCGCAGTGATCGCCGCCCTGCAGCGGAAAGGGACGTCGGGAAAACTGATCGAGAGCCTGGCATGGCTGCGCAAAAACTACGGCTCTGAAATCACCGTCGCGGACCTTGCCAGAGCGGTGGGCATGAGCGTTCCTTCATACCATGTCCATTTCAAGGAGCTGACAGGCTCAAGTCCGATGCAATACGTGAAGGCGATGCGGCTCCATGAAGCGAGACTGATGATCGCCCGCCAGACGGCGACAATTGCAGAGGTGGCGGCGTCAGTGGGCTATGTCAGCCCGGCGCAATTCAGCCGCGACTTCAGACGGCATTTCGGGCGTACCGCATCGGAAGAAGCGAAGTGGGTCAGGCATCACCTGGGCGAACAGGTTTGACCATTGCCCCTCACCGTTATGACGATCGATCGACCGTCAGAACACAACATGTCATTGTAAAGCGGTTTGAAGGGCGGCTTTGCAATGAATGAGGGTCGTGTCGAAGACGGGAACGCCTACGTTATCCTGGTTTAACAGCATACCCACCTCGGTACAGCCGAGGATAAGACAGTCGCAGCCTTTGTCGACCAGACGCTGCGCAATCCGTTCATAGGTCAAGCGGCTCTCCTCGCGAACGATGTCGCGGCACAGCTCTTCATAGATAATACGATGGGTTTCTGTTCGATCATCAGCTTCAGGGATCGTTGGCGACAGCCCCTGAGCGATGAGGCGGTCGGTGTAGAAGGTCTGCTCCATGGTGAAGGCCGTTGCCATCAAACCCGGTCTCCGGAAACCGCGGTCGAGGATAGCGGTTGCAGTCGCGTCCGCAATGTGCACGAACGGGATCGACACCCTGCCCACGATCTTGTCCGCCACCTTGTGCATGGTATTCGTCGCCAGAATGAGGAGGTCGGCACCTCCGCGCTGCAGCGCGATAGCATGTTCATTGAGGATTCGGCCCGCCGCGTCCCAATCGGAGGATGCCTGCAACTTTTCGATTTCGTCGAAGTCGACAGACCGTATGAGAAGCTCGGGAGAATGGAGTCCTCCCAGGCTCTCGCGGGTAAGCCTGCAGAGTTCTCGGTAATAAATCTGGGTTGACGTCGCGGACATTCCGCCAAGTATGCCGATGGTCTTCAAATTCTTCTCCATGTTCATACGTTAGGTCTGTTACCGCTCAACGGGCGCTTGAGCAGAAACCAGGCTACCCATATTTGCTATTTTGCTACGATCGCAACGCAGGAAAACCACCAACGGAGTGGAGAAATTCCTGGATGATGGCCACCGCCCGCTTCGCCAAATTTACGCGCACAGTGCAGCGGAGGGAACTCCGCAGCCCATTCGCGCTTAAATTCCGCATTATCACCTACAGGACAGAGCGGCGAGGCACCGCCTCGTATCAATGCTCAGGCACTGATGCCGCCATCGACGAGAATGCCTGAGCCGGTGATGTAGGCTGCACCGGGACCCGCGAGAAAGGCGACGGCCTCTGCGACTTCACTGGCTTTACCGTATCGAGCAATCGAGAGGTTTGGCAGGATAGCGGCTGCGAGCGCGCCATCGGCAGGGTTCATGTCAGTATCAATCGGACCTGGTCGAACCAGATTGACAGTAATTTCCCGAGAGCCCAGCTCACGTGCGAGACCGCGCGTGAAGCTTTCCAGCGCAGACTTGGTCGCGGCATAGACCGCGATCCCCGCGAACGGCACAGCCAGACCCGCGTTGCTGCCGGTACTGATGATGCGACCTCCGTTGGGAATATATTTCAGCGCTGCCTGGGTGATCAGAAAGACACCGCGAACATTGACGTTCAGCTGCAGATCAATCTCCTCAAGTGGCTGCGTGGAAAAATCACTTGCGAAAAGGACGCCGGCATTATTGACCAGAATATCAAGGCTGCCGAGGCGGGCGACGGTCTGCTCGACAGTGGACCTTGCCGCTTCTGTACGCGCGGCATCGGCATGGATGGCGATCGCTTTGCGACCCATGGCGCGGATCTCAGCAACGAGGGCTTCCGCTTTCTCGACCGACTTCTCATAGGTGATCGCAACGTCGGCACCGTCCTCGGCCAGTTTCAGCGCAATTGCCGCACCGATACCGCGTGCCGCACCGGTGACCAGCGCGCACTTGCCGGCAAGAGGTAGTGTGGAGATGTTGTTCATAGAGATTACCTCTGAATGTTTCTGTTTTGCTGGGGAGTTTTACCCCGTTTCCGCGCGATCGGCTGATGATGCGCTGCGATGGCGCCGCTTATCGACGCAACGGTTGGGTCGATGTCAGGCTGACGGAAAGCCATCCCGCGATGAGAAGACAAATGGCAATTGCAACCGCTGCAACGCTGTATGCTTGGCCAATGGATTGAACGTCTGTGGCCGGCCCCAAGATCGAGAAGAACAAGCCGCCAACGATTGCGGCTGCCAACGCACCGCCAATCTGAAACATCGAATTGACCAGACCAGAAGCCAATCCTGACTGCGTCCGGTCTACCCTTTGCACGATGCTCTTCACCAGGTTTGGAAGGGCGATCCCCTGCCCCGCACCGATAAGAAAGAGCGCAGCAAAAAGGAATTGCGGAAGGCCAGTAGAAATCAAGGCCGCCGTTCCAAACAATCCTGCAGCCTGCAGCACCATGCCGGCGCCAGCGGAAAATCTCCCGAAGACGCTGAGGATGCGCTCGCTTGCAAAAGGACCAAGGACGAAGCCGACAGCCGCAGGAAGGATCGCCAGCCCGGCCTCGAAAGGCGTCCGACCAAGGCCACCCTGCTCATAGACCGAGAATATCAGCCAGAAGGCCGCAAGGGCGTAGAAGAACAAGGCAGCCAGGAGCCCGCGCAGTAGCCCACGGTTTTGCAGCAGGCTCGGTGCAAGAATCGGATCTTTCCCCGTCGATTCCAGATGTTTCTCATGCCGCCAAAACAAGACGAAAAACGGAAGACACGTGGCAAGCATCACGATAAGCCAGATCGGCCACCCGTGCTCCCGGCCCTCGATCAGCGGCGCAATCAGTGCAAATAGCGCAATCGCGATCAACAGTGCTCCGCCAAGATCCAGTTTGCTTGGGTGCGCAGATCGGGTTTCTCGCAACATGATGAAGGCCGACGGCGCAGCGACTGCAATAACCGGCAGGTTGATGAGGAAGATGGCTCTCCATCCAAGACCAAGAACATCAAGCGCAATCAACGCACCACCAAGAAACAGACCAACCATCGATGCCATCCCGAATGTCAGGGCATAAAAGCTGAGGGCTCTTGATTTTTCTTGGTCTGGAAAAATGGCATTGATCGAAGCCAAGGCCTGCGGCGCCATGATTGCCGCTGCAAACCCCTGAAGGATACGGCCGGCGACCAACGCGGCTGGAGACCAGGCAAACCCGCATAAGGCAGATGCGGCTGCAAACCCGACCATTCCAGCCAGAAAGACATTTCGTCGACCATAGAGATCTCCAAGCCTGCCCCCAGTGATCAGCATCACAGCATAGGTGGTGGCGTAACCGGAGATAATCAGCTGCATCGTTGACGCAGAGGCCCTGAAATCCTCCCGGATCGAGGGCAGCGCCACATTGACGATGAAGAAGTCGAGCGGCGGCAAAAAGGCGCCGGTCAAAAGGATGACCAGCGCCATCCATCGACGTGGATCGAGTTTGTCATCGGGATTGCTCGTGTCTCTCATAAGTCTCTCCACATTGACCAAAAAATCGATCGACGGTTTGCAATGTTAAGTATTTGGAACCTTTTGGTTCCAAATTGGAGTCAGCCGAGCGCCTTCAGCGCCAGTTCGACCATGTCCCTTGTCTCAGCGCGATCCGCTCCTGCCTTGGCCAGGACCCGCATACCCTGGATCTGACACACGAGGAACCGCGCCAGCGTTCGTTCATCCAGCCCTGGATCGATCTCGCCCAAGGCCTGGCCTCTTATGATCGCCGCCGCATAAAGATCTTGCAGACGTCTGAACAGCCGGGAAATACGTGGTGCGACCTCTTTATCCTCTGGAAGCATTTCGACAGCTGCAAAGACGACAAAGCAGCCACGCAAACCTTCCGTTCCGGATGCTTGATCCACTTGTTGAGAGAAAGCTTCTCGAATTGCGGCTTTGGGCGATGGATTGGAATGCAGCGTTTCACCGACCGAGCGAACGGCGTCCTCGATGTAAGCGTCGAGGGCGCGCAGATAGACGCCTCTCTTGTCGACGAAAGCCTTGTAAAAGCTGCCTCTGGAAAGCCCCATACCCTCAAGCAAGTCGGGAAGGGATGCATCGTGATATCCACGATTCCAGAATACGTGCACTGCTTTTCGAACTACTTCATCGAGTTCGAATTCTCGAGGGCGACCAACGGACGCGGATATTTGAGTGCGCTTCACCATGGCAAATATATGGAACCATTCGGTCCACAATGCAAGCGATATTTTCGGGATCGCGCCAAGCGTCGGCACCCAAGTTAGTTATCGACGCCGATCAACAGGATAATCCCGAGAGAATTCCCTGACCGCCATCAAAATCGGCATAAGCCCGTGGCCTGCTGAACTCAGCGAGTATTCGACTCGAGGAGGCTGCTCTTGAAAGTCGTGTCGGCTTATGAGGCCGTCATTTTCCAGTTCCCTGAGATGTTGCGTTAGCATCTTCTGGGATATCCCAGGTATGTCTCTCATGAACTGCGATGCCCGCAATGATGGTTCGGCGAACAATCGGAAAAGGATCGGCAGTTTCCAACGTCCTGTGATCATCCGAAGCACCCTGCTCACATGAGAGACAGATCCGTCGGCTCCGAGGCATGTCGCCCTGTCCTCGACAGGCACTTTAAAGTGCGTAATTGCCTGTTTCATCAACGAACCTCATATCTGCAGGAGACGATAACACGGATGAAATATCATGGACTTACAACTCCAAAACAAGGTTGCACTGGTCACGGGAAGCAGTAAGGGGATTGGCGAGGGCGTGGCCAGAGGCCTCGCAAAGGAAGGGGCAACCGTTCTTGTCCACGGTCGCGACAGAATGAAAACAGAGGAGGTCGCGCATGACATCATATCCTCTGGAGGTCATGCTTTCGCGGTATTCGGCGATCTGACAGTGCCGGATCAGGTCGATCGTCTGGTTCGTGATTCAAAGGCTGCAGCAGGCTCGATCGACATCCTGGTCAACAATGCCGGCGGATCTGCCGCGGCGGAGGATTGGACCTCGACAAGCTCTGAAACGTGGGCCGCTGTCTATGACAGGAACGTGCTCGCATCTGTGAGGATCATCTCGCTCGTTCTGCCCGCAATGAAAGCGTCGCGGTGGGGTCGGATCATAAACATCTCAAGCCTGGCGGCCCTTATGCCGCCTGCAAGTCGACCGGACTACTCTGCCGCCAAAGCAGCCATGATCGCGATGACGGCGTCGCTCGCAAAAGACGTTGCTGCACACGGCATCACCGCGAACACCGTTTCGCCTGGAACGGTGCATAGCATCAGTCTGGATACCGCATTCCGTAAGAAAGCCATTGAGAGGGGGATGGCCATTGACGCCCCCTGGGACGACATAGAGAGAGAAATCCTGCCAATGTTTGCTCAGGTGCCCGTTGGAAGGGTCGGAACCCTCGAGGAGATTGCGGATGCCGTTGCGTTTCTCTCGAGCCCCCGTGCTGGCTATATCACAGGAGCAAACCTCCGACTTGACGGAGGAATGTGGCCAGGGATGTAGCAGGACAACAGAGAAGCTGCGCCAAACCTGTCTAAGTTCCCCGCCTCAGTTCCAGTTTGCCATGACGAAACGGTGGATCTCCGCTTCGAGTTCCTGGTCTTCCGGCGTCCCACCCATGAAGCCACCATGGGGCATAGCTTCGAAGACGTGCAATTCGGTTTCCACGCCAGCTTTTCGCAAGGCTCGATGCATCCTCACCGTGTTTGACAGGAACAGGTCACGCGTGCCGGTCTGCAGGAATGTCGGCGGAAAGCCCGCCAAATCACCGAAGAGCGGCGATAGATAGGGATTGGAGAGATCGGCACCACCGGCGTAGAGCAGGTTGTTTGATCGTAGCGGGCGGGGCAGAACGAGATCAATCATCTGGTTGGTCTGGAAGCTGTCACCGGATTCGGTGAGGTCAACCTGTGGCGAGAGCAAGACTAATCTGCCAGGCATTGGCATGCCTTCATCTCTTGCCCGCAGCAGCATGGCAGTCGCGAGATTGCCGCCTGCCGATCTCCCCAGGATGATTACCTTGTCGGGGGAGTGACCTCTCAAGACATGACGGTACGTGGCTAAGCAGTCATCAAGAGCGGCCGGATAGGGATGCTCAGGCGGCATCCGGTAATCGACGCCGTAGCATCGCACGGCGTGCTGGTGAGCTTGGCGTCGCGCACTGACGCGACAGGCCTCACCGCCTCCGAACACCAATGCGCCGCCATGCAGGTCGATGAGTGCGCCACGCTCATGAAATGCTCCGTGCGGCGTCGCGACATGGATCGTTGCTTGTTCGACTACAATTGTCTTGACTGTGGACTGCAAACTCCCGGCAAGATCTTTGGCCGCGGCGGCGTAATGCGCATCTACTGCGGCTTTCATCATCATCCAGCCTGAAAAATCCTCTGGGGACGGCATTTCGAACCGCGCATTCATAGGGCTCCCGTCCTTGTCGACCAGGCGCGACAGTGCCGCTTGTGCTTCGACGCTGATGGAATGGGGGGCCTGAATCATCCGTGAAGGGACGGCTGCACTGCGTGAGGAATTGCTCATTTCTTGCTCTGTAATGGAACGAAGCGACGATGACTTTTTCTCGAACCCGGGCGCCGGTCTGGCCGATTTTAGATGTTCTGCCCGAGACATGAGATCGCTTCAGATTGGCACTTGGGTCCGCAGCCAGATGACTGACTGTATCCCATTGCTTTGAAGGGAGAATAGCCTATTACCAAACTGATTTTGCTACCACCTCAACAGTTTGGGCCCGATTGACGCTCCCAGTGCCGCTACACATGCAATGGCGATCGAATACCATACCGCCACAAAGGCAGCGCCATCGTTGAGGCAGGCGATGGTATAGGCGAGACCACCAACGGAACCTGCAAGGAAACCTGCAATAGCGCCTGCCTGGCTGAGCCGCGTGGGCGTTCCGGCCCGCATCGCAGAAAGAATAGCGGCGAGCGCCGGGATGGAAGCCATGATGATAGTACCCGCACAATTTAGCACCGAGTAGGTGTGAACCCCAAGCAAGGGAAAGCCGCTCCGATCGAACAGAGCTCCGGTAAGCAGGAAGGCCAGTGCCGGAGCAAGAAAGATAACCGTGCGAGGCACCTGGCTCGGCTGGACCACTGTCCAAACAAGATGAAACCCGCCGGCAGCTACAAGAACCATGCCGATGACCTTGAACAGGAACGTCCATGTCGGGAGTATCTGCATGAGGTCGGAGCGAGGTCCGGCGATCATCACAACGACACCAGTCGCTGCCAGGATCGAAAAGACCAGCGCGACAGGTAGGACGATCGAGAAACGGAGCGAAAGTGACGCGCCTTTACCAGCTTGCGCTGCAAGCCCTCGAATAAGATCGTCCGTTGGTTGTCGATTGTCATTCATGCCCGGGGCCTCTTCTCTGTGTTGCCGCCATCAGTTTCTTCAACGAGCGATGGAAAGCGACGCGCACCGCTCCCTCGGTGGAACCGATTCGCGCCGCGGCCTCTTTGGTAGAGGCACCCTCAAGCCCGATGGCTCGGACAGCTGCCTGTTCGCCAGGGGGCAAGGCGGAGATTAGTTTTTCAACATCTGCCGGATTGCGTTCAGGATCGAACACCTCAAATGAGAACAAGCCGGCCCACTGCTCCTCGGTCAAATCAACGCGCGTGCGTGAGTCACGGCCCAAGCGCCGGCTGGCATCAATGATCTTGTAGCGCGTAATTGCGTTCAGCCACGGAAGCAGAGACCGCTTCGTATCCCATTGGTGGCGACGGGAATGCACTGCTATGAGCACTTCCTGGACGACATCCTCTGCCTCGTAAAGACTGAAACCCATATATCGCAAATGCGCCTCGACGATCCGCCGCACCGAAGCGGCGAAAGCCCTGAGAAACGCCTCGTAGGCAGCGCTATCTCCAGTGCGTTCCGCGCGCATCGCTTTCGCCCATCTGTCTTCCCGTGTGTCCATGCACCCATGCTTTCGGTTGGACGAAACCCATTGTTACGACCTATCGCGAATTTATTCGAATTTACGCGCCGATCACATAGTCGTGACGATGTAAGATTGGGGAATTCCCAACGAAAGACTCCTCCGAAGCATGTGCTTTACGATGAAAGGAAGTCCGGAATGATCATGAACAGGCGCACATTTTCAACTGCTATGCTTGCCGGCGCGGCAGCATCAATGATTTCAACCAAAGGCATGGCCGCGTCGGCAGCCGGCCGCCCAGAAAAGGCCCGTAACGTTGTCTTCGTCCATGGGCTATTCGCAGATGGTTCCTGCTGGAGTGAAGTGATATCGCGGCTGCAGCCAAAGGGTTTGAACATCACATCCGTGCAGAACCCTCTGACGACTCTCTCTGAATCGATTGCTGCTGCGGAGCGAGTATTGGCGCGGCAGGATGGGCCAACAGTATTGGTCGGGCACTCATTTGGGGGAATGATTGTAACTCAGGCAGGAATGCATCCTAATGTGTCGGCGCTCGTGTACGTCGCCGCCCGTGCACCCGACGCAAACGAGGATTTTGGCGCTTTGGCGAAAACCTTCCCCACTCCCCCCGCTTCTGCCGGGATTGTTTTCGACGGTGAGGAAGGAAGACTTAGCGAGAAGGCGTTCCTCGAGGACTTCGCCGGTGACATTCCCACGGCCCGCGCGAAGGTGCTGTATGCAACGCAGTATCCTTTCCAGAAGACGCTACTCTCAGGCAAAGTTTCCGAAGCCGCTTGGCGCCACAAGCCCAGCTATTACGCGGTGTCGAGCGAGGACCGCACGATCAACCCGGACCTGCAGCGCTTTCTCGCCAAACGCATGGACGCAAAGGCAATCGAATTGAAAGCCAGCCATCTCTCGCTGATCTCGCACCCGGACGAGGTCGCGGAGCTTATCCTGGAAGCTGCAGGCCAGAAAGCCTAACCCGATCCGCGAAATTCAGACAGTCAGACACCGCTGCGTGACCTCCCCTAAACCTGCGCTAGTCGTCCAGTGACCTCTTTGCAAAGCGGACGGTTTCTAGGCAACGAGGCAAGCAGCGCAGTCGAGAGAGGACGACAGCCAAGACTGGGGGTGTCGTTCTTTCTCCGAGCTGTTAGGCAATGAATATATGTGTGCCAGGTTGTTCAGATTTATCTCTCAAGCAATCTAGCTCTTGAAGAGATTCGAACTTGCGACCTCCATTCCAAAAATAGCGGCCTTATAGCGTGCGCGATCAGTCAACCGTAGCCTTCGCGTTCGCCCCGGAAACGTATTGCCTATGATTTGCGAACCCGCCCCTCGTTATTCTCCAGAAAACGATCGAGAATCGCAGCAGTGAATACCCAAAGCTGCCGACATTTGTCGTCGCTATTCGCGGGTGCAATGGGCGTCAGCGTTTTTGCGTTTCTGACGGAGATGTAGAGGCCTGTCTCCACGCCGAACTCCGGATCGGATGCTAGCCGCACGATGATGCCTGCGCCTCGCACCGGGTCGCCTATCCGTAGCCATTTCAGAATTCTGGCGAGTGGGCCCGAGAAACCAAGTTCGCGGCCCAGACTCGTCACATTAAAACCGGGATCGAGGCAATTTACGGTCACCCCTGTACCTTTGAGCTGTCGTGCCAGCTCCATCGAAAACATGATGTCCAGCAATTTGCTTCGGCCGTAGACTCTGGATGATCCCCGAGCAGTGAATGGTGTTGTGTCGAGCAAATCTGCTTCGAAGTCGAATGCACCGCTCCGACGAGACGCTTCAGATGCGACTGTAACGATCCTGGCATAAGGGGACCGTACCAGAGTTTCACGCAACGTCATGGTCAGGAGCCATGCGCGAAATAGTTGACAGCGATCATTTCAGCAAAGCCGTCTTTGGTCACCCTCTGCTGAAAGGCATGCAGACCTGCATTGTTGATCAGTACATTGATATCAGGGTGGCGCGCGGCAATCGTTCTGCCGGCTGCGACCACGGACCCGAGATCGGAGAAGTCAGCGTAGACCACATCGACGGCGGTGTTTGGTGCGGCAGCTTCGATCAGCTTAAGTGTTGCTTCGGCCTTCCTCTCGTTTCTGGCCGTCAGAATAAGATCGGCCCCAAGACACGCCAGCTCGATCGCTGCAAGCTGGCCAATCCCATCGGTGGCACCTGTGATGAGAACTTTCGAACGCGCGGACATATGCAACACCGCATTTGGTTGATAATGATCAACTGTATCCATTAGTTGACATATGTCCACTATTTTCGCTAAGGATCACCATGGAGAAGCAGCGCACCAGACATCTCAAGGAACTTGGCCATGAGCTAAACGCGCTGCTTGCTGCCTCGCGCGCCATCACATCCGCATCGGCAGAACGCTTTCATCCGCAGATTCAACCAGCAGCCTACCAGATCGCCATGGTCCTCTCGATGCTTGGAGCTGCTAGAGGAAGTCAGCTCTCGCAACTGCTCGAGACAGACAAAAGTGCAATCAGCAGACTGCTTAAATCGCTGTGCGATCTCGGGCTGGCTGAGCCCGTAACGGACCCGGATGACCGCAGATCGACTATTTACCGATTGACTCAGGAAGGACAATCGAGGGTCGAAGCGTCGATCGAAGTGAAAATCGGGGCATTTTACTCTCGTACCGAAGGGTGGAGCGACGCTGAGCTCAGCCAGCTCACCGAATTGCTCCGCAAGTTCAACCGGCACGTGTAGGACGTGCGGGCTCTAACGAGACGAATGTGACAACACTTCGAGGCAGGTCTTTCTGAGCAACGAAGAAATGTCGGATTTCTTGAGGTTATTTTTCCTGAAGAACAGTCGGCGGTTCGCGCCTACATCGTCCGCCATCTACGGCATATGGCCGTTGGGCCACTCGGTGTCACCTTGCTGAGAGAAAACAATTGCCGACCCTACAGCGTCGTCAGGCTTAAGCGCGGCGGCACCTTCACCCGCGAGCTTTGGAAGCTCGGCCCATGGCGTGCCGCCGGTGGCCAACAGCCTGCTTTCCCAATCGGAACAACGATCTGCAGCTGCGATAGGATGTATGAGAGACGTCAGCCGTCCTTGGCGCTACGCCGCGCGTTGCGCAACCAAGGCCACTGGCCGTCGATCTCGGCTTCAAGCGAGAAGCTCAGAAACGTCCGGATCAGAACGATCAATCCAAGAAGACCGACACTTTCCCAGGTGAGAGGCGCGATGATCGTGGCGATAATATCGGCCCCGATCAGGATTTCGAGGCCGAGAAGGATGCCGCGCCCGAGATTGGCGCGGTAGCGGTCATAGGCCCCGCGCCGGTCATCCTTGGTCAGGTCGCGGACATAGCCGGCAGTCGCGACAAACACACCGATCAGGATGACGCCGACGCCGAAGAATTCCAGACCAGTCGCCAGTGGCCTCAGGATGGGGGCGATCAGACTGGCCAGCCCACTGGCTTCGTTACCGATATCCATAGCACTATTCCCTGTGGTTGATCTAGTTGGCTTCAGCGCCGGCCGTGCTGGCGAAAAGAGCGACGACGGCTATGATGGCGGGCAGGCTGAAGGCCGCGGCAGGCGCGAACATGTATCCAGCCGCGCCAACACCACAGCCCAGCGCGAAGGTGACGACCGCTCCGGCCATCTTTTTTATCCGCGCCTTGGCTGCCGCGACTTCCTCGGCCTTCGGGTCGGCCAGAAGATCGGCAAGATCGAGCATGATTTGCGTGGTGGTGCCGGTCATCAGGGTCGAGGGTGGCGCCTTGGCCAAGTGGGACTTGTGGAGACCGTTCTGGATCGCCATCGCTGAAACCAGCGCCATACCGACAAGAAGGGTGACCGTGCTCTCCTCAGCGTGAAACGGCCCGTGATAGACCGCATAGATTGCTACGCCAGTAAAAAGCGCAAGTTTCACCAAGAGCATCGGTCGGATCGGCGAGTGGCCTGTGTCCTTAAGCTTCAGGCAAACGAGACGAGACAGAAAGACGACGAGGCAGAACACCGGAAGCGCGAGAAGCTTGGACAGCGCGCCGCCAAGGCCGAGTGCTGCCGTAGCGCCCAACGTAACGAAATTTCCCGTCACATGGGCAGTGAAGAGGCCTGAGAGAGACAGGAAGCCGAGGGTGTCGACATAGCCGCCATTGAAGCTCAGGAGCATGGGAAGGGAGGGGAATTTCATGGGATCTCTCTCGATATCTGCAGCGGGTTATCAGCATGGTGTCTGAGGCGTAAGGGGGGCAGTCGCCAACCTGATGTCCATTTGGAGGCGATATTCGCTCGAAAGACCTGACCCAACAATTGCATCAATAGTTTGGATATAATTGTCGCAAACGAAATAATGGGCGACCCGGAGGCCGCCCGTCGAAGATTGATCATGCCGCGCCCGGTCTGTTGATCGTCAGGAAGTGACGAACGACGGGCTTTTCCGGGCCTGAGTGGTAGGCAAGAACCCTGCCCTGCAGGTCGGCATCTGCATTGGAGACGCGCCTGTGCTGGCGAAGATGCTCGGCCCAGGATTCCACCATGAACCACTCGACGATCTTTTCAGGATCAGCGGAGTCCTCCGTCACGCCCCAGCCATAGGCGCCATCGCGGCGACGTTCCTGGGAGAGCGAATCCAGCGCATGCAAGAAGGCTTTGCGGTGCTGCTTTTCGACATGGTATTCGATCAGGATCAGGACCGGGCCACGGTCATGGGCAACCGGTTCGGCAACAAGTGGCTCGGGCCAATGGTTGGACGGAACCATGTCTGTGTCGCCGGCGGGAAGCTTGATGCGGTGCATGATGAATCCTGCAACAAGAAGGCCGGCGGCTCCGATGATCAACGTAAGCTGGATTCCGACAGCAGAGCCGACGGCACCCCATCCCAGGCTGCCGGCCGTCATCGCGCCGTTGAAGACGGTGAGGTAGACGGCAAGACCGCGGCCTCGTACCCAATTCGGCAGGACAGCCTGCGCTGCGCCGTTCAGCGTGGTCAGCGCGGTGATCCAGGCAGCGCCGAGGAAGAGCAGCACGATGATCGCGACGAACTTCGGCGGAGCGAGCGAGAGGATACCCATGACGGTGGCCGTGATGATCGCGGCACCAAGCAGAAGACCGTCGGCGCTCAGGCGTTCACGCAATTTGGGCATGACAAGCGCGCCACCGATCGCACCGGCGCCGACCGCGCCAAGCAGGATGCCGTAGAAGCTGGCATCACCACCGAGAAGCTGACGGGCAACGAGCGGAAGCAGAGCCCAGACAGCACTGGCAAAGGCGAAGAAGATTGCGGCGCGCAGCAGTACGACATGCAACGGACGGCTGGCACGGGTATAGCGCAGACCGGCGCGAAAGGCGCCGAAGAAGTTTTCCTGAAGCGCATCATTGGCGTTCTTTGCACGCGGCCACCAGACCAGCGCCGCAATGACGATAATGTAGCTGGCGACGTCGGCACCATAGGTAAGACCCGCGCCGAAGGCTGCGAGCAGCAGGCCGCCAGCCGCCGGGCCAATCGAACGGGCAATATTGATGCCGAGGGAGTTCAGGGCAACTGCGCTTTTGACGTCCTCGCGTTTGACGAGCTCAGGCACGATCGCCTGCCAGGTCGGGCCCATGAGTGCTGCGCCGATGCCGCCGAGGAAGGTGAGACCGATGAGCGCGCTAACCGAAAGCATGCCGGTCTGGGCAAGAACCATGAGGCTGATGCTGACGGAGGCGAGCAGCAGCTGGACGGCGATCAGGAACTTGCGGCGGTCGAGAATGTCGGTCAGCACGCCTGCCGGAATGGCGAGAAGGAAGATCGGCAGCGTGCCCGCCGCCTGAACCATAGCAACGGCCGCAGGCGAAGCGGAAAGATCCGTCATCAGCCATGAGCTTGCGACGTCCCGCATGAAGCTCCCGGTGTTGCCGAGAACGGTGGCGGCCCACAAGACCGCGAATACCGGTTGAGCGAGCGGAGCGAAGCTGCTCCCGGAGAATTTTGCGGCGCTCATTTTTCAGCTCCCTTGGTGATATCGAAAATGGTGACGAGAACGAAGGCGCCCGCGAGGCCGAGATGTTCGAAGAAGGCGTTGGTCGCCATCATCCGCTCCATGCCGGCGGGCAGTTCCCAGAAACGAAGCGCGATGAAGGTCGCGAGGATAGTGAAACCCGCGAGCGCGAGAGCGCCCAGCCACCGCAGCTTTCCCGACACCACCATGGCCGATGCGGTGAGCTCGAATGCGATGACGACGACGGCGAAAACGGGCGCCGGGGAAAGGCCGAAATGCTCCATCTCGGCGATCGCGCCGCCGAAATCGAAGATCTTGGTGAGCGGCCCTTGGCGGTGTTGTGGGAGAGTGGGTGGTCATCGTTGCTCCTGCGATCTTGGCCGGTCGGTTCAAGCGCCGCTGTGTTCGTCTTATGGAGCCATATTGGCGGCGATCATTACCCCCAACAATTGCGTCAATAGTTTCGATTAAATTGCGTTATCTGTAATTATACCGCTGAGCTTGCCACTCTGCAAAACAGGCTTGGGCAGTGGTCTCCCCGCTGCCCATAGTTTAGAACGTCATTCGGTTATCGCGTCAGCCTCAAATGGCCCAGCAGGAGCAGCCGAGGGCGCCGAAGAAGCCCTTCAGATCAGCAATCGGCAGTTTATCCAGGCACCGGCATGGTCGTGGCCATGTACGCCGCAGTCGCTGGCGCAGCCGCAGGTGGAGATAGCCGTGCGACGCAGTGACCGGGCGCCAGCACCCTGGGGCTCCCCCCAGGCGGCATATCCGCCGAAGGTGCTAACCGGCGACCAGTCGGGCATTGCAGGCGGAATGTCGTTCTCGTCGAGCGATTGGAAGTCGCCCGCGTCATAGACGATTTTGCCACCGACCATGGTCAGTTCCGACACGATGAACGAGATCTCGTCCTCGCGGCAGGAGAAGAAGTCCTTGTCCGGCACCACCAGATCGGCAAACTGGCCTTTCCCGATGCGGCCCTTCTTGCCCACCTCGTTGGAGAACCAGGTGACTTTTTCGGTCCACATGCGAAGGGCGGTTTCCCGGTCCAGGCAGTTCTGTCGCGGATAGAGCTGCATGCCACCGATCGTCTTGCCGGTTACCATCCAGGACAGCGAGACCCAAGGGTTATAGGAGGCGACGCGGGTGGCATCGGTGCCCGCCGAGACGTTGACGCCCTTGTCCAGCATCTTGCGGATGGGCGGCGTTGCCTCTGCCACGCCATGGCCGTAGCGCTCGACGAAGTACTCGCCCTGATAGGCCATGCGGTGCTGGGTGGCGATGCCGCCGCCGAGAGCCGCAATCCGGTCGATCGATCGATCGGAGATGGTTTCGGCGTGATCGAAGAACCAGTTGAGACCTTCGAGCGGGATATCCTTGTCGACCTTCTCGAAGACGTCGAGCGCGCGCGAGATCGTCTCGTCATAGGTGGCATGCAGGCGCCATGGCCAACGGTTTTGTGCCAGAATGCGCACCACCTCTTCCAGTTCACCTTCCATCTCCGGCGCCATCTCCGGGCGTGGCTGGCGGAAGTCCTCGAAGTCGGCGGCGGAAAAGACCAGCATCTCGCCCGCGCCATTGTGGCGGAAGTAATCGTTGCCCTGCTTGTATTTTACCGAGGACGTCCAGTTGAGGAAGTCCTCCTTTTCCTGCTTCGGCTTCTGCGTGAAGAGGTTATAGGCCAGCCGCACCGTCATCTGGTTTTCGTCGGAGAGCTTCTGGATGACCTTGTAGTTATCCGGATAGTTCTGGTTGCCACCGCCTGCGTCGATGACGCCGGTCACCCCTAAGCGGTTCAGTTCGCGCATGAAGTGGCGGGTGGAATTGACCTGATAGTCGAAGGGCAGTTTCGGGCCCTTGGCCAGTGTCGAGTAGAGGATGCCGGCGTTCGGCTTGGCCAGCAGCAGGCCCGTCGGGTTGCCGTTGGCATCACGGGTGATCTCTCCGCCCGGCGGGTTGGGCGTATCGCGCGTATAACCGACAGCGCGAAGAGCGGCACCATTCAGCAGTGCTCTGTCATAGAGATGCAGCAGGAAGACGGGTGTATCGGGCGACTGCGTTGATCTCCTCGATTGTCGGGAGGCGCTTCTCCACAAACTGATGCTCGGTAAATCCACCGACAACGCGCACCCATTGGGGTGCAGGCGTCACGGCCACCTGACGGCGCAGCATGTCCATGGCATCGGCCAGCGAACGAACACCGTCCCAGCGCAGTTCCATATTGTAGTTCAGCCCGCCGCGCACGACGTGGGTGTGGTTGTCGATCAGGCCGGGCAGGACACGCTTGCCCTTGAGATCGACGATCTTCGTGCCCGGTCCGGCCAGCGCCATGATCTCGCGGTCGGATCCAACCTCCAGAAACAGGCCATCCTTGATGGCGATTGCCGTGGCATTCGGATTGGTCCGGTCGAGCGTCGTCACGCGGCCGTTGTGGAGAATGAGATCGGCGAACATGGGAAAAGCTCCTGGCTTCATTACTGGTTTTGATTCAGCGCTTTGCGTCGGGATTGGCTGGGCTGGAGCCCAAGGCAAGCAAACCTCCTCTTGCGGTGTCAGCTATCAGACTTGTGCTGATCTTGGCGAGACACGACGACGTCATTACGGCTCTCGCCCTTCGGCATATGGCCAAACATGTGCGGCTTGATCTGGTTGATCCATGAGACCGCCGCCGGCTCCCTAGCAACCAGCGTCTTGGCAAAGGGAATGAGCTGTTCCCCAACCAGAATGCCAAGCAGGCCGACAAGGGCCACGATCGGCGGCGCGGGAGAGCGGACATTGAGCAGGCTGTAGACGATACCGACCAGAAGACCGGCGCCGATGGAAAGAAGGTAGAGCTTCATGGGGGCATCCTCGACTGCGAATGAAGCCGCTTCCGCATTTGGACATTCAGTTCTGCGGAAGCGGCGGTGATGGCTGATTACTTGGCTGGGTTAGGGCCGATGCGCTTGCCGTGCTGGACGCGTTCGTCCGCACCGTGAACCATGGTGTAGGCATAGTCGATGCCCATGCCGTAGGCGCCAGAATGCTCCTTCACTAGCGCGGTGACCGCGTTGTAGGTTTCCTTGCGTGCCCAGTCGCGCTGCCATTCCAGCAGAACCTGCTGCCAGGTAACGGGGATGACGCCCGCCTGCACCATGCGATCCATCGCGCGGTTGTGAGCTTCCAGCGAGGTGCCGCCGGAGGCATCGGCAACCATGTAGATTTCGTAGTTCGGGACGTCGTTGAGGGCAGAGAGCGCGAATGTGGTGTTGCAGACTTCGGTCCACAGGCCAGAGACCACGATCTTCTTGCGACCGTTCGCGGCATTCTTCGCCAGGGCGTCACGGACATTCTGATCGTCCCAGGAGTTCATCGACGTGCGTTCGAGAATGTCGTTCTGCGGGTAGACGGCGAGCAATTCGGGGTAAGTGTGACCCGAAAAGGACAGAGTTTCGACGGTGGTGATGGTCGTCGGGATATCAAAAATTTTGGCCGCCTTGGCGAGGCCGACGACATTGTTCTTCAGCGTCTGGCGGTCGATCGACTGGACACCGAACGCCATCTGCGGCTGCTGATCGATGAAAATGAGCTGGCTGTTTGCCGGGGTCAGGACTTCGAGCTTGGACATGGTTCTCTTCCTCTTGGTTGCGGCCCGCAAAGGGCGCCTGAAAATTGGTAGCGGCGTCCGGGAGCTTCCTGACCTTCTGGCCGTGTCGCTCGCTGTCTTGCTGCTGAAATCAAGCCTATCGTCATGGTGGCCGGCGGAGAATTGCAATAAGTCTTTCGATTGAATTGCGAAAAGCGCAACGATCGGCTGGCACAGCCGGTAAGTTCCCCGCATGGCAAGAAGGGCCACAATCCTTCTGGATCGCAGCCCTTCGTATGGTCAGATGTCTGGTATTCCTCCTACGCAGCCAGGGGCACGAGGTTGGACTCGATCTCGGCGCGAAATTCTTCATAACGGTTGGGCAGCTTGAGCGCCTGTCCGAGATGCGCAGTGTCCTCATCTCGATTGAAACCCGGCTCGTTGGTGGCGATCTCGAACAAGACGCCGCCCGGTGTCCGGAAATAGATCGCCCAGAAGTAGTCGCGGTCGATGACGGGCGTGACCCGGTAGCCAGTGTCCATCAGCGCCTTGCGGACTTCGAGCTGCTTCTCACGGTTTTCGACGGCAAAGGCGATGTGGTGAACGGATCCTGCCCCTTGCCGAGCGAAGGGCGTCTTCGGCAGGCGTTGCAGATCGATCGTGTCGGCGCCGTTCCCATTGGGGATGATGAAGCGCGTCACATCGCCTCGCCTCTCCACCCGTTCGTAGCCCATGAAGCCGAGCAGTTCCTTGGTCGCGGCCGTATCATGCAGGCTGAAGCGGGCTCCTGCAAAACCTCGGATCGCCGCGTGGTCCGGGATGCCGCTCGCTAGCCAGGGAGCACGGGCGTCGTCAGACGTTTCGATCAGCGCGAGGCTGTCGCCGTCGGGACCCATGACGCGAAGCCGCCCGGCTCCGAAGACGGTGTCTGCTTCCAGTCCATCGGCCCCTTCCGAGGATAGGCGATCCTGCCAAAACTTGAGCGACCCCTTCGGCACGGAGAATTGCGTTTCGCCGACCTCGCCGACGCCGGGACGTCCAAGCATCATGTTCTGGAAGGGGAAGTAGGTCATCACCGTTCCCGCAGATCCTGTCTCATCGCCATAGTATAGGTGGTAGACGCTGGGGTCGTCGAAGTTCACCGTCTGTTTGACCCGGCGCAGGCCAAGCGTCTCGGTAAAGAAGTGGTTGTTCTGCCGCGCATCCGACGCCATCGACGTCACGTGATGCAGTCCCTTGATGTCCTTGATCATGTCGATGCCTTTCAGTCAGCACAGATGTTTGTTGTCTGAGTGGATGTAGGCCCGTTGCTCACCTGGCGGAATTGCAATACTTGTTTCGACCCAATTGTAATTTTTGAAACAATGCTATGAACGACTATAAAGCTCTCCGCACTTTTCTTCTCGCTGCCGAAAAGCGGAATTTCGCCCAGGTCGCCCGCGAACTCGACATGACGCCTGCGGCCGTAACGCGCGCCATCGCGGCACTGGAGGCTGAGCTCGGTGTGCAGCTGTTTGTGCGTACCACAAGGCAGGTGTCTCTCACGACGGATGGTGCAATCTTCGCGGCGCAGATTCAGCCGGCGGTAAAAACGCTGGAGGATGCCCGGCGCGAGGTGATGAACGCCCATAAGGCCGACGAGGGACGCCTCCGGATCAGCGCGCCGACCTGGTTCGGCAAGGTCGTACTGCCGCCTATCCTATCCGGCTTCAGGGAACGCTACCCGAAGATCAGCTTCGAAATCTCCCTGTCTGACGGCTTGGTCAACATCGTGGACGACGACTACGACCTGGCGATCCGCATCTCGTCGCAGCCTTCCGACAAGTTCACGATCTGGAGGAAGATCCGCGTCGTCCCACGCATCCTCGTTGCCGCACCCGGTAGCCGATTTGTGGACATGTCGCATCCGAACGAGCTGACGCCGGACGACTGCCTTGCCTATAGTGGAGAAAGCCGGCGGGAGAGCTGGGTCCTGTCGGATGGCGGCTCAAGCATTGCAATCTCCGCTGGTCGAGCGTTCAGCGCCAACAGCGGCGAGGTTCTCGCGGACATGGCCGCAGATGGCGCTGGTGTTGCCTTGCTTCCAGGTTTTAACATCGCGGAACATATTCGCAGCGGAAGACTGGTGCATGTGTTCAAGGGATGGGCTCCGCCAGATCTGTGGCTGACCCTCTACTACCCGCCTTATCAGGCCCTGCCGCCGCGGATCGCTTCCTTCTCAAAATTCTTTGAGGAACAGGTGGCGGCACATATGGTCATGCTGGATTGACGGGTTGCGGGATAGCTTCAAGCCTTTCCGCCACAAGTTTTTGCAACTGCCATAGGTTCCGGTCGAAGATTTGGCGCTCCGCCAGATCAACAACCGTGCGATGCAGATATTCCGCGCAGGATCCCGCCGGGCCGCATGCCTGGGCAATCAATCCGGCGGCGGTATCGAGGGGCACTTTTTCTGTAAGGAGAGACTGCTTAGGGCTTGCCCAGAATGTCAACGCTCTTCGGGTTCCCGCAGGTGTCTTGACTGTTATCCAACGCACCATGTCACAGACTTCCGCATAGCGGATTTCGCGCGCCAGAAGCTTGCGAAGGTCTTGCCTCTTCGTTTTGCAGGGAAGTTTGAGTATCAGACCGGAACAGCTTCCGCCTCTCTGAAGTGCAAGCATCAGACCCGGCGCTTCGGACGTCGCGCGAAATCGCTCGATCCTCAGCGAGAAAGCACGATGCCATCCATAGGCGACCGCATTTTCTGTTGCCTCCACCTCAAATTCGGGGTTCCACATCAGGGATCCATAAGCGAATATCCAGATCTCCTCGTCGCCAGCCCCCTCCTCGACTCGACGGACAAGTTCGTCCAGCTGCGTTGGCGAGATGGGCGTCCAATTCGGCTCGGGGCCTTCCTCTTCCACCACCCTCAGCGTTCTGGCAACGAGTTCCGACGTAAGATACAAAGTCGCTGGTAATCTCGTTTTGTAGGAGGACGTTCTCGGCATCGGGGAACTCGTTTTGTTGAAGAGCCGCCGGAGCGCTCTGGCACCGGCGGTTCTTGAGGCACACATTTTTAAGAGGCGGCCGGGACGTCGATCACTGCCCGGAACGTGATCTCAACGATCTGTTCGGGAAAGGCCAGCGCGCTCACTCCGATCAGGTTGCTTGCAACCGGTGGCGTGTCTGTGCCGTACATCTCCTTGCGGACCTTAGATCCGGCTGCGAATGCGCTCGGCACATCGAGGACAAAGAGGGTCTCTTCGACAACGTCGTCGAGAGTGGCGCCAAACTCGGCGAGCAGCTTCTTTGCGTTGACGTATGTCTGACGGATCTGCGCTTCCATCGGCGCAAAGTCGACCGGTCGGCCTTCGGCATCGAGTGTGGCTGGCGCGATGAGTTTACCGTCGCCGTCGTGGCTCAACTGTCCAGAAATATAGATTGTGTCCTTGACCTGGACGGCTTGAGCGTAGCCGAAAGCCTTCTCCCAGGCGACGCCGAGGTTTGCGATTTTCTTGAAAGGGGTGTTGCTGGTCATGATTAGTCTCCAATTTTGAGAAGCGCTGTACGCGCGTGCGGAAATTGAATTGCAGGAAGAGAGTGGATGCGGGTGAACCGCACCCTCGGAAAACGTCCTTAGGATTGGACGAACGCCAGAAGATCAGCATTCAGCACATCGGCGTTGACGGTCAGCATGCCATGCGAGAAGCCGGGATAGGTCTTGAGCGTGCCGTTTTTCAGCAGCTTAACCGACTTGTGAGCCGAGTCGGCGATTGGCACGATCTGATCGTCTTCGCCGTGCAGAACGAGTGTCGGAACGCTGATGTTCTTCAGGTCGTCGGTCTGATCGGTTTCCGAGAAGGCCTTGATGCCATCGTAATGCGCTTTTGCGCCGCCCATCATGCCCTGACGCCACCAGTTCTGGATCACACCTTCATGCACGGTCGCACCATCGCGGTTGAAGCCGTAGAAAGGGCCAGCGGGAACATCGCGGAAGAACTGCGCACGGTTGGCGGCAAGCGCTGAGCGGAAGCCGTCGAACACTTCGATTGGCAGACCTTCTGGATTGGCCGCGGTCTTGAGCATCAGCGGCGGGACGGCGGAAACCAGAACCGCCTTGGCGACACGACCGGATGGTTCACCATGCTTTGCGACATAACGGGCAACTTCACCGCCACCCGTGGAATGGCCGATATGGACGGCGTTTTTCAGATCGAGCGCTTCGACGACGGCGAAGGCGTCAGCGGCAAAGTGGTCCATGTCGTGACCTTCTGACACCTGAGCCGAGCGCCCGTGACCGCGGCGGTCATGTGCAACGACGCGGTAACCCTTGGAGAGGAAGAACAGCATCTGCGCGTCCCAATCGTCGGAAGACAGCGGCCAGCCATGGTGAAATACGATAGGATGCGCGTCCTTCGGACCCCAGTCCCTGTAGAAGATTTCGACGCCGTCCTTGGTGGTAACATATGCCATTGTTATGTTTCCTTCGATTGAAGTTGTGGAGGGAGCAGCATCGGCTGCAAAGCTGAATGTGGGAAAGATTGCGACGGCCGCGGCGGCCGCGCCTGCGGAAAGCAGCGCGCCTCTGCGGGTCATGGAAGAAATGTTCTCGGTCATCTCGCGTCCTGCGATTTCCATATTGAAAACTTCAGGCGACGCTGTGTTCGTCTGACGTATTGATATTGCCGTCAGACGCGTCCGCTCACAATTGCGGGAATAATTTCGAGTTTATTGCTGTTTATGAAATAGCTGGACGGCTAAAGGGCAGCGTCTAGATATAGATGGGAGCATGCCCCTTGAGTGATCAGGACGCTAACCTTCAAAATGGGCGTCTTCGCCTTGAACAGATATGAACCAGCGACCAGCGTTGAACCAGGATCGTGGTAGAAACCTCTGATCACGCTAACATGCTTGGTTTGCGATTGTCCGAAGTTAAGGACGCAGAATCCAGGATGTTCAACAGCCCTGACAATGGCAGACTTGGAACGCACCGAAATCTCGGCGCAGTCATGAGCTCTGTCGAGGTGTGCTTTGAAGGACCGCTTAAGGAAGTCGCTTGCTGATGCAACGCTCTATCCGTTCTGGCTGGATAATCCGGCAGCTCCCAACACCGAGCCGCACCTTATTGGTCGCCAAGATGCTGACCTCCTCATTGTCGGCGGAGGCTTTACCGGGCTTTGGGCGGCTATTCTCGCTAAACAAACCGAACCAAACAGAGACGTCATTGTTATTGAAGCCGGTAAAGTAGCCCACGGCGCGTCGGGCAGGCCAGGCGGGATTGTATCTACCTCTGTAATGCACGGTCTGTCGAATGCTGCTCGAATATTCCCGGTTGACCTCGATGTACTCGAGCGCCTCGGGAAGGACAACCTGGATGCCTGGCGACAAACGATCGAGGCGTTTGGAATCGATGCTGACCTCGAATGGACTGGCGAGATGACGGTCGCGATCGACAAGGCTGGCCTCGCCGAACTCGATAGCGAATTTAGCCTGGCGAAGCAGCATGGGCACGACATCGTCCGCCTCGATAGCACGAGTACTCGAATGGAGCTCGCCTCACCACTCTTCCAGGGCGCAATATGGTCACGAAAGCGAAGCGGTACCGTTCATCCCGCGAAACTCGCGTGGGGCCTGAAGCGCGCCGCGCTCGAACTTGGTGTGGTCTTGTTCGAACATACTCCTATGACCGGCGTGGAAGATAACCAGGCCACGCTAACTGTGCGCACGCACGACGGGTTGATCAGGGCGCGTAGAGTCTTGTTCGCAACCAACGCGTGGGCGGCGGGGCATCCGCACATCAAGCGCCGGGTTGCCGCGGTGCGAGACAGGGTACTTGCAACAGAGCCTCTGACCGCCGAACAGATGGAAAGGCTGGGATGGAAGAACCGCCAAGGGGTGTATGACACTCGCACGCAGTTGAACTACACGCGGCTTACGAAGGATAACCGCATCATCTTTGGTGGTCGTGTCGGCTATTACTTCAACGACAATACAGACCCCGAGCAGGACCATAAAATTAGTACTTACGAAGTCCTGGCAGGCTATTTCGCTCAAACTTTCCCCCAGTTGCAAGACGTCAAGTTCACACACGCATGGTCAATAACACCTGTCGCGGAACGCCTCCCCCTGTTAGGATTCCCGTTTCCGAGATTGCGCGCCAGTCGTATGTTGCATCAAATGAGCGCGACATTATCGAGCAGGCAAACAGATGGCGCAACTAACCACGACCGACATGGCTTTGATCGACAAGATCTTCGGGATGTACGGCGGATACGTTCTGGATTTCAGCAATGATCGCTTCGCGGCCTTTTTCAACCGCGACCTCAAGATCGATATATATCACGAACGTTACGCTTTACACGGGTCATCCAAGGGGAAGCATTTTCGCGCGTTTTTAGAGGTATCTCCGGACACCGACGTGGTTCGCGCACTCAGTGCACTTTGGGAATACCGAGAAGCTGGAAGACTTGATCGTGGAGAAGAAGAAGACGTTCCCAATGCTCGGCAACGCTTGAGCGCCGTGCTGCAGAAGCTCGGTGGGAAACCAATACCGATCGATCTGGATGCCGAACCGGGCCAGCCAAAGGTAGCCCCTGAAACAAAAGGACCGAGCCGAAGCGATCTTGTGTCATTGGAGCAAGAGTTCTTGGCCCTGACGACAATGAACGAAGCGCCGCAACAACGTGGTTTTGCATTTGAACGCTTCCTGAAACGCTGGTTTGATGTTTGGGGATTGGACGCCCACGCGTCATTTCGCACGGTCGGCGAACAGGTCGATGGTTCGTTCCAGCACGAAGGAAACACCTACCTAGTAGAAGCCAAGTGGCACTCGCGGCCAGCGGATGCCGCCATGCTTCACAGCTTCCAAGGCAAGCTACTCGAGCGTCCGGATTGGACGAGGGGCCTTTACGTCTCATATGGCAGCTTCTCCGGCGAAAGCTTCGACGCATTTACCGCCCGCCGTTTGATCATGATGGATGGTGCAGACATCTATCACGCGCTCAACCGGCGGCTTGATCTTGGCGAGGTCGTTCGAAAAAAAGTTCGTTACCATTCTGAGCGGCGCCGGCCATTCGCGCGCGTGACCGACCTGTTTCCTGCCTGAGGATCGATGATGAAGTTGTTTGCCACCCGGATCTGGGGCATGGGCTTCGAACGTGTTCCTATCGCCACTTTCGGAATGAAAGGACATGTCGATCGCCTTCTCCGGCTTGCAGGTCGCGGCGATCGCTTGCTTTTCGTTGGAACTCAGACCGAGAGGACCGACGAGATAAATAGGGGTCGGCTCCTTGGGATGGCCGAGATCGGATTTGAACCTCTGCGAACACTTGATCTTGTTGGGCGGGCCGATCTCGACGCGCGCGACTTCGACGCTGCCGGAAACTTCAAATTCCCTCATGCCGTGGCTCTAACCCGTGCATGGCGGTTCGATCCAGCGCCAAGGCTTGTCGAAACCATTTCCAGACAACTAACGATGGTCGCGACATCCGGGGTTCAAGAAATTGAGGATCCATATGAAATCGCATCGATCCTGGCGCTCCCGGCAATCGAAATTTCTTTGCCATTGTTGCCAGAGTTGGACGCAATGCGCCGACTGAATGACGCGCTAAGAAATTCGACGGGGCCCAAGCCGCGCAGTGAAGGCTACGTCGTCGCCGAACCGGCTGAAGGAACGGCCTGGACCTACGGCTTGCGATTTGGAAAACGCAATGTCTGGAAGATTGGCTGGGCAACTGATGTCGACGGTCGATGCGACGACATTAATCAACATATTCCAACCGAGCTCGGGCTAGAGCACTGGAGTGTCGCGCTACGCCAACGCATGATGAGCCGCGATACCGCATACGCCATGGAACAGCGAATCCTTGAACTGCTGGTCGACAACCGCAGAGGGTATGAGCGCGTTCACTGCCTTCGAAGTGAATTGGACTCAGCTTGGCAACAGGCCTTTGTCGATGTCGTTCGTGGGCACACGAAGCGAGCCTAAGGCTATGAAGTTGCAGATATTTCCGCTAAAATGTCCTGGAAATCTGCACGCCGAAAGCAGCAGAGACGCTGAAATCGTGATATGCAGGTTTGTCGGTCACCATTGCGTCGGAACGAGCGGATCGGGCAACCGCAAATCCAGCCGGATCAATCCATTCTACAACATCACGGAAGACAATAGGAAGGACATCATAGCTCGGCCGACGGCCGTCTACCCCAGTGTACTGACCAAGAACGTTGCGAACTGCAATATCTGCGTTTTGGATCGCACCCTCGCGGCTTAGTTGCCATGCCCGGAAGTTTTGCGGATCGATAAGTGCCTCAGCATCTTTGGCGACCGCATTGGCATCCATCCAGGCTTGGAATTCCGGTCGAAGAGCATTCGCATCCTCACGAGTGCCGGCGAGACCTTGGGCAAGGGCAAAAGCGACGAACGGATCCAAAGTTCCCCACCGAAGCAACTCTCGAAACCAGAAGCCAATCCATGGAAGTCCTGTCGTTGCACGCCAGGTCGCAAGAGTTGGCGACTCCAGGTCGCCAGCATTTGCAGACCACAGCTGTGCTACCGACGCCCCGACCGCCACTCCGAGACGAAACTCAAGGTTGTCGGCAACGAACCTCTGCCAGGTGCGGAGCGCCTCAGGAGCGGGCTCTGCTGCTGCTGGTCGTTTCATCCACCAACCCAGCACATCTCCCCAATTGGCCAAGATTGCGGTGTCGGTAACAGTATTTCGGACGCGATAGCCGAAGCCAGGTTCGGACCTAACGCGCTCTCCCAATCCAAAAAAAAGTTGAAACCGCTGTTCATCGCCCCAGAGGCCGTATTCGGCCGCATCGGCTAAATCTCCGATGATGGCTGGCGAAATGGCTTCAAAGCGGCGGCCGATAAAAGGTGTGAAGCCGAAGTGATAAAGCCGCTTTCTCTGCTCGGCGTTGGGATATAGCCGTTCGACAAAGGCGCGACCCCGTTGGACGAAAGCGCGCTCAAGAAAGTCCTCCTCGACAGCGGCAATATGAGCAAACGTCCGCTGCCACAGGCGCCGCAAATAGACTTCAGCAGCAGCTCCATCCAACTGTTCCTCGCTTATCAGCGCAAGCTCCTGCGTTGCCGCAAGGACAAACCCGTCCAACTCATCCAGCGTGTCCCCCAGCTGGTCAAGGGGCTGACGCGATTCGGATGCGAGGTTACCCCCGACGTGTTCGGGGAGTGTCGCTTCGAGCCAATCCAAAACCTGTTGTTGTGTTTGCAGTCCAAGATGTTGGACACATTTGCTGATGATGGATGTGAGGAGAGTAACCAGGGGGCTATGCACCGCCCCCTCAGCGCGCTCATCAGCTGTCAACCGTTGGATGAGGTTGGTGAAGTCTGCATCGGCTTGACGAACTTGCTGCAGTTGGGTCTGCCGCGTCGATCCTCTGGCCATGCTTTGTGATGTTGTCGAAGGCGACTGAGGAAGGACCACCAGCGTCATGCCCTCTATCGCTTCGGCTGCGCCCGGCCGGCCAGCTCGGCCGGCAAGATTGCGAAATTCAGCGGCCGACATTGGCTGGACGTCAGCCTCGCCGGCCACCGTATCAAAGCTGCGCCTCAGCAAGCTCGTCAAGAAAATGATATCGAACGGAAGATTCACGCCCTCGGTTAATGTCGCAGTCGCGACCGTGATCGGACATATGCGCCGCTCAATCAACGCGGTCATAAGCCGACGCAAGCGCTGCGGCATTTGTCCATGGCTGGTTGCTATACCTCGATCGAGGAGACGCAGCTCGAACGATTCTATACCGCAATAGTCGATGCAAGCAGCTCGAGCCTCGAAGAAGAGTCCCCGGTCGCCGTCGCCTACGGGGACGGCAAACCTGTAAACGTTCGCCCAACCGGGAAGATCAAATGCCTCGGCAAATCGCCGCATTACCCGCTCTGGCGATTGTGTGATTGATACAAGAATTCTTCGCCCCCCTTCGAGAAGATGGAGAGCGGTCCAGAGCGTGTAAATCTCCGTAAAGTGCGGGAGGCTGTTTCGTATTGGCGCCGCCGGCTGAGGCATGACCGGAATTCGCAACGGCAGATAGACGGGAGCGTCTCGACCGCGGACATACAAAGGCTGCCCGTTCATAAACTCAATAGTCGCTTGCGGAGCGCGGAAGGCGTCACACTGTAGGGAGCCAATCACTTGCCTGCTGCTACGATAGCCTAGACCCACAGGTTCAGCGAGCGCAGAGTTCTCAATCCAGCGCGACACCGGTAGAGCCGCACCGCCGGCCACCGCCGTTAACGCGATCCTCGGCATGTCAGGCTTTAACGCGAATAGACGAGAGACCATGGACTCTAGGCGCATTGGCCGGCTGTTGTGTGCGGCCAATTCTCTCATGGCCCTTGCGTCCGCCTCACCGACTATCTGATGAGCCTCGTCAATAATCATGAGACGCAGCCGCCGCACGAGCAGATGACCAATGTAGCGGATCAGTGCCTCGGCTTTCTCGACCGTAGCGATCAAAACGGCGGGTCTGTCTGCGGTCAACCAATAGTCGGTGATCCCCCAGTCAGCACCGCCATAGAGGCCGGTAACGATAATGTCTCCACCGAGCTCTGCGGTCAGTTTACTCTCAACCTCGCTTGCAAGAGCTCGCGACGGCACGATGTACAGAGCCAAAGGCGCATGTTCTTGCCCTTCAACAAGCAGAAGCTCCTTGACCAGGGCGAGATTGGCCACGAGGGTTTTGCCAGAACCGGTCGGTGTGCAAAGCGCAAAACTGTCTCGTTCGATGAGCCGTTCAAGTCCTTGGACCTGCGACGGCCACAGGATACCGCGTCCGCGCGCAAATTGCTCTCTGGCAAATCTCCACATGCGCTGTTGTTGAGCCGGAAGGCGTTGAGAAAGATGGGCTACTTTCACATGGATGCTGTCGGTGGCAAATCTATTTGCTGTCGCCTCCATAAGCGTCAGCAGAATCCAGAGTTCGTCGCTTGAAAAACGGGACACCGTCCCAATCAAGCCGCTCAATTTCCTTGTCGCGAGCTCGACGCGATTGCCATTGCCCCGCCGGACGGCGTCAGCAAACATTCCGATTGCGCGGACCGTTTCGGCGACAACGTATTCGCCCATCCGGCTGGGTGAGCCTCGCGCGGGCCCAGCGGCTTCTCGGCGGTCGTCTAACGCCTCGTCGGCGGGCTCATCTGTTTCATGATCCGCTATGACTTCTTCCAATAGTTGTTCAGATCCGTTGCGGCCGGTAAGATGTAGATGATTGGCCCAGAACCTAGAGACTCCTGCGAGAACCGCCTCGAAATCCGAGGCCAAAAATGCCGCGAAGATTGCCGCAGCATCGCCGCCAAACTCTCCTCTGCGAAGTATGCTTGTCGCCATCGCGGGCAGCCCGGCCATTTGATAAGCAGCTGCTGAAAGTAGTGCGACCGGCACATCCCTGGTAACCGGGTCGGATGATCGCGCGAGCCATTCCAAGAGCTCGCCGGCGCGTCGGTAGCACCCGCTAGCGTCGACTGAAGTTCGTCCATCAATCTCGGTGAAAATGCCGGCGGCGTGCAGGAGACGGCGTGCGTCTCCAAACTGATCGTGCGATTCCTGCAAACCCCACGCAATTGTTGGAACTTGCCACGAATTTTGAAGGCTGCGAACAAACAACCGAGCTTGAGCTGCCGTCAGCTCGTTTTCCGCCGCGCGATTGAGGCGAACTGTAGCGGCAAGCGCGCGGCGTTGTTCGTCCAATCTGGCCATTATCGAGGGTTCCAAAGGCTATCATAGAGGCGTTCGATCAACTCGACACCATTGGAGATGACCATTTCTACGATTTGAATAGGTCGACCGGCAGTGTATTCAGGAGGAGCCGCATCAGTCGGAAGGTAAGCCTGGCCGGCAGCCCGCCTCGCGGCCCTGTTCCCGGCGATAAATACATAGTCGGTGCGTGCAAGCGGCGCCGCGCCTAGAAGTAGGGCACGATCAAGCGACACGATTGCCTCAGCATACTCGTCTCGTGCCTTCTCACGGAGTAGGCGATTTATCTGTTCAAGCCCTTGCGGAGCAGGAAGGCCGGTATTCATCTCATTCCAGATGCCGTCGCCTGTTCGAACTCCGTTCGCAGCAGGGCCATCCCACTCGCCCAGCATCAAATCGTTCATGACCGCAGGGGTGAGCGACGCCCGCCACTTCGCTTCGCCGGCAATGAACCGAACCACCTCTCCAGTCGCAGGATCAATCCCGAGACCGATGAAGTCATTTCCGTGCCTGCCGGAGACCTCGCGGACGCGTGCTGGGTCGCGCGCAAGATCGAAGATATAGGCTTCGACCTCCGCATGGTATCGGAAGAGAAAGATCGGAATGGACCACTGGTGGCGACCGATGAATTGGTAGGCTTGGACAAGCATCCCTGCCATGACCTCGCCGAAGAGACCTTTTTTGGCCGTCGGAGGAAGGCAATTCGGATAGCGCGCATTGCCGCCCGGGCCGTCTGCATCGGGATGAAGATCAATACGAGCAGTCTGATGAAAAACGTCTCTCGCATCGAGGTGCGCCGATTCGAAATATGGCCTGAGGGCCTCCACGAGAGCATCATCCGGCAGTGTCCGCTGCTCAAAAAGTATATGACCGTAGGTGCCGTTCTCCCTGGTCGCCCCCAGGAGCCATCGGCCCAATGCCTCCATCGGAGGAACGCAGTTATGCAACATTTCTGAAAACCACCCCCAGCTGGACATCCCGTAGCCCAACACATCGAATTACTCGACCATGCAACTTATTGTATTCACGGTCTGAGATAGTCAAGCAGACCACAAGGATCGTTCCCTCTACGAAATCAGATGTAGAATTTGAAAGGTTGCTTCTTCTCACCTTTGGCGGCTGAGCCCATCGTCAGCACATCACCAACCATCCGTGCAAACCTGACGGTCACGGGAAGGCCATCGTTAAAGTTGCACGAGTTATAGTTGATTTTCGTTAGTCCCATGATGTCGGCGAGGACGTTGCGAATATCCGGCTTCCTTTCTTTGCTGCGGGTCACCGTGACATGCAGTGGATTTGGCGTTTCCGGCCCGATATATGTGTCAAGCTGCGGGACATATCCGGTGGTCCAGATGTAAGCCGTCTGCGGATCGAGGATTAAGGCTGTGCCACGTAGCACGGGATAGTCCCCATCGCGGAAGAGCTTCGTTTCACCACCCGTCGAGCGTATCCGGACCCCTACAACATTCGTTCCCTTCGGAGCCGCATCAGAAAACGCGCTCCATTCCTCGTCGTTGAAGTAGGTCTGCCCGTGGATGAACAGTTCCTTGGGAGCCTCTCCATGAGTGTCAACGTAGCTATCAAGAACGAGCTTCAGCAGATCTTTGGCCGCCGGCCCCTTCAGGTGGTAGTCGTAGTCACCGGTCTTCCATGGGCCGTTGGCACCCCTGAAGACTACCCCATCACCTTCGTTCAGGAACATCTGCGCCGCGCAACACGCGTGGCCTTCGGGATCGTTCGGGAGGCTCTTGTAGACCATGCCGAGGTAGCAGACACCGGGCCTGATGGTCGACAGGCGCCATGGGGGCCGTGGCTGGGTTTTATAATAAAGCCCGGTTGCAAGATTCCACGCAACAGTCGCCCGATCCTGTGTCTTCCGTGTCGGATAACCAGCCTTGTTGAGAAAAGCCCCCGGTGCAAGAGTGGTCTCCCGGATCAGCTGCGTCGGCGCTATGTTAAGAAAGTCAGCCTTGATGCGGCGATGGAAATCGGGCACGTCGTCGAAAATCGTCTCATCGCTTTGATCGATCACGCCGGCGAAGAGAGGCAGATTTTCCCGCTTTTTCTGCCGCTTCGCAAACTGGCCCTTTTCGGTCGGCAGGCTGGTTCGCTTCGAGTTCGGCCTACACCGTTCGTAGACGATCTCCGGAAGAACAAGCACCCAGATATCGACTGTGCGTTCCTCATTGTGGAGGTGTTTGTTCACGCGATCGATATAGAGGCGCGAAACCCTATCTACTGCTTCATGCTGGTTGACGACGCGCGTGGCCCGGTCGATATCCGCAAGCGGGATCGACAGGGCGCTGAGTTCGTCGGGATCGTAGGAGATGCCGAACGTCTCCTCCAGCCCTGGAAAGTTAGCCAGATGAAGCCGGTTCACCTTTTCACCTTTCCCCGGTGGCGGCACCTGAACAACCGACTGCAGCTCTCGGCTCCACGTGCGGAAATGGGCAATCCCGTCACTTGTACCGATGACGCCTACACGGACTTCCCGCACCTTTTTTGCCTTCGCGTGAGGCCCGTAGAGATGCAACCCATCCTTTGGATGGGCGCTCCTTTGCTCAAAGGCGAACTCAAGCTCCGGTTCGTGGATATGCACAACCTCGAGCGACTGTTCCGGAAACTTCATTCGTCGACCTCATCATCACTGTCAGGTCGGCCGAGCGTGCTTACATCCGTTTCCTCGTCCTCGTCGTCGAGGTTATTCGGAAGCACGGTGCTTACCGGGGATGAAAACAATATTGGCGACGCCTCAAGAACGATCGCATTGGTTTCGCAGAGGGGGAGACGCACATAAGCGGATTCCCCCGAAAGCAGTTCGAGGAAGGCAAGCATGCGTCCATACCACTGCTTGTTGCGCCAACCCTTGCAGACTGAACGCCTCAAGCGATGAAGTTTCTTCGCATCATCGATATCAACACCTGCCGGCGTTCCATTGTCCTGTGAAAACAGAACCCTCGATTTCAGCTTGACGTGCCAGAATGGCCAAAAGGCCGGAAGTGCCGTGACCCCGAACTGCCAGATGTGGCCTTTTGCGAGATTGCGCAACATGGATGAGCGCTTCTCTGCCTGATTGCCCCAAGCAATGCGTTTGCCGGTCGGCGCTTGATCAGGCGAAGCATGAAAGCCAATAGAGTTCGAATAAGTGAATTCGATGAACCCATTGCGCCTGCAGTAGTTGAACCAGGCTTTTTTGAGCATCGTGATCACCAGATTGGACGCGGTCTGACGATCTATCCGGAGCTTGGAAAAGCCGCTCTCCGTGAATTCAAGCAGCGGAATTTCGTATTTAAGCTTGAACCGGCCGGCAGTTTCGAAAGCCATGTCGATCTCGGGTGGTTCACCGAAAGCCAAAAAGCCCGCAGCGCCGGCTAAAGCGCAAGGATGGTCATACACGTCTACAGCCCGTTGCAAACGTTTTGCGTCGATGGCGCCAGATCCCTCATAGTACCGGATTACATCAGGCGCTTCAGCCACTCGCAGCCAGTTTGAAGTCAGGCGTTCCGGCTCATCTACAATCGGGACAGCCCCCCGCCGGCGGAATATCTCCCAGTTCGGATTGATATCGATCTTGTCGATGCGGCGCGGGACCTTCTGCCGCTGCAAGGTGTCAAGGAGTTTCGCGAGGCCATCTCCCCAGTTTCTGACGAAATCGACCGGAACTGTGTCTCCAAGCCCTTTGATCTTCCTGAATGTCTCCATTCGCAACGGGATCACGAAGCGTTGGTCGCCGAGTTCCTTCGCCAATTCCAACGCAATGTCGAGGTCCTCCTCGACGTTCTGATCGGCGAGGGTGGAATCTCGGCACAGAAGCAAAACCTTCACTGCTCGGCTGCGAAGTGCGGCGGTTATTTCTCTCCGCCAGCGATCGCCGGGGTGGAGCGTGAGGATGTCAGCAAAAACTGAATATCCCTCCGCTTCGAGTTTGGGTGCCAGCCAGAGCGTGAACTCGTCGTCGGCAAGAGAATCTTTGATGATAAAGATCGTGTCCCGATCGGCCTGGAGGTTCTCACCAGCATTGTCGGCGGGAGCCGATGGCATCAGCCGTGTCAGCGGTGGCGGGATTTCCGCTGGGGCCATGGCCTTCTTAACGACTGAAGACAGGACCTCCTCAAGCACGGCAGTGTTGTGCGCCCAGAGCTTTTGGTGTGCCTTCAGAATGGCCGGGAAGGATCTCAACAAGGCGTTGAGATCGTCAACGCCATAGATGTCACCTGGGGTCCAAAGTGCAGGCCCGATGATCTCGGCCAAGGCCTCCTTGTTTGCCGGAGTCAGGGCAACCGAGGTCGTAAGGATGTATCGCTTGGGCGCGAGCGCATCGATCGAAGCACGTTCCTCCCGCATCTTCGATTTAAGCTTTGGAAAGCCGGAGCGAAAGTAATGCTTGGATTGCAGGATAACAGCGCCATCAGCCTTGGCATGGCGTCCATCCATCCCGTCGTCGGCGCCGGCGGTGAACGCTTCAAACCGCATACGAATTTCGGCGCCTACAAGGTCGCGGCTCAGATCTTCGAAGTCGTCAGGAGAAAGAGTCGCGAAATCATACTTCATTTTGCGAGGATGGGTTGTGCTATAGGTATCCGTCAAGCACTCAAGTCATAGCGCTGCGGCTCCCAAAGAGTTACCAACAACTCTTGCTAAGACATGAGCTAGTGAGGAGGTTGCAACCTCTGACTTAAGGAGGAAGAACTTGCAATAATATTGGATTTTTAGATTACACCCCATGCCCGAAACCTCCCCCTGCCCGTCATCTCCCGCAACCCCAGCTCCAAAACGATCCGCCGCGCCGCCTGCGGCGTCATGTCGAGCGTCTTCGCCACCATCGCGGCCGACACCAGCGGTTTCGCCATCACCAGATCGACCAGTTCCGGCAGTTTTGACGACGTCCGCCGTCCTTCCAGCTTTCGCACAAACATCGTGCGCGCCAACGCCAACCGGTCATGCTCTTTCAGACCGAGCTCGGCGGCCGCGATCAGGCCGTGAGCAATGGCAAGCATCCTCGTCTCCCGATCGCGATGCCGTCGCCGATCGACGGGAACGGCTTTCAGGCCGAGATTGATGGCCGCGAGATGGGTGCTTGACGTGATGCCGGCCTGGCGCAGGATCGAGGCGGCCAGCAGCCGGCCAAGCCAGGGCGCGTGCTGCAGGACCGAAAGCTCGTTCCAGGCATCGATGGCAACGATGGCCTGCAGCACCGCCGGCAAGTTTTCAGCCTGGCGCACCACGCCCCGCCATTCGTCGAGCCTGGAATCCTCGTCCCAGTCGAGATCATAGACGAGCGGATCTTTTTCCGCCGCGCCGCCACGGCCGGGCCGGGTCGCGTTTGCGATCGCAGCTTCGGAGCGGGCCAGCACCGCATCGATGGCCGCATAGTCGACGCCGGGGAGATTTTCGACGTCGTCACCGTCATCCCCCTCCCCTCCCCCTTCCGGATTGATCGCGGCCGCGGCCCGAATGACGCCG
Organism: Agrobacterium sp. CFBP2214; assembly: GCF_030209895.1. Classification (NCBI taxonomy): domain Bacteria; kingdom Pseudomonadati; phylum Pseudomonadota; class Alphaproteobacteria; order Hyphomicrobiales; family Rhizobiaceae; genus Agrobacterium; species Agrobacterium sp. CFBP2214. The sequence continues at coordinate 131,184 of NZ_JARVRC010000008.1, read as the reverse complement.
GCCGTCGTCGCCTCGTCCCCGCCGCCCGACCCGATCTCCGCGGTTTTCCGCAGCGTGCGCAAACCGTCGGGGGAAAGCGCCCAGTCGGGTATTTGGGTTGCGATGCGTCGACGGGTTCGCAACACGTCGCGGGCGATGGTGAGCTCGTGGGTCGGGGTGCGGATATCGCGGGTGGCGTCGTGGAGGACGAGGTCTTCGAGATGGACGAGCTCGCCGTCGATCCAGAGTGAAGCGCACGCATCGGTAAAATGGGATCGTTCGATCCACCCTTGCCCGACCGGCGAACGGGCGATGCGCTCGTCCAAACGCGTGAGCGCGATGCAGGCGCGAAATGCCGGCTCCATCAGGGCTGTCATGCCGATTTTCGCGAGATCGTAAACCATTGAAATCATGGTAAATGATTTCTTAAAGGAACTCTATCTAAATATTGCAGTTCGCCACATAGTATGGTTGCCGGTTGATGTTCTAACCATCGATAAGTACCTCTTATCGATGGTAGTTGATTTCGCGGCGCAAATCGAGGAAAATCGGGGCAAATCACGGTCCCGTCGGCCGCCGAAACCCGCGATTCCGGAGCCTCTCGTGACGAAAGCGAAGACATCACACACGTCCGTCGAGCGGCGCGCCGAAGAGCTCGATACCATCGCGTCCGTTTTGCCGCTCGAACGCCGCGACGAGCTTGCCGAGCTGTTGACCGATGATGACATCGAGACGCTGCGGCATCTCGTTAATCAGGGCATGGGCGACAATACGCTCCGGGCCCTGACGTCTGATCTTGCCTATCTCGAGGCCTGGGGTCTCGCTGCCACCGGACAGTCCCTGCCCTGGCCGGCGCCCGAGGCGTTGCTGCTCAAATTCGTCGCCCATCATCTGTGGGATCCGGAAAAGCGCGCCAGCGACCCCAACCACGGCATGCCTGATGATGTCGACGAAAATCTAAGGCGTCAGGGTTTCCTGAAATCCGTCGGCCCGCACGCGCCTGACACGGTGCGACGCCGGCTGGCCAGCTGGTCAACATTGACTAAGTGGCGCGGCCTTTCGGGTGCCTTCGCCTCCCCTGCCCTTAAATCAGCCATTCGTCTGGCCGTGCGCGCCGTTCCGCGAACCCGTGCGCGCAAGAGCGCAAAGGCCGTCACTGGCGACGTTCTGGCAAAGCTGCTGGCGACGTGCGAGGCAGACAGCCTGCGCGATCTACGCGACAAGGCAATCCTGATGGTCGCCTTTGCTTCCGGCGGCCGTCGACGCAGCGAGATCGCCGGGCTACGCGTCGAGCAGCTGACAGTCGAGCCACCGATCGAGGTGACCGACGGTCCTCCCCTCCCCTCACTTGCCATCCATCTTGGTCGAACCAAAACAACGACCGGCGAGCAGGACGACGTCGTTTATCTCACCGGGCGGCCGGTCGAGGCGTTGAATGCCTGGCTGGCGGCGGCCAGGATCGACAAGGGTAGCGTCTTCAGGGGAATCGGGCGCTGGGGTACTGTGTCCCGGCGGGCGCTCGATCCGCAATCGGTCAATGCGATCCTCAAGCAGCGGGCGGAGATGGCGGGGTTGGACAGTGGGGAGTTTTCGGCGCACGGACTGCGTTCGGGTTACCTGACCGAGGCCGCCAATCGCGGCATCCCTCTGCCAGAGGCCATGGAGCAGTCACGGCATCGATCGGTTCAGCAGGCTTCCAGTTACTACAACAGTGCCGCGCGCCGGACCGGCAAGGCCGCCCGCATGCTGTAAGGCCATACACACTCATCTCGTCGGTTGTGTCCGTGCGGTGAGTTTATTCCCGTCCGGATCGCGGAGGTAGGCGACAAAGGCGCCGTTCGGACGTTCCGCAGGCAGGCTCTCGATCGCTGTGCCGCCATACGTGACACCAGCCTTGTGCCACGCTAAAACATGATCCTGGCTCGCCGCGGCGATACCTATCGTCCCACCGTTTGCCGCAGTCGCCGGCTCACCGTCTATTGGCTTCGTGACCATTAGCCGCCCGCCCTCGTGAACGTAGATCAGCCTGCCTCTTGCGTCCATTTTGCCGGGCTCGCCGCCCAGTGCAGCAAACGTGGCATCGTAGAAGGCTTTGCTTCGCTCCAAGTCGTTGCTACCGATCATCACGTGGGTAAACATGCTAAATCTCCAATAAAGTTCCCCTGGTCATCAGCCGTGTAGTTTTCGCTGGCTGCTACAACCAACTTCTAAATTCAGATCTCGGCAATTGCGGTCATGGGCAAAACCCGACCCGTACCGCCGAGAAACCAAGGTTCACCGTTTCGCCTCCACCGTTGGTGGCAAATAGGTCGGATATCCCGGGTCCCGCTCTGGGCCCCCAAAATAAACCCGCCGTCCTGCAGGATCGTTCAATCGACCATTTCAGTCGTCAAATAACGGTTGGACTGCTCCGACGATGCACGCGATTCGAAGATGCGGTCAATCGCGCATGTTTTGAAGGACGGAAAGCGTTTGATCAACAGCAGCTGCCGACAGTAAAGGAGAAATCTTTGGCGACGATTCCATCGGACTCTCTCAGGAACCTTACCTCGAATCCGGCAGGCAGAAATTCGCCGGCCGCTCAGACCAGCGGTGCCCAGCCAGTCTTGGCTGTCGACAATGCCGCGGGCCAACTGCCGATACTCGGTTTCAGCACGGAGATTGGGGACTGACGCCGCCCGAGTTGGTAGAGACACATGATGATATCAGGGACTGATCCACGCTCGAATTGCAAATAAGCCTCGCGAACAGAGGCAGAGAGTCGAGCCGTATTGCAAATGTCCTCAAAGATAAGGTCTGCAATGGCCGTTATAGTCACGCCTCGCCATGCCGGTCGAAGGCTGATCAACGTTGCGGTACCTGCAGTGGCCAGTGGCCGTTACCCATAAGGCAGTGGTAGACCAAGCGTGGCGATGTATGGCATGCCTTCCTGACCTCGTAACCAGAGGAAGCGGCTTGCCGTCTCGATTCGTTCAAACTCCGACCCGCCCTTGCCGATGGCCTCGCCCCTCAAGGAGGCGGTCTGCAGCAAGTCTGTGATCGCGCCGAGACAACCGCATCGCAGTTGCAGCAAAACAGTCTGCGACGCCATCAGACGTAAACCGGAACTGAAACAGTCCACTGCGGAAACAATCATCGCAGTTGATCTCGAGGCCAGTCTCGTGCCGGGGGCAGACCACGACTTCTACGCATGCCCAGGACCGTCGGCAGCAGTGATCCCTCCCCTCCTCGGCATCCTCGTCCAGGCATGCCGGACAAGTGCCTCAATGCACGGGATCGCTCACGAATGACGCCCTGCTGCACCCGGTATTTGGCAGAGACAGTTGCTCCACATCTGCGTGCCTCAGGCGACAGGCAAGCGCCCCTAAACGGGTTGCGGACTGTTCGGTTGGGACGTCATGGCTAAGGAGATGCGGCTTCGAGGCTCCCGAAGCGCCGCATATCCAGTTCTCAACCTGTCGGAGCGGGCTGGAGTAATGGCTCGCCATCCGCCAACGCCAACAACCGAGAAATTCATCCTCAAATGGTCGTGGGGCGACGGCAGGGAGCCGGACAGGTCGCTGCAGGCACCCTTCAATGCGACGCGCCATCCGCACCAAGCGGCAGGAGAAGGTTGTCACCGTCGAAACTGTGCAAGGTGATCCTCTCCTTCCCATTCCGGACGGCTTCGACCGCAACCGTCTCGAAAAGGCGAAAAATTCGCATCGTACGTCATCGGTCATATCTAACCCTGCGGCGGACCGCAGCGGTGCCAATGGTGCCAAACAATTGCCCCACCGATCGAGGCAACAGCCATCCAACCGAGACAGGAGCGGGGTGCCTCAATGCGCTGGGGCAGAGCAGCGATCACTGAAAGCTGCTGGATCACGGCCTTGAGGCGCCAATGAAAGCGGTGGGGCCGGCGCATTTCCCCGCCCTCAGCGTGGGAATGCCTCAGAGCTGCGTTGATTTGATGGTATCGACACGGACTTCGCCGTCCATCACTCCACTCAACAAACCTTGTCTGCCGTGTTCCACCTCAATCACCGTATAGAGCTTCTCATTTCTGAAGGCACTCGCATTCAACGTCAAAACGTCTTCTGCGAGAAGCGAGTCGACTTCCATAAAATCCAGTTCGGCACCTGCGGCGACACCTCTTGCGTCGCCCGCAGTCCGTGCGGCGACAACGACGGTTCCGGGGGCGGGGGCATTCTGCCAACGTGGGTCGTCCGGTGCAGCGATAGGTTCAAGACGATAAACGTTGAGGCTTTCATCGATGTCCGTTCTGCGCGCTATCTCGGTTGCATTGTCAAACTGGGCCCGGCTTTTAACCGAATAGCCAAGGCGGTTATCGGTCGTGCCGGTGTTTTCGATACGCTCACCGCCCGTTGATTTCGCGTTAGACATGACATCCTCTCCCTTCACGGCTTCACCTGCCTTTCAAATCATGGACCTTGCCGAAATGTTCCAGTGTGGCCCAAAGTTCACGCACCGGCATAACCGCCACGAGTTGTTGTTGCTCATCCTCGTGAGAGATAAACTACGCCTGCCTGCTCGGCGCCATCTTTACATTCGAGAACGGTTGGCTGCCAAGGATGGCTGCGTAACAGGAAATAAAGTGATAAATGGCGGGCGGCACGCCGGTCTGCCATGACCCCCTGCCATAGACGGTGGCGGTCGCAGATCGGATGCGGGAAATGCGCAGCACTAAAACCTTGTCAGCTGACAAGGTTTTTCCGGATCGAAGCATCCACCGATTCCTAGTGACGCGACATTTTAATAATCCACCTGACTTAGGGACCAGATTACCGCGGTGGAACCTTGTCAGCTGACAAGGTTTCCAAGTGAACATAGCTGAAACTGATTTCGAGCTGAGCCTAGGCTCCTCATCAGTTGAACTGGACCCAGCAACGCAAGGCAGAGAAGACGCGATTTGCTGACAATCGCAGTCGCTACGGCAGCCTGGTTCATACCCAGGAAGGCGGCGGAAAGGTTCCCGGGGGAGGGGGCAGCTCTTCAACGGTACGCCTGCAACCTTGACGGCGTCGAAATCAGCTCCACTTTCTACCGTCCGCACAAAGCGTCGACTTTAGCCCGACGGGCTGACGCTGTGCCCGGACCTTTCAATCCTCCGCAAAGGTGCCCAGAGAGATTTCGCATCTGCGCGTAATGAAGGACATCTCAGAACCGTTTGAGACTCTCACAGACGACCCTGGGCCACCAGGCCAAAAGCGCGGACCGCTCTTGTATCAACTTCCGCCATCGTTGACTTTCGATGTCCGAACGTTGGATCACGCACTCAGGACAATGCTTGTGGCCGATAAAGGCAAGATTATCATTGAAGCTCGACACCGAAGCTGGTCGTCGCAAGAGGCAGCTGATCTGCTGGAGACACACAAGATTGACCACGTTTTCGCCGATCCCGCGCCCGTGTGGCCTGCCGAAACCTTCAGCGAGCCCCCACGATGTGTTCGTCTACACGGAAATCCTGAAAGCTACTATTACGCCTATGGTGACGATGAGATCAGATTCTTTTCCAAACTCGTGGCGCCTGAGGGCTGGTGCGTCTCCGACAACACCGCCTCGAGTGCGGCGATCGAAAATGCTCTAACGATGAAATGCATGCCCGCAGGCCATCCTGTGCGAAAGACACCGGGATGAGGCAGGCACACTTGCGATGCCGTTTCCGCGGAAGAGGGGAGGGGAGGGGAGGGGAGGGGAGGGGAGGGGAGACCTCACGTGCTTGATCATTAAGTACAGAGTTTCCGCAAATCCGTTGCAATGCGAAGCATCACTTCCCGGCACCAAAAAGCTCGCGGTCATCCTCCCGCTCTCACGGGGAGCCAGCCGAGGGCCCAAGCGCGCCAGCCGCCGGTAATGGCAACCTTCAATTCCGGTTCCGCGTATACGATTATCTGGCCTGGTGAAGAGATCGAAGCTCACCAGCCGTCTGTTCCAAGCGGTTCGCCATCGGTCCAATATATGAGCTCCGACTGTGCTGGCCCCTCCTCCAAGGGGCGGCTCGTCACCAGGACCCGGGTATTGTCTTCCGGGGCACTTGCCGTATGACGCCACGGCTGGCCCGTTCTCTTTTTCCCTTTCGACTGCCTCAAGTTTGGCCTCGCCTTGAAAAGCGGTCTTTTTCAAACTTTTGAGATTCCCAACACGGAGCGCTTCGCTTCCAATCCCCGCTGTGATGCGGCGCTCAAGTCTCTCCAGGAAACGAAACAGGACGCAGTTTAAGCTGCCGATCCCGGATGGACCCGACACGACGAACTTGATGGAGCTCCCAAGGGGGAGGGGCACGGCGGATAGCAAAAAACGGTCCAGGCAGCGAATATTAAACGGCCTGTATTGAGGCGCGCTCAACGACTTCGGTTTTCAGGACAACTTTGCGGGCAGCTTGATCTCCGCCATTCAACCGATCCACAAGAAGTTTGGCCGCACTCGCTCCCAGTTCATACACGGGCTGCCTAACAACGGTTATCGGAGGCGTGGTTACGGATGTCCAGTCTGCATCGTGGAACGACACCAATGACACATCGCCCGGAATATTTACTCCCAAATCGCGATGAGCCTTGAATACCTCGATACCGATGATGCTGTCTGATGCGATAATCGCGGTCGGACGGTTTGGCGATTGGAGCATTTCGGTGACTATCCCGTGTGTGCGTTCCGGCGTCACAGCGCCAACCTTCACCCATTTCTCCATGCCCGGGAGGCCCGCCTTACGGCAGGCATCAAGATATCCCTCGATACGACGCCGGACTGAGCCGGTGTTGATGTCCTTTGACGTGTGAAAGCAATGATCTGGCGTGTCGCAGGCGGTGATATAGGCAATGCGCCGGTGGCCAAGCCCGATCAGTCGGCGAGTGACGTTCTCTGCAGCATGACGGTCATCTGCAAGGACCGTGTCCACTTCGAGGGTGTCACTCCCACGATCAAGCAGGGCTAGCGGCAATCCTGAACGAATAACCTCGTGCAGGTGCTCGACATCATTTTCCTTAGCTGGAGAAACGATGAAGCCGTCTACACGCCTGGCAAGCAAGTTACGGATGGCCGCTTTTTCGACCAAAACATCTTCACCCGAATTGATGAGGATGACAGTAAATCCCGCTTGTCGGGCGACATCCGTGATACCGCGAACGCCAAGGCTGAAGAACGGGTTTTCGATATCGCCCACCACGACACCAATTGTGCCGGAGCGGCCCGTCGTCATGCTGCGGGCAAGCTCATTGGGACGATAATCCAGGAAAGCTGCGGCGGCTGTGACGGCCTCACGCACCCGGTCGCTAACGGTTCCGTAGCCGCCGAGCACACGTGCTGCGGTGGCCTTTGAGACGCCCGCGCTGCGCGCAACGTCAGCCACGGTCACGGAAGGAGTTTTTGATAGGCTCTTGTCCATAAACGATAGGCTTACAAGAGAACTTGACGACTGGCAAACGCGAAGATAACAATTGTCAAAATCAAAAGAGACCGGTCTCATATCCAATTGAGACCGGTCTCATTTAAAGAAAAAGACTTCCGACATGCGAACTGCATGGGCCGGGCTGGTGAGGTCATGCCGCCGTCCGGATGGGACCCGTGCGCCTTGAATACATCGCAGACAACGACACCAGAGGAGACGAAACCAATGCGATTTACCGAAGCCTTCACTTGCCCCTTTGCCAAAATCCGCGCCACCGCCATCGCGGTCACGCTCGGTGTCCTTGCAGGCGCGGCGACGCCGGCACTTGCCGACAATCCGCTTGGCCTCATTGATCCCGCCACCATCAGTGTCGGCACGATGGGCGATGCCAAGCCCTATGCCTTCACCACCGCCGACGGTAACTTTACCGGCTTCGACATCGAGCTTTTCCTCAATGTCGCCGGACGCCTTGGCTTCAAGAAGGAGCAGGTGGTCTTCACCGGCCAGGAATTCTCGGCCCTGATGCCCTCGGTCGCCAACGGCCGCTTCGATGTTGCAGCCGCCGCAATCGGCACGACGGCCAAGCGCAAGGAGACCGTTGATTTCTCCGATGGTTATCTCGCAGGTTTCCTGAGCGTCCTTACTTCGGAGGCCGGCATCACCGATGCAGCGGGCCTCAAGGGCAAGCGTCTCGGTGTCGTGCAGGGCACGCTGCAGGAAATCTATGCCGAAAAGAACTTTGCCGGCACCGATCTCGTGAAGTTCCCGGACAACAACTCTGCCGTTTCCGCCCTCAACAACGGCACGGTCGATGCCCATTTCCTCGATTTCGAGGCGGCAAAGGACTATTCCGCCCGTTACCCGGCGCTGAAGGTTGCAGTCAATATTCCGAGCTTCGATGCACCGGCCGGCTTCGTCATCCGCAAGGGTAACGATGCATTGCGCGAGGCGCTCAACAAGAGCCTGAAAGAGGCCATGCAGGACGGCACCTGGAAAAAGCTGCACGAAAAATGGTTCCCCGGCACGCCGATGCCGCAGGCATATCTTCCCAAGCAGTGATGCCGCCTTCCGGTCCGGCCCTTACCGGTCGGACCGGCCTTTCTTTCAAGGGATATCCTGATGAACTGGCTTGAAAACCTGCGCCGCAGCTTCCTCGACTGGAACGCCATGGCCGAAGTGCTGCCGACCATGATCACGGTTGGCCTGAAGAATACGCTGATCCTGGCTGCGACCTCGACGGTGCTTGGCGTCGCCATCGGCATGATGCTCGCCATCATGGGCATTTCCCGCTCGCCCTGGCTGCGCATCCCCGCCCGCCTTTATACCGATATTTTCCGCGGCCTGCCGGCCATCGTTACAATCCTCCTGATCGGTCAGGGCTTTGCCCGCATCGGCCGCGAACTCTTTGGCCCGTCGCCTTATCCACTCGGCATTATGGCACTCAGCCTGATTGCCGGCGCCTATATCGGTGAAATTTTCCGCTCTGGTATCCAGAGCGTCGACCGTGGCCAGATGGAGGCCTGCCGGGCGCTGTCGATGAGCTACGGCCAGGGCATGCGCCTTATCGTCGTGCCGCAGGGCGTGCGGCGTGTGCTGCCGGCCCTCGTCAACCAGTTCATCGGCAACGTCAAGGATTCGAGCCTTGTCTATTTCCTTGGGCTTCTGGCCTCCGAGCGTGAGATTTTTCGCGTAGGACAGGATCAGGCGGTGGTGACGGGCAATCTTTCACCGCTGCTGCTGGCGGGCGTATTTTATCTCATCGTCACCGTGCCGCTCACCCATGTCGTCAATGCGATCGACAATCGCCTGCGGATTGGCAAGCAGCGCCCCTCGACCATCACCAGTGGGCTGGAGGAGGTTAGTGAACTCGACAGTGCAGCCCGCGCCACCGGTGTCTCCTTCAAGGGCGGCAGCCTCGACGTGCGCCGTCTCGGCATGGCCTATGGCGATCTAGACGTGCTGAAGGGTGTCGACCTCTCGGTGAAACCGGGCAGCGTCACCTGCATCATCGGCCCGTCCGGTTCCGGCAAGTCGACCCTGTTGCGTGGGCTAAACCGTCTGGTCGAGCCGAAGAGCGGCGATATTCTCATCGATGGTGAAAGCATTCTCGCCATGAAGCCGGAAACGCTGCGCCGCCGGGTCGGCATGGTCTTCCAGCATTTCAACCTCTTTCCGGATCACACGGCGCTGGAAAACGTCATGCTGTCACTGACGAAGATCAAGGGGCTGCCGGCAGCCGAGGCCGAGCGCATTGCCAAGGCAAGGCTTGCCGATGTTGGTCTTGCGAGCCGCCAGCATCACCGTCCCGGCGGTCTTTCCGGCGGGCAGCAGCAGCGCGTCGCCATTGCCCGTGCGCTTGCGATGGAACCGGAAGTCATCCTCTTCGATGAGGTGACGAGTGCGCTCGATCCGGAATTGGTCAAGGGCGTGCTCAACTTGATGGCAGAACTCGGCACGCGCGGCATGACCATGGTCGTCGTCACGCATGAAATGGGTTTTGCCCGCCGGGTGGCCGATCAGGTCGTCTTTATGGACGAGGGTCGCGTGGTGGAAGCCGGCACGCCGGAGGCGATATTCGACAATCCGCAGAGTCCGCGTCTTCAGCGTTTCCTTGCGGAAGTGCTCTGAGCGTCGAGAGGAGAAAAAGATGACACGAACGATACGATGGGGCGTGCTCGGTTGCGCGGGCATCGCCGCCAAGGCGGTCATTCCCGCCATTCAGTCCAGCCGCCTGGGGCGCGTTGCGGCAATCGCCTCGCGCGATGCCGCCAAGGCGAAGGAAATGGCGGCCCGCTTCGGCATCGCCAAATCCTATGGCAGCTACGAGGATCTGCTTGCCGATCCGGAAATAGACGCAATCTACAACCCTTTGCCCAATCACCTGCATGTGCCCCTGACGATCAAGGCGCTGGCACAGGGCAAACCCGTCCTCTGCGAGAAGCCGATCGCTCTTGATGCTGCGCAGGCGATGGAACTGGCGGCCGCACAAAAAGTGGCGGGCCTGCCGGTCGCGGAAGCCTTTATGGTGCGCCACCATCCGCAATGGAAGAAGGTGCGCGCGATGATCGCCGAGGGGCGCCTCGGCGAGGTCAGAGCCATCCAGACGATCTTTTCCTATTATCTCGATGACCCCGCAAATGTGCGCAATCAGGTGGATATTGGCGGCGGCGGTCTGTTCGATGTCGGTTGTTATGCCATCAATACGGCCCGTTTCCTGTTCGACGCGGAACCGGTGCGGGCGATCGCGCTCATGGAGCGCGATCCCGTCTTCGGCACCGACCGGCTGACGAGCGGGCTGCTGGCGTTTCCGGAGGGAAGGCAGCTTGCCTTCATCTGTTCCACGCAACTCTCCCTCACGCAGAAGGTTACGGTGCTTGGAACGCGCGGGCGTCTGGAAATCTCCATTCCCTTCAATGCACCGGCCGATGAGCCGACCATCCTCATCTTCGACGATGGCCGCGATCTGGCCGGCGGTGGGCGCGAGGAAATTACGATAGGGCCGGTCGATCAGTATCGCGAACAGGTCGATGCATTTGCCGAGGCCGTTCTCTCCGGCAAGCCACTCGAGACAGGGCTTGGCGATGCGATCGCGAACATGAAGGCGATCGACGCACTTTTCCGCTCCACCACCAGCGGCCACTGGGAAGAACCCTGATCGCTTCACCCAATCCGTATGACAATTGATTGAAAGCCAACCCCATGACCGACAACACCATCTCTTCGGCCGTCATCATCGGTGCCGGTATCTTCGGCGTTTCCACCGGCGTGCAGCTTGCGCGGCGCGGCATCCAGGTCACGATCCTCAATGATGGCCCGCCCGCCAACGGTGCTTCCGGCCGCTCGCTCTCCTGGCTGAACTCGGCGCGCATGCGCTCTGAACCCTATCATCGGCTGCGTATGGCCGGCATCGACCGTTATCGCACGCTCGCGGCACAGAACCCGGATGCGGAATGGCTGCGCTTCGATGGCGGCCTGACCTGGGATGCGGATGACGAGCGCAACGAGATCGACGCGGCCTATCGCCACGAGGTTTCACTCGCCTATGACGCGCAGCGGCTTTCCGCAGCCGAAGTCGCCCGTGTCGCGCCGGGTCTCGACGCAGGCGCAATCACCCCGCAGGGTGCGATCTTCAATGCCGGGGAGGGCTGGGTCGATCTGCCGACACTGATCGGTGTGCTTCTCAAGGAATTTTCCGAGCTCGGGGGCGTTCTGGTGACGGACCAGGGGGCTGCGCGGGTCGTGATCGAGGGTGGTCGTGCCGTTGGCGCCGAAACCGCAAAAGGTTACCTCCATCGGGCGGACGCTGTCGTGCTCGCCACCGGGCCGGCCGTGCCAAAGATGGCTGCAGAAAGCGGACAGACCATCGGGGACGGGACCCCGATCGCCCTTCTCGTGCAGACCAAGCCGATCGCCCATCCCCTGCGTGCTGTCCTCAACACGCCACGTGTCGCTATCCGACCAGCGCCGGGCGGTACTTTTTCGCTGGATGCTGACTGGGCAGCAGAGGAGGGCGTGACAGTGCGCGCCGACGGCACTTGTGAGATCGATGACGAAATTGTTGCCGAACTTCTGACGGAGGCTGCCAAGGTGTTGGAGGGCAATCCGCGACTCGAAGTCGCTTCGATCAGCGTCGGTGGAAAACCGATTCCGGGAGACGGCGAGCCAGTAATTGGAGCCATCGGAGCCATCCCCGGTTATTATGTCGCGTTCAGCCACAGCGGTGCAACGCTTGGCCTGATCGTGGGCGAGTTGCTTGCTTTCGAGATTGCCACTGGAACCGAACATCCCATGCTCGCGACCTTCCGACCGGAGCGTTTCTCGAAATAACCAGCATCGGGAAAACCTATGGAAGGTAAGCCCGTCCGATCGTGGCGGGCATACTTTGCCGCAAGGCGCTGCAGAATTGTGTTTCGGAAGGTAAGGGAGCAAGCCACTTACCAGTTATCGGCCGGACGAGGACTGGTTATGACGTCGAAATAAAAGGATGAAAGTAACTTGGCAAGATAACTGAACTCAGAGTGGCAGTACATCATGAGTCCAAGCCCGATCTCGTCTGGCATCTGTGTCCCTTCTCGGTGGTATACAGACCGAGTGCGAACCTGCTGCGCAAAACCAGCCCGTCAAGCGTATCTCTGCCACATGCATCGTTCGGCCCGAGACCAGCACACCATCGGAATCCTGAACCACGTTGTCGCCTCGGGGATTCTCCGAGCGCTCCGATGTAGCTGTTGCCCATTTTCCCGTTTTCGTTCCAGACAGGATGGCGTTTGCGATCGTTTGGATGCCACCAGAGCAAATGCTCCCCGGTTTCCAAATACTTGAAAGCACCAGTCAAGCATGACGCCATTGTAGCCCGGCGTGACGGTTCGGCAAGTGACGACGAAGATAACCGGCACAGCCCGAGCAATCCTTGCCTCGCTGATTGGGTGAGTCTCTGCGGCGCTGCTCTGGGCCTCGAAGTCCCTTACGAATTCCCAGACAAGGAAGCGTATCGACGAGTCGACGACTGTATCAGGCTTTTCGCGCCGATCTTGAATGGCGCAACGTCGACCGGATGACGACCCAGATGCAACCAGCCGATCTTCAATCTTCGCGCTGGGTTCAGAAGAGGTTCAGTGTTGACGGACCATGGTGGCCATATCTCATCATTCGCAAGGTCGGGCAAACGAACGTAGCGGCAATCCACGGCAGGGTAGGGCAGCGTCTTTTGCCGTGTAAACGCCTCGCCACTTTGGTCAACGTTACCAACCACTAGCTAAGAGCGCCCTGGAGGTATCACCTGTGCGAGCCCAATATCACCCAGCGGCTTTGACGTTGTGGCCGCCGGCACGCAGCAGAGCCATAAGGACCGGACCAAGTGAAAATTCACCGCGCTTCGCCTTGCTTGTCAAATCCCGCAGATATCCGCCCGCTGAGTTGATGTGACCGCCGCGCTCAAGAATGCAAGCGATGGTCACCGCCGCATTTTCCGGACCCATCACCTCACAGGCCTCCTGATATGCCGACGGGCTGACACCCAACATTGATCGAACCGCCACGGCAGCCGTCATAAGCTCCCGCCAGTTTCTGATCTCCCCTCCAGGCCCATAGTTCGAAATTTCCGGGCAAGCACGCAAGACAAGTCCAATCGGGAAAGCCTTTATCGGCACATGCACGGCCCGCCCATTTTCACTCGGCTTCGCTTCCAGCTCGTTTCGAGAGCTTGGTTCAAGTTCATTAGGAGGGTTGGTATTTGAATTCTGTATGTGCCGCTCAATTTGGGCATCACTGGTGTTCATTTTTGATGAAAAGTCTCCGGAATTCAGGAGTTTGACGATATCCTCACGCAAACTGCTCATCCTGACTCCGAGATCGCCAAGTTCAGCCAGGCTGGGGCTGCGCGGGATTTCTCTCACGAGAGCAATATAGCGTTCCTCGATTTCGTCCCAATCGCCTGCAGCCCCTTCTTCAACAGCTGCCGTGATGAGCTTGCGGATATCACGCCGGCAGATTGTCAGGTTTTCCTTTGCCCGTCTAAAGGCAATTCGATCGGCCGCAACCTGCTGGGCGAGGCATGCAAGCTCCTCAGCGCGCATAAGAAGCGGCGATATGTCGAAACCGAAGGCGTGTTCGATCGATCCATCGTTATCTTTTCTGGCATAGCGTTTACCGTTGGCGCTATCCTTGCGGATGATCAAGCCGGCCTCGACGAGGAGCGCAAGATGCCGACGCAAGGTAGCGCCCGCAATGCCATGTGCACGAATTGACAGCTGAATGTTCGAGGGAAAGACGATGAGTTGCGCGTCCTGGCGCAGTTCGTTCTCAGGATAGAAGCTCAAGAGCGCGTCGAGAACCGCGAGGCTGCGATCCTGCAGACCAAGCACCTCCCGAGCTTCCGATGCGTCGCGGAAAACCTTCCACTTGTTTGCCGATTTACCTTCCTCGATCCTGCTGGTGGCGATCTGCCGCCTCACAAGCGCAAGGGTAACCTGTCGTCGCCCAAAGGGCGTCGTCACTTGTCCACCTTCCATGTCTTCGCCTCTCAAAAAGGCAAAAGAAGAACGCTCACCGAAACGGCGCCAAAGACTCTTGACTAGGTTTCATGGAAATGCGATTCTCAAGCTCTCACACAACGAGAAGGGCTTCCATGACGGCAACGTTTCGGGGGCCTTTTTCTTTTGCGCGCTTTCCTTCCTTAATTCGTGCCAAAATCCGCTTGCGGTTTCGATCAGTTCTTCGATTTCTCACGACTGAAGCGCTCGGCCAGCGCTGGCAACTCTGATTCAATAAAGCTCAGGAATTCCACCGAGGCCGGCGTGTACGCTGAAATACGAACCTCCTTGGCCGTACGCACAAGCCTGCCCAGTTGCTCGCCTGCGGGGCCAGCAATGACTTTGCCAGTCTCCTTCAAGGGAGCTTTCGGTTTCAGAGCATTAAATGCTGCCAGAAACTTCTGGTCTGATCCCAGGCGCTTTTCGGCGCTGACGGATAAAGCCTTGCTCACTGCATCGTGCAGATCCGGCCTTTCGGAAAAAGCCTTTGCAAAGTCGGCCCATCTCGGACGGCCAACCTTCGCCGCCCGCCCGATTGCTTCGATGATTCCGGACGGGACGGCGCGGTAAACGGACCGCATGCGTGCCAGTTCAGGATCGTCGATGGACAGGGCAGCCTTGATATCGCGAGGCTTCACATTGGCATCGTCCATACGGCGGGCAAACAGGGCGCGCTCAATCCAGGTCAGATCCTGGCGATCGGCGTTTTCAATGCCCTGTGCGATGACCAGTTCAACGTCCGAAATCTCTACCTCGATCGCCTTAACCGGAATTCCGAGGTCCCGGGCGGCCTGGAGCCGGCGGTGGCCGTAGATCACCTGATAGCGGTCAGGTGAGGACGGTGATTTTCGGACCTGGATGGGAACCTTTTGGCCTTCGGAGCGGATTGAATTCCTGAACGCCTCGAAATCGGAGGCATCATCGTCAGGAAGACGATCGGGAAAGGGCGAGGGATCGATTTTGGACGTATCGAGTTCACGGATGGCGCCTCCGCCGGCCTCGACCAGCGCCTTCAGGCGATCGCGTTCCGATTTGATGTCGTCGATCGCCCGGTGCGCCGCACCAATCACACCCGCACCGACACGAGCGGATGGACCGGGTTGGGGAGCGGCGGCAGGGTTCTCCGTCGACAGCCGGTTTTCCAGTTCCGCAGAGAGCAACCCAAAATTTGCTACGATGGATTTACGCGATGACTTGCTGGTCATGTGCGCCCCCAACTGGTGTTGATCAGTTTCACAATGGCTTCATTGACGGCGTCGACCGCCTCGCGGGCTCGCTTGTGTGTGTCACGGCCGATCTGGCCCATTTCGAGTTCGTAGATGGAGCGTTTTGCAAGTCCCGCTGCCTCGACGGCTGTGCTTTCGATCAGGGTTGGAAGAAGCACATCGGTACCAAACAGATGGCGCATCATGGCGACAACCTGAGACTGGGGCGCATCGTTGGGATCATGACGGGTGACGAGATAGCGAATGAAATCCTGATCGAGTTGCGCGCCGTTTTCATTCAGCACGCTGATCAGGTCTCCCATCATCAACAGGAACTGGCTCATGGAAGCCACGTCAAGCATCGCCGGATGGACGGTGATGATCATGCTTGTGGCAGCGTAGATTGCGCTGAGCGTCAGGAATCCGAGGGACGGCGGCGTATCGAGGATAACCACGTCATAATCCCGATCGACCTCGGCCAGCGCCAGCTTCAGTCGCTCGAAGAAAATTGCCCCAGAACCGGATTTCTGCGCCAGTACCCTTGGCGTCTCGTGCTCATATTCCATGAGCTCGAGGTTGCCCGGGATCAGGTCGATGCCGTCGAAATAGGTCTTGCGAATAATGTCGCGGATCGATCGACGCTCGGCGTCGTCATAGCGCAACGCCGCATAGATGGTCTCGTTGGCGCCGACGTCAAACTCGGGCTGCGCACCGAAAAGAGCAGAAAGCGAGGCCTGCGGATCGAGATCAAGTGCAAGGACACGATAGCCCTGCAAGGCGAGATAGTGTGCAAGGTGAACACAGGTCGTGGTCTTGGCACTGCCACCCTTGAAGTTGGCAATGGCCACGACCTGGAGGTGTTCTCCCTCGCGGCGCCTCGGTAGGAATCTCAACGCGTCTGCCGGCTTCTGGCTAGCGAAGAGTTCCCGCAACTCGTTGATCTGGGCCAGGGTGTAGACCCGATGATTGTTTTCCAGACGTCCGGGATTCGGGCCACGCCCTTCACTCGACAAGAGTTTCAGGGTGGAATCAGGTATGGACGTCAGCTTTGAAACTTCATTGGTCAGGAAGGGGCGCAGGCTTTTCTCCGACTTCGGCGGATACATGCGTGTGCGCAGTTCCTGCAACTGCTGCGACAAAAGGCTTGCATGGCGGGCAATCTTGCCGCCTGCATCTTCCTTCCGAGCAATTGTTGCTTCAATCTTGTTCGCTATCGCCATATCGCCCCCTTGGCGGACAAAGTTCGGTTTGCCGCCCAAAGCCCGCCAAAGGTACAACACGATTCTCGCGTCGCGTCCAGAGATTAAAAGTTAATGAACTCTTAACGTAACCACGTACGTCCTGAACAAAGGCGGCGCTGCTATTACGTTATTTTATTGGCTTTCCAATGCCTTAACACTTTAATACGGGCAGCTTTGATTGTCGTTCGGCCCAGGGTCAACTATGCAAGCGCCCGCCGTTTGGAACCGGTCCGGGATCTCTGTACAGCCTCCCAGGGCCGCGATGTGAAAGAACCCGGATTTGTAGAATTCACCAACTGCCGCCCGATTCCCGAATGTGCTGATTTCCATCCAAAGAAAAACGGGGAACTTCATGCACATCATGGCTATCGCCGCACCTCGCAACGAAGGCGAGAAAAAACTGCTGGAAGAGCACCATAAACTTCGTGCGCGGGTATTTTCAGGACGCCTGGGATGGGACGTACACGTCCACGGCGGACACGAACGCGACGCTTTTGACGATCTGGGACCGACATACATACTCGCCGTCTCCGAGGGCGATCACGTGCTCGGCTGCGCGCGCCTTCTTCCGGCAGTTGGCCCCACGATGGTTGGCGATGTTTTCTCATCGCTCCTTCCCGACGGTAATCTCCACCCCCACGATGCCATGATCGAAAGTTCGCGCTTCTGCGTAGACACCTCTCACGAAGTGGCCGGGCGATCAAACAGGGCTCACGAGACGACGCTCGCCATGTTTGCGGGGATCGTCGAGTGGTCCTTACTCGCCGGCTATACCGAGATTGTAACCGTGACCGATTTGCGCTTCGAACGCATGCTCTCCCGTGTCGAATGGCCACTGCGGCGCATAGGTCCCGTCAAGAAAATAGGCACCACAACAGCTGTCGCGGGGATTCTCCCGGTCTCCTCATTGATCTTCGAAAAACTTCAGCCGGCAAATTACTGCTCAATGATGGAATTTCGTCCCAACACGTCCAAAGGAGCGGCTTGTGGCTCATCCCTCGTCCCATGCCAGGCTTGCCTCGTCCCATGCCAGGCTTGTCAGAAAGCTTAAGGAGGCGCTCGGCGACCAGCTTTGCTCGGCCCTTGATGACGGCGCGGTGGTCGAAGTGATGCTCAATCCCGACGGCAGACTGTTCATCGAGTATATCGGTCGGGGTATTGCGGCGGCCGGGGAGATGTCGGCGTCGGCAGCAGAAATGTTGATCGGGACCGTTGCGCACGCTCTTCGCTCGGAAGTCGGCATGAACCAACCAGTCATCTCGGGCGAGTTGCCCATCGGCGGTCATCGATTTGAAGGCCTGCTTCCACCGGTCGTCGCAAATCCAGCCTTTTCGATCCGCCGGCGGACTTCGCGTCTCATAGCGCTCGACGAAGTGGCAGAGCTTGACACTTACAGGACGCTGGCTGCCGCGTCGGCAATGTCGCAGACCCTGCCAACCTGCCATCTCCGATGGCGTAGCGATACAAGTTGGCCATGGCCAGCTTTTGCTACGCGCTTCGGGGTGTTTTAAGCATAAGGCCCGACCAACCTGAGTTGAGCGGGCGGTGTGGATTTCAGATGTTCAGTTTGCTGCCGGGACCGGGCAGTCCAAATCGCCCTCGGTGCACTGCAGGTAACCTTTGAGGTCTTCTGTGCGGCTTTGGGTGAGACCTTCGTGGCATGAGCTGTTGACGAACGGATATACGGTCCCAGTACGAACGTTTGAGGTTTGAAAATTGCATTCGGCATCGCGAAACGCGATCCATGCCCTCTGTGTTGCAACGAGTAGCTTGGTAGTATCGGCATCGTCCTTCAGTCGCCCTTCGATCTCCTTGTAGACCTTGTTCATTTCTGCATCCGATTTCTTCAGCGATTCAGATGCGCAGACGTTCATTTCAGTCTGGTTGGTTTTGTCGCCACAACTTTCATCCGCAAACGCGAAGGTTGACGCCGCCAGAACAAATGTGACGGACAGCAGCAAAGCTTTCATGGTGAACCTCTCTCCCTTTAGATGTGCGTTCGAATACCATACGCCGAGACGGAGCTTATCCTATTGGTTGTTTTTTGCGACCACCGGTTCTCATGGTCGATCTTTTCGATAGATTGGCAAGCTCTTCGTTATCTAAGCAGGGCAGCACAGGCGAAGGCGCCGTCAGGGGTCAGAACAAGATCAGGGTGAAATCGTACGCCAAGCAAATTTGTCCATATTCCCAGCAGTTTGCCATCTATTCAGATTTCCAACAAAGTGTTCCTCAGGAACCTGAAGAAACTGTCTCGGCTTTGCCGAAGTTGACAAGGTCGCAGTTCGTGAAGGTGCTGTCGCCGGGCCTTGAAGTTCCATAGCATTACAGCGTCGATTTCGATTTCCCGCTCGTTTCCGTTGCCTGGCAGCGCGCTTTTTGACTTCAGTCTGTCTCGCCTGCGACGTTGGTCTGAGATTTTTGAAGACAAAGGGTTGCTCAAGCGATTGCTTAAGTCGTAACCGTTCGATTGGGCTTGACCACTCAAGGCGTAGTGACGACTTGTATGAAATTGAGTAATTGCCAACTGGCGTCTGCTATAAATCGCATGCTGCCGTCAAATTCAAACGTCAGGAGACAAGAGGTGTTATTGCGTCGCAAGCTGATCGCCATCTTCCCTTGCCTGGTGCTAACCCTCTTCAACACGGCTGCTCCCTACACAATAAAAGTTCACGGTGTCTCGGCGACCGTTGCTGAACAGGTGGCCGATGCCAAGGATGGCAACGGGAATGGTGGCGGTGGAGGCAGCGGAGGCGGAGGCAGCGGAGGAGGTAGCGGGAACGGAGGAAGTAGCGGCAACAGTGGCGGCAATGGTAACAGTGGCAGCAACGGCAATTCGGGCGGCAAGGGAAGCAATAACGGCCAATCGTCGGGCACCGGAAATGCTGCGAAAAGCCAAACCGATGTTAATGACGCGGCGAATTCAGGTCGCGGTGCCCTGACTGTTCGCCATAGGGATGGCATCAGCGAAAGTGTCCAGCGCGGACGATACGTGATGAAGGACGCGAAAGGCCGAACAATCGTCAACCGCGATGCAACGACCGCAGACGAGCAGCGGCTCAGATCGTTCCTTCGTTAACGGCGTCTGTCAATCTCGTCGCGAAACGCCATCGCGGCTTCCGTCCGGTTGCTCACGCCAAGCTTGGTGAAGATCTGCGTCATATGGTGTTTGATCGTCTTTTCGTGCAGGTCCAGCTTGAGACCGATATGCTTGTTGCTTAATCCGGCAGATGCAAGCGCCAGTACCTCCTGCTCCCGATCCGTCAACGCGGTAAAGGGATTGGCCCCTGCGCCTGATCCGCTTTCCGAAATCAGGCGTGCAGACAGGGTCGGCGCAACGTAGCTGTCGCCTGCCGCGACGCTTCGAATGATATCAGCAAGTGCACGTGACCCAACCCCTTTCAGGACGTAGCCCTTCGCTCCACTCTTCACCGCTGCCATGACGTCATCGCCTGCCTCGGAAACCGTCAGCATCACGATCTTCTGGCCGGGCACCTGGTCAAGTATAAGCGGGATAGCCTCGAGCCCGCCTCCAGGCATGGAGATATCGAGCAGCAGGACATCCGGTCGGTGCTCTGCCGCTATGCGTAGCGCGTCTTCCTTGCTGCCTCCTTCTCCGACGACGTTGAACCCGTCCATTTCCATCAGGCTTCGGATGACACCTTCCCTGAAGAGGGGGTGATCATCCACAACTGCCAGGCTGATTTGCTGCGCCGTCATGCCTGCTCCATTTCCTCGATATTAAGGGACATTCGCACGGTGGTCCCACGCTCGGATGAAAAAAGATGGAAGACGCCACCCAGGCTTTCAACACGATCCCTCAGGCCGGCAAGGCCGAGTTTCTGGGGTGAAACATCGCTCACGCGGAAGCCCTGTCCTTTATCGATAACTTCGATGATAATCAGTCCGTCTTCAGATGTTTGCGCAACCTTTTGCCCGAGGCCGCCGGCATGGCGATATCCGTTGTTCAGTGCCTCCTGTACAAAGCGATAGATGCATATCTTTGCCGAGGTCGAGAGGCTTGCAGGCGTCTTGTTCATCGAGAGTTCGGCAGAAGCGCCCGTGCGCTGCCCGTGCGCGAGGATCGCACGTTTCAGCAGGTCAGCAAGGCTATCCGTTTCTATGTGGGGCAACATCAGCCCGCTGCAAATACCACGGATTTCCGCCATAGCGTCATCGAGGCTTGTCTTGATGTTCGTCAAGGATGCTTCGCGATCTTCGGCAGGAGTGCAAGGATCGGTGAGCATCGGGCTGTCAAGGCGTAACGAGGCATAGGCGACCAATTGTGCGGGACCGTCATGCAGGTCAGCACCGATGCGGCGCAGATAGCTCTCGTTAAGCGAGGTGGCCCTTTGCGTGGCGCGCTGAACACGTGCACGTAAAGCTTCGTTCTGCCGCAGCAGGGCGGACAGTTCAGCGACGCGATCACTGAGCGCCTTGCGCTGGCTGTCAATAGTACGGCTTCCACGCAAGACGATAATCGACAGGAGGACAAAAAATGTCATCGTAAATGCAGCAACCATGAACCAGCTCAACAGCCGAGCCTGATTGAGGCTCCACTCGAAATCATGGGCTACCTCGAAAAATTCAGAGACGGCGACGACTTTGCCAGACCAGGGCTGCAGGACAGGATTGTAGATTTGCAGAAGTGGATTTTCACTGTCGCGTTCGGCCTCGCTCTCGATGTCACCGATCCGATTGAACCTTGCTGCCATTCGGCCGGAAAAGGCCGTTCTGAGGTCATCAGAAAGCGGGAACTGCTTGCCGGAAAGATTCTTGTCGCTGGAATAGAGAATTGTTCCATCGCTGCGCCAGAGCCGGAATGAAAAAAGGCGCTTTCCAAGTGCGCCCTGACCAAGTGTCTCATCCAGGGCCCGCGTTATCGAATCGTCCAGAGCATGGGTGGTTTGCATATCAGGCAGAAGAGGGGCGATCACGCTGTCGACATAAAGCGCTGTCGTCGCTGCGGAGTTACGCGTCACGGCGTTTTCGATCAGGCTGGCAACGAAGTAACCCACGATAACCATCGCACAGACCGCGACAAAACCACCCGCAAGCAGGAATTGCCTAGCAAGGGATTGAGAATTCCAGCGTGCGACGAGATTTGTCAGAGGCACTTTGTATTTACGGCCTGTCGGCAGAACACGCATTATCAGCACTCATCTCCCAACCTTTATAGCTATCCTGGCAAAGCGGATTGTCAACCGTTGCCTCGGGGAGGCGCGGGTTTGCCCCGAAGATGAGCCCGTTCTCACTCCATACAATCAGGGACCATCGGGCGCGATCAATCGGACTATGGTCCGAATGCCCAAGGCATAGGTCCGAGCGGAGTAGAAACCTGAAATTTCGGCAATATTGTAGTGCGCAACAACTGCTGGCACCGCGGCTCGAACTGAAGCGGCGGCAAATTTTATGAAGGACGTTCTCATGAAAATCCGCTCTGTGATCGGTACCGCAAGCCTTGGCCTTGTCCTCGCCGTTGCCCCCATGGCAGGAAATACCGTCGGCCTCATGCATGCTGCTTTTGCCAAGGACGGAAACGGCGGTGGTAGTGGCGGCGGCAATGGTGGTGGCAATGGCGGCGGAAACGGCAGTGGCAACGGGGGAGGCCATGGTGGAGGCAAATCCGGCGCCGGCGAAAGCCGGGCTTCCTCGAACTCATCCGCGCACAAGGGCTCTTCGACATCATTGAAATCGCATGATTCAAACAAGCCCTCAAAAAACCACGGCGAGAAATCGAAAACGCACAGCGCAAAGCCCGGCACTGGCAGCCTTAATTCGATGAAGAGAAATTACCATGCCTATCTGAATTCCAAGGATCCCAAGATGGCAGCGCTTGCCGCCTACGTGAAGGCATATGCGGAATTCGAAATTCAGTACGGGGTGACGGCCGTGCCCACGGATCCCGCGCTTAGCGAGACTGCGCTGGTTTCGGCGCTGGAACAGTTGGCAAACAGGCCGGTGACCGACGAGGAGCTTGCCGAGGCGAAGAGCATTCTGGGCGCCGGAACAGACACAGGGAAAATTGCAGAAGTTCGCGATGCTCTCGAACAAGAAGCCGGAAACTGAGAGACAGCCGGAGAGGGAACGGCGACGCCAGGACGAGGCCCGGTCGGCGGCGAGTTTTCTGCCAGGCCCCTGGGGAATTCGGCGTCGACCAATGCTATTGAATTGCCGGAGCAATAACCGGCATTATCGCCGGATCAAGCCGCCCGCCGCGGGCTTGATCCGGCGATATCATGTGGGCGAGACGCATGTCGTGTGCGTGAGTGGGAGGCGGATACCTCCCAATCAATTGCCTGCAGAACCGATTATGTCGAGCCCGAATGGACCGGCTGTATCCCGGAAAGTGGCTGCGGCTACTAACCTCCGTCCGTCGTTATGCCGCGCACTTGCCGACACTCAAACCAATGTCGATCGCGCCGTGTACCCGAAAGCGGCAAACGCCCGGCGTCGGGCGAGTAACGACCGCCACGGCAGTCCTGCATTTATCAACGCCTTCAAACTCCGTTTCCCGGGAATAGAAAGTTGGAGAAACGGCCCGCAGCTTTCCAAGGCGCCATTAGGCGGCTGCGGCGCCTTGACTGCGAGCTTCCCGACTCATCGCGACGAAAATAATCGAAGCCTGGATCTGGTGTTTCGCCAGTTTCTTCAGACCGGCTCACGTTTCAAAAGACGGCCTGGAGCGTGCCAGACCTTCAGGCGACTGCATCGCCTGTCCGGATTTCAGCGGACTGTTCATACGCCAGCGCAAATTCCAGCGTTTCCCGGTCACGGCGTGGTGGTCCCACCAACTGTATACCAGTAGGCAGGCCATTCACCCCGAAACCCGCAGGAACGGCTGCCACGGGAAGTCCAGCCAGCGTGGGACCGATCACCACCTCCATCCAGCGATGATAGGAGTCCATGGATTTGCCGTCGATTTCGGTCGGCCAAGAGAGGTCGATATCGAAAGGGAATACCTGTGCGCTCGGCATCAAAATGAAATCATACTGTTCAAACAGTTTGCAGAGATACTGGTACCAGGCCGTCCGGACGACGGACGCATTGAAGATATCGGTGGCACTGCAGGAAAGCGCGATGTCGAATTCAAACATCTGTTGCCGATTAAGAAGCAACCTTGTTTCTGCCTGGTCATAGAAGGTGCGCAGACCGTGGGTCACGTTGAAGCTGCGCAATATCATCCACGCTTCCCACAGCTTCGGCAGTTCAAAATCCGGCACAAGTTCATCGATATCGCAACCCATGTTCGCCAGAACGGCGAGAGCCTTGCGATCAACATCCAGAACGCCGGCTTCAAAGGGAAGATATCCGCCGAAATCACCGAACCAGGCGACTTTCATTCCCTGGGTTATTGCAGGACTGCGGATTGCCAGGCTTTCGTCCGCCAGGGAAAGAGGGTCGCGCCGGTCATAACCCGCCTGCGTTGCGAGAAGCAGGGCGGCATCCTCCACCGTCTTGCCCATTGCGCCAGAAGTGGCAAGCTGGCCGAGAAAGAGCTCGTTCCCTTTTGCGCCTGGCACTCTACCGAAGCTCGGCCGGAAGCCGATTACGTTGTTGAAGGCAGCAGGATTGCGCAGCGAGCCCATCATGTCAGAGCCATCTGCGACCGGCAGCATTCGGCAGGCGAGCGCCGCCGCCGCGCCACCCGAAGAACCGCCGGCGCTTCTGGTCGCGTCATAAGGATTTCGGGTTGGGCCGTGAACGGGGTTGGTCGTATGGGACCCGAGGCCAAATTCGGGAGTGTTGGTCTTGCCGATGAAAATCGCGCCTGCGGCGCGGACGCGTTCCACATGGAGACTGTCTGCGCTGGAAACGAAATTATCAAAGAGCGGGGACCCCCAAGAACATGGCAGGCCCTGAACTTCGGAGAGATCTTTTATCGCCTGGGGGAACCCGTGCATCCAGCCCCGCGAGCGCCCCTCCCCAAGTTCCCGGTCACAGGCGCGCGCTTCGTCCAGCAACTCTGTGCTTGATCGACGAAAGACGATCGCGTTCACGGCCGGATTGAGAGTATCGATGCGATCGAGGTAGGCTTCCATTACGGAAAGGCAGGAAACCTGCCGCGAGTGGATTGCCCTGGAAAGCGCAGCTGCGGAAAGCCGGGTGATGTCGCCTGTCATCAATCTGTCCTCAATCCAGTGTCGCCAGAAGGCCGGCCATCAGCCTGCCGCGATCGACCAGGCTGTCAATTTCGATGTGCTCTTCGAGAGTGTGATAACCTGCGCCACGCAGCCCCAGACCACAAAGCGTGGCAATGCCAAGCGCGCCCGTAAAATTGCCATCGGAACCGCCGCCTGAACTGCCGTGGGGAAGGCAAACGCCAAGACTGTCGGCAAGCATACGAGCCTTTTCGTACAGCGCCATGGTTTCAGGTCGAGCCGGCGGCCAGACCGGTCTGGTGACGCCGCAGGTGACCGAGAACTCCACCTCGTTTTCGATCCCTGACAAATTGAGCATTCGGGCGATCCCGGACGCAAGATCGTCATCGGTTTTCGCCATAGACAACGCTTCGGCCGTGCACAGCGAAGAGACGCAATTGACCCATTGCCCGCCATGAATGACGCCGACGGAAAAAGTGCAGTCGTCGTCGCTCATTGCATCTATCTCAATTACTTTGCGGGCCATTTCGCGAATTGCGGACCGGCCAGATTTCGGCGATACGCCGGCATGCGAGGGTCTGCCACGCGCCACCAGGTTGTAGCGGGCAATGGCATAGCGACCGGTGACCACCCCGTTCTCCTCGCGAGCGGGTTCGGGTACCAGCACGTATTTGTTACGCCGGGCCTCAGCCTCGATCAGATCGCGGGTTGAGGGTGTGCCGATCTCTTCGTCGGGAGTCAGCAACACAGTGACGGGGAGGCGGGTGCCGATGCCCGTGTGCAGAAGCTGCCTCATTGCTTCGAATACCAGAAAATTTCCACCCTTCATGTCGAGTATGCCCGGGCCATAGGCACGTTTGTCATCGATGCGAAAGGGCAGTGCGTTCAGGGTGCCAACCGGGTGAACCGTATCAAGATGTCCGGAGACAAGAATTCCCGGGGTGGTGTGCGTGTCGCCAAAACGTGCACGCAGACTGCCGCCAAGCCCCATACGGCCGGGAATTCGTTCTATTGTGGCACCAACCGTTGCGAAATCGGTGGCAGCAAGATCCATCATGCGATCCACGGCAGCAGCATCGAAAGTCGGGCTTTCGCATTCTATCCAGGGCTTCAGACGCTTCAGCATCGCGTCTGCTTCAAAGGGAAGTTGGGTGAAATCCATGGTACGCGGTCTCGTTTCGTCGTAACGGGACGTCCAACCCTCAAGGGAGGAAGCAATCCCGATCTCGTGGCAGAGCAGGGGGGAATCAGGCAGCGAGACGTTTTTCGACGACACGCGCCAGAAGGCTCGCACCAACCGGCAGAATGTTGTCATCCAGAACAAAACCTGGATTGTGCAACTGTACCGATCCGGCATGGCCAACCGTGCAGTAGACGCCAGGAACCTTGTAGAGCATATCGGCAAAGTCCTCGCTGCCCATGACGGGCTCGTCCTTTGTATAGACAAGGTCTGCACCCACGATGTCGCGGGCGGCATCAGCGAACCCCTCTACGAGTTCTTCCGTATTGATGAGGACGTCGAAGACATTGCGAATGTCCGTTACAATCTCGACATCGAAAGACGCGGCAAGGCCGGCTGCGATGGTGCGCATGCGCTCACGGATCTGTTCATTCACCTCGCGGTCGAGATAACGCACTGTGCCAGAGACTGTCGCTTCTTCCGGAACAACATTATATGCGGAACCGGCATGAATCTGCGTGACCGACAGCACGGCCGCCCGAAGTGGAGAAATGTTGCGCGACACAATCGATTGCAGGGCCGAGACCAGATGAGTTGCGACAATGACGGGATCCTTGGAACCTTCCGGACGGGCACCGTGGCTGCCGCGTCCCCTGATGTGGAAATCGAAGAAATCCGCACCCGCCATGGCGGTGCCCGGTTTAATGCCGATCTTGTTTGGCTCCTCGTTCGGCATATTGTGCAACCCGTAGAGTTCATCACAGGGGAAACGTTCGAACAGGCCGTCTGCCAGCATGGCGCGGGCTCCACCGCAGCCTTCTTCGCCAGGCTGAAAGATGAATACGGCCGTGCCGGCAAAATTGCGGGTTTCGGCAAGGTAACGTGCCGCACCAAGTAACATTGTCGTGTGACCGTCGTGGCCGCAGCCGTGGAAGCGGTTCGTGATTTTCGACGCGTAAGGCAGGTTGGTGCGCTCCTCCATCGGCAGCGCGTCCATGTCGGCCCGCAGGCCGATGGTACGCCCGTTCCCCTTCGCTCCCTTGAGGACGCCAACAACGCCGGTCTTGCCGATGCCGCGATGCACCTCGATGCCGTAGCTCGCAAGCTTCTCGGCAACGATGCCGGAAGTGCGTATCTCTTCGAAACCGATTTCCGGATTAGCGTGGATGTCATGGCGAAGGGCGGTCATTTCATCGTGCCAGGAGGCAATTTTCTCAATAACGGGCATTGCTGATATCCTTGAGATCAAAAAAGCGACGGATCAGGAGAGGGCGGTAGAGAGGGGGGAAAGACGGATGCCCGGGCGAAGCCTCCTCCACGGGAGGGCCGCCGGGTCCACGGCCATTGGACCGGGTGCGGCACAAACAAGAATTGTCTCGGCAAACGGTTCGAAATCTGCGCGGAAATGCACCGAGCTCTTGTTGACGAGAATGCTCGACGTTTCCGGCTCGATGCCGAGATAGCGGAACAGGCCACGGTCGGCCATCTGCACCTTGTGCGAGGCAACGGCTACGCGAACGCCACCGATCCTGAGGCACGCCGAAGGTCCCAGCCGCATCAGGGTGTCGCCGTAGTAGGGACCGGTGACGCGCGTCAATCCGTCGGACAATGCTTCAACGACGAATTCGGCCTCAAGCGGCTCATCACCGGGGATGCCGGATTTTCCACCGAGCGCGATGCGGATTGTTGCGCCGACGCCCGCTGCCTGTGCTGCCTGGGCAGCCTCAGGGTCGTAAAGCAGGCCAAGCGCCGCGTTCTGTGCACCGTTGTCGATGAGAGCCCGCAACATTCCGGTCGTATCGGAATCACCACCGGCCCCGGGATTATCCTGCGTATCCGCAAGCACGACCGGCTTTACAGCGGTTGCGGCAAGACGCATTGCCTCCTTCACGCCCTCATCGGCACTATAGACGCGGCCGGCAAAGGCGGGCTCACTGGCATCGATCAGGACCTTTAGCTCATCGGCGGCAAGGTCTGCTGCTTCCTGCGTCGTTCCATAGGAGAGAACAGTCGCGCCGCAATCGCTGAAATCGGCAGCCGGGAAGCCGGGAAAGAAGGAGAGCGAGACAGTTGTTTGCTCTTCTTCCAGTCCTGCGAGCCGGGCGTAGATCGATTGCGCCGGCTCCATCTCCGTACATTGCCACGATATCGGGATCAGGTAGTCGATCTGACGATAGGATTTCGCAAAACGCTCACCGTCCATCAGACGGTCAAGCAAACCTGCGGCCCGTTTGCCGGTCAGGGCCATGTCCACATGCGGATAGGTTCGGTAGCCGATCATGACATCGGCGTCGCGCACTGATTGCCGGGTTATGTTACCGTGCAGGTCGAGACTGACAGCGACAGGTATGTCGTTGCCGACTGCGCTTTTGATGCGGGCGAGAAGTTCGCCCTCACCATCGTCCAGATGTTCACAGACCATTGCCCCATGAAGATCGAGATAGATGCCGTCGAGGGGCAGCGCTGCCACGATGCCCGCAACGATCTCACAGGCAATACGCTCAAAGGCATCCTCGGTAACGTGAGCAGAAGGAACGGCGCTGGCCCGCAGTACCGGAACCACCTCCCATTTCGCTTGCCGGGCATAATCGAGCGCGCCCTCGATACCGGTATTGGCGCCCCTGACGAGAGCGATCATCTCCCCTCCACGGCAGAGCGGCAGATGGCCGGACCCCTTTAGAAAGGCATCATAAGTGGCTTTGGTTGGGGCAAATGTATTGGTCTCATGAATGAAACCGGCAAAGGCGACACGCCGGGATGTCATCAATCATTCTCCTGGTAATTATGCAGCTTCGGGGGCGAGTGGCCGGAAATTGGCGAAATCCCAATGCCGCCCCGGGGCGGCATCGATAAGCTGACGGGTGTATGCATGAACCGGATTGGTCAGCACCTCGTAGCCGCTGGCATATTCCACGATGCGGCCTTTCTGCATCACGATCACGTCGTCACATATCTGGGCGGCAACGCGCAGATCATGGGTGATGAACAGGATGGAAATACCGAGCCTTTCCTGCAAGCCCGCAAGGAGGTCGAGTACCTGTGCCTGAACCGACACGTCGAGTGCCGACACTGCCTCGTCGGCCACGAGAACCTTGGGGTTCATGGCCACGGCACGGGCGATCGCGATGCGCTGGCGCTGGCCGCCTGAGAACTGGTGAGGATAGCGGCTCACCGCATCCGGGGGCAGACCGACGATTGCAAGAAGTTCGCGCGCCCGCTTCAGGGCCTCCGCCTTGGGCGTACCGTAGTTTATTGGCCCTTCGGTAATACTTTCCCCCACCGTGATGCGCGGGTTGAGCGAGCGATAAGGATCCTGGAACACCATCTGGATATGCTGGCGATACGGCTGCAGGGTACGGCGGGAGAAATCGGCAATTTCCTGGCCGGAAATGCGGATCGAGCCGGAGGTGGGATCGATCAGCCGCATGATGCAGCGGGCGACGGTCGACTTGCCCGAGCCGCTTTCACCGACGATACCGAGCGTACGACCCTTCTTCAGTGTGAAGGATACATCCGTCGCTGCCTTTGTTCCTGCCGGGGTTTTGCCGAAAAAGCCTTTCTTGCCATACACCTTCTCAAGTTCCGAGGCCGAGAGCACTACCTCTTCCGAAAGAGCCGGGCGCGGCGCGCGTGGTACAAGGCTTGGCACGGAGGAAAGAAGCGCGCGGGTATAGTCCATTTCCGGCGCGCTCAAAATCCTGTCGACCGGACCATTCTCGACCAGGTTGCCTCGGTTCATGACATAGACGGTGTCAGCAATCTCCGCCACTACCCCCATGTCGTGGGTGATAAAGAGAACGGCGGTGCCCTGCTTTTCCTGAAGTTCATCGATGAGCTTGAGGATCTGCTTCTGGGTCGTCACATCAAGTGCAGTGGTCGGCTCGTCGGCGATCAGCAATTTGGGTTTCAGGATCAGTGCCATGGCGATCATGATACGCTGGCGCTGACCGCCCGAGAGCTGGTGGGGATACGCTGCGAAGATGCGCTCGACATCAGGCAGATGCACTTCCCGCATCATGTCAAGAACGGCCATCTTCTGTTCCCTGGCTGAAAGCATCGTGTGCTCCTGAAGCACCTCGCAAATCTGCCGGCCAACCGTCAGCACCGGATTGAGTGCTGTCATCGGTTCCTGAAAGATCATGGCAATGCTTTTCGAGCGCAGTGCCCGCATGCGGCCAGCGTCGGCCTTGAGCAGGTCCTCACCTTCGAACAGGATCGCACCGCTCACAGGTTCAAGTGAATTTCGCGGCAGGAGCCCCATTGTAGCGAGCGAGGTCACCGATTTGCCTGAACCGCTCTCTCCCACGAGGCAAACTGTTTCGCCAGCGCGAATGGTGACTGAAATGCCGTTGAGGACCGGGGCGCTGTCGTCGTCTCCGCTCAGGCGGACGACGAGGTCATCGACGCGCAATACTTCGGACGCGGTAGCAGGATCGAACGCAACAGCCGTCATTTCGTGGCCTCCCTTTTCTTCATGCGCGGATCGAGCAGATCGCGCGCCGTATCGCCGAGAAGGTTGATGGAGAGAATGCAGAGCGAGAGCACCAGGCCTGGCCAGAAGATCAATTGCGGATTGATCTGGAAATAGGCACGTCCCTCGGCCATGATATTTCCCCAGGTCGGGATTTCGGTGGAGACACCCGCCCCGAGGAAAGACAGGATCGCTTCTGTAAGAATGGCCGAGGCGCAGACATAGGTGGCCTGCACGATGAGCGGTGCCAGGGTATTCGGCATCAGATGCCGCCAGAGGATTTTCGGCAGGCCGGAGCCGGCAGCGATCGCGGCTTCGACGTAGGGCTCTTCGCGCGCAGTCAGCACCACCGAGCGAACGAGACGCACGACGCGAGGAATTTCCGGGACGGTAATGGCGAACATCACGGTCCAGATATTAGCCCCGGTCAGCGAAACCACGGCGATGGCGAGCAGCAGGCTCGGAATTGCCATCAGTGCGTCCATGATGCGCATGACCACGGCATCGAGGAGCCGGAAGAAACCGGAGACGAGGCCGACTCCAAGGCCGACAGCCACCGAGATGACAGTCGCTCCGATACCAATAAAAAGGGAGATGCGAGCCCCGTACAGGACACGCGACAGCAGATCCCGTCCGTAGGCATCGGAACCGAGCGGATAGATCTCGCCCGCGGGCTTGAGGCGGGCAGAAGGCGTCATGGCCACGGGGTCGTGCGGAGCAAGCCATGGCGCGAGAACAGCCATGAGAATGATCAGGATGAGGATGGCAAGCGCGATGGCCGGAACGACGATAACTTGTCCGCGTTTTTTCCTGCTGGCGAAGACGGGCAGCCGCATGGCGGCGCCAAAAAGCGTGGAATTGGCCATCAGTACCGTATCCTCGGATCGAAGAAGGAGTAGGAGAGGTCGATAAGGAGATTGACCAGCACATAGATACCGCTTGTCAGCAGGATCATGCCCTGAATGACGGGGTAATCGCGGGCAAGAATAGCATCGACAGTGAGCCGGCCAATACCGGGAATGTTGAATACGCTTTCCGTCACCACCACACCGGACACAAGCAATGCAAAACCGGTCCCGATAATGGTCAGCACAGGAACTGCGGCATTGCGCAGCGCGTGGCGGAAAAGGACGGTGTTTTCCTTCAGCCCTTTGGCGCGGGCGGTTCGCACATAATCCTCGCCCAGTACTTCGAGCACGGAGGCGCGCGTCATGCGGGCGATCAGCGCGATATAAATGGAAGCAAGTGTGAGGGCGGGCAGAATGGCACGTTCCGCAAAAGGACCGACGCCCTTCGTGATGCTCCGGAAGCCCTGCACCGGAAACCATTTGAGATCGATGGCGAAGACCTGGATGAGGATATAGCCGATCACGAAAACCGGGACAGAGAAGCCGACGACCGAAATCGTCATGACGGCATAATCGATCCATGTGCCGTGGCGCCACGCAGCAATGACCCCGAGTGGAACGGCGATCAGCACTGACAGGACGATCGTGACGAGCGCGAGGCTCACAGTCGGTTCGATGTGCTTGCCGATCATCGCGGTAACCGGTGTATTGGAAATCAGCGACACGCCAAGGTCACCCTGGAGAAGCAGCCAGAACCATGAGAGGAACTGCACGACGATCGGTTTGTCGAGGCCGAGGGCTGCGCGAATTTTCTCAAGCTGCTCGGGCGTGGCCATGTCGCCGGCGATGATGGCGGCCGGATCGCCGGGCGTCAGTCGCAGCAGAAGGAAAACGAAAACGGCAACCGTGATCATCACCGGAACGGAGGCCAGAATTCGGCGGAACGTATAGGCGAGCATAAGCATCCTCACGTCGGTTGGGCAGGCAGGGAAGCGGCATCTGCAGGATGCCGCCATGTTCCTCCACGGGGCTCAGTCTTCCGTTTTCTCGATGTTCCAGAACACGGGAACCGGTGATTCCAGGAACCCGGAGAGCTGGTTGCGCCACACGGAGGGGTTCTTGTACTGGCCAAGCGGGATGTAGCTGACCTCGTCCATGGCGTGGGCCTGGAGCTCGGCGGCTGCAGTCTTCTGCTCGCCTGGTGTCGCTGCGGCGATGTATTTGGCGCGCAACGCTTCCAGCTTCTCGTCTGTCTGCCAGCCAAAAAACCCCTTGGCGCCGCGACCGTTCAACATCGGGTTGTTAAGCGGCGTCATGATTTCCGGCACAATCCAGTTGGTGAAGAACATGTTCCAGCCACCCTCAGCCACCGGCTTCTGCGAGGCGCGACGAGTGACGAGCGTCTGCCAGTCCATGGGCTGAAGTTCGACGTTGAAGCCCGCGGCCCTCAGTGCAGCCGCGGCCACGACCGGCTGGGCTTTAACGGTCACGACGTC
Organism: Agrobacterium sp. CFBP2214; assembly: GCF_030209895.1. Lineage (NCBI taxonomy): Bacteria > Pseudomonadati > Pseudomonadota > Alphaproteobacteria > Hyphomicrobiales > Rhizobiaceae > Agrobacterium > Agrobacterium sp. CFBP2214. The sequence goes on along the minus strand of NZ_JARVRC010000008.1, from coordinate 98,244 downwards.
GGTAGGCTGGAGGATGACAACCGGAGTTCCGTCGTACCCGGCCTCCTTGAGGAGTGCCTTGGCGCTTTCCATGTCGCCCGCGCCGGTCAGGGTTTCAGAACCGGCCAGTGCTTCAAGGGGCGTACCGCAGCCGAAGACGGAACCACAAATGGTGTAGTAGTCCGGATTGCCGATCAGCGCGTCGAGAACATCCTTCTGGTTCATCGCTTTAAGAGCGGCCTGGCGGATCTTCTTGTTGTCAAACGGCGGGTACAGGAAATTCATGCGGCCCATGGTCTGCGAGCCAAGCGTGTTAAGCGTCTTGACGGTCAGTTCGTCATTGCTCTCGACAAGCGGCAGAAGATCAACTGGCGGAGCTTCGATATAGTCGATCTCCCCGGACTGGATAGCGTTGATTGCCGTCTGGGCATCGGGCATGCTCAGCCATTCCACACGGTCAACCTTGACCACCTTGCCGCCGGCCAGCCAGCTGGCAGGCTCACTGCGCGGCACGTAATCGGCAAATTTTTCATAGACCGACTTGACGCCCGGCTGGTACTCAGCCGTGACGAACCTGAAGGGGCCGGAACCGATGAATTCGGTAATTGCGGTATCAGCCGGGGTAGCGGCAATGCGCTTCGGCATCATAAACGGCACAACCGACGATGGTTTAGCCAGAACGTCGGGCAAAAAGCCGAAGGGTTCTTTCAGCTTGAAAACAAAGGTCTTGTCATCCGTGGCCGTCAGGCTTTCGGTCTTGTCGAAGAGGATCTGACCGGAAGTATCCCGCTTGCCCCAGCGCTGAAGCGAGGCTATGCAGTCTTCCGCTGTCACAGGCGTGCCGTCATGCCATTTCAGACCGTCGCGCAGCGTGAATGTATAGGACAGCTTGTCATCTGAAACGGTGTAGTCAGCCATCTGGGGCTGCGGCTTGAAATCGGCATCAAGCGCCAGCAGCGTGTCATAGATCATGTAGCCATGATTGCGCACGATGTGAGCGGTCGTGATGATGGGATCGAGAATACGCAAGCCCGAATGCGGTACGGCCATCATTGTTGTGGCTGAGGCATTCGCTGCAAAGCCCGTGACACAGGCTGAAAGGGCAATGATTGCTGCAACGAGCCGGCTTTTTGCCCGGTTTGCTTTTCTGATCAACGGTGCTTGCATGATTTCGCTGTTCCCTTTTCTGGTTGGCAGGTGGCGACCGGAAGGCGCATGCGGTGGCCCGCACGCAAGCGCACGGCACCCGTCTTGTCCGGACCGTTTCTGATAATGTCGCCGCGATCACCTGAAAGTTTGCGCAGCGGAGGGCACTTGTGCCGCCGCAAAGGTACGGCGAAACATACGACCGCCATACCTTCCGCAACTGCGGCTGAAAAACCGCAACGGGACAGGCCGGCAAGGTACAGCGGTGCCGTCACATGGCGGGCATGTGGGCATAGCTGACTATAATGTCATTCCGATTGAAGCATGGTGTGCAAGGCGTTCCCCTTAGGATTATTTTACCGCGATGCGATTGCTATTCTCGACCATCGATTATAGGGTCGTTGAAAGCCTTGTCAACGATCTTGCTGCGTCGCAAAATGAATTTTACCGAACCTCCAGAGGTGACCGATCACCGGGCCCGCATTGCCGCGCTGGAAAAGGCGTTTGCCGTGCTTGAGATGTTCGGGCCGGATACGCCTGAACTGAGAATTGCCGATGTTGCGAGGCGAGGCGCGATGAACCGCTCCAGCGCCCAGCGTCTGGTTCATACACTTGTTAAATCCCGCTGGCTTGAACGCGACGCACAAAGCGGCGTCCTTTCTCTCGGGCACCGGGCGTGTTATCCCGCTCATGTCTATCTTTACAGCAACCAGTTGATCGATCTTGTGATGCCGCTGGTCGTGGAATTGAATGCACGCACCGGCCTCAGTACCGATCTCTGGCTCCTCGACGGGAAAACCGCAGTGACGCTGGCCCGGGTCCCGTCACCCGCCGCTTCCCTGGCACTTGCCCCGGTAGGCAGCCGCCTCGCACTTGCGGAGACCGCGCCGGGCCGGGCGCTGTTATCTCTTATGGATGAGGCAACACTCGATACATTTCTGGCAACATGGACAGGTGACGCGGAATCGTTGCGCGAGGGCATAGCCTCTGAGCGCAGCGTGGGGTTTTCCTTTGACAGTACCGGCGAAGGCGGATCCCGCCATGTCATTGCGACCGCTTTTCGCGACGCATCCGGCCAACCGCTCGCTGCGGTCTCACTTTCCGGTCTTGTAAACAGGGAGGCGGCGGACACGGTAACCGGGCAACTTTGCGAGACAGTGTCACGCATGGGGGAGTTGATGGTGACACGGGCGGTACGCCCGGCCAACCTCGAGCCAAACCCGCGCACGCTTTGGCCGCTGGTCGACGACGAGAATGATCCGCTCGCGGTAACCGCAGTTTCCAAAAGCCTGCATTTATTGCAGTTTTTCCATCCGCAAACGCCGCTGCTTACCCTGACCCAACTTTCACAGCTAACGGGCTTTCCGGTGCCGACCGTCCAGCGCATTACAGATACGCTGACAGGCCTGGGCTATCTGAAGAAAGACCGGCCCAAGCGCGCTTTCCATGTCTCCGAACGAGCGCTTGATCTTCTTTATCGTTTCCAGATGGGAAACGCGTTGCTCCGGTCTGTATGGCCTCGGCTTATCAGGCTACGGGAAGAGTGCGGGCTGCGTTGTTCCTTCTGCATTCTGGACGGCACGGAAATCATCCACCTGCTGCATGTTCAAAGCCGACCGCAACCGGCTTTCAGAACCGCCTATCCCGGCAGACGCCTTCCGGCCGTATCATCCTCCGGTGGTCGGGCGATCCTGTCATGGCTGCCACCGGAAGAGATTGAGGGAGTTCTTTCGGAAAGCCCCATCCAGCCCGGTACGCCCTTTACCGTTACGAACAAGGAGGAAATCCGGAAGGAGATTCTGGAAGCGAGCGTTCGAGGTGTGGCTTTCACGGATCGCCAGTCGATTCGCGACGAGGTGAATGTTGCCGCGGCGGTACCAGGACCAGACGGTCGTCCGGCAGGAGCCATCGTCGTATCCGCTCCTGTGCACAGTTGGTCTGTGGAGCGGCTTGAGCGCGAAGTTGTGCCTTTGCTGGTGTCCCACGCCCGCGGCGGATAAGATTGTGTCGCCCGATGCGTCGCGTCGAGGACGACCGCACGTGGTCGCGCAGGCTCCGAAACTGCTTTCGCGCCGCAGGGCCGTTCGTGCGCAGTTTGCGAGCACCCATCTGCCGTCGTGAACCTTGAGCAAACTCGCTGCGAGGATGACTGCTTCAACCGAAAATAGAGGAACCGGCAGGACGGCAGCAGTGATTGCCGATTTGTCTCTGACTGACCGGAGTAACTGAAAGGCCATCAACGTCGTTACGACCATCGCCCGGTTACAGAAATCCCGGAAGCAGGAACCCGGGGCCACCTCAAACGAAGGGCGAAGCGAGCAAGGTATCGGCGACAGGGACCATACGCCAGAAATGAGATACTGTTGCAGGTTCTGGACCGATGCTCAACCCGCCACACGCGACGATACGGCCGTCTAGCGTGAGAACGAGATAGGCACATCGAGGTACCCACCTCATCGAGGAATTTGGCAAACTCGACACGCTCTTCCGAGGCAAAGAACCTTGGCAGGTTGCCATCGAAGATGGCCAAGCATGCGTTGGCATCCTTTTTTTCGATAGGGGCGTGTGGCGATCTGGTCCATGTTTAAGGTATAGCACCCACGAGTGGTTTGTTCACCTGCGGTCGCTTCGAGCCAGGGGCGTCTGCCGCCGAGCGCCAAAACCTTTCATTGAGCATTGCGGCACAACACGATAAAGGCGGCTCTTATTGGTGGAGGGAACCGCATGACATATCAGCCGCGAGTATACCTAACGGGCGCGTCCTGCTCAGGCGTTTCCACACTTGGCAGAGTGTTGTCCAGGCGCTTCGGCGTTCCACAACTGGATGTCGACGACTTCTACTGGATGCCGACTGAGCCCCCGTACAGCATAAAGCGTCCACCTGAAGAACGTGTCCGCTTGATCAAGGTCCGACAAAGCGAAACCGAAGGCTGGATCCTGACGGGGTCCTTCATCGGCTGGGGCGAACCTCTGATCCAGAAAGTTGATCTGATCGTATTTCTTCAAACACCTACGATCATCCGGCTCCAACGTCTTGATCAGCGCGAGGCCGCCCGATACGGCGCGCGCATTTTGCCGGGCGGCGACATGCACGAGGCGCATCTGGCGTTCCGGGATTGGGCCTCGTGCTATGATGACCCGTTGTTCACGGGACGTAATCTGGCGCAGCATGAGAGTTGGTTGAGCAATCAATCCGCTCCAGTTCTTCGTCTTCAAGGCCAGCAATCCACTGCGGAACTGATGCACCGTGTGGCGGAAGAACTTTTACGTCTTTCACCCTGTGGAGCCTGATCGGCAGGATGTTGCCAATGCCCGGCAACGCCGACGGCCGTCATGGCCGCAGAAGCGCCAATAGCAGACATGATTGCATAACTCGATGTCAGCATTTTCCGACCTCATTCTGGACGTTCAAACGCTGAGTGTTGAACTCCAATAGCTGACATAGGGGTCCAGCAGTGCACATGCGTAATTATACTTTGTTATGGCGTTTGAGGTAGCTGACGGTAGCGTCAATTAGTCTGCTCAAGGTTTCCACACCAGAGGAGGTGTTAAACGCATGATCCATGGCAGCCTCCCAAACAATGTGCTCGCCTCGATGAGCTGCGGCGAACTTTTTCGCCGTACCATGTGGTATGACGTCGTCAACCGTACCCTCTGCAATAAAAGCGGGTCCGGCATATTGAGACAGCTCTGTAAGAGGATCGAAACCCGACACTTCTAAGAAGAATCGCTGCCCCAAAGTCACGGACGCTCCCCAAGGCAAGGTCAGCGTCGTTGGTTCCGGGCTGTTCAGGCCATAGAGATAGGCATTTTTGCCGACCAAACCGGGGAAAGACACCTTAGGTTCTCCCACGGCGGCCCAAAGTGCCACCCCTGATGGCCGGTTAGTTCGACCAGCAGCGGCTGCTGCAACCAGTCCGCCCTGGCTCCAGCCGAGTAGGATGACCTCGCCATTTCCAAGATCGGGCTGGGTGGCGATAAAATCCATCGCAGCCAAACAATCATCAATCTGCGTGGAATAGCTAGATTCTTCGATGGAACCATCACTGTCTCCCCAGCCATGAAAGTCTATTCGAAGCGAAGAGTGGCCGAGATCAGCCAACCTGGCAGCGACGTATTCAAATATCCCCATTCCTAGAGAGGGGATCGCGAGTTCATTTCGAGTACCGCCGAAACCGTGAAGGAGCAAAAACGTTGAGTTTTTGTGGCCTTTCGCATCACGAACTGTTCCAACGATGGTATGCGCACCAGATTTGAATGAAACTATTTTCTCTACTGCCACTGGATTCATCCTCGGTAATCTGAGTGAGGAACAGGCTAGAGAACCCCGCAGCAACTAGGCGGGGTGTTGGTGAGCGAACTAACTACTGCTTATCACAACTACACCACCCGAAGGCAGTGCGAACAATGCACTGAACAAATGCTTTCTCATCCATACAAGCAACTTCCATTTTGAAGGCTCAAGAGTCAATAAGCCTCGGCCTGAGATGTCTTCCTTATTTGTCCGCGAGACGAAAGTCGTCGTTCGGCTGCCACCCCATCGCGGAGACTTGCAAAGCGGTCTTGACAATCAGCTTCGGGCCGAGAGACGTCTGCCGCTCAGCGCCAGAAGCAGACATCGGGACCAGGTTGGGCATCATTCGTGACCCAGTGCCAACTCGTGGACGTTCTGCCGCCGCTGGGTTACAGAGATGGCCGCGAACGCCGCAGCCCCCGCAAGCCCGGCCGCCACCACCACCCAGAGTGACGCGGGCACTCCCATCCCCGTCATCGACATCGACATGGCGAACGGAGCCAAAGCTAACGTCACCTCTGGGTCGCACCCAGTCCGGCAGCGCCCATGCGGGCAGCTTCGCCTCCGGCATCGTTACACGCTTTCTGCAATCTTTTCAGGTGCCGCCTTTACGTTACAGCCGCATCCGGACTTGTCCTTGGCGTCGGCGACACAGCAGGCGTCGTCATGCGTCGAGGACGGCCCGGCAGCATTCCGGCGACGCTTTGGACGTGCTGGTGATCGAGCAGACCCCGGTCTCCGGCAGCACCAGTTCGACACGCCGCGCCGCGACATGGTCTCCGGCAATCTCGGCGACGACCGAGCGCACCTGCTCGTATCCGGTCTTCATCAGGAAGGTCGGCGCACGGCCATAGGATTTCATGCCGACGATGTAGAAGTCCTTTTCGGGATGCGACAGCTCCTCGACGCCGTGCGGTGGCACGGTGCCGCAGGAATGCAGGTTCGGATCGATGAGCGGCGCGAGCGCGGGCGGAGCCTCGACGATCGGATCGACCTTGACGCGAAGCTCGCGCAGGAAAGAAAAGTCGGGTCGGAAGCCGGTCGTGACCACGATCTGGTCGACTGATAGATGGATGGGCCCTCCATTCGCTTCCGCGAGCACCAACGGTCCGTCGGTGGTCAAGATTGACTCCGCAGAGAACGAGGTGAGCATGTTCAGGCGGCCGTCGTCCATCGCCTTCTTGGCTGCAAGGCCGAGCGCGCCGCGTTCCGGCAACTGGTCGTTCAAACCGCCGCCGAGCAGGCGGTCGACGCCGTTATGCCTGAGCGCCCAGAAGATTTCAGTGGCGGAATCGGCGTCCTGGAGTTCCATCAGCGCAATCGCAACATAGATGGCGGAATGACCGCTGCCGACGACCAGCGTCCGTTTGCCGATGAAGTCGTTCCGGCGTGTGCCGACGACGTCAGGGATGCCGTAGGACAGGTAGCTGGACGGCACCTCGCCGGGGATCGGCAGACCATTGACACCAAGCGGGTTTGGCTGGCCCCAGGTTCCGGAGGCGTCAATGACGGCCCGGACGAAGACGTCCTGTTCGATACCGTCCAATACGAAGCGGACGAGGAAGGGAGCGGCGTCGCGCCCCTTGGAGCCAACTTTGCTGAGACCCTTACGGGTAATTGCCGTCACGGTCGCGCCGAGCTTGAGGCCCTTGGCGACGCCCGGAACCTTGGAGAGCGGAGCGAGATAGGAGGCCACGATTTCGCGTCCGTTGGGGTGATAGTCAGGATCGGGTTCCGACCATCCCGTTTCTTCGAGCAGCACCCGGGCCGCGTCATCGATGTTGTATTTCCAGGGAGAGAAGACCCTCACGTGGCCCCATTCGAGGAGCGCCGATCCCACGAACGTGCCCCTCTCGAACACGAGTGGCTCAATGCCGCGCTCAATCAGGCGCGCAGCCGCGGCGAGACCGACGGGCCCAGCCCCTATGACGGCGACAGGAAGCTCTGCATTCTGTGTCACTTCATTTCCTTTCGTATTTCCAGAAATATCGAATTATAAGATGAAAAAAAGTGGCTTCAGGCCGCAGCTTCTCCGTCTTCGTCGTTCGCCGCCACGCATTCCTCCTCAGCGCAACACTCGTCGGCGAGGAAGCCGATCAGCGACTGCATGCTCGGATAGTCCGCCCGACAAATCAGCGTCGTCGACTGCCTTTCCTGTGAAGCCAACCCAGTTTCGACGAGCTTCTTGAGGTGGTGCGATAGCGTCGACGACGGGATGCCGACGCGCTCCTGGAGCTGGCCAACCGGAATTCCCTTCCGGCCTGCTCTAACCAGCACGCGGTAAATCTTGAGTCGGGAAGCATTGCCGAGCGCTTCAAGTTGTGTTGCTGCTTTTTCGATAATCATGGAAATAAGCTATGCATTTCACAACTTTCTGTCAATCCATATTTCGACAATATTAGAAATACGATCGTGTGGCCGTCTTGAAGTTCACCCGCGACTGCAGCTTCGCGGCGCTTTCCTTCCGCTCACTGTAGTGGCCGGTGGGATAAGAGGAGGCATCGCCGGCGAGCCAGGTGGGCTCGCCAGTTACTAGCAAACGTCGATTGTCCAGCGGGTAAATGATGATGTCCGCAACGGGCCGCAAGCGGACCGTAGCTGTGTCAGCCGCATCAGGCGTATGTTTCGCTTGAAAGGAAGGCTTCGACCCGCTGGATAACTTGCCAAGGCAGAGCGGAACAGGTCACCCGTGCACGATCGTTCAAGACGCGGCGTCATCTGCTGTGTCACAACAATTTCGCGGCTGCCGTAATTTCGCTTCTTCTTCGCGGTCGAACAATGAGGAATCACTGATGAAATCAATCAATCTCGCTGAGAAACTCAACCAGTTTTCGAGCCACTGGGACCCTCACGTCATCGCGGACTACAACGAAAATGACGTGATGGTTGTCCGGTTTATTGGTGAATATCCTTTCCACAAGCATGACACGACTGATGACTTCTTCTACGTCCTCGAGGGTGAAATGGAAATGGATATTGAAGGAGAGCCGCCTCGCACCGTCAAAGCTGGCGAATTGTTTATCGTTCCTAAAGGTGTTGTGCATCGTCCTCGGGCCAGAAATGAAGTCAAAGTGCTCCTGATCGAACCGAAAGGCGAACCAAATTCGGGTGACTCAGATCGTGAACCAGGTCCCAAGCCGCGCATCTGACAGGTCTGCTTTGAGCCAACAGCGGAAAACGTTTCCGCTCTGTACTTCCATACCGGTCGTTCACGCCACCCGCAGTCGCTCCTGAAAGTTGCCGGTCTGGTGTTCGAGCGGTCACGCCCGGACCGCGAGGATTGGTGACTTCGGCATGATATAACGCCAATCCTTGCGCCTTGGGAAAAGCCAATTGCCTCGCAAGCATCCGTGGGACGAGCGTTTCGCACCAGTCGTTTTGGCATCGGTGCGCCTGTCCCCATCGACTTCCGCATTTCGCAGCAGTGTAATGACGACAGGTGGTTCACTTCACGTTTTGAAATGAGCGGTCACCGAAAATGAGTTCCCATCAGGCGACTATGCGGTCATGTCTTCGTTCAGATCGTATGAGCCATTGCTCGACGATACGCGAAGCAAAGAGTTGACAGTATGGAAAATCCGGTTGCACTGAATCGCCTTTCCGAAAACACGGTCTTCCGTGAGGGCGATGTTTTTGTACTCTTCGGCGAACTGTTCGGTCGCGGATATGCCACCGGCTTGCTAGACGAAGCCAGACGGGCTGGAATGGAGATTGTGGGGATCACCGTCGGGCGGCGCGACGAGAATAACGCGCTGCGGCCACTCGACACCGAGGAACTGTCTTTGGCGGAGGCCCGGCTGGGCGGCCGGATCATCAACATCCCTCTTATGGCGGGATTCGATCTCGATGCGCCCGCAGGCGGCCCAACTCCCACCGATCTCCTGGCAACAATGACGCTTGAGAGATGGCAACATGACAAGCTCGACTGGGATTATGTCGGGCAATGCCGCGACATCGCCACTGAACGTTTCAAGGCGTCGCTTTCGAAGGTCATGACCGTTCTTGACGGAATGATCGCAGATGGCCGCAATGTTTTCTTCGCGCACACAATGGCTGGCGGCATTCCGAAGACGAAGGCATTCCTGGTCGTCGCCAATCGCATCTACAAGGGAACCGGCACTCGCCACATGTCGTCGCAGACCCTGCTCGACAGCGACATGGGAAAACTCATTCTGCAGAATTTTGAAGACGTCTCCGCAAACACCTTTCGCCATCTCATTGATTTCAGCACGGCGATCCGCGAGCGCGTCGAAGCCTCGGGCGGACAAGTGCGATATACGGCCTATGGTTATCACGGATCGGCGGTCCTGATCGACGGGAGCTATCGTTGGCAGACCTATACCAACTACACCCAGGGATATGCGAAGATGCGGCTTGAGGGTATCGCGGAGGAAGCCTGGGCGACAGGGATCAAGGCAACTGTCTATAACTGTCCCGAAATCCGGACCAACTCGTCCGATGTGTTCACGGGTATCGAGCTGCCCCTCATACCGCTGCTGCTTGCGTTGAAGAAAGAAAACGGTGGCCAATGGGCAGACGAACAGTGGCAGGCCTGCCAGCAGCTTCTGGCCGATGGCTTAACCATGAAGGATGTTTTCAGGAAGATCACCGACATGCAGGCCAGCGAGGTCATGCGTCCGTTCTATGACTTTTCGGCGTGGCCCATGGCAAACAGCCAGGCACAGGCCGATCTGACCATTGGCACGTCAAACGAGATCACCCGGATGCATCGGGATGGCAAGGTGATGATCAGTGACCTTCTCAGCAGTCTCGTTGTGACGGCGACAGGGGAGCTGATCTTTGGTGAATCGTCGGAACCCGCGGGTCCCGTACTGTGGCTCAACCACGATATTGTGGCCCGGCGACTGAACGCTTCACATCCGCCTTCAAGATCTTCTGCGCCGCTTGTCGCGCAGGGGAAGGAATCCTCACACCTTGAGACGGCGTGACGGCTTCCAAGCCTGGCTTCGAAGCCGGTTGTTTTGGCCACGGAGCGACAAAATCCTGTTACAGGAACTGACCTCCAGTGAGGTCATGTGAGCGAAAGCGCCCCATATCGGAGAGCGGATGTGGCTTGCGGCGAGGCCCCCCGTCGCCTGTGCGCCGACAGGAGACATGGTGGCTGCCGCTCATGGGTCAGCTTCCGCAAACAGCCTCTCAGTCAGGAAATCGATGAAGACGCGTAGCCTCGGCGCAACGAACCGCGCCGATGGCCAAAGTATCGAGAAATGGCCAGGTGCCGCCAGGCTCTCGCTCAGCACCGTTTCCAGCAGACCATCGCGAATGGCGTCGGCAGCCAGGAATTCGGGCATATATGCGAGCCCCATGCCATCAATCGCGGCGGCTCTGATCGCCTCCATGTTTCCACATGTGAGCGCAACCGACATGTTTTGCAGGCGATCGCTTCCGTCTTTGAGACGCCATTCCTGGAACTTGCCCGATGTCGGAAACCGAAAACGTAACGCCTCGTGCTTTCGCAGATCGTCGGAATGTGAAGGTTTTCCCATTCGCCTGAAGTAATCCGGCGATCCGCAGACCAGGAAGCGAAATGGCCCCAGTCGTCTGGCCATCAGGCTGGAGTCGCTCAGGTCACCGCTGCGAATGGCCACATCAAATCCACCTTCGATCAGATTGACCTGCCTGTCATTGAAATCGAGCTCAAGATCGATACGTGGATAGCGTTTGCGAAATTCGGGGAGAATAGGAAGGAGAAAGCGGTAGCCGATTGTTGGCAGTGTCACATACAAACTGCCACTTGGCGAATCGCGATCAGCCTTGACCGCCTCATGCGTGTCGCGCAGGTCAGCCAGTATGGCTCGATAACGCTCGAACAACATCGCGCCTTCTTCCGTCAGCGAGACTTGCCGTGTTGTTCTCTGAAAAAGCCGTACATTCAGGGAGGCTTCCAGTCGACCAACGCTTTTTCCAACCGCAGACGGGGATAGCCCGAGACTCTGGCCAGCCTTGGCAAAGTTCAGGCGTTCCGCCACCCGGACGAAAGCCTCGATTTCGCTCAATTTATCCATTCACGCAGATTAGAGAATTTTGGTCCGCAATGAAACGACAGAAAGAGGAATTATCGACCCATACGCTTTTGCTGCAAGCTTGGCCAACACGGTGCCCGATCACCGGCGGCATTTTTTGCACTGGAGCTTCCATGACCGATATATCCCGAAAAACACCGACCTCCCGCCACTCGGTACTGGCGGCAGTTTGTCTGGCAGCGTTGACGTTGCCTCTCAGCTTCTCCGCTGGCGCAGTCGCAACACCCGCAATCGCGCAAGACCTCGGCGGCTCGCCTGAGGCTTTGACCTGGATAACGAACGCTTTCATGCTGACGTTCGGCAGTCTGCTCATGGCTGCAGGCGCTCTGGCCGACAAATTTGGAAGACGTCGTGTCTTTTTGACCGGCTTGTTGGTCTTCGTCGGATTTTCATGCGCCCTTGGGTTGGCGAATGCGGTCTGGCTCATAGACACTCTCCGCGCGTGTCAGGGTGTGGGAGCAGCCGCAGCCCTGGCAGGCGGGACTGCCGCCCTTGCCCAGGAGTTCGACGGCCACGCCAGAACACGAGCCTTTGGCCTGCTTGGAACAACGTTCGGCGCCGGTCTTGCATTGGGTCCACTCGTCACGGGTGTCTTGATCGAGACCGTAGGATGGCGCTCGATATTTCTCGCCGGAGGACTGATCGGTCTCCTGGCACTTGTCCTCGGACCGCCGCGTATGCGCGAAACGGTCGACCCCGAAGCGGCATCCCTCGACTGGATGGGCACGGCCTGCTTTACCCTGATGCTGACGCTGTTCACCGTCGCGATGATAGAATTGCCTTCCCTCGACGCGGCCGAACTTGCGATCTTCAGCTTGGGATTCGTCATCTCGCTTGCAGCGTTTATTCTAGTTGAAATCCGGGCCCCTCGGCCGATGCTGGACTTGTCCCTCTTCCGGTATCCGCGTTTTATCGGTGTGCAACTGTTGCCCGTAGCCACCTGCGCCTGTTTCGTTGTTCTGCTGGTGATTATTCCGCTGCGCCTGATCGGCATTGAAAAGTACGACGTGATCACGGCAGGCGTCCTGATGCTTGGCTTGTCAGCCCCGATGTTGATTATGCCTTTCATGGCAACAATATTGGCTCGCCAGATATCGCCTGGCATCCTTTCTGCCGCCGGTCTCCTGATCGCCGCCGCTGGCCTTGTCTGGCTTGCCCACATCGCCGGAAACGACGGAAGTCTGCTTGTTCTGCCAATGATTATGATCGGCATCGGTGCTGGACTGCCATGGGGACTGATGGATGGCTTGTCAGTCAGTGTCGTGCCCGTGGAGCGCGCAGGAATGGCAACCGGCATATTCAGCACCGTGCGGGTTGCCGGAGAGGGTGTCGCTCTCGCGATTGTTAGCGCGACGTTGTCCGGGCTCATCGCGACAGAGCTTGGTCGAGCGACGGGTCTGTCGTCCGAGGTTTTGAAAGATATAGGACAGCGGTTAGCCATCGGCGACCTTGTTTCGGCAGGCGCTTTATCTCCGGAAATACGGACGAGCACTCTGCAGAATGCTTATCAGGCCGCATTCACGACGCTGTGCTGGTGGCTTGCCGCCATAACATCGATTTGTGCCATCACGATCGCTGTTCTATTGCCCAGACGTCCCGGTATCACGGGTAATGCGGTCCAACAGGAGGCGGCAAGGTTTGAAGGCGGTTTGTCGAAGTAGGCTATCTTGTCCTGAACGGACTACAGCGGAAAGGATGTCCACTTCGCGCCTTTATTTCTGTCATCCATCTTGCTGCCACCCCTAATCAGAAGCGGACATCCGTTAGAGCAAGCTGATCAGTTCCGGTGGAGGCGAAAAATGGATCGTAACTGTTTCTGCCTCAGATCGTGCTGGCCTTCGGGTTGTCGCTCGCAAGCAGGCGTGCCATCGCGTCGGTGATGGTGAGGTCGTCATAGGGCTTCGAAAAGTAGCGGCTTCCAACCGGCAACATGCTTTCTTCGACAATGGCCGCACCGGATGCGACGATCAGCTTCAGTGGTGGCCATCGGTCGCGGATGTAGTGGGACAGCTTGATACCGTCCATCGTTCCTGGCATCTGGACATCGGTAAACACGAGATCGATGTCATCTCGTGCTTCAAGGATGCGGACCGCCTCGTCGGCGTCGCCAGCTTCCAGCGCTTGATAACCCGCCGACAGGACGAGATCGACTGCGCTCATACGTATTAGTGGATTGTCTTCCACGATCAGGACGACCGGTTTGCCGTTCTTCATTATTCACTCCCTGTATGAGTATGGCTGCAAAAACGCGCCGCAGGGCTTCGGGGGCCGGTTCGTTTCTTAAGCCGCCGGCGAAACTTCGGTCAGCAGACCGGGCGTTTGCCTGCGGGTGACCGTCACCACCGTACCCGGGTCAGCGTCAGTCAGCGTGATCTCGCCTTCGAGGTTCTTCACGAGTGCTTCCACGATGCCGGTGCCCAAGCCTGCCTTAGGCGCGTCGCTGCCGACTGGCATTCCAATTCCATTATCCGTAATTGAAAGCGTCCAGTCTTGACCCGAGGATTGATAGTCGATCTCGATCAACCCGGTTCGCTCATCGGTAAAGGCGTGCTTGAGGGCATTGATCACGAGTTCTGTGACGATGAGACCCAAGCTGATGGACACATCTGCAGGGACCGAGCTGTCATCCACCGTCACCCGGATCGATAACCTCTCGGGGTCCGCGATCATCGATGCACCGAGACTTTGGCAGAGCTGCGTAAGATAGGTACGCAGCTCGACGTTTCCGCCGGCAGATGTTGAAAGTTGTCGTTGCAGCGCTGCGATCGACATGATGCGGTGGCGGGCGTCATGCAGATGCCCACGTGCCTCTTCCGATTGAACGCGGCGGGCGCTTTGCATCAGCACGCTGGCAATGATCTGCAGGCTGTTGGCAACCCGGTGTTGGACCTCCTGCAGAAGGATGGCCTTGTCGCGAACCAGGTCGTCTTTCAGACGAGCCTCCGCGCGCATGTCGGTGACGTCGGTTATGGCGACAAGCAGGCGAATATGCTCGAGGTCGCCGTCGTCGAGCGTTCGCGCGTTGATAATCAACTGTCGCGTTTTCTGGTCCGGTCGCTTCAGGTCGATCTCATAGGCATCGATGTTGGCACTGTCGGTGACGGTCGCCGTCAACAGGGACTCGAGCTTGGCCATTGCCCATTCGCCGTGCCCGAGTTCTGCGAGACGCTTGCCTCTTACGGAGGCCGGGGGATCTCGAATGCCCGGCAGAAGGATGCACTCGCTGCGATGATCTTCAGATCATCGGACAGGAATAGCAACGGTTCGTTGGATGACATCACCATGGCAAGTGTGCTTGGCGCTTCGAAATGCACGATCGGTGTCTGTGACATAATGAGGCCCTCATGGGCCGAAGACTCACGGCGCAAGTCATGACTCGGCAGGAGTGTGGGACAAGGCGCTGAAAGCCATGTCCGACATAAGCACTGTAACAGATATCATTCGTGGAGCTGCATTAATTCTGCCGGGCGGGTCTGATCGCGTTTATCTGAATTTGCAATGACTCATTGGGGCGCTTACTGCGCGGACACTGTTATGAGTCAGGATCTCCGATCGATGACGGACTTCGGGAGGCCTTGCTGCCACAACCACTTTTGCCTAAGGCGTCCGCAAAAGCCGCTAGTCACCACACGGCCCCGTTGCGGAAACTATTTCCGCTTTGCGCCCGCGTTTTGGTCGGAGGGCCCCCGATAGCGCCTTCCCGAAAGCGGAGCTAAGCTTCGACGGCATCAATACGCCATGGGCAGCCATCGGCTAGACCGCTCAAACTTCGGCAAGTCGCTGTGTCGCGTATTTGTCATCCCAAGAGGCGGCTGCTGCCCATGCGGTCGATGCTGCGCGGCGATGTCATACGCCCCGGCTTCCAGACCGGCAGCGTTATGGGGCAAGACGAGGTCAAGGTCGTGCCCGTCGATATCGACTCATCCCAGTCGATCGGAGACGAAACTTTATCACCAGATGCGCTACGATGGCCGCTATGGTGGCGTGCCCGACTCTTTGAACAATACACGTGCGTAGAAATCCACGCATTCTCCAACCCGTACGGTGACCTCCTCATCGCTATCGTTCCATGGTGTTTCAAGGCCAATAGCGGCCCTGCGCAAGGGCTCAGCAACAAGAGCGGCAAGGATCATCCGGGCAGATCGGTTGACATCCAATGATGGAACATCGGCTTGGTACTCGCGCAGCCAGGTCGCCACGGCCAGCACCCCTCGCTCGACCCCGTTTCGATTATAAATTTCTGCGAGCCGTTCTCGACCGTCCTTGTCAGCACAAATGAGACGGAAAAGGGCTACAGCTTCCTTGGACAGGGCGATCCGGTAAATCCTGCCCAATAGCGCCCTCAGGCTCCCCGGATCACGACGCGCCTCGCCTGGCCGGTGATCTCCACTGGTTTGGAGTTGCTCAGTCCAGGACGCTACGATTTTCCCGACCAGTTCCTCACGATTGGCCGCCATAGCGTAAACAGTCTTTTTGGCAACTCCTGCGTTACGCGACACCGCATCGATGCTGAACTTGGCAAATCCCTGGTCAAAGAGAAGCTGTGTTGAGGCTTGGAGAATTTTGCGTTCCACCTCAAGCCGATTACTGGCCGGACGCCCTCTCGCTCGCTTTACCAACTCTTGATCTCCTTGACTAACGTCGTACGAACGGTGTACCGACTATATTTAGGAAACGCAATGCGTTTCCTAAATATAGGAGATTGAAAATGCAATATGATTTGGAAGCAGCAATTCCTGTCGCACTGCTGCACGCCGACCCAATTAGACTGGAGATGGGGATCGAGCGCTTGGGCTCCGGCACCCTCACGGTCGCCTGCAGAACGATAATGCCAGGGTGCAATGGAGCGATGCTGGAATGGTGGTTTAAGTATTTTGAAACCGACGAACATCTTCGCTGGTGGCATCCGATTGATCACAAGCGCCATTTCGGTTGGGACGAGCTTTGGAAAAAAGGTGAGAACTACATCGGCGCGACAATCAGGGCGACGGAGTCGCTAGGAGAGGTTCCTGCGGTCAATGCAACCATCAAATTCCTAAGCCCAGCCGCATATTTCAGTGCCACGGACATCGATGCGGCAAAGCAAGCCGGCGGCGTATCCGCACTTTTCTACGCCGGCATTGGCTTTGGCGATGATGTTGAGATTGACGAGCATGGAATTCCAATAGGCGGCCGGATGATGCACGTCACACGGGACACGCCCGGTGGCCTCGTTCTGCGAAGCAGATTCGTTCTGGGTCTCGATAGCGACAAGGGCGGCCACGCTGTCCCGGACGAGATCGGACTGGGGCTGATGCGCCATTGCCATTCGGAGTTCTCGTTCCTCGCGAAGGCACTTCCGTCTGCATATTACGGTGATCTCGCAAATTCTAGACCTGCCGACAACTGGTAGCTTCGCCCGACTGGAATAACACAAGATACCTGACCAGCACGGTGACCGCCATTGTCAACGGTCACAAGCAAAGCCGGATTAAAGAACTCCTATCGTGGAAGTATGCGGCGACGTAATCTGCGCCAATCGGAATGCTGTCCCCCGACCCAATATGGGCATTGGGCCGGGGAGCCTTGTCAACTATCGAGGAGAGCCGTGCCGTAGGAATTGTCTACAGCGCATAACCAGTTCCCAGACGAGTCTCTACGAAACACATAGGTGGCACGTCGTACCGTCGATGTCGCAATGCCGCTTTCGTCGACTGCATCCAACCAGGTTTCCATGATGACCAACGCTGTGTCCCCGCCCTCGATCACCTCGATCCTCCCTTGGCGGACTTCCAATTTACCTTGGAAATAGGCAGAGATTGCTTCGAACGCTTTCCTGATCTGGTCTTTGCCTTTGGCGTACATGCCTGCGTTGACCACCAAGGTGGCATCATCAGTGTAAAATTGCATCAAGCCGTCGAAGTCTTTGGCCGATATGGAGCGGTCTGCAGACTCGATGAGGGCTTTCAAGGGATGGCCGGACATTCTGGACTCCAAAATGGCCGCGAGCGGAAAAACAAAACCCGCCTCGCGGCGGGTTGCTTTGTCTGGAAAGTTGACGTGCTTAACCCACCACTCGATGAATGGTGCTAATAATCAAAGTGAAAGCGCGAACAAATTCCATAGCGCGTCTTTATCACCAGCGTCGGCGACTGGCAAATGATCACTGTTGGTTTCCGCGCGGAACTGAGCCGGTGGGGGTGCGGATAAAAAGTTGGACTGCTCTATAAGTTCAGGCCGAGGCTCTTACGATATTCGACTGGGCTTAGCGATCCCAGCGATATCTTGATACGCTTCTCGTTGTACCAGCGAATATAAGCATCTACCTCAGCGACGAACTGTTCGACTGTGATGGTCTTCCAGTCTCGTGGATAAAAGAGTTCCGTTTTCAACCGGCCGAAGAAGCCTTCGCACGCGGCATTATCTTGCGAGCACCCCTTTCGGGACATCGAGCGAACCAGTTTGGCTTCACTGATCCGGGTAAGCCAGCCAAGCCAGCGATAATGAGCTCCGCGATCGGAATGGACGATTGGCCGTTCCTCGTCGTCGGTCACCGTTTCGATGGCGGCGTCCAGCATTGTATTGACTAGCCCCGCATCTGGTTGCGTTCCAATCGACCAACTGATGACCATGCCGTCGAAGCAGTCGATGATAGGCGAAAGGTACACCTTCCCGGCTGGGATCTGGAACTCGGTGATATCTGTCAGCCATTTCACATTCGGCGCCTCAGCATGGAAGTCGCGATTGATCAGGTTCTCGGGTGCCGGACTGATTTCTCCCAGATATGATCCAAAACGCCGTCGACGCGGTCTGGCGACGACTAACTGCTCCTGCTTCATCAACCGCTGCACAACCTTTTCCGAGATTGTCACACTCTGCCTGGCCAGCGACGCCTGTAGTCTGCGATAACCATAGCAACGACGGTTCGCCTCAAAGATTTCCGCAAGGCTGTGGCGGACGGCGGCATACTTGTCTGCCAGACACAAGCGGGCGCGGTGGTAGAAGTAGGAGCTTCGGGCTATTCGCATCTGGGTGAGCAGTTCCGGCAAGCAATAGGTGTCCTTAAGGGCGTCAATCAGTTGTGTCTTCTCCCGATTACTCAGGATCTGCAGATCGACGCCCAGGTCTTTTTTATGAGTTCATTGGCCTTCTTCAGGAGATCATGTTCGAGTTGTAACTGGCGGACATCACGCTGAAGGGCTTCAAGTTGTCGCTCGAGCTCTTCACGTTCAGGCACCTTGGGATGGGCTTTGCGGCGTTTCATGGATGACGGGGCCTCATGACCGAGAAGCTGATCTTTCCAAGCGTACAATGTCGGCCTTGAGACGCCTAGCCGGTCAGCCACCTGTTGAGCGCTTTCATCTCCACCGCATAGTCCGATAACGCCCGTCTTCCGGATCTCCTCGCAATAACCAGGGTGCCACGATCGACCGACCATCGATGTTCGCGTTTCTGGAAAGGCCTCCCGGACCCAGGCGGTCAGAGTCCCTCGTCCAGGATAGCCAAGTGCCCGCATCGTCGCAGAGATGCAACGATCATGGGTACGAAAGTGCTCAAGTGCCGCCTGCTTTTCAGCCTCGGAATATTTTGGCGCTCGGGCAGCCGACTGAACACGCAGGTCGAGATGCTGTAAGTACTCACGGTACCAGCCCCTCAGCGCATTCTTGGTGGGATAACCCAACTGGCGAATGGTCGCGTTAAGCCGCTTGCCAAGGCGGATATAAAGCTCAACGGCTCGAAGTCTGTCTGCGTAGGAATACATGAACTACCTCCTGGTGGCCCAAGTTTTCGTCCGCATCCCCTTACGCGCCTAACCGGCTCAGTTCCGCGCGGAAACCAACATATTCCATGTGATTGGAGTGTTTTTGTTGTACGCGGACGCTCTCACAATGCGCGGCGAAGCAGTACCGTCACCTATCGGAACAACCGCCGCAGGCCATATTCTTTGAACCTGTCATAAGGTGCAAAGCTGTCCTCCGCCTTCATGCGGACCAGGGCACCTTCGTAGGCTTCGATCAGGAAGGCAGCGGCCGCATCAGCCGTGACACCAGGAGCCAGCGCATCGGCATCCTCGGCCTCGCGAAGAACTCCGCGCAGGCTGGACTCCCAAAGTGCAAAGCATTTTTGCAGTGCCATGCGAAGCGCCGGGCTGCGGGTGGCAAGGGTCTGCGCCACAACGCCATAGAGGCAGCCACCGAGCGGCTGCTCGCGACGCAACTCCTGCTCCAGCGTGGCGAAGTAAGTTTCCAACCGCTGCAGAGGGCGTTGCGTCTGATCAGTCAGAAGGATAACCAGAGTCTGGCGATAGTGTTCGGAATAGGCGTCCAGCACGGCACAGGCGAATGCCTCCTTGCTGGGGAAGAAATGATAAAAGGACCCCTTGGGCACGCCGGCCTCGGCCAGGATCGGACCGATACCTACACCATCGTAGCCGTTCGCTAGCAGGGCTTTTAGCCCCACCTTGATCAGCTCTTTACGCGTTTCGTTTTCTACCATACAGTTCAGAGTAGACCGGTCGTCTAGCGCGGTCAAGACCGGACTGGATGACAGGAGAGCAACATGGACGCCAGTGTAAGTGAGGACCGAATGGATGCGGGCGAAGGCCCTCTACGGCACAAGGAACGATGGCTGTACGGGGCGCTGCTCATCACCGCCTCGACTCTGATGTGGAGCAGCGCCGGCTTCTTTGTCCGGGCGCTTGACCTCGACGTCTGGACCATGGTGGCCTGGCGCTCGCTGTTCGCCTGCCTCTCCCTGGTGCCACTGGCTTTCATGCTGCGCGGGAGAGCGCTTCTCCAATTGCGCCGGAGCGTCGGAACCGGCGGGGCGGTAGCGATGCCCGTCATGGCCGTGGCCATGTTCAGCTACGTCGCAGCACTGAAGCTGACCAGCGTCGCCAACGTCATGGTCGTCTATGCCACCGTGCCCTTCCTTGCAGCCGGTCTGGCCTTCCTGCTGCTAAGCGAACGGCCCGGCCTGCGTGCGCTCTGCGCCGCCGGCGTGGCCTTTCTCGGGGTGAACATCATGGCTGGCTCGGCCACCGCCGCGACGGATATTGCCGGCAACGGCTTTGCGCTGTTGATGACGATGGGGTTTGCTGCCTCCGTCGTTATCGCCCGGCGCTGGACCAGCTACGACGCGACATTGGTGACGGGGCTGGCCAGCGGGCTCTGTGCGCTGGCCTGCTTCGCAGTAGCATTCGCCTTATTGCCGACGTTGCCCGTTCCGAGCCTGCCACAATTCGGCATTCTCTTCCTGTTCAGTCTGGCTACGCAGAGCCTCAGCTATCTGTTCTTCCTGTTGGGCAGCCGCCATGTGCCGTCAGCGGAAGCGGGGCTGATAGCTTTGCTCGACGTCGTTCTAGGGCCGCTTTGGGTGTGGCTGGTCTTCGCCGAAGCACCTGGCACGCCGGCCCTGATCGGTGGCGCGCTCGTGCTGCTGGCCGTGGTGGGCTACCTCACGCTGCCGCGCCTACTGCGAGCCTAGTGGAGACGCGTATGAGGTCGGCCCCCTCCCTGTGACCGAGGCGCTCATAAGGTGTCTGCTGCCATCCGCTCACCGACGACAATGCCGGTGAAGCACCCACGCGGCCTCTCCTCCGGGCTGGTCTGACGCCGGGCCGGCCTTCGCCTGCAACGGCTTCGCCGACCTTCTTCCCCTTGCTCGCAAGGGGCGGCTTCGGACAAACAGTCAGGAGATACCAGAATGGCTCAGATCGGCACCTTCACCCGCGACGAAAACGGCAACTTCGCCGGGACCATCCGAACCCTCGCACTCAGCGTCAAGGCCACCATCAAGCCCTGCGACCGCGACAACGACAAGGCACCCGACTACCGCGTCAGCGCGAAGCGGCCGGGTTCCTCGCAAAACCCGGCCTGTGGTTCCGCCGCATCTCTGGCGTTGCCATTCGTGTCATCTAACAAACAGTTTCAAGCGTCAACCCACTCAGGGCGCAAACACGGGGGCAACACGCTTTGCGCTGTCGAAGTCGGCACAATCGGCGATGGCTTCACACCCGCCTTCTCTCAAGTGTCCATAAATTGTGAAGAACGAAGCGTCGTTGCGAGAATATCCATCCTCAGCAATCGACGCTGCGATTGCTCCGAGCGCATTGCGGATGGTTGACAGGCGGGGGCCATTGAAACTTCCATGCGGCTTCGTCAAAGAATATCCGCTATCTCCGTCTATGCGACATTGACAAGCGCGCGCGCCATCCGACCCCGGCAACGATCGTGCGGCCAGCACGCAAGTGATGTCTCCACTGTGATCCCGCGTGGCCAGCACGTTCGAAGCAGACGCCTTGTGTCGATCTCGAAGCGGCGGGTCGTCCTCACCCGGATGCACGATTGCAACGGGTAGCCCGGAAATTTTGCACTGCATTTGTTCGGTCTCTCACGGCTCGCGGCACTACGCTCTTTCATGGGACTGATAACAAAGTGAAATTCCAGTTTCACGGAAACTGGCATGAAATCTGCTTCTTCTTTTTTGCCGGGCAGAGACCTGGCGGCAAACAAGAAGAGGGAACAGCATGATGCAGATATCCGGGAAGACGCCTCCGATGCTCAAAGGCCTGCGGATAGCAACGCTGGCGGGCGTCGCCATAGTCTCGCTGATGGCGGGGAATGCGTCAGAAGCCCTGGCAGTCGGGACGCTTCGTATCGGCATGACCGCCTCCGATATACCGCTCACCACAGGTCAAACGGATCAGGGTGGCGAAGGCCAGCGTTTCATGGGCTATACGCTTTACAATGCATTGATCGAATGGGACCTCTCGAGCGCAGACAAACCCTCGGCACTGATCCCGGCGCTTGCGACCTCCTGGGAGGTCGATCCCGCCGACAAGACAAAGTGGACGTTCAAACTGCGTGATGGCGTCAAATTCCATGACGGCAGCACATTCGATGCCGCCGCAGTGGTCTGGAACCTCGACAAGTTGCTGGTGAGCGATGCACCGCAGTTCGACAAGCGCCAGTCGGCACAGGGCAAGTCGCGCATTCCGGCAGTTGCCTCCTACAAGGTCATCGATCCGTTGACGGTAGAGATCGTCACCAAGACCCCCGACGCTACACTTCCCTACCAGTTGAGCTGGGTTCTGATGTCCTCCCCGGCGAATTGGGAAGCGCAAGGCAAGAACTGGGATGCAGTTGCCCAGAAGCCTTCCGGCACAGGCCCATGGAAAATGGAAAGCGGTTTTACACCGCGTGAACGGGCTGAGCTGACGGCCAACAAGGACTATTGGGACAAGGCGCGGGTGCCGAAGCTCGACAAGCTGGTTCTTGTGCCGCTTCCCGAACCCAATACACGCGTGGCAGCCCTGCGGTCCGGTCAGGTGGACTGGATCGAGGCACCGGCGCCGGATTCGGTCAAGTCTTTGAAGGATGCCGGTTTCAGTATCGTCACCAATTCCTATCCGCATAACTGGACGTGGCATCTGTCGCGCGTCGAAGGCTCACCGTGGAACGATATCCGCGTTCGCAAGGCTGCCAACCTTGCGGTTGACCGCGAAGGCCTCAATGAACTGCTCGGCGGTCTCTCCGTCCCGGCTCAGGGTTATCTGCCACCCGGGCATCAATGGTTCGGCAAGCCGACTTTCAAGCTTGAGTATAATGTCGAGGAAGCAAAAAAGCTGATGGCCGAAGCTGGATACGGCCCGGACAAGCCCATCACCACAAAGGTTGTGATCTCTTCATCCGGTTCGGGTCAGATGCTGCCGCTCGCCATGAACGAATACATCCAGCAGACCCTGTCGGAAATCGGCATCAATGTCGAATATGAGGTTGCCGACTGGAACACGGTTATCAACATCTGGCGCGCCGGTGCCAAAGACCCGAGCGCAAAGGGTGCCAGCGCCATCAACTACAGCTACTTCATCCAGGACCCTTTTACGGCATTGATCCGCCAGTCACAGTGCAATCTGGCGCCGCCAAACGGCACCAACTGGGGTTTTTACTGTGACCAGGAAATGGATGCCCTGTTCAGTCAGGTGCGCAACACCTTCGATGCGGCTGAGCAAGACAAGGTACTCCAGAAGATTCATGAGAAATATGTCAATGACGCGCTCTTCCTGATGGTGACGCATGACGTCAACCCGCGCGCCATGTCCACCAAGGTCAAGGGCTTTGTTCAGGCACAGAACTGGTTCCAGGACTTTTCGACGATCTCCATGGATCCCTGATTTTTGCACAGCGACAGGGCGGGAATGACCCCGCCCTGTCATTGCCGATGCCCGATCTGACTCTCACGAGGACATCATGCTGCTCTACGCCATAAAACGACTGTTGCATGTCATTCCCGTCGCGATCGGCGTGAGCATTGTGTGCTTCATGCTGATCCATATCGCCCCTGGTGATCCGCTTGCCGCGATTTTGCCCTCGGATGCCTCTGCGGAAATGCAGGCCCAGATGCGGGCGTTTTACGGCCTCGACCGTCCCTTGCCGGCGCAATATGCCCTTTGGGTGTGGCATGCCGTGCAGGGTGATCTTGGGACGTCGATAGCGACAGGGCGTCCCGTTCTCGCCGATATCATTGATGCGTCGATCAATTCGATCATTCTTGCCCTGTCTGCGGCGGTGATCGGTTTTGTTGGCGGAGCAACATTGGGATTTCTTGCCGGTGTCTTTCGCGGTGGATGGGTCGATCGTCTGTCATCGGGAATATCGATGCTTGGCGTCAGCGTGCCGCATTACTGGCTCGGCATGGTGCTGGTCATCACCTTTTCGGTCACGCTGGGCTGGTTGCCGGCGATGGGGGGCGGCCCTGGAGGGTCTTCCGGTCGAAGCTTCGGCTGGGAATATCTCCAGTATCTTGTTCTGCCGGCAGTCACGATGTCGGTCATTCCGATGGGGATTATCGCCCGCACGATCCGTTCGCTGGTAGCAGACATTCTTGCCCAGGATTTCACCCAGGCGCTTGCGGCCAAGGGGCTGATGCGAGGTCATATCCTGCGCCATGTCGTGCGCAACGCCGCGCCCACTGCACTTTCCGTCATGGGCCTGCAACTGGGATATCTTCTCGGCGGGTCAATTCTGATCGAGACGGTATTTTCCTGGCCTGGTACCGGCTTTCTTCTGAACGGTGCAATCTTCACCCGTGATTTGCCGATCCTGCAAGGCACCATCCTGGTGCTCGCGATGTTCTTCGTTGTCCTCAATCTTTTGGTCGACGTGTTGCAGAGCGCCATCGATCCCCGCATCCAGAGGAGCTGACAATGGCTGCCATCACCATAGCGTCCGAAATTCCCATCGAGAAAATTACCAAGTCTCCCGGCTTCTGGAGCGGCGTTTTGAGACGTCTCAGTCGCGATCCGGTCGCGATGGTGGCGCTGGCACTCCTCGTTCTTCTCATCCTTATTGCCATTTTCGCCCCTTATCTTGCGCCTTACGACCCGGCAAAGGGCAGTGTGATCCGCCGCCTGAAACCGATTGGAACGGAAGGATATATTCTCGGAACCGACGAACTCGGTCGCGATATGCTGTCACGTTTGATCTATGGGGCACGGCTGTCGCTGATCATGGGGGTCGTGCCGGTGCCTATCGCGTTTGTTATCGGCTCGGCAATCGGCATCATTGCCGGTTATACCGGCGGCTTAATCAACACCCTGATTATGCGCACGGTCGATGTTTTCTACGCTTTTCCGTCGGTTCTGCTTGCCGTCGCGCTGTCGGGAGCACTTGGGTCCGGCCTCACCAACGCGCTGGTGTCTTTGACGGTGGTGTTCATTCCGCAGATCGCCCGTATCGCCGAAAGCGTGACAACGCAGGTGCGAAAGCTGGATTACGTTGATGCGGCACGCGCATCGGGTGCCCCGGCCTTCACCATCATTCGTGTTCATATCCTTGGAAACGTGCTTGGCCCGATTTTTGTCTTCGCCACAAGCCTGATTTCGGTGTCGATGATCCTTGCATCAGGCCTGTCGTTCCTGGGGCTGGGTGTACGCCCGCCCGACGCAGAATGGGGGCTGATGCTCAATACGCTGCGCACGGCGATTTACACCAATCCCTTCGTCGCGGCTCTGCCCGGCGCGATGATCTTCATCACTTCGATCTGCTTCAACCTTTTCTCAGACGGGCTGCGCACAGCCATGGACGTGAAGTCATGATCAACATCGTTGGAAAACCGGCTTTCGAACTGCCTGTTGGTGAACGGGGTGGCCCTGCCCAGCCGTTGATCTCCGCTCGCGGGCTGCTCAAGCATTTCCCGGTCAAGGGCAGCGGCTTTCTCAAGCCGAAGAAAGTGGTGCGCGCTGTAGACGGGGTCGATTTCGATATTCTGAAAGGAGAGACGTTGGGTGTGGTCGGTGAAAGCGGCTGCGGCAAGTCGACGACGGCACGACTTTTGATGCAACTGATCGAACCGGACCAGGGCGAAATTCTCTTCGACGGTGAAACGGTTGGAGGCGCACTGCCGCTTTCGGCCTATCGCCGTCAGGTGCAGATGGTTTTTCAGGATAGTTATGCTTCCCTCAATCCGAGACTGACGATCGAGCAATCCATAGCATTTGCTCCACAGGTTCATGGAACGCCAGCCGCAAAGGCCATTGCGAGAGCACATGATCTGCTTCAACGCGTAGGTCTGGAGCCGTCGCGTTTTGCAGGCCGTTATCCTCATGAATTGTCCGGCGGCCAGAGGCAGCGCGTCAATATTGCCCGGGCGCTGGCGCTTGAGCCAAGGCTGGTCATTCTGGACGAGGCGGTCTCGGCCCTCGACAAGTCTGTGGAGGCGCAGGTTCTCAACCTGCTTCTCGACCTCAAACGCGATTTCGGCCTGACCTATCTGTTCATCTCACACGATCTCAATGTCGTGCGCTTCATGTGCGACAGGGTCATGGTCATGTATCTCGGCAAGGTAGCGGAAGTGGGCAGTCGCGATGCGATTTACGGCAATACGATTCACCCCTATTCGGCGGCACTTTTGGCCTCTATGCCGAAGATGGACCCGGCCGAGCGAACCGAAGCGCCGCCGTTGACGGGTGATCCGCCAAACCCGATCGATCCGCCCTCCGGTTGTCGCTTCCACACCCGCTGCAGTTTTGCGGAGGATGTCTGCCACCGGACATTGCCACCGTTGACCGGCATTTCCAGTGATCAGGCCGCAGCCTGTCTCATGGCGGTACCTGGTTCCGGCCATAGCCGCGCCCCTGTAATGATGGAGGCATGACCATGCAGAATGATGCGATGATCGATATCAGCAATCTTTCGGTAACGTTTCGGCGTGGCGGAAAGGCGGTAAAGGCCGTCAACGGTGTCAGCCTTTCCGTGAAGCCTGGAGAAGTGGTCGCCCTGCTCGGTGAATCCGGTTCGGGCAAAAGCGTGACGATGCGCTCATTGTTGCGGCTTCACCCCAAGGGAACCTTGATCGAAGGCGGCATGACGGTTGACGGGCATGATATCATGTCGCTTTCCAACCGTGCGCTTTCCGATCTGCGCGGGGCTGTCGTCTCCATGGTTTTTCAGGAGCCGCGTCTGGCGCTTGATCCCGTCTATACCGTTGGTCGGCAAATCGAGGAAACCATCATGCGGCATGAAAAGGTGTCGCGCGGTTTAGCTGCCGAACGGGCGCTTGCCTTGTTCCAGAAAGTCCGTATTCCCTCGCCAGAGCGACGCCTTTCCAATTATCCTCACGAAATGTCGGGCGGTATGCTTCAGCGCGCCATGATCGCGATGGCGCTTGCGTGCAATCCCAAAGTTTTATTGGCCGACGAACCGACGACAGCACTGGATGCCACAGTCCAGATTCAGATCCTGCTGCTCATTCGCGAGCTGCAGCGGGAATATGGTCTGTCAGTCATCTTTATCACCCATGACATCGGCGTGGCGGCCGAGGTGGCTGACCGTATTGCAGTCATGTATGCAGGTCGTATCGTCGAGGAGGGGCTGGTTGGCGATATCATCCGGAATCCGCGTCATCCCTATACAAAAGGCTTGCTTGGCGCGCGCGTCGAACTGGCCGAAGGACGCGACCGACTGGTCACCATTCCAGGCGCCCCACCCGATCTGGCGGCAATGCCACCGGGTTGCGCTTTCGCGCCGCGATGCGTGCAGGTGAGCGATCTTTGCCAAAAGCAAATCCCGCCACTCCTTCCGCTTTCCGGCGGTGCGGGTGTTGCCTGCCTTTTTCCCGATTGAACACCCTTGAATCCAGGCGCTACCCATAACAACCGAGCAGGACAAACAAACCCTCGTGGTCATGCAGGAACGATGAAACGCATAGGATTGATCAACCCGAATACCTCGCAAGCGACGACCGCGATGATGACAGATATCGCCCGTAGCTACCTTCCGGAGGGGTTTGCAATCGAAGGGCACACCGCGGCACATGGTGTACCCATGATCCTCAACGACGTCGAACTGGCCGCTGCCGCCGACAGCGTCGTGGAGACAGGGCGCAAGCTGGCCCGCCGGAACGACGGCCTCATTGTCTGCGCTTTCGGCGATCCAGGGCTGGAGCGCCTCGCTGTTACATCCGGCGTTCCCACCGTCGGCATCTGTCAGGCCAGCATGATGGAAGCCGCGGCCGGTGATCGTCGTTTCGGGATCGCCACCGTGACCCCCGATTTGGTGGGTAGTTTTGCTGCAAAGGCGCAAACACTCGGCGTGGTGTCGCTTTTTACCGGTACACGACTAACCAGGGGAGATCCACAGCACCTGGCTTCAGACCCGGCAGCATTGCAGACAGCGCTGGAAATCGCTGTTCGGGAGTGTTTCGAGCGAGACGGCGCCGATGTCGTCATCATAGGTGGTGGCCCACTGGGACAAGCGGCTGACAACCTGCAGCGTATCGTGTCCATGCCAATTATTGCACCAATCCGGTCAGCTGTGGAGCTGCTCATCCGCACAATGGAGCTTGATGGAGGGACAAACCCCGCGCAACGGTAACGCATATCGGCTTGCCAGTCATGCAAACTGTCGCTTTTTCTATTGCAAGCCGCACCAGGGCGACTGAAGATTGTGGCGTTGAGATTTCACCGGAGCATCGTGTGCCCAAGGAAAGATCATTCCTGTTCCGCGTTAGGCAATCCCTGCCGGATCTTCACCCCGCAGAAAAGCGGATTGGAGAATTCGTTTGCGATTTTCCCGGCGAACTCGCCAGTTATTCTGCCCAGGAGCTTGCAGCACTGGCGCATGTTTCCAAGGCAACCGTGACACGTTTCATCCGGCGGCTTGGCTACGAAAATTATGAGGAAGCCAGACGACACGCCAGGGCGGAGAAGCAGACGGGTTCGAGGCTCTTTCTGGCGCGGGCTGCCGATGCTGGAGCCAGACAATCGATCAAGGCGCATGTCGCACAGGCTCTCCTCAATATCGAAGCCACATTTTTCGGAATTTCGGAAAACCAGATCGACGGTGCCGTCACAGCACTACTTCTTGCACGCAAGGTCTGGGTGATAGGCTTCCGCAGCAGCTACCCCTTTGCAGCCTATCTCCAATGGCAGCTTACTCAGGTCATCGAAAGCATTATCGTTATCCCGGGTGCCGGGCAGACCATGGGCGAGCATCTGGTCAGCATTGGTGAAAATGACGTCGTGATTTTCTTCGGACTGCGTCGAAGAACCAGCCAATCCGATGGGATCGTCGATCAGGTGAGACACTCGAAGGCAAAGCTTCTTTACGTGACCGACGAGGGCGCTCCCTTTGAGACGAAGGCGACGTGGCACTTTCAGTGCCAGACGCTCGCGCCAGGACCGCTCTTTAATCATACGGCGGTGATGGCTCTCTGCCATCTTCTCATAACCCGTTGCCTTGAAAAGGCGGGGGCGACCGGTCGCACCCGCCTGCGCAATATAGAGGCCCTTAACGAAACACTGGACGAACTGTGAGTGACTTGCCTCTTGGCACAGATCGAACAGGCGTGGCTATCCGTCACCGACTTGGTCGGTGGCGTCGCCACCTACCGCACGTTTGGATTTTTGTCGCGAGGCTTCCTGAATGCAACAAGAGAATTGCAGTCAGGGGCAAGTAGGTCATGTTTCTCGGCAAAAGCGACAAAAAGGCTCCGCGCGGTCTCGGCTTCAATTTCATCGGACAACGCTGCCCGGCACGCGTTGACAGCGACAGCGTGCGCTCTGTCTCTGAGGGCCTGCGGCCACTCGCACAGATGCCGGTACGCCTCCGTCACCCCGCGTATCTCGACCGGAAAACCCAGCCCCACAAGAACGGTGACCGGTTCATGAAACATTCCTGGTTTCATTTTTCTCTCCTTCCCAATCCTGACACATTATGGAGAGCCGTCTGAGCGGGTCTCCTGGACAAGGTCCGTTTAAGCTGCCTCCTGCGCGTCGATCTGGACTGATGCAGGCGATGCAAGCGCGGGTGAGTCCGCTCGGATCTCGATTTTTCGCGGCTTGAGCGCTTCCGGTATCTCCCTGACAAGACTGATTGTCAGGAGACCGTTTCGGAGATCGGCGCTGCTGACCCTGACATGGTCGGCAAGCTCAAAGCGATGCTCGAACGGACGGCCTGCGATGCCGCGGTGCAGATAGCCGTTCCCGGCGTTTTCCTGCCTCCTCCCGCTGACCTTCAAGAGATTTGACTGAAAGGTAATTTCGAGCTCATCGGGTGAAAAACCGGCTACCGCAAGTGCGATGCTGTAGGTTTCTTCGCCAGTCTTTAGAATGTCGTAGGGCGGCCAGTCGTTGAGCTGGCGCGCGCGCTGTGCATTTTCAAGCAGATTGAACACCCTGTCGAAGCCGATCGTCGACCGGAATAACGGTGCATAGTCAAAAGAGGTCGTCATAGCCATATTCTCCTTGAAGCAACATGGGCATGGAAGCGCCGTAAGACAGCGCCTCCATTCGGCCGGTCCAACTTTCAGCAACCGGCGCATAACGATTTGGTTTTCAGATCCCGTTGTTCAAGAGGGAAAATAAAAAAATCCGAGCCGGGCGAATGAGCGCGCATCTCGGCGTCATAAAGCGCTCGAAAAATGACGACTAGCGGCCAGCGGGCTGTGAGGTTTCCGTTCCCAAGAGAGGGAATGGCGTAGAATCGAAGCGCCGGCGCGCGGTAATCTGGGACACTTAACTTCTTCCAGGTGTTGGTAGAGCCCGTCGTATCAGTGAGACGGACGGAATGGAGCATGCACGGTTCACGGACGAGCAGATCATCGGGATACTGAAACACCAAGAGCGGCCTGAGGACGGCCGTGATCGCGACCTCAGAGCCTCCGCAATGGCTACGACGCAACGGGAAGCACGTTCTCGCTCGGCCCTTGTCATTCCCACGGAGCTTTCCCGACCGTATGATGACCTATTTTTTGTGGTTGCCCGAAAGAGCAGCCGTCATGCCAAGACCGATATACACGAAACCACTGACCCAGCGTTCAGCTTTCAGGTAGACAGGACTACGCTTCAGCCAGTTGCCCGCCGTGCCGGCAGCAAGTGCATAGGCGCCATCCGTGAGCACGCCGATCGCTGTGTAGAGAATCCCGAGGAATGCGACCTGCATTGCCACATGGCCACGGTCGACCTCAACGAACTGCGGCAGGAATGCCAGAAAGAACAGCGCGGTCTTCGGATTGAGGAGGTTGACTATGAAACCCTCACGAAAGATGCGCATGCGGCTACGCGCTGGCACCATCCCTTCTATGTCCGGAAGATCCGATGGGCCGAAGAGCTTCTTGAGACCAAGCCAGATCAGATAGGCCGCGCCCGCATACTTTACCACGCTGAAGGCGAGAGCAGACGACGCCAGAAGCGCCGACAGCCCCACAGCGGCTGCGACGACATGAACCAGCGTGGCCGAATGTATGCCGAGAATCGAAACGAGACCGGCGGAACGACCTTGCTCGACGGAGCGCGCGAAGATGTAAAGAACCGCCGGTCCCGGCACGAGAAGCAGCACCAGCGTGGCGCTGACGAACAGGCTGAGATTGGCGGTGCTGGGAATTATCAAGTCCATGGTTGTCCTACTCCCCTCTTTGCTACAATAGAGATAGCATCGGACCGTGTCCGATGCGAGATCAGCTTGCTGTGTCGTCGCCGGGAATTTCCGCGATCGAGCCGCCTGGATTTTTTCACTGTAGCTGGGTCTCGCCAACCCCGTCCAGAGAATTGTCCGGATCTTCCGGCGCGTTGGCGGGACCTGGCGCTATGGCGCCCAGGCCTTCGCGGATGGAACGTCCCGCTTCCTTATCCGGAGGAACGCACCATCCCTTTTAATGGAGCTGATGGGTTCGACACGCTACTGGCAACGTCTCGCTGCAACATCAGCGTGAGGATCCACAACGACGTATCGGTGTGCCGCCGGCGTCAAATACCGGTCTCGCGGCATATCACCACACGCCAGCCGTCAGGATCCTGATAGGTGAAGCTGCGCTCGAGCCAGTATGGATTTTCCGGTTCCAGGGGCGCATAACCCATTCCTTGCATCCGCTCGTTGAGGCGATCATAAGCATCAGGCTCGGTGATGTATAGCACCAGCAGATTATCGAAGCTTGGAGCGGGACACGAACTGCCCTCTGCGTGTCGGGTAAATTCAAGATGCACAGACTTGCCGGGTAGGCCGAGCATGATGCCATCGTAGCCGGCGTGAGCTTCGAATCGGGCGAGCTCCGGCAGGCCCAGGCCACCGCGATAAAACGCGACTACGTCCTCAAGCTTGTCGGTCGGCCTGGCAATGCGCACCTGCACCGGTACAGCGTCACCGCCCAGCGAATATACGCTCGGGAAGGTTCTGTCGTGATTATCCATGGTATTTCTCCTGCTGGTCAGGATTGAGTGGGAAGTTGCGACACCTGGCACACCGTTCGCCAAAGAACTGGGCTCTGCATGACCAGGACACCGGCGACAACCAGCAGCGCTCCTGCGAGACGATATCCGGAAATCGGCCTTGCCGTAAAACCGACAATACCGAAATAGTCGATCGTGATCGAAGCGAGGATCTGGCCCGCAATGACTGCCGTCATGAAGCCCGCAGCCCCGAGCTTCGTGGCAAGAAGGAGCGCCACCGTGATGTAGGTCACTCCGGCAATGCCTCCGATCCAGATCCACTTCGGCTGGACGGAGAGATTTGCGATCGTCGGCGCGGAAACGCGCAACGCAATCATCAAGGGTACGACGAGGATGGCGCTTGTCACAAGCGATACCACTGTCGCCCAGAGGGGGTGGCCAAGAGCGCGGCCGAGCGCCGCATTCGCGCCGGCCTGGAAGGGGACAAGAGCGCCAGAGATCAGCGCTGCAACGAGGAAAGCCAAAGGCTGCATGAGAAGATGTCCTTTCGCGACTTGAACAGGCTCTTCTTCTAATTATGCATCTGGACTATGTGAAATTCAGATTACGGCGGGTATCATGCACAGCATGAATAATCTTCGCGGTGTGGACCTCAACCTTCTGGTAGTACTCGATGCGTTGCTATCCGAGCGCCACGTATCACGCGCGGCGCTGCGGCTGAACATGAGTCAGCCGGCGGTCAGCCACGCGCTGGCGAGATTGCGCGTGCTTCTTGAAGATCCTCTCTTTACGCGCCACAGCGGCGGTCTGTCACCGACCATCCGCGCGCTCGAACTCTCACAGCCGGTGAAGGAAGCGCTTGCCCAGATACGCGCGGTGCTTGGGCCCGGCGGGTTCGATCCGGCGCGAGGCCGGCACGTTTTCAGGTTGGCAATGTCGGATTACGGCGCCAGCATCATCCTGCCCGAACTGATGTCGCTGATAGGGCGATCGGCGCCGGGCATAGATCTGTCAATCACTCAGCTGAGCCGGGAAGGAATGGTCGCCGGGGTGGTCGACGGAGATATAGATCTGGGCCTTGGCGTGTTTCCGCACCTGCCTGCCCAGATTCACTCCGAGTTATTGTTTTCGGACCAGTATGTCTGCCTTGTAGATCGCGCTACTCTTCCGCCATTGGCCGACCGGATTGACCTGGATGCCTATCTCGCCCGCCCCCATGCGCTGGTCGCCGTTCATGGTGAGGCATCGACAGAGATTGATGAGACCATTCACACGGCAGGATTCAGTCGCCGGGTGGCGCTGGTGCTCCCGCACTGGAGCGTCGCGCCAAATACAATTATCGGGACCGACCTCATTCTCACAGTCGCCGCGAAAAGCCTGGAGACGCTTCGGCGCCACAAGAGATTGGTCATACTGCCTTCGCCAATCGAGTTCCCTCCGGTCCCGTTCACGCTGATCTCGCACAAGAGGCGACAGGCCGATCCCGCACTCCGATGGATCCGGGCCGCGATCAGTGCGATTGCGCATCCAGTTTCGCCGGGCAATAATCAAAGAAGTCGACCTA
The DNA here is from genome assembly GCF_030209895.1 of Agrobacterium sp. CFBP2214. Classification (NCBI taxonomy): domain Bacteria; kingdom Pseudomonadati; phylum Pseudomonadota; class Alphaproteobacteria; order Hyphomicrobiales; family Rhizobiaceae; genus Agrobacterium; species Agrobacterium sp. CFBP2214. The sequence goes on along the minus strand of NZ_JARVRC010000008.1, from coordinate 64,573 downwards.
GAGCCAGATTTCTGGCGATCCGAGATGTCCGTTCGACCTTGACGTGCGATTGAACTACTGTTGTTCCGACCCCGAAAGGACGTCGGCGCATATAAGTTCTGAGTGAAGGGTGGGGCGGGAGTTCGAGGGGCGGGGCGTCAGGGGAGCCACCTCGAAGGTGGCCAGGTTCCTCGCAAAATCCGGTCTGTGGTTTCACCGCATCTCCCGGCGTTGCCATTGGTGGCATCTAGCAAACAATTTCAAGCGTCAATCCACTCAGGGCGCAAAGTTGTGAGGCAACACGACTGGCGCTGTTAGAATCAGGGCAATCCGTGATGGCTTCGCAACCACCCTCTTTGAGGCGCCCATAAATTGTGAAGAACGAAGCCTCTTTGGGAGAATATCCGCCCTCGATACAGTCCGCACCCTCGTCAGCAGCTTCAAGAGTTGTGAACCTGCTCCAATCCGTCTCCTTCAAAGCCGTGCAGCAATTGAACAGCTCCGCCGAAAAGAGTGACGAGGCGGGGCGCATCAATGTGCACCCTTCAGCCTGGCCTTCTCGGCTCCAAGGAGCCAGAGCGCCTTGTTGAGCTTGATGTCCTGATCGATGCCGGTAAACGGCGCGGGATGTGACACGCCGGCGGCGGCCATGAATTGGCCGGAAGCGCTCTGATCTGCTTTCGTGTGCCTACGTTGCGAAGATCGATGGCGCGGTCTTGCGCAGTTCGTCTTCGGTCAAGGCGCGGCCGGTGTCGAAACATGCGGTGCTGGGGTATACGGTCATGACAGGCTCTCCGTTGTTGCCACAGTTCAGGAGCAAGCCCCGCAGTGGGTGAAGCCTTTACCCACCGTTCCGGTGGATGTGCTCTCACATCCTCCGGAACGAAGGGGGAGGGCGAAGTCCGCTCCCCGGTGATCGGTGGGGCTGGTCGTGGGTCCGGCGACTGAAAACCGGTTTTATGATGAACGGACAGGCGCGAGCCTGCTTGCCCATTGGCGAGATCAACCGAGCATCGTAGGGCGGGAAGACAGGAATGGGCAATGCGCCTTGTGGGATGGACGGCCTGGGCAGTCCTGTTCAAACGCGGCAATCAGGGCGGCCTTGGGCCGCCCGGCAATCCATTAGCCCGTCAGACGCAGACGCGCGTTTTCAAACGGATAGCCATCATCGTCGACAGGACGGCGTGAGAGCTCCCTGAAACCCAGTCCGGTATAGAAGGACATTGCCTGCCGGTTTTCGATGTAAACATCGAGAGAAAGTTCTCCCCTGAGACCGAGAGCATGAGCAATGAGCCGGCGTCCGATTCCACGGCCCTGACGGTTTGGAGAAACAAATATTCCTCCGACGAATGTGTCGAGCAGGCTGATGAAGCCGCAGGGCAGATCGTGAATGGTCGCCACCCAGGTTTCGGCGCTGGGCAGATATTGATTTTCAATGAGCGCTCGCTGCTCGACCAAACGCGCTTCGCCTATAAACGGATGGACCACGCGTGACGCCTCCAGCCAGATGAGTGAGAGCTCTTGTGTGTCCTTTGCCGGCGCATAAGGCCGGATCAATACATCATGGTTCTTCATGAGAACTCCGAAGAAAAATATGCCAAGAGGTCCGGCAACCTCTACGGTGCCGGGCAAGACCGCTACGTGCGGCTACAATGGCTGCCTCTGCGCATAATCCTCCTTCTGCTGATGAGCTCTTCTAGAGCCCTGAAAGATGATGGTCAATTTCCATGTCGGGTCGCCGGATCGACACCGCCAGCAGTCCTCGTGATGAGTCACCACAACCCGGGCCGGGGAGAACCGACAATATCAGGCGAAGGCACTGGCCAGATCAACAATCGTTGTCGCCGCAAAACGGGTTCGAAGGGTGTGTTCGGCGTCTGTCATCGCCTCGCCCAGAAACATATTCACAGCACCCTCGACAGGACAGGCGCTATGGTCGTTCGAAAGGGCAATCGAAAACGCCGATCCGATCGTCAGCGCATCGTGGACCTGCTCGACGGTAATCTGGTCGGCTCCCCTTGCAAACCGCCAGCCACCGCTTCGCCCTCCCGCTGATTTCACGATCCCGTACTCCTTCAGGGCAGCCATTGTCCTGCGCACCACGACCGGATTGGTGTTCAGCATTTTCGCGATTGTTTCGGAAGTTTCACTCCCGCCGAGCAGATGCATGTGAACAAGTACGTGAAGCATGCGGGAAAGTCGGGTGTCTGACATTTCGTAACTTTCCTTGTTTCGGAAACTTGACGTGAAGTTTTCCGTAACATAAATTGTTTCGGAATAACAGAGGAGCTCGCCATGCCGTCTCGCAAGCTGGTCGCCAACGGACTCAGGATGCATGTTGAGGAGGAGGGGGAAGGACCGGTTGTCCTTTTGGCTCACGGATTTCCCGAAACCTCCTACGCCTGGAGACACCAGCTTGTCGCACTGGCAAGAGCTGGCTTTCGCGCCGTCGCACCTGATATGCGGGGCTATGGAGAAACAGAAAGTCCAACGTCACTCAGCAGGTATTCCATTTTTGACCTGGTGGGCGATCTTGTGGGCCTGCTCGATGCACTGAACTGCGACAGGGCTGTCATTGTGGGCAACGACTGGGGAAGTACAGTGGCCTGGCAGGCAGCCCTTATGCGCCCGGACCGCTTCAGAGGCGTTGTTGCAATAGGCGTTCCCATGATGGGCTCCCCGCCGGTACCGCCGACAAGTCTCTTTCCACAATCCGACACCGAATTGTTCTACACCCTTTATTTTCAGGAGCCCGGGATCGCCGAAGCTGAATTTGAGCGGGATATCGGCGCGACGCTTCGCAAGATTTTGTTTTCCGCATCGCGGGAGGCGGGAGCACGCGAGGAAGGCGACGGGACGCCTGATCCGTTCGGCATGGTATCGCCCATGAAGGGGATGCTCGCGCCCTTGCCGGCGCCCGACATCCTGCCGCAATGGTTGAGCGAGACTGATTTCGCCCATTATGTCGACGCCTTTGGCCAAACCGGTTTCAGCGGCGGGCTTAACTACTATCGCAACCTCGACGCCAACTGGAACCTGCAACGTTCGCTTCACGGTCTGAAAGTGGAGGTTCCGGCGGTCTATATGGTGGGAGAGCAGGATCCGGGATTGAGCATGCCTGCCATGCGACAGATCATTGACGCCATGCCCGAGCTTGTTCCCAACCTGACGCGGAGCTTCATAATACCGGATTGCGGACACTGGGCACCTCAGGAGAAACCGCATGAGGTTAGTGAAGCGATCATTGCATTTGCGAGGTCCTTGCAAAATTGCAAATAACGATGCCGCCCAAACCCGTTGGCCCTTTGCGCCAGGACCTCACCCGGTGCAACAGGTGATGACTGCAGCCGCCAGCAAAGCGCGGAGGGATTGGGTGGGAGACGCTGGCCGTCACCAGTTCTTCCGACGGCTCGCTAAACCCACGCGCCGGCACCCCTCAGCCGATCGCAATATGACCGGTCGGGGTTAACGCCCGTGACCAGGAACACCCCGCCCGAAGATGGCACGATGCTGTGTCCGGTCACTCATCCGGCCTCTTGCTGCTTCGTCCTTTCGTGCGATCTGTCGCGGTGGAAACCCAGCCGGTTCAGTCCGGCTATGACTTCCGGCGCGTTCATGAACAGTTCCCAAATCAGACCGCTCCGGTCGTTCTCCATCATGGCGACGACTGGCCCCTGATTGATCGCAAGATGCGTTTTGGAGACCCAGCCTGTTGATGGCTGAAAAGAATCCATCAGGCCAAAGCGGCCGACGAGCGCCCCGCCATGCCATCGCAGAAAGCGCAGCGCCGCCTGGCGTGCACGCTGCGGCAGGAACGGCATGCTTGAGAGGGCAGCCGTTGTTGCGATGATGCCATGATCATCGGTTGGAGAGTTCACGAGATAACCTTTCGGCCCGTCACAGGCGGACAAGCCCCATCCTGCTTCACCTGCATAGCGCGTGCGACAGTACCGGTAATTGATCAGGCAATGTGCGTGAACCTGTTCCAGATAGTCGCTGCAATAGGCATCACCGAGACCTCTCGGATCAAGCGTGCAGAACGAATAGTGCGACAGGAAGAGCGGACCTCCAAAAGGCTCGCCAAGCGGGAGCCGCACACCGAAATATGACGATCCGTTCCTGATTGCGCCATCGCGTGCCCACCCGGAATGATAAGTTTCCCGGCCGACCGGATGCGCCGTTGAACCTGCCGCCAGCACATAACAAACCAGAGCCTCGTTCCAGCCGGCGATCGGCAGATTTTTCGACCATGCATATCGCGGGCTCCAGTGCCAGAAAAGCGGCCCGGTCTTACCCCTGGTAAACCAGCTCCACTCCACCGTTTCGACGATTTCTTCAATGGATCGGCGAAGCTTGATCTCGGCGGATGTCTGCCCGCCAAAGAACTCACGCACGCAGATCAGCGCCTGAACCAGAAGCGCGGTTTCAACGAGATCACCGCCGTCGTCGAATTTCGCGAAGGGAAGCGTCTTTCCGCTGGACGCGTTGACGAAGTGAGGAAAAGCGCCATGGAACCGCTTGACCGCAGCCAGCGATTCCAGCATGCGGCCGGCCCGCGCAATAGCATCCCGGCGTGTTATCCAGGTACGATGAACGCCAACGATGAGCGACAGGAAACCAAACCCCACCCCGGAGATTGATGTGATCTCATGGATCGGCAAACCGTCGGCTCGCATCCGGTCCCTTGGCAGCCCGCTTTCGGGATGGCTTCCGGACCAGAAATAGTCGAAGGTACTGCGATGCAAGCTGTCAAGTTGACTGGATAATTCGTCTGTCACTTCCGACCTCGGGAGAACCCTGTGATCGAGGGCAATACTCGGCCAAGGCTTATCCGACTCGGCCTCTGTTTCCAACCGGAGGCAGATTGAGCGGGTATGCACATCGGAATAGAACCTGGGAGAACCTTGGCAGCTCCACGGGAACACCGGAAATTTTGCGTGGTGAAATGGGCAGGGCGAACAAGAGACAGAAGACCAATGATCCTCTCAATGTCCAACATCAGGAAGTCCTATCAGACAGCGGAAGGCAACGTCCCGGTGCTGAAGGGCGTTGATCTTTCGCTACAGGCCGGCGAAAGCCTGGCCCTGACAGGAGAATCCGGCAGCGGCAAGAGTACACTTCTGCATCTGGCCGGCGGACTCGATCTGCCGGACAGCGGCACTATTGCGGTGAGCGGCAGGTCTGTCAGCGGCCTCGATGATGCAGGTCGCGCAAGTTTCCGGCGCCGGGAGGTCGGGCTTATCTTCCAGCAGTTTAATCTCATCCCGAGCCTTAATGTCAGCTCGAACGTCTCGTTCCACGCGAGACTGGCAGGGCGGTTCGACCCGTCATGGCAGGAAGAACTCGTCGGGGTACTGGGAATCGGAGAGTTGCTCGGGCGTTACCCCGAGCAACTCTCCGGCGGTCAGCAGCAGCGGGTTGCAATCGCACGCACACTTGCGGCAAGACCGTCCCTCATCCTCGCCGATGAGCCGACCGGCAATCTCGATGAGGCGACGGCTGACCTCGTCATAGAAATCATGCTGAGCCTGACAAGATCAGCAAGGATCGCGCTTCTCCTCGTTACCCATTCAAATCGCCTGGCGGCAAAACTCGATCGGCGCATCATCCTCAGCGGCGGGAAGGTTTTGCCATGAACCATACCGCCTTCCGGGCGCTGCTCTCCCACTGGCGCTACAGGCCGCTCCAGTTTTTCACCCTCATTCTGGGTGTTGCGCTGGCGACCGGCCTTTGGTCGGCCGTCCAGGCAATCAACGCCGAAGCGCGGGCAAGTTATGACCGGGCAGCCTCGGTCCTGGCACAGAACCAGCTTGATCAGCTTGTGGCGAAGGACGGCGGGAAGATTCCGTTGCAGACATATGTCCGGCTTCGCAGGGCGGGTCTGGATGTCTCCCCGGTGATCGAAGGCGAGTACAGGTTTGGTACGACGCGTCTCAGGCTCGTCGGTATCGATCCATTGACAATGCCCTCGGGGCAAATCGTTCTTCCGCCCTCCGACCCGTCGGCTCTGATTGATTTCATGCGGGAGCCCGGCCAGATGATTGTCTCGCCGGCAACGGCTGCCAGACTCAACGATACCTCCGGCCTTTTAATCAGGACGGCGAAAGACATCCCGGACGATGCAGCTTTTGTCGATATTTCAACGGCGGACCGACTGTTGAAACGAAATGGCGACCTGAGCAGGATCGTCATTGTCGCTTCGCGAAACGCCGATTATCAGACGCCCGGGCCCCTTCCGCCCGACCTTTCCCTGAGAAAAGCCGGCAGCCGGTCCGATATCGCAAGGCTGACCGACAGCTTTCATCTCAGTCTCACAGCATTTGGATTTCTTGCCTTTGTTGTCGGTCTTTTCATCGTCTATTCCGCGACAGGCCTCTCGTTCGAACAGCGGCGCGGTACATTCAGAACCATGAGATCGCTTGGGGTTTCGCACAGTTCCCTCATGGTGATGCTCGTGATCGAGACAACGTTTTTTGCGCTGGTGTCGGGTGCCCTTGGTGTTGTGCTCGGTTATGTCGTTGCGTCGGCACTTTTGCCGGGTGTTGCCGCGAGCTTGCGCGGCCTTTACGGCGCAACTGTCGCCGGCTCATTGTCATTCCGTCCGGAATGGTGGCTGGCGGGAATTGTCATTGCATTGATCGGGACGCTGCTATCCTCGCTTCAACATTTCTGGCACGTCTGGCGCATGCCGCTTTTGTCGGCGGCACAGAGCAGGGCCTGGACCATGGCATCTACCCGAGGGCTGACGTTTCAGGCAGGCGCTGGAATGTTGCTGCTTATTTTGTCCGGCGTGCTTGCATCGCTGGGACACGGGCTCGTTTCAGGTTTTGCGGTATTGGGGACACTGCTTCTCGGCGCAGCATTCATTCTTCCGGCCCTTTTGGCGCTCGGACTGAAAGTCGGCGAAGATGTATCCCGACATGTGTTGGCGGGGTGGTTTTTTGCCGATACACGCCAGCAACTGCCCGGGCTTTCTCTCGCCCTGATGGCATTGCTGCTGGCGTTGTCAGCCAATATCGGCGTCGGGACCATGGTTTCCAGTTTCCGGCAAACATTCCTGGGCTGGCTCGACCAGCGCCTGGCGGCGGAAGTCTATGTGACGGCGCGCGACGAGGGCGAAGCGGCACGCCTGCGGCAATGGTTTCCGGACCACACAAGAGCGGTTTTGCCTGTCTGGAGCACGAAAGGTGAAATCTCCGGGCAACAGGTCCAGATTTTCGGCGTGGCTGATGACGCTACATACAGGGATCACTGGCCGTTGATCCTGGGCTCCGCCGCGACCTGGGACGAAATCGCGGCAGGACGAGGCGCACTGGTCAACGAGCAGTTCTGGAGGACAGGGAAGGCCTCGCTCGGCGAACAAATCGAATTGCCCGGAGGCTGGAGCGCTACGGTCGTTGGTATCTTTTCCGACTACGGCAACCCGACAGGCCAGGTTATCATCGGTATCGATGCTTTGGTTCAGCATTATCCGGACATCGAAAAACTTCGATACGGCCTCCGCATGGAACCGGGAATGGTCGAGGATTTCAGGCGCCGCCTGATGAAGGATTTCGGCCTGCCGGACGCGAACATTGTCGATCAGGCTTCGCTGAAACGTCAGTCAGCCGCGATCTTCGAACAGACATTTGCGGTTACCGGCGCGCTCAACGTCCTGACGCTTGCGGTGGCGGGTTTCGCCATGTTTTCGAGCCTGCTGACGCTTGCCTCGCTCCGCCTGCCCCAGCTTGCCCCTGTCTGGGCGCTTGGCCTTCGTCGTCGCCATCTTGCCATGCTTGAGGTCCTGCGAACGCTTGCCTTGTGGCTGGCCACCTTTGTCGCGTCCATCCCGGTCGGGCTGGGACTGGCCTGGGTTCTGCTGGCGATCATTAATGTAGAGGCCTTCGGATGGCGATTGCCCCTGATCCTGTTTCCGCTGGACTGGCTCAGGCTCGGCTTCACCGCTCTGCTTGCGGCCTTTGTTTCGGTTCTGATACCGGTCCGCCGGCTGGCCAAGACGGAACCGGCCGACCTTCTGAGGATATTCGCCAGTGAACGCTAAAATTCTCCTTCTGCTCCTTTCCGCAAACTGCATTTTGGCGCCGACCGGCATACTGGCCCAAGGCTTTGCGGGCCTGGGGTCGAATGCCGAAGGCTTCAGTATTCCGAAACGCGGGGTGCCGCTTGTTTTTCCAGGAGATCACGGGGCGCATCCTGATTTCAGGATCGAATGGTGGTATGTTACCGCAAATCTCCAGAAGGCAGATGGACAACGGATGGGCGCTCAATGGACGCTCTTTCGTTCCGCGCTTCAACCAACCGAACGCGCGGGGTGGACCGATCCGCACATATGGATCGGGCACGCAGCCGTCACCACTGCCAGTGGTCACTACCTTACCGAAAGGCTGGCAAGGGGAGGGGTCGGCCAGGCGGGTGTCGACGTTGAACCCTTCGAAGCCTGGATTGACAACTGGCAAATGAAATCGACGGGTACGGATCTCCACGACCCACTCGACCAACTGGAACTCAACGCTGACGGCAACCACTTCCAATATAACCTGAAGCTTCGGGCGCTCGGGCCGCTGATACGCCAGGGAGACGGTGGATACTCCGTGAAATCGGCGGAAGGGCAGGCAAGCTATTATTATTCTCAACCCTTCTACGATGTCAGCGGCAGCGTTCGTGTCGACGGCGATATTCAAAAGGTAACCGGCAAGGCATGGCTCGATCGGGAGTGGTCGTCCCAGCCACTTGCTGCCAATCAGACGGGCTGGGACTGGTTTTCGCTCCACCTGACGTCAGGCGAAAAACTCATGGCATTCCGGCTGCGCGATGACAATGGCGGCTATATTTCCGCCAACTGGATTTCAGCAGATGGCAAGACGACAACCATCGATCCGGGGGACATCATCCTCACCCCTTTGCGGACCGCTGACGTGAAGGGCAAGGCAGTCCCGGTCGAGTGGAGCATCAGGATACCGGGGCGCGGCCTCGACATTAAAACACTGCCCCTTAACGAGCAGGCATGGATGGCGACATCGACACCCTACTGGGAAGGACCGATAGAGTTTAAAGGGAGCATTTCGGGACAAGGCTATCTGGAGATGACCGGTTATTAAACCTCACGACCTCCCGGGAGATGATGGTCTTCGTTTTGAGCGATGCCTCCGGTGCGAATGCCGTATGCGGGACAGATAGCGGCGGGGCCAGAAAAAGGGAAAAGTGTTGTGTGGGGAGGTTCGTTGGTCGCCGCCAGGCCCGCGTCCAGCGCGTGCACCGGTTCCCGGCCCCGCGGAAAAGTCCGACACGTTTCAGCCCGCTTTTCATTGTTTTCGGAACATTGGGCGCCGATGCTGGTTAGATGATTCCCGCATGGCGATCCGGTCAAAGCCCAAACATGGTCAGGCCGGGGAAGTCTCTGCCGGGAGCAAACTTTAACGGAGGTTGAATTGAACAAATTTCTCGTCATCGGATGCGTAGGACTGTGTCTGACAGCTTGCGCATCGACAGAAAAAGGTGCCGGGATTGGCGCTGCAACAGGCGCCGTCGTCGGTGGCGTAGCCACAGGCAACGTTCGCGGCGCCGCAGTCGGTGCTGCTATCGGTGGCGTATCCGGCGCCTTGATCGGAAACGTAGCAGGACAGCCCGGCCGTTGTTACTATCGCGACAGCGACGGAAACCGCTACGTTGATCGATGCTGATCTGTCCGGCCTCTATCATCGAACATAGCTGACGGTCGGCTACGAAGCCGCGCCGTATGACAGCGGCTTGTAGCCTTGATTTTTATATCTGTTGGCTTCAATCCCCGGCCTGATGGGTGCTTCGGAGTAAGCTAGTGTGGGCGTGCTCGTCGATACCGGAATGGCACCAATCGACCGGCCCGGGGGCAACGCCATAGAGCGTGCCAGTGACCCGCATGCGCTGTGACGGCAAAGGACGCATCGCTGTCTTTCGGTGAATGCTTGCTGGATCGTCTGACAAAGGTTCAGCTGGCGGCAAGATTCTCTGCTGAACCATTCTCCTTGCTCCTCAGATTTGTCAAATCCTCATCCAGTTCGCTAAGCCGCATCATATGTGCCGCGACCTGCAAGGAGATAGTACGCGGATCATCTGGCGAGAAACGTTGCCAACTCTTGAGACTGTCGACGACCTCAATGAGATCGCGGCGTTCTTTTTCAAGCTTCCTCAGGTCCCAGATCATTGTTACTCGCCTCCCGTTTCCACGTGGTTGAACGTAGCACGGCAGGATCAGTCCAAATCCCTAAGATTTAGCGTAAATTTTATCTAAATTGCCACTCCCGCCGGAGACTGGGTTCGGGCCCGTATATCGGCAGTTGCGCTCGGCCTGTTGAAGGAGGCCCGAAAGAGGTCCTTTATGCTCGGTCCTGCTGAAACTCGCCTGTTTCACCGGAGCGGTGACGGAACCTGTCACACCCGGCAAATCGATGCCATTCGATCCGCTCACCTGACTGCCGGAGGTTTCCGCACCGCCAGTGCTTGTCGGCTGCTTTCGCAGACTTGAACCGTTTGCACAACCGGTTACCAACATGCCTGCGGCAAGTATGCAAACGAGGGCTGGAGACCGCATTCGACGTTCCACTTTCACGCGAGGAGTACAAGCAACGTGCCAGAACGCGAAACGAAATCGTGGCCTTGGTGCGCAGGGGGTCAAGCTCGGCTCATGAGTCATAACTAGGCCAACATGGTTAGCAGTTGGTTAATTGCCAAACCCGGATCTGGTGTTCCTTCCTCGGATCAGCGCCGCGCCCCCGCAGTTACCTGATAACAATATTGACCTGTGAGATTGAGACCCTAGAATCGCCAGCAGATTCTTTTGAGGTGTCGTTTTGCCAAAGCTCGAGCTTGTTTTTGTTATAGGCGCTTTTTTGGCTTTGGGGACATGGCTTTACTCGGACGAGTATCGGGCGCATGGCGCTCTTGTGACAATAATCCTTCTCGCGGTCGCATCAATCTATATCCTCTTGACGTCCAAGGAGAGAGTGTACCGGTTATATGCATGTATATCGCTGACCGTAATTTCCGCGGCAATCGGGGTCGTATTGCTGCGATTGTCAGGAATGCTTGGCTGATTCCGCGACGCAGGAATCAATATGCCATCGCGAACTGATGCGTCACGACAATGGGCGGGCATGAGACCTCTGCCGGGCCTCCTTCAGCCTTTTCCTTTCCTGCAACGCCGGCACAGCGATAGCTCGTGCATCGGATTTGGAAAATACGACCGTTCAATGGTCGATTTAGCAGCATAAAAGTGTGGCGGCAGCGACGATAGCGTTCCGGGGCTGCGGATTTACGAGAGCAACTACGGGCGTTCGATGCGATCCGAACGGTCAAAAAAATCGAAGCAGATACGACAATCCAGCGACCTGCGGTGTAAAGGAACTGGTCAGCGAAACCGGTTGTTCGCTAGAATCTGGTTTCGATTTTTATGCGCACCGCATGGTCCCGGGTCCCGGAATCATCGAAGCCGGTCCGGTACTCCAGGCCAGCGGACCATACATTGAAGATCGCATCAAGCGTAAGCCCGATGTTGCCATAACCGGAGGTCTCATCCTTTCTGTCGAGCGCATAGGGAAGCCCGCCAGATGCGGCATAACCCATTATGGCACGGCCGGAATCCTTGAAGTCGAGTGCATATTCAGCCCTGACGCCTGGGATCAGCCTGCCCCATTCATGGTCGAACGCGTAACTGGCGCGCAGGCCCAGAACGCCCGCTACATTGTCGACCGTCTGGTCACCGTAAGTGAGGCGATAGGTGCTGTCACCTGCTTCGGAAAAGCCCTGAAGCCAGGATCGTGACATCTCCACCCGGCCGTAGGGCGATACCAGCCACGATTCGTTACGGAACTCGTAAGCGGCCGTCAGTGAACCAAACAACTGACTGCCGTTACGTCTTCCGCTTGTGAAATTGCTGTCGGCCGCAATGAACCGTACCGAATTGAAATCCAGAACGCTACCGCCGAGAAGCGCGTCAATAAACAGATTCTCGAACGGTGTATAGCTGCCATAGAAAGCGGCGCTGTAGGCGTTGGCACGACTTTGCGTGCCATTGTTGCCAACATCTGTGCTATCACGTCCATAGCCGACGCCAACACCTGCGATGAGCTCTTCCGAGAAACGGTAGTCAATGCCACCGCTGACGCCCGCAAGCGTGTAATCGAGATCGAGCCTGCCATCTTCCCGCTCACCGAAATTGACGAAGCCGCTCGTCCAGACAGCGAAAGGACCGGGGTCAAAATCTCGCTCCGGGAATTGATATTCCCCGGGAGCGACGACTTTCTCAGGAAGCCCTTGCTTGTTCTCGGTCGCATAACCGAGCGATGCAATGCCGGTGCCACCCGGATCCGGCTCGGGCTCCACGGGCGAACCGGAACCGGCGCCCGTCGACTGTCCCCCAAAACGTATACCGAAACTCGACTTTCTGCGCTCGCCCTCGTTATGAAGTCGCTCAAGCCGATTTTGGAAATTGCGTATCTGAACCTGCGCAAAACGTCCTGCGGCGCTCGTCTGCGCGTTGAGCAAACCAACAACGTCGGCGTCCATTGTTGGATCCGGAAAAACAAGTTTCTCCCTGTTGATGGAGATCGTGTAGGAACGTGCAGCTCCGTTTTGCGCCGTCACCAGCACGGATACGGTGTTTATACCCACGGCCAGTTCGATGGGCGGGCTCATATTCCCCGATGCGATCACATTGCCATGTATCGTGACGGCAGCGAAAGGGTCGGCGGCTGTCGGCATCACCTGAAGCGTAGCGGTGTCGAAAGGAAGGGAAAGCATATAATTAGCGACGCCCGGCGAAAATGCCGGTTCAAGACTTCCGACCGACGTGACCAGCGCAGCAAGACTTGTATTTCCGGACTGAGCGCGGACGATATTGACGCGGTATGTATTTGTGCTTACCCCGTCCCGGGCCGTGACGGTTATGTCGGCCGCATTGTTGCCGATGGCGAGTGGTATTGCCGGGCTCGGAAGACCGCCCGGGACGGGCGACCCGTTCAGCGTGATTGTTGCTGCGGCGTCGGCAGCAACGGCTGTCAGGGAAACACGCTCTATATCGCTTCCGACACTCACGACATAAGAGGTTATGGATGCCGAGAAGGATGGGGTGAGGGTGCCGGCGCTCGGTCTGATGTCTTGCAAATCCGCATTTATCGAAGAGCCGACTCGCCAGGTCAGAGTGTTGGACGCGAGGTTGCCATTTCCGCCCGTGTTGATTGCGGAATTTGCCGGCAAGCGAAGACTGAAAGTACCCGCACCGGAGGTGTAAAATACCAGAACGTCGTAGGTAATATTATCGTCGGTTCGAAGCCCCGTAACAGAACCGACCGCCGACCCGGTCGGGATCAAACTGAAATCCCCCTGCGTCAGTCCGGTAACCGCTTCCGAAAACGTGACTGTTATACGGCGAATGGAATCATCAGGGGAGGAAGAGGTAGAAAGAGTGACCGTTGGGGAATTTGCATTGACGAGTATCTGGCCCGTCGGGGGAACGCTGTTCAGGGCAAGTTCGGCTGGCTCGCCAACGGAATTTGCAATTGTGCCACCATTTAATGCGATGGATGTGCCAAGAGCAATTCCGTCCATATCCACATCGCCGGACTGGACAGTATATGAAAATGTGAGGACGCTGGAGCCGGTACCGGATCGATAGGCGGCTTGCCGGGTGGTCGCGCCGATGATGAGTTGAATAGCGGGAGTACCGGTGATCCAAACACTCTGGTCCATGTGAACGTGGAAACTCAATGTTTGACCGGCGTTGTAGTGTCCGTTCGCCGGCACGTCGACGGTTCGCACCCCCGGCGCGACAGCGGAAAGGACCGTCAAGGACGCCGGAGCGGAGTAAACGGTGCTACCTGCCAGCGTTGCCGCAACTCGATAATAGGTGCCGCTGTCAGAAAGCCTGACGTTCGGCAAGTGGAGTTCCGCTCCGTTGCCGTTGCTGACATTGGAAAACTGCCCGCTCGGGCTATAGGCCTTTTGCCATTGTATCGAGGTGGCGGCGTCCTGAACCTCGACGCTGAAAATGGCGCCCCGGCCTTCCGAAACGGAAACCGCGACCGGATGTCGGGTGACAACGGGCACCTGTGCCGAGGCGGCAACTGCCGTCAGAATGCTTATGAAAGCGGTCAGTATTACGATTGACAAATACCGGCGCGTTCCATCCAGCGTAAGTGTAGACCTAAAAAATGGCGGCATAGGTCAGAACTTTATGCCTGGGCCAACCCTGACCGTGTGCTGGCCGGTATCGACAGCGACGCCCTGAAGGGACTTGTCTCCATAATCAGTATAACGGTATTCGATACGACTGAACATATTGTCGGTGAAGGCATAGTCCAGCCCGGCGCCGATCGTGTAACCGCTGAATGTCTTTTCCTGTTTGTCCAATTCCGGCGCGTCCACATAGGCCCGCGTTCCGGCCCATCCCGCCGTAGCGTACGCAAGGACGTTGTTAAAGGTGTAACCGACACGGCCACGCAGCGCCCCAGCCCAGTCCAGACCGAAAACAGCGCCAAAGACTTCCTGTTCATTCCAGTGGCGTTCAATATCGCCCTCTACGGCGACAACAACATTGTCGCCGGGCTGGTAATGGTAGCCTGCAAATCCACCGAAGAGACTGCCATTGGCGTTTTCAGTTCCGGCGACACCGAAGCCTGAAAACGCGCCGTTGGCCCAACCTCCACCGGCATGAACTCCGAAATAGGTTCCGGACCAGGTGAACTCCGGTTTCTCCGCAACGGGCTGCGCGGTGTCCTCAACGGTGACATCCGCCGCAATCGCTGCGGATACGGTCAATGCTAGAGCGGCAGGCAGAAAGAATATTTTCACGGTGTGAAGCCTGATTGGAGACGACGATGTGGCGCTCGTTGAAACTCCGCTCTGCGCCGCCGACGCCCTGAATTGACGGCGCGCCGGAAACGCCTGGTGTGTGCGCCCACAGTGCAGACAATCGAAATTTCACAGGGGATAGAAGAGTTTTCGGACCGGCAGTGGCAAATCTATCCCTGCGCGCAAATGGCACTGGATAAAACAATCATTAAACGCAAATCCTGCAGACCGCGGATTGCGGTTATCGTCCCCATCTAGAGGCGTGATCGAACCAGGTTTGTGACTCGCCCTGTCTCGCCAGCGCGTTTTGCTGCGCAAGGGCACGCATCTCGCGCGGGCTCAATCCGTAGATACGCTGGAACGCGCGCGTAAAATTATGCGCGTACAGGAAACCGTGTTCCAAACCGATATCGGCGATGGACCTGGAGCTGTACGCCGGATCGCGAAGCACCTTGCGCGCCATTTCCAGCCGCCGTTTCAGAATATAGGAAGCCACACCGCCGTCATCGGAAAAGAGGTAGGTCAGTTTACGTATCGATATACCGAAGGTTGCCGCAATTCCGACAGGGGACAATTCCGGGCTTAGCAGCTTCGCATCAATATGGCGGCGGATTTCCTCACGCTGCACGTGAACGAGGCCCCTGGCCAAATCCTCTCTCGGAGCCCCGTTAAGGGTGGCAGCGACGAGTTCGATCGTCGGCTGAACCAAAGCCGCGGCCTGTCTTTGATTCAGAAGTGGAAGAGTGTGAAAGATATTATCGATGTGTTTGCGAAGCAGTACCACCATCGGCTGATGCGCTGAAAGGACCCTCATATTCTGCTCGTCGGGATGGTTTAACAACCCCACCAGCATCTGGCGAGGAATGAAGAGAGTAATATTGGAAAAATCGTTCGCTGATCCGGCATGGGCCTGGGCCGTATCATGAACGATCAGATCTCCGGGAGCGGCCTCGGCTTCCGCACGACCGTCCTGTCGCCGCCACCATCCACTGGTGAAAAACTGCACTTCGAAATGTTCGTAACCATCCGCAGCAATCCGATAGCTGGACCGGCTGAGCGTCTGTCCGACACTCTCGCAGTGGGTGAGCAGAAGGTCGCCCAGACGAAACGTAAGATGCCGGGTGTAAAAGCCGCTCGGATCGGTGAGTTTGAAATCATACAACGAACCTGCCGATTCCTCCCAGAAGGCGAGAGCCTTTTTAAGAGTGGTGCCGCGCGTATCCGTTTTGAACAGGAGCGTCGGCGGGTTGATTTTTATTACATCGCGTGCAGGGTCGACGGTCATATCATCTTCTTTTGTCGGATTGGGGCCTGATACGCACGTTTGCCCACCTGCGTGTCAGTAAAAGACTGTCAGGGTGTTTTCGACAACCGGGAGGCATCACCTCGTCAGGCGAAGACAACGCCTGTCGTGGCCGGAAGCCCGTCGTTCCATAAACTGGTTGCCGGCACTGAACCTGATTTGCGTGAAACATCCTCAAAAAAATCCCCGGTGCGCGGTAAGAGAAGGCAATGAAGAGCTGCGAACTACGCGGCCAGATTGGGAACCTGCCATCGCGAAATTCGTTAGCGCCCAAGGCCCCACGAAACCATATCAGGAATTTCGCAATGCCAAGGTACTTTTTCCATGTGCGTGACGCGCAGGGGCTCTCCGTGGATATGGAAGGAGCTGTCCTTTCTACGGATGAGCAAGCAAGGCGTGAAGCCGTTCAGGCTGCGAAGGAAATGTTAGCCGAGAAAATTCTCAAAGACGAAATTCTGGATGGCAACGCGTTTGAAGTGGTGCGTAGTGATGGATTTCTAGTCGCAAAAATTCCGCTAAAATCCGTAATCCGGTTCAAGTAGTTCGAATACGACCTACGTTCCTGTATTTATCCTCGACCTAGAGGCGGTCACGAGCGGCGGTCAGCCGGATGACCAAGCCGTCAGAATTCCAGTCTCGATGAATTTCTCCGCCAAGCTGACTACCAACGGTTGCGCGGCCGAGAATTGTCCCAAAACCTTCCCCGTCGGACGTCCGCTTGACCGGCGGCCCACCTTTCTCGGCCCAGATGAGGGTGAACAGCTTGTCGTCGCTTTGACATGTGATTTCAACACGTCCTTGCTCGGTTGACAGCGAGCCGTATTTTGCTGCGTTGGTCGCGAATTCGTGTAGCAGAAGCGCATAACTCGTCAGAGAACCGCCGGTAATTGTGATATCTGGACCACTAATTATCACGTGAGGAGCCGCGCCCTGACCATAAGGGGCGAGGATTGTTTCAAGCAATGCATGAAGTGTTGTCGCCCGAGCAAGGCGATCTGATTCTTCGGAGGTGTGCGGAACTGTCAACGTATGTGCCCGCGAAAGAGCGCCAAGCCTGTCTCGCACTGCGGCTGCGAGCTCGGCTGTCGTATTTGCCGTTCTTGCACTGAGAGACACTATGCTGCTCGCCACAGTGAAGAGGTTTTTTACCCGATGGTTCATTTCGTGGATCAACAGATGTTGTTGCTCCTCAGCGCGCCGGCGTTCCGTTATGTCGCGTGCGATCTTGGAAGCACCTATGACCTGACCTGACCGGTTTCTGATTGGCGAAACAGACAGGGAAATATCAACACGTGTGCCGTCCTTGCGCTGGCGGACCGTTTCATAGTGATCGATCTTCTCGCCGCGCCGAAGGCGCGCAAGAATGCTGGGCTCCTCATCGGTTCGATCCGGCGGGATCAACATCGTGACGGAGCGGCCAACGGCTTCTTCTGCAGTGTAGCCAAACAACTGTTCGGCGCCTCGATTCCAGTCCGTGATAATGCCGTTCAGATCTTTTGCCAGAATTGCGTCATCCGAGGACTGGATTATGGCCCTCATACGTTGTGTGATCTCGTTATCGAATTGATCATCGGGTTCTTCGACAAGCATGTTGATCCCACCGGAGATGGCGCCCCCGGCATCGAATATCGGTGTAGCGAACGCACGCACCGGAACCTGGCTTCCATCGGCTCGCTCTACAAGCATCCGATAATCTCGCACCGCTTGCTTCTCGCGCAGGGCCATCGCCATCGGGCTCTCTGCGTGTGGCAATGGCTTGCCATCGGGTGTGCGAAGCCTGAGGGATCCGCAGTATCTGATTTCCTTTAGATGGGGCTTGAGCCCCCATATGTCGGTAGCCAACTCGTTGTAAAATGTGAGGATGCCGGCGTTGTCGGTGAGATAACCCGCAATCGGCGAAACCTTCAGAAAATCGCGCGACGCCAGATGTCCGTCCAACATCTCGCTCGGCGACCCGCGAGCGAGATTGGAACGAAACGCTCGATTATCATCATCATCGGTGTGTCCGGACACTTGATACCTCTGACTCGCTCGTGTTGATCCGGGAGGATGGCATATAGCTTCGCTTACGTTGGAGTCCTGTTGTCAAGGGACAGGAAGCTATCTTGTGGAAGACGACCTGACAACCCGGAACATGGCCGCTCCCTTGATCCCTTTGGTCTTCACCCACGTGGCCGCCCGGGCTTCGTGCAGTCTGAGATTGTCGCGTTGCCCGCAGCGTCAAGCGCTTGGCTGCGGAGATGCAGCGGCGGCGACCTCGGGCTGCTCTCGAAACGGCGACAGCTCCATTGTCGGGAGATCAGCCCCATCGAAGGACTGAAGCTCATGACGTGTATGGATGCAATATCAGCCCTCAGTGCAGCGAGGATTTGTGTTCATTAAAAGAAGCATGGCCTCTATCTGCTGTGAGGCCTCGCTCAATATTTTATTCAGTTCAGTTTCTGCATGCCGGTCACGCCCGGTTTTAGCCCCGGCGCGTAACCGTGCCAGACCTCGTTGGTATATTCGGGAAGTTTGATCCGGCCGATTTCCGTCTTACCGTGACCTGCAACCAGACACAGTTCCATCCGCTCTGCATGGGCTCTGAACAGCGCGAAATTCACGCCGTATTATCCGCAATCGCGCCCAGCTGACGATGGTCGCCGGAGCCGATTCGGGAAAGTCTGCCGGTCATTTTTGCCTCTGAAAACACTGATTGGATAAGGGGTGGTTGTCGTAACCATTTCCGGGAAAAACGCCGTCGTTTATTGCCGAGAAAACAATCGCAATGCGATCGAAACGACTTCCGCTGCCTCGAACAGTTTCCCCTTATGAGGATCCCGAGAATTCTTTCAGCTGTTCATCAGAATTGTCCGCAGCGATGCCGTTTTGAAGCGGTGCGTCAACGGGTCCGAATTCAGCCTCCCATTCTGCACTGGCAGGTGCCACTGCTCTTCGTCGTGTCCGTCAGGCCTGCCTGCCTGCCTCCTCCCGGAGTTCATAAGAGCGCTTTGATATCCATTCCTCGCGATCGGTACCCATTTTTTTCCCGTGGTAGTGAACATCGATGTTGTGCCCAACACTGCTCCCCGACGAAAGTTCCAACGGGATCGGTCTTCGTCGCAGGCAAGCGGGATATCACCGGCCGTACCTTATCGGTGATTTCGTTCAGGCCTGCCGCGTGCCAGGAGCTTTTTGAACAGGATAATACCGGACAGGCAAAAGCAGATGGAGTTCGTCATGATGATCGGCCATTCGCCACGAAGGAACCCGAACCCTGCCCAGAGCGCAAATCCGGTCACACTCAGCATATACATGCGCGCCGAAATCGCTGCTGTATCACCCGTCCTCATCACTTTCCAAACCTGCGGGATGAAGCTAGCCACAGAGCAGATGGAAGCGAGATAGCCAACAACCAAACCTGCATCCATGAACATATTTCCTTTTTCTGCAAAGTTCCCGCGAACGACGTCAAATGATCAGGACATCGCGTTAACTGCCGGGAGAACCTCTCGTGCCATGAAACGGATAAAGCCCTGCTGGTCGCGAGAGACGTTATGGATATAAATTTCCGTGATTCCGCAGGAACGGCATTCGGCAATGAGGTGAAGAACGTCCTCCCCTTCTGTAACGAGGGGGACGAACTGTCCCATGTCATCCGGGAGGACCTCACGAGTCACATTGTCGAATGCGGCGGGGCTTTTAAGGTTGGCGAGATGATCTGCAGGCACTGCTGCCGTTCGCCATTGATCCCATGCGGCGGCGCGAGCGTCATCCCTCGTGGTGCCCCAACTGAGCTGAAGCTGAAGCGCAAGCGGCTTTCCCGAGCCTCCTTCCGCCCTGAACCGGGTAATGATCTCTGCCAACTCCTTCTGCGGCTTGCGTACGGTAACCAAACCATCGGTCCATCCTCCCATCCATGCGGCAGTCCCGGCCGAGAGCGCGGCACCGAAAACCGCGGGAGGCCTTCCGGGAAGTGACCAAAGCCTGGCGTCCTCGACCGAAAACCAGGGCAGCGCACGGGAAACCGTTTCGCCTCTCAGAAGCCTTCGCATAATGTCAGACCCGGCCTGCAGGCGCTGATCCCGCTCCGGTTTGTCCGGCCAACGCCCCCCTACAACATGTTCGTTCATGGCTTCGCCGCTTCCGACGGCAATCCAGCGTAATCGGTCTGGAAACATTTCCGAGAGAGTGGCAATCAAATGCGCGAGAACCACAGGGTGATATCGGAAGCCTCCAGGAATGGCGAGACTGCCGAAGGGCAGGGACGTCGCTGCCAAGGCAGCTCCCAGCCAGGCCCAGTTATTGCCGGAGTTCCCTTGGCGCGCGCTCCATGGGGTGATGTGATCCGAGGTCATGACAGCTTTGAAACCAGCTTCCTCGGCCTGCCTTACGAAAGCAAGCAACTCGCTTGGTGGGAACTGCTCATGAGACGCATGGTATCCAATAATCATGTCGTCGCTCCTGTGCCCGTTACAGACGTTCAAACGGTATCGCACGCACGACGATTTCCTCTTGGGAAAGCATCAGCGCCAAGCGTTCGCGATACTGCGCCCACCAACTGCGGTTAATTTCGTCCGTCATGACCTCGACGAGAAAAATATGGTCATGCTCCACCTTGCGACCGTCCTTCCAAAAACCTTCAGCGGGGGCTTTCTCATGAATAGTCACGCCGCCGAACTGCTCGGTCAAATCGTAACAGATGGTGTCGAGTACCTGGCTGACCATGTTGGCGGTGACTGGAAGCAATATTTCAACGAGATATGACATTATAGCCTTTCCGAGCGAATCGAGGTCCGAACCTCGTGGTCAGGGACTTGTTCCGTTGAACCCTGAGAACTCATTTGACCAGCATGATCACTTCGCTATCTCGTCCCGACGATAGTCGTCTGCCCAGGCAATGAATGCAGGATCTCTCCACCCGCTCCTTGCGAACAATCGGTGTAGCAAGCCAGAGGGGATCCCAGTCAGGACTACGCGGCCGGGCTTCTTCAACTCGAGATCCCGGTCCTGATGATCGGGGATTTCAATGTGATGCCAACCGACCTTGACGTCCACAAGCCAGAGCGTTGGCGTAAGGACGCTCTCGTCAGGCCGGAAGTTCGAAGAGCCTACGCCGATCTTGTAACCAAAGGATGGGCGGACGCGATAAGACATCTGCATCCGTACGAACGAATCTACACTTTCTGGAAATACTGGCGAAATTCCTTCGAACGCGATGCCGGGCTAAGAATTGATCACATCCTTCTCAGCCCGGTTGCAGCACCATGGTTGAAATCAGCAAGCGTCCGCCGCGAGCCACGAAGCTGGGCCCACACGAGCGATCATGCGCCAGTGATGATCGAGGTTGACGTGCCGGAGGACAGAAGCGGCGCATAGGAGCGGGATGGCGAGCCGGAATTCGCTGCAATGCCGGAGAGGCCGGTGGAAATATCAGTGTGCGGACGTGTCAGCGTTAAAAACAGTTCCACCTCGACTGCCCAAATAAGCAGTGCCGAAGCTCCCGGTTCAGCAACGCCGCTGTCTCAACGCCGGGCTCACAAGGAACAGCTTCCGGCTGCTATGTCCCAGCGTCCACTGGGAGCGCGAACGAAGGAGATCTTGCCAGTTTCTCCGAGGGGTTAGATCGAGCCGCCGCAAGACCGTGTACCTGTCCAAATCTGATCGCTGGTTGCAATGTCGCCAGTCGGATCGGGATAGATGTCGGTCACCGATTTTCCGAAGCACCAAACGAAGAACTTGTCCAAGGAACCAAGGGCGCCTGCCGGGTTCTCCTTCGGCAGGATGCCAGGCTATTTACGAGTATATTGCCAGCAGACTGGACGACAGGAGGCAATCAAGGCACACCGCAGCGAGCAGGGGGACGGGACGGGTATCTTCACCAACGGCGACGAGCGCAATCCGCCGATAGCTGCCGCAGGCATCCCGCTCCCGTTCCGTGATCGGGGCAAGCAGCAACATTCACTCATCCGGTTCTTGAGTTGAAGCGCCGGGTGTACAGGGCCGGTTCAGAGTGTCCGCGCCGCCGAATCCATCCACGCCCGGTGTTTTTCCTCGTCCTGGTGAGCGGTCAGGAAGAAGGCTTTTGTGGCCGGGATCGCGCCTTCGTGACGAGCGGCACGCTCGTAGGCGGTCACGGTGTCATCCTCGTTCGTTTTCATTGCCTTCAGGATCGCCCGGTCTCCCATCAAATCCGCCAACGCAATTTTACCGGTGGTCAACATTTGCTTCAAGTCACCTTCAATCGGCGCTTTGATACCGAGTTCAAGCGCGATTTCTGTGAGAACCCGAACGTGCTGCAGGTGATCTTCTTTAAAGGCTGCCATCTGGCTCGCAAGCTCCCGGCTCTCGAGCCTCTGCGTGCAGGAATCGTATGCGGCGATCGCGTCGTGTTCCAGATAAAGAAGGTTCCTCACCAAGTCCTTGATGTCTGCTTCATTTCCTACCATCGTAACCATCATGTCCTCCTCGGGTGGCTTCACAGGACGTGGAACGGAAGAGGCCTGCTTGAGTTCCATTTGCAACACGCCGGTCCGGATTCGTACATTGAGGAAGTGCCGCCCGACGGGCTGAAGGGCACGCGCGCTGACCGCGGCCGCCGAAAGAAAATCACGACCTTTTATCCGTTCGGCAGCGGGAGCTCTCGCGGCAGGAACGGGATCAGGCATGGAACGATTCCCTGTCTCCAGAAACTCGCCGTAGAAAGTTCAGCCAGCCACCTTTCGAAGGGATCGCTCAATCTCTCCGCCACAATAGGCCTCGCCATAGTCTTCAAAACTCCGACGGCTCAGGCCCGCCAGCGGAGTTCCACCATCCACTCGCGTTGAAAGGCCCCAGATGACCGGCGAGGTGTCCTCTATTATCCGCCTGATGGTCGGGAAGCGGCTGGCCATCGTCCTCCACAGAATTGCGGTTACGATATCTGCGACGCCTGGGCTTTCGGTGCCGAGCAAAAAACCGGTGCCCGCGCTCAGGCCGTGCCTTGTTCCCGTGTCCTCGAAAATGCGCACCCACTTCTGCAAGCGCGGAACGAACTCCCCCCACTTTTCCGGCGTCCACATCTCGCGCCCGCCGTCGAGCGTCAATTCGTCAAGGACGTCGTTGGCATCGTTCACGAGTTTGGCGCTGAGCGCACGGCCCTCAACAGTTTTAGGCAAGAGATCCAGCCGCTCACCAAGATACATGGCGATCGCAGGCATCTGGGAAATTGCAAAACTTCGTTCGCGGTCAATCAGAACCGGTGGTCCCATGAAAGCAACCGGCTGTTTTCCGGGCTCGCGGCTCATAATCTCTTCGACACCATCTGCGCCGTGTTCGTCCCAGGAATATTCGCAGTGCGCCAGAATTCCACGAATGAACTGACCCCGAAACGGAACTGGCCAGTAATAGAGTTCGAAGTTGCTCATGACGTATTCCCTTCCCATGCGAAGCACTAACGGCGCAGGCCGTTGCCAGTTCCTTTGTTTGACGATCGGCCATCATCCTTCGCCACCGTCTCTGGTCACATCTGCATTGAGAGGCAGTTCAGCCGCAGTCAACGCCCATCGGGCGCTTGGGACGGGCCAAAACCGTCGCCTTGTCGTTCCCCTGATCGCCACCAGCACACCCCAACCGACAGGAGGTCATACGGGTTTGAATCCCGTGAACCCGACAGACCGGCGGCCGTTCCGTTCGATCCATAGCTGTGCACCTTCTCTGGCCCTGACACGGAAAGCATTGTGGCGAGGGCAATCGACGCGCAGTATTCAAAAGCATGGTCGTACGTCCACTGTGGCCGCAGGCATGTACATCCCGGCGTGGTGTGATCGTGTCCCGGCGAGCCGGCGGCACCTCACCAACGCGGCACAAGTCTTTCGTACTGCGGATCAAACAGCTTCATGTAAGCTGTATCATCGCGCTCCTTCAAACGGCTTTCCTCGTAAAGTGCAGCAAGAGACGCGACTTTTTTCCTGTCCAGCGAAACGCCAAGCCCCGGATTTGCCGGCAGGCCGAGTTTCCCCTCACGGAAAGTGAAGGGCGTCCCCTCGGTTACGTCGGTAGCCGTCCAAGGGTAGTGCGTGTCACAGTCGAAAGTAAGATTTGGTGTTGCTGCCGCGGCGTGGACCATCGCAGCGAGGGTGATCCCCAGATGTGAGTTGGAATGCATCGAAAGGCCGAGGCCTAGAACTTCGCAGATTTTTGCAAGATGGGAAGAGGCCCGAAGTCCCCCCCAGTAATGATGGTCCGAAAGTACTATCTTCACCGCATTTTTTTCAAAGGCGGCGGCAATGTGATCGAACTCCAGTACGATCATGTTTGTCGCCAAGGGGATTGAGGTTGCAGCGGCCACTTGCGCCATCTGGTCCATGCCCAGGACAGGATCTTCCAGATATTCCAGAATATTTTCGAGTTTGCGCGCCACATAGATTGCAGTCTCGACGGTCCAGGCGCCATTCGGGTCAATGCGCAAAGGATGGTGCGGGAAGGCTTCCCGAAGTTTCAGCATTGTTTCTATTTCGAGGTCGGGGTGGAGTACGCCTCCTTTAAGTTTTAGTGACTGGAAGCCGTATTTTGCAACCATCCTGCGGGCTTCGCCGACCATCTGGTCCGGTGTCAGGACTTCCCCCCATTCGTCCGGGTCCTCACTGATATGCCCGGCAAACTTGAAAAACAGATAGGCACTGAAAGGGACACTCGTCCGGACTGCACCTCCGAGGAGGTCGCACACCGGGCGCCCGAGGAGTTTGCCCTGAATGTCGAGACAGGGAACTTCAAAGGCGGACGCGACCACATCTGTCAGCTTGTGATCGGCCACCGCCGATTTGGCATTGATGCCGCCACTACCGGGCAATGCGGTCATGACGCGCGATTTCAACTCGTGAAGGCGAAACGGATCGAGCCCGATCAGGGCAGGAGCCGCGCGTCGCAAACCATCCAGCGCCTTGATGCTTCCGTAACTTTCTCCAAGACCGACCGTGCCGTCGTCGCATACGACTTCGATAATGGTGCGCAACGCATGGGGCTGATGCACCCCCTTGCAGTTAAGCAACGGCCGGTCGGGAATGGCGACCGGTGTGAGGTGAATTTCGGCTATGCGCATCAAAAAGCTCCTTTTCGCCACCAGCCGCGCGCAGCCTTTAGCGCATCGTCCAGCGGGGGCAGTTCGGGATGCCAGTGGCGCTCCCATTCCAGACTGAGGGGGATGTGTCGTTCATGTGACTGTAAAACCGAAAGCAGTTCCGCCATGGGAAAATCGCCGTGGCCGGGCAATACGTAGCGTCGTCGGCCATCGTTGCGCGTCGTGCTGTCCTTGACGTGCAGATGGACGACATTTCTTTCGATGTGTTGCCAAAGGGTTTTGAGATCGCTGCCTTTGGTCCAGGTGTGGTGGGTGTCCCACAAAATCCTGGCTGCCGGCAAGCGCGTGATGAAGGCGAGAAGCTGATCGAAGTCCGCCAGCGAGTCGTGTGTCTCGATCATCAGGTCGACATTCAGCCCGCGTGATTGTCGCAGCGCCTGCCAGCCGTCCAACAGGCCCGCCGCCTGTGCCATCTCATCCTGTCCCAAATGTTTGCCGCCGTCGAAGATGCGCAAATGGGAAATGTCTGCCGCTTCCGCCCAGTCAATGAAAGGCTCGACGGCGGAAAGATCGGTGCTGCCGAACAGCCGAATGGACGTGTTGAGGGCGGCAACCTTGAGATCGCGTTCGGCCAGAAAGGCTGCAAATCTGGAAGGAGTGGCAAATTCGGCAGTGAGCGCCGGGATCAGGTCGGCCGTACCGGACAGCGCGCGCAACTCCACGGTTGCGATGCCATGACACTTGGCCAGATCTGCGGCCTCGTGCAGACTGAATTCGGAGCAGCCGAGCGTCGAAAAGCAATAGTTGAAAGCGTTCATGCCATCCGCTCCATGTCCCGCTTGTGAACCGGGTGAAGCGGGGCAAGCCCCGCGACGAAACGTTCGATCTCGGTAATGGCCAGATCGGAAAGCGCCCGCAATTCATTGCCCAGTGCCCCGGCAATGTGGGGGGTGAGCACAACATTGGGCAAATCGTAGAAAGGGCTATCCGTCGGCAAGGGCTCCGGCTCCGGAGTATCGATCAGAATACGCAAACGCCCTGAAACTGCTTCGGCGAGCAAGGCATCGTGATCAACCAGCCAGCCGCGTGCCGTATTGATGAAGATCGCATGATCGGCCATCAGCGCCAGTTCACGGGCACCAATCATGTGGCGGGTTTCGGGCAGGATCGGCGCGTGCATGGTGACCACATCGGACCAGGCGAGAAGCTCGTCGAGCTCCATTTTTGTAGCACCAAATGCGGCCGCGTCTTCCACCGAAAGAAAGGGGTCGTAGACGGCGATCTGGAATTTTCCGCGTGCCAACATCTCCATGACCAGCCGACCAATCCGTGATGCGCCAACAATGCCGACTTTGCGCGAATAATTGCCGAGACAGGGCAGGCTCATGCCACGCCTGCTGCCAAAACCGCCCGTGCCGCGCTCTGCCCGGTGTTCGTCTCGCAGACGAAACACATCCTTGCCGCACATGATGATTGCCGCACAGGTAAACTCCGCAACCGGCACGGCCATGGCGGATGCCGCCGTGGTAATGAGAATATCGGATGTTTCCCAAAATTCGGCAGGTGCGACCGTGCGCACCGAGGATGCGGCATAGGCTACCATCCTGAGCTTTGGCGCACGGGCGAGGCGCGCGCGCGTCAGGGGCGGCGTGCCCCAGGCGGCCAGCAGAATATCCGCCCCGGCCAGCGCTTCGGCGCCCGCTTCCGTGTCGAAATCCGTATAGGGGAAACCCGGGATGATGTCGGTAATTGCATTCAACCGCGCCCATTCGCGCGAACCAAAGAAACCTTCGGGAAGTTCGTGGCGCATGGCGATCAAAAGCCGTGGTTTGTCTTGGTATTGTCTCATGGGCGTACCGGACTTGAAACAGGGCGAACCTCGATGCGGGTGACGCCGATTTTGAGCGGTCGAGAACCGGGCCGCAGGATCACATCGAAAAAAAGTTCGGGAGGGACTTCACCTGGCCTGAGTTTCAGGGGAGGGGTTCTGAGCGCCCCGTGCCATTGGGTGGCTGGGAAAAGAAAAAATGTGCCGTCCACCGAACGGAACGGCGCAAGTGCAACTGCCTCCTGCCCCTCGGCTGCAGCATCTTTCAGACGGAGCGATATTCCGAGCACGTCGCTATGCGCCGGCACATCTACATCGCATATGGCCTCGATCCAAAAACCTGCGCCCGGATGGACAAGCCGCCCGCCGAGACGGTGGCTCTGCTCACTCACTTCCGTGACTGTCAGAGCTGAAAAATCCGATGCCAGATTGCCCGCTGGATTGTTCACCGGGTCAAAACGGTCGTCTTTCGCCACTATACGGGCCGGCGCGCGCGGCACGATCGTTTCCAGATAGGTAGCAAGCAGCTTTCCGACGGCAAAGGCGCCTGTCACCGCAAAATGGGTGCCGTCGTCGGAATAGCCGGGATAGGGCTCGCCGAATTCACTTTCGGGATCGACCCAGGCCGAGTTCCAGTCGAAGACATGGCAATTGGCGTGAGCCGCAGCAAATTCGATGCTCTGCCGGTTGATCCAATGCGCCTTTGCCCGCTCCGCACCGCCGGCCGGCCATTTCCCAATGCCACGGGCGAGGATCGGGAGAAGGATGACAGTCTTGCCCGCATCGAGCAAAGCCGAAACGATCCGCGCTCGTGTATCCGCAATCGTCTGGCGTGTTTCCACCATCATGTCGTTGGTGCCGGCATCAACGATGATCAGATCGAAATCCGATTGCAGCAGTCGCGGCAGCCGCCGTTCAATCTCGATTGCCTTCTGACCGGAAACCCCGAAATTGAGGCCGGAAAAGAACCGGCTGACACCCGGCCGATTGCTCGGCTCCCAGCCGGGCGGCACGGATGGATCATGGTAGACAGGGCAGCAAAGCCTGCCATGCGACAATACCTCGGCCCAGCTCAACCAGCCGCGTGCCGACGTGGCAAGCGAGGTTGCGTCGCCAATATGGTTCTGCTGGACGAGCGAAGTGCCGAGAACGGCAATCCGGCTCGCCCTTGGTAACGATACGGACATGGTTCTTACCGGTTATCAGGAGAAGAGGATGCCGCCATTGATGTCGTAGCAGGCGCCGGTGATATAAGCGGCATCGCCGGACGCAAGGAAAGCTACCAGACCGGCAACGTCTTCACTCGATCCTTCCCGCTTTAGCGACGTGGCGCCTGCCACCCTTTCACGCACTTCGGGTTTGGTGAAGGTGTCGTGGAAGGTGGTCGAGATCATGCCGGGGCAAACGGCGTTGATCCGGATATCAGGGCCGACTTCCTTGGCAAGTCCGCGGGTAAAGGTCATCACGGCACCTTTGGAGGTGGCATAGGCGAGGGCTCCTGGACCGCCGCCGTCCCGGCCGGCCTGCGACGAGAAGGTAACGATCGCCCCGCCCTTCGCCATTTTGGGCAATGCGGCCTTGGTCATCAGGAAGAGTGACGTCAGGTTGACGTCGAGGACCTGATGCCAGAAGGCTTCGTCCATATCCGTGATTGTCTTGCGGGCGATAAGGCCGCCGGCAACATGGACGAGGCCATGGATCTCGCCGAATTTGTCTGTGGCGGCAGAAATCGCGGCCTCGATTTGGCTTGCCTTTGTCAAATCCGCCTTGATTGCCAGAGCCGAACGGCCAAGCTTTTCGATTTCGGCAACCGCCGTGACCGCACCCTCGGCCGCACCATTATAGGTGAGAACGACATTGGCACCTTCCTGGGCAAAACGTATGGCGCATGCCCGGCCGATATCCCGGCCGGCACCGGCGACAACAACGGTCCTGTTGGTAAAACGCTGCATTTGAAAAACCTCGTATGGTTAGAATTGCTTGGGAAGGGAGAGCTTGAAACGCTCGTCGTCGACGTCGCTGAAATAGATGTCGGTCGAAAAACCCTGGTCGTCGATAAAGCTGAAGATGCGCTTCGGTTCCTTAAGGCTGTACGGCACCAGAAGCGTGACCAGCCGATGCCGGGTGGCCGCCGGAACCGTGGCGCAGACATGATAGTGGATGTCGAGACCCTCGAACTCCCTAGGATCGATGTCGGGAAAACCTTCGACGGCCGCGATCTGCGGTGTGCCGGCTGACGAGAAGACAAACTGGCCATAAAAGCCCGCCTTTTCACCATTGTAGCGAAAGCTCGATCTGCCGGTCTGCGGTGCCCCTGCCGTGTGGCAAAGCCATTGCAGTTCCTGGGGTTCCGAACATTCCACCTCATCGACAATCACGAAGTAGCTGTCGTTGAGAAAGTGAATTTCGCGCTCAGCCTTTAGAACCAGCGGGTTTGCCACCTGATACGCAGCTGACGCATCGCCGAGAATACGGATATGCCCGGGCTCTTCCTCAACCGAGACGATGCGGCCGGCGGCACGGCGCGCCAGCGCCTTGTCCTTTTCCGCATATTGTCCCTTTCCGCCGATCAGGACGGCGTTTTTCGACCGTGTCTGACGACGCCAGTTCAGATGCATCTGCGAATTGAACGCCACGTAATAGCCGGACTGGATCGCCAGATCCTCGCCGTAGGCATAGAGAACAAAGGCATTCTGGTCGCCATGGCTATGGCTCAGCGAACCGTAAGGGCTGGATTTGAAGACGAATTGCAGATGCCGTTCCGGGTCTTCCATATGTTTCTGGATAGTCGCCCAACCGATGTCATCGAAAACGGCGAGTGCCGGCAGGTCGCCAGGCGAGGCGGCTTCCACCTGCTGATAATCGTGGCGATAGACGAGATCATCGAAGTTCAGGTCCCACCAGCCGTAATTGTAGAAGGCCATTTCCGTGCCCGTCGCATCAGCCTTGATGTGATCGAAATACCATTGGTAATGGCCGTCGCCTGTGACGCCGGCGAACTGCCGGACGTTGTAACCCAGCTTCAGGCCGGGAAGATCGCCAAGCGTGGAGTCGTCGCCAAAATTGGCGCGGCGGGTTCCCGGCGCCTTGGTGTAAAGCGGGAAGCGCCCCGTGTTCTGGAAAAACGGCCGTTGATAGAGGTCGTAACCGATATAGGAACGGATAAGATTGGCGGCCTCTATGAGATAGGCCATGCCGGTCATCCAATAATGCGGCCCCTCCGCCCAGCCGCCATCGGTTCCAGCCCATGGGGAATAGAGGGTGGCGAGGAATTCAACGGTGTAATCGAACCATTCGCCCGCCTCGTCGCTTTCGCCCTGAAGCGCGATACAGGCCGGTGTCAGGACTGCCGACAGCGAACGCACCGCGTGGCTGTCATAGGGAAACACGTGAATGCGGGCATGCGCAATGACATGGTCGGCAACCTCACGTGTCCGTTCGAGAAGAATCGACCGCACGACCTCGCGCTCGTCCCCGCTCAGATGGTCGTATAGCCAGTCATAGCCCCAGGCGAGTGCCACGACGACACGGAACCCCGCCTCGTCATTATAGGCCCGGGAGGTCGTGCCTTTCGGATCCCACCCGGCAACGGCCAGCAGCCACTTTCTGGATGCATCGAGCAGATCGTCGCGTCCGAGCACGCGGCCGGCGATGGCCAGATGCCGGATGGCATAGATCACTTCCTGGCAGTCGATATACATTTGCCGCCAGAGCGTCGCGGTGCGCGTATTGTCGGGATAGGGCTGTGGTTCCGGCATCACCGGCCGCTCCAGCCAGGGCTTTACCGATTTTTCGTAGAATTCGGACCAGCCGCAATGACCCGGGTCCTTTGCTACGGTCTGCGAGAAGGAGTTCAATTGTTCCGGATTGAGCCAGAGCCGCGGATGGCCGGCATGCGCGGCTGCATGACGGGCTGGCCTGCCGGGTAGCGGCGTTTTCGGCAGCGAAGCGCCGATCTCGAAGCTGCGCGCGGCACTCCAGTTGGAATCCGGCGTCGCGGACTTCTGGTCCCACAGCGCATAACACCAGTGATAACGGCCTTCCGGCAAGGCTTCGTCCGGCGTGAAAAAATTCCAGGCGAGATCTTCAAAGACGAGCGTCTTTTTGTCTGCAAAGCCGGGATCGGTGGAAATGCGCAGCACGTAATGCGCGCCGTCGTCGATGTCGGGCAGCCATGAAAAGCGCGGAGGGTTCTCCGTGGGCGGTACTTCTTCGCTCGGCTCGTAGCCAATGGTCAATGAACCCGGCCGGGGTTCATCGAGAAGTGTCTGTCTGGAGATGGCCGGGGCAGAGGGACGCATTGCGCTCTAACTCCTATGAAAACAGAAGGGAAAGGATGGCGGCGACAAAGCCGCCATCGTCGTCGGAGGATTTATTGCGCCGCTTGGTACTGGCGGTCATAGGCGGATTGCATCATCTTGATGACCTCGTCGTAACCGAGGGCAGTGAGGTGCTTTTTGTAGGCATCCCAACCGGTATCGACGTCCTGCGCGCCGAGGATCCAGGTCTGCTGCATCTCGGTCATGTAGGTAAGGATGCTTGGCCAGTAGCGGTCGAAGGTCGCCTTTTCCTCGGCGTTCAGGGAAACACCCATGAACTCGTCCTTGAGGCAACTGCACTTCTCATACATGTCGATGCCTTCAAGCGCGATCTTGTTAGTCCACTGGCGTTCATATTCGTAGTCCATCCAGTACCCGCGCGGGATCGCCGCACCGACTGCCCACAGCTGGGCATTCACCGGATCCTTGTTGTCGAGGATTTCCTTCTTGAACTGCGGCTTGCCGTCGACCATCTCGTAGGTCAGACCCTCGACGCCGAAATTCGACAGGATTCGGCCCTGCTGCGAGAACCAGAAATCGAAATATTTTATGGTTTCGACCGGGTGTTCATTGGTCGCCGAAATAGCCCAGCCAACGGGCTGGACACGCAGCCGACGGGAGTCCTCGAACCGCTGGCCCGAGACCGTCTTTGGCGGCAGCATCGGCTTCAGTGCGAAGCCGTCGATCTTCGGCGACAGGGCGTCGTTATAGGTCGAGGTACTGGCGAACCAGTCATGCGTCATGCCGCCGAGATTGTTGCCCAGAAGATATTCACGCGAGCGAGCGCCGCGGGTGAAAATCTCCTTGTCGATCAGGCCTTCCTTGTACCATTTGGCGACATTGGAAATTCCGGTCTTGTAGTTTTCCTCCGCCCAGGGATGACGCAGTTGCCCATCATAAACGGCAAAGTCGCCATAACGTTCGGACCCGGACACGCGCGCACCCCACAGGTTGATGAGGCGGACGGCATCGATTTCCTCACGGGCAAAATAAGGAACTTCATCTTTGAGGCCGTTGCCGTTCGGGTCCTTGTCACGAAAGGCTTTCAGAACCTCGTAGACCTCTTCCGGGGTTTCCGGCTGCTTAAGGCCGAGCTTGTCGAGCCAGTCCTGGCGGATGAACCAGCCGCGCGAGAACTTGCCATCGGGCACATAGGGAATGAAATAAAGCTTGCCATCCGGTCCGGAGATGGCGTTGCGGATCTCCTTGTGGCTGTCGAAGAATGCCTTGAGGTTGGGGGCATTTTCCTCGATCAGGTCATCGAGCGGAATGAATGCGCCCTCCAGCCCGTAGCGAATGAAGTCTTCCTTCAGCCCGCCGGTGGCGTCGCCACCGACGATGTCGGGAAGGTTACCTGAGGCGATCAGAAGGTTGAATGCATCGCGGCTGCTGGTGGTCGCCAAGGACGCCACGTTGCGGACATGGATGTTGGTGATTTCCGCGGCCTTCTGCTCGACGGGCCATTTTTCCGAGTAGACGTATTTGTCGCGGAAGTGGAAATGGATGGTGAGCTCGAGCGGATCCTCGGAAATTTTCCCTGAATCCTGCGCCGATACCGGCAGGGAAAGGGTTGCGGCTGCCATCAACGCCAGTAGGGGCGCGCCTTTTCGTAGTGCTCTCACAGGTTCTCCTCCCTTGTGCTGCTACTCTTTCACTCCGCCCAGCAGAATTCCTTTGGTGAAATACTTCTGCGCGTAGGGGTAAATGATGAGGACGGGAATGATGGAAGCGATCATGATCGCTGATGTCACCGTCTCGAACGAATAGTGGGCGGTGAGCAGGCTCGAGGCGAATTCGTCGTTCGAGTTCAGATCGACGATCACGCGCTTCAGATAGACCTGAAGCGGGATCTTTTCCTCGCCGCGCAGCAGTACCATTGCCCAGAAGTAGCCGTTCCAGCGCGAAACGATGCAGAACAGTGCAACGGTAACGATTGCCGGTTTGGAAAGTGGAATGAACACCTTCCACAGCAGCTGCAATTCGCTGGCGCCATCCATTTTGGCGGCTTCTTCGAAGGACTTCGGCACGGCCTCGAAAAAATTGCGCAGCAGAATGACATTGAAGGCGTTTGCGGCAAAGCCGAGGATGATACCGAAGCGGCTGTCGAGAAGTCCAAGATCGCGCATGTTCAGAAAGAAGGGGATCATGCCGGCGTTGAACCACAGGGTGAAGGCAATGGCGATGTTGAAGAAGGTGCGGCCGCGCAGGCGCTTGCGCGAAAGGGCATAGGCCCCGGGGATCATTATCAGCAGGCTCATCAGCGTGCCGCCGAAGGTGTAGATGAAGGTGTTGCCATAGGCGACCCAGAACATCCTGTCGGACAATACCCTGTCGTAGGCGGCAAGCGTGATATCGACCGGCCAGAAGGTGACGCGGCCAGCCGTAACGGCGGCGCCTGAAGACAGCGAGACTGACAGCACATAGATGAAGGGATAAAGCGTCGACAGGACAAAGAGGCCCAGAAGAATGGCATTTGCCCAGCCAAAAATCCGGTCGCCGCGAGAATATAGATTAAAGTTTGCCATGTTTCAGCTCCTCACCACAGCGACGTCGACGAGACTTTTCGGCTGATGCGGTTTGCCGAATAGACGAGGACAAAAGCGATGACCGCGTTGAACAGTCCGGCGGCCGTTGCAAGATCGTATTGGGTGCCCTGCAGGCCGGTGCGATAGATGAAGGTGGAAACGACGTCCGCTGTCTCGTAGGTGGATGGGCGATAGAGCAGAATGATGTATTCGAACCCGACCTCGACCAGATTGCCGATGCGGATGATCAGCATAATCACGATTGTCGGCAGAATGCAGGGCAGGGTAATCCGCCACATCATCTGCCAGCGCGATGCCCCGTCCACCCGTGCGGATTCATAGAGCGTCGGGCTCACGCCGGCGATGGCGGCGAGATAGACGATGGATTCGAAGCCCGCCTCTTTCCAGACCGACGAGCCGATATAAATCGGACGGAACCATTCCGGCTGGGTCAGGAAGTAGACCGGTTCAAATCCAAGGCCTTTCAGCAGAAGATTGACGATGCCGATCGAGGGCGAGAGGAAATTGATGACGATGCCGGCGACGATCACAACCGAAATGAAATGCGGCAGGTAAACAACGGTCTGCGCCCAGCGGCGGGCAACGACACTTTGAACCTCGTTGAACATCAGGGCCAGTATGATGGGGACGGGAAAGGCGAAGATCAGGCCAAGGCCACTGATCTTGATGGTGTTCCAGAAGGCGCGGATGAACATGTCATTGTGAAAGAGCTCCGCAAAGTTTTCAAAACCTACCCACGGGCTCTTTGCAATGCCGCGAAAGATCGAGAAGTCCTGAAACGCGATGACCAGCCCGTACATGGGCTTATAGAGAAAAACGGCGAACCAGATGAGCATTGGCGCCAACAGCAGATAGAGCTGCCAGTCGCGGCGCATGTCTTCCTGAAGATTGTGAAGGCGCCCTTGAAATCCCTGTTTCATGGTCGCGCTCCATCTCGATCTTTGAGCGATCTGCCGGTCGCGGCATCGAAGACATGGACGCGCGCTGTATCAATGGAAAGCCGGCTGACGCCAGCGAGCGCATGATCGCCATAGAGGGTTTCCGCCTTGGCGATAAACGGCTGGCCATCCGCCGTTCCATGCAGCAGCGCTTCAGCCCCGAGAGGCTCCACCAGGTCGACGCTGCAATTGAGAACCTCACGACCCTCGCCAGCTTCTACCGACAAGATTTCCGGCCGCAGGCCGAGCTGGACGGTCTGCCCTTCCGTTGCATTCTTCGCAAAGGCATCGGGAATACTGAAGCGCTGCCCTGAGCCGCCTGGCAGCCTGACCTTCACCGTGCCATCGTGCTTTTCGATCATTCCATCGAGAAGGTTCATCGGCGGCGAGCCGATGAAGCTCGCGACAAATGTGTTTGCCGGTTCGAGAAACACCTCCATCGGCGAGCCGACCTGTTCGATATGGCCGCCATTCATGATGACGATGCGGTCGGCAAGCGTCATCGCCTCCACCTGGTCGTGGGTGACATAGATGCTGGTAGCCTGCATTCGCTTGTGCAGCAGCTTGATCTCGGCGCGCATATGGGTACGCAGCTTGGCGTCTAGATTGGAGAGGGGTTCATCGAACAGGAAGATTTTCGGCTGACGCACGATGGCGCGGCCCATGGCGACGCGCTGGCGCTGGCCACCGGAAAGATCGGCCGGCTTGCGGGCCAGATATTCGGTAAGCCCCAATATCTGCGCGGCTTCCGCAACGGCCTTGTCGATGACGGCTCGTTTCTCGCCCCTGACGCGCAGGCCGAACGCGATATTCTCCGCCACGCTCAGATGCGGGTAAAGCGCGTAATTCTGGAATACCATGGCGACATCGCGGTCTTTCGGGGCGATCTTGTTGACCACGCGGCCGTCCATCGAGACCGTGCCATCCGAAATATCCTCCAGCCCGGCGAGCATGCGCAGCGTGGTGGACTTTCCGCATCCCGAAGGACCAACGAGGACAACGAATTCCTGCGGCTGTATGGAAAGATTGATACCATGGACGACTTCAAGGGCACCATAGCGCTTGACAACGTCGTTGATTTGAACTGCAGACATGAAAGGCCCCTCCTCAAAAGCCTTGAATGTTCAGTCAGGCGTCTTCGGCCCCCGTGAAGCGCGCTTCCTCGTGACGCGCGTGTTGACCTGCTCGATGAAGGTCCAGATTTTCGGGTTCCTGGAGAGTTCCGCGATTTTGGTTTCGAGTGATCCGAGGTGGCGCTGGACGGCTTCGCGTGCCGCTTCGACATCGCCTGACTCAATTCCATCCACGATTGCCTCGTGCTCCTCGATAACCTTTTCTGTGCGTCTGACTGCAAATACGCGCTTCAGATGCCGCATGCGGTCCATTTCGCCCTTGGCCTGGTTGACAACACTCCACGCTCCCGGAAGACGAGCGGCCGCAAAGATGTTCTTGTGGAATTCCTCGTCAAGCAGGAAGAAGTTTGTGAATTCTTCGTCTTTGGCAGCAATGCGCTGATTTGAAAGGCAGGTCTTGAGGCGCGCAATGTCTTCGAGCGAATGACGTTTGGCTGCCTCTATGACCGCGCCCTCTTCCAGTTTGAACCGTATAAAGCAGGCTTCCATATACCGCTGCACATCGATCGGCGAGATGTACGTACCACCCTGCGGAACAACAGTGACGAAGCCCTCTTCAGACAGACGGATGATCGCTTCGCGTACCGGCGTTTTGCTTACATTCAAGAGGGCGGCGATCTCTTTTTCTGACAGTGCGCGTCCTGGAAGCAGCTTGACTTCCACGATCAGCTTGCGGAGCAGCGCATGGATCCGGTTGGTCATGTTGCCGCCCTCCGGCAGCTCGCCGGGCGTGACGAGCTCGACCAAGGGCAGGGATGGAAACTCGTACGTTTCAGACATATCAAATCCATAACTGAGATATCAGATTAGTTTCTGACATATCGGCATTGCCGGGCCGTGTCAAGCGATCCGTCCAGAGCAAATATAGAGCGGGTGATACCAGGGGCGTGGGTAATCAGTTTGAGGAGCAGAGTGCACGGACAGCACAGACTTCGTGAAGCTTGCGAAATGGCGACGAATGACCCAGCGAGCTCGATATTCATGCTCAGTTTCGGGGCAAGTCGACGATATGGCGCGGCGGATTAAACCGAAATGTCACACCTGTTGCGCATCAGTCGCGAGCAAACGAAAGGGTCCCCGGTGATGGAACTTTACTTTCCCGTCGATGTTACAGAGATCTTCACCCGCTCCAGCGACCTTTCCAAGAAGATCAACGACGTCCAACAAGCGCTGATTTCCCAGCGTTTTTGCCTCGCGCGCGCGTGAGGTAGTGCAACGGCATGCAGTGACATCCAGCAATTTTGTCGGTAGAAATTACGGTATTCGTCATCATGATAGGAAGCCGATACCGTAAAATGGCACTGACAGACATTCAGGTTAAGAACGCCAAAGCTATACCCTAATCTTCGGCAATTCGGCGACCCGAACTTTTACTGGGGCACTGCGAGTCGTATCAGCTCTACTCAAAAGTTAGCCACGGAACACCTTGAACGAGCCTCCCACCATGCGCGCAGCTGTCGCCTAGGCGGGATATCTGTTTCCCATTAATACTTGCAACGGACGAGCCTGCGATGATCTTGTCATTAGTAGGCACGCCTGCGCACAGACATGTGTCACCAACTGTGGCGATTGGTACACCTTCGACGTTCACAAAACTCTGCTGCGTCGAATTTACCGGTCCCCCAATATGAGGTTTAGGACCGGGATCGATCATAGGACATATATGCATATGGCCTTTAAACTGACCGGGCGTCCAACCATTCAACTTTCCTTTTTTCGGACAATCTTAGTATGGATTGGCAATCAAGCGTTGTGACCGAAGATGACCAAACAACTAGTTACCGATTCTGCGCACGGGTCGGGGTGGGAAAGGTGTCATATCAACCAGTTGGAAATCATGCGCCTGTGCAAGCATGCTCATATGTGGAAAGGCGTCATATACGATCAAGCTGTTGGCGTTTCTGGGGCCACCAAAGGCAAGGATGGGCTTGAACCCGTAGATTTGCCCGGCTCCAAG
Source organism: Agrobacterium sp. CFBP2214 (assembly GCF_030209895.1). Taxonomy (NCBI): domain Bacteria; kingdom Pseudomonadati; phylum Pseudomonadota; class Alphaproteobacteria; order Hyphomicrobiales; family Rhizobiaceae; genus Agrobacterium; species Agrobacterium sp. CFBP2214. The sequence goes on along the minus strand of NZ_JARVRC010000008.1, from coordinate 26,710 downwards.
ATCACCAAGTTTCGATTGTGCCACCTTAAATAATGGTCTGCCGTTTTCGTCTGGCATGTCGTATGAGTCATCGTCAACCATCAGCAAACTCGTTAAGATCGTCAAGTTTGGGTCGACCCCCTGTTTAGGAGAGATTAGCCAGCGGCACGACACCTGACTTTCCGGTAGATTGACATAAACACTCCGATGAGTTTCGTTCCAAGCAATTATTTCCCCGAAGGCGCTGAAGCCTATGGCGTGAGTTCTCTCCGGATCTAAATCACTATCTCCCAAAAGTACTTGGTCGAGAATAGGTCGATACGTGCTAGGATCGCAAAGTTGAAAGTAACCGTTCCAAAAAATCCCAAGGCCAAGCTCGTCCCAAACTTTGAAGATAGATTCTGGAAGGCGGCCCATGTACTTTTCGCTGTCAACCGGGCCACGCCCCTTTTCCTGCTGACCCGCAGCCAATTTGGTAAGAACAGCTTCAAGCCTAGTTTGATATGAAACCATATGATCCACCTTACTCAGGACGTTGGAGTATTTGGCTGACCTTGTCCTGACCCCCCCCCAATGCTGCCCCCTGATGTTGCATTGTCGGGGTCGGAGGCGCCAGCCTCGTCACACAATTTAAGTTTGGTATTACTTTTTTCGCCCTTTTGGCGTGCCTTTTCTGCGTGTTGGAAACTGCTTACTTTCGCCTGCCGCTAACCGCGGAACCTTCGTGTGCTTCCTTTGTTAGTGGAACTAAAACACGGCGCATAATGCGGAACCGGTCATTTTTTGGCGGAAAGACAGGTGCGTTTTGCGTCGTCCCCGGTGTCAGCGGCGAGGTCAGCGCGCTATGAACAAGTTCTTCACAAATTTTGCGAGCCGCACAGCGTCGTTTTCCGGTTCGTCCACTGCGTTTGTCGTCGCGCTCGGCACAATTATCGTCTGGGCGGCAAGCGGGCCGCTGTTCGAATTTTCGGAAGTCTGGCAACTGGTCATCAACACGGGCACGACGATCGTGACATTTCTCATGATTTTCCTCGTGCAGAACTCGCAGAACCGGGATTCTGCAGCGATGGAAGCAAAGCTGGACGAACTGCTGAGGGCCGTAGAGCAGGCACGCGCAGATTTTATCGGGATCGAGCATCTCACAGAAGAAGAAATCGAGGATATTCGCGCTCGGCTGGAAAAGGAAAACGGACCTGAAGGCGAGAAGCCTTCTCCCCATCACGCCATGACGCGATTGCTTTCCCGGCGTTAGGTCAGTCGTTTTTTCTCATAGAGGCGGCGGTGGCCGTGTGCTGTCGCCGGACAGGTCACCCAAAACCAACTGCGACAAAGTTCGCTGAAAGAAGGAACTGCCATGTCTCTCACGGCTCTGGCATTGAATGCGACACTCAAGTCTTCAACGTCGGCGGAACCATCGTCGACGGAAAAAATACTGGCATTGATCCTTCAGGAACTCGGCAATCATGATGTGCAAACCGAGATAGTCCGGCTTGTTGATCATGACATCAAGGCTGGCGTCACGTCCAACGAGGGCGAGGGTGACGCCTGGCCGGCCATCCGCGAAAAGATCCTTGCTGTCGATATTCTTCTGATTGGAACACCGATATGGCTCGGGCAGCCCTCGAGCGTGTGCAAAAGAACATTAGAGCGCATGGATGCATTCCTGGACGAAACCGATGAACAGGGACGTATGGTTTCATACGGAAAGGTCGGGGCCGTCGCGGTTGTGGGAAATGAGGACGGCGCTCATCATGTGTCGGCGGAACTTTTCCAGGCCCTGAACGATGTCGGCTTTACCGTTCCCGCAAATGCAGTTGCCTACTGGGTTGGGGAGGCAATGGGTTCGAGGAATTTCGTCGATCTCGATGAAACGCCTGACGCCGTTAAAACTATGGTCACCATGCTTGTCCGCAACACAGTACATCTGGCTCGGCTTCTGAAGAACAGTCAATATCCGCGCGGTGAGTCCTGAGAGCGTTTGGGCTCACTCTGCCGGCTCTTCCTCGCTCCTGGTCACAAAGGGGCCGCGTGTAAAGGCGCCTGTCACCCTTTTGTACCGTGCCCGGGCTGATGTCACCACTACGGCGGTCGTCACCTAAGGCGACATTTCCCCTGCCAATAATTATTTTCGGAACTCTCTGCGCGTCTGCTGGTTCGAAGGACGTTCATGCCGGCCCGAGACTAGTTTCCCTCGGAGCAATCTCCCGAAAGGGAGGCTCGCAATCCATGATCATAGCGGAGGAAAAATCCAAATGAAGAAAACTGTTTTCGTTGCGTTGCTTGTCGGTGGCGGTGCGCTGTCGGCTTTCGCCCAGCAGGCTCCAACCGCCAACCCGGGTGGCGATACGCCGGCTGTCGCCACACCAAACGCCAATAATCCCACGGCTCCGGTGGTGGGTGCCAACAGCTTCACCGAAGCGCAGGCCAGACAGAGAATGGAAGATGCCGGTTACACGCAGGTCAAGGACCTGACGAAAGACGACAAGGGTGTGTGGATGGCATCGGGCATGAAGGGCGGCAAGACCGTGGCCATAGCGCTCGATTATCAGGGCAACGTCGTCGCCAAGTGAGGCGCGCGGGATTTGGGAGAAGTGACATGAGAACCTTGACTGGACTTTTTGATGATTATGATGATGCAAGCGCCGCTGTCTCCGAACTGGAGAGAGCAGGCGTACCGTCAAGTGATATCAGCGTCGTGGCAAGCAACGCCGACAGACGACATGCAGAAGATTCCGATTCCAACGCTGCGGAGGGCGCAGGCACCGGTGCGGGCATCGGCGCACTTGTCGGTGGTGCCGGCGGCCTGCTGACGGGGCTTGGATTGATGGCTATCCCGGGAGTTGGGCCGGTGGTAGCAGCGGGCTGGCTTGCCGCGACCGCTGTAGGAGCAGCGGGCGGTGCCGTCGCCGGTGGCGCTGCTGGCGGGCTGATCGGAGCCATGACCCGCTCGGGTGTTTCCGAAGAGGACGCCAATTTCTACGCGGAGGGGGTGCGCCGGGGCGGTACGCTCGTAACCGCACGCGTGGAAGACAATCTCGTACCGGAGGCCGAAGCCGTGCTCAAGCGGCAAGGCTGGGTCGATCCTGAAGAACGCCGTGCCGCCTATCGTGAACAGGGCTGGACGGGTTTCGATGAAATGTCGAGGCCCTATGCGCCGGAAGACGTTGAGCACGAGCGTAGCCGCTATCGCCGCTCGGCAATTTGACGAGACCGCCCGTCATCCAGGGGCGTGGTCCGCCATCGCCCCCGGTCAACGCCTTGCAGGAGCTAACATGGCCCAAAAACCAGATTCCACCTCATCATCATCCGGCGCCGCCACCATTCACGACCAGAAGCTTGTTCGGGGGGCAGGTGGGGAACTGCACCAGACTGCCTCCGGCGACGATCCCGTGCTGACGACCGCCCAGGGTGGGCCAGTTGCGGACGACCAGAATTCGCTTCGGATTGGTCCTCGCGGGCCGCTCGTTGTGGATGATTTTCATTTCCGCGAGAAAATCTTCCACTTCGACCATGAGAGGATTCCCGAACGCGTTGTTCACGCCCGCGGTTATGGCGCGCATGGCTATTTCGAGACCTATGAATCCCTTGCCGCTCACACCAAGGCTGATCTGTTTCGGCGGGCGGGTGAAAGGACTCCCGCTTTTGTGCGGTTCTCGACGGTTGCCGGCAACAAGGGCTCGGCCGACCTCGCGCGGGATGTGCGCGGTTTTGCCGTGAAGCTCTACACCAAGGAGGGAAACTGGGACCTCGTCGGCAACAACATTCCGGTATTCTTCATTCAGGACGCGATCAAGTTTCCGGATCTCGTCCATGCTGCCAAACAGGAACCCGATCGCGCCTTTCCGCAGGCGCAAACGGCGCATGATACCTTCTGGGATTTCATTAGCCTCACGCCCGAAAGCATGCACATGGTCATGTGGATCATGTCCGACCGGACCCTTCCACGTTCCTTCCGGTTCATGGAAGGGTTCGGTGTGCACACTTTCCGCTTCGTAAATGCGAAGGAGCAATCGACCTTCGTGAAATTTCACTGGAAGCCGAAGCTCGGGTTGCAGTCGGTGGCGTGGAACGAGGCGGTCAAGATCAACGGCGCCGATCCCGATTTTCACCGGCGTGATCTCTGGACCGCGATCCAGTCAGGAAATTTTCCGGAGTGGGAACTGCAGGTTCAGCTTTTTGACCAGGATTTCGCCGACAGCTTCGATTTCGACGTTCTCGACCCCACCAAGATCATCCCCGAGGAAATACTTGCGCCGAAACCGGTCGGACGTCTCATCCTCGACCGCATGCCGGACAACTTCTTTGCCGAAACCGAGCAGGTGGCGTTCATGACCCAGAACGTTCCGCCCGGCATAGATTTCAGCAATGATCCGCTGCTGCAGGGAAGGAATTTCTCCTATCTCGATACACAGTTGAAGCGGCTCGGCGGGCCCAACTTCACGCACCTGCCCGTCAATGCGCCCAAGTGTCCTTTCGCAAATTTCCAGCAGGATGGCCATATGGCGATGCACAATCCGGCAGGACGCGCCAATTATCAACCGAACTCCTTCGGGGAGGGACCAAGGGAATCGCGCATGCGTGGTTTCCAGCATTTCCCCGCTGAGGAGCAGGGCCCCAAGGCAAGGTTGCGGCCGGAAAGTTTCGCCGATCACTACAGTCAGGCGCGCCAGTTCTACATCAGTCAGACGCCGGCCGAGCAACGCCATATCGCATCGGCGCTCACCTTCGAACTCAGCAAGGTGGAAACGTTGGTCATTCGTGAGAGGATGGTTTCGCATCTTCTCAATATCGACGAAACGCTTGCCGCGACCGTGGCACAGAAGCTCGGCTTTCCGACCATGCCGAAACCGGCAGACGCGGCCATGCCCACCCGTCAGGATCTCGATCCGTCGCCGGCGCTCAGCATCGTTCAACGGGGTCCCAAACGGTTCGAAGGTCGCAAGCTCGGCATTCTTATCGCCGATGGCGTGGATGCTAAATTGCTAAAGGGGCTGACCCAAGCGGTAACAGCCGAGAAAGCCGTCTTCGAGTTTATCGCGCCCAAGGTTGGCGGTGTAACTGCATCTGACGGCACCTTTATCGAGGCACATCACATGATTGATGGCGGCCCTTCGGTGCTTTTCGATGCGGTGGCGCTGCTGCCATCGGCAGCGGCCATCGATGAGCTGATCAAGGAGGCAACCGCCCGGGATTTCGTTGCAGACGCGTTCCAGCACTGCAAATTCATCGGTTACGACCAGTCGGCGCTGCCGCTACTGGAAAAAGCGGGAATTGCAGATGCCATGGATGAAGGGGTGCTCCCCTTGCCGGGCGAAGGGGGGCTAGCGGCTTTCGTGTCCGAACTCGGCAAGCTGCGGGTCTGGGCGCGCGAGCCGTCACTCAAACTCGGCAAGGCCTCTATTCCTGTCAATAAGCAATGAAGAAACCCTGACTCCCACTCACCAACCAAAGCAACAGGAGACTAAAAATGGCTGAGAAGACATTGGAAGACCTTTTCCTCGATGCGGTAAAAGATATTTATTTCGCCGAGCGCCAGATTCTCAAGGCGCTCCCGAAGATGGCACGCGCTGCACAGTCGGCGGATTTGAAGGCCGCATTTGAAAAACACAGGGACGAGACCGAGGTCCATGTGGAGCGTTTACAGAATGTCTTTGAACTGCTCGGAAAGCCGGCGCGAGGCAAGACCTGTGAGGCGATCCAGGGCATCATCGCGGAAGGGGAGGAGATCATGGAGGAATTCAAGGGCTCGCCAGCGCTCGATGCCGGGCTGATTTCTTCGGCCCAGGCGGTGGAACACTACGAGATCACCCGTTACGGCACTTTGAAAACCTGGGCGGTTGAACTCGGCATGAAAGAAGCAGCCAAGCTGTTCGAACAGACACTGGGCGAAGAAAGCGCAACGGATACGGCTCTTTCCTCGCTTGCCCAGGCACGTGCCAACATCAAGGCCAAATCCAAGGCGGCATGATCCGCCACACGGACGTGCCGCTTAAACCGGCGGCACGTCCGGTTTTGCCGTTGTCTCTTTCATGCGAGGCTGAACCATGAGGCTGTTACGCGACAATGGATTGACGATTGTCCTTGTCCTGACTTCCCTGTTAACGATTGGTGGCATGCTCGCGACCGGCTGGGCTGTTTACAACGAGGAGCTTGTGCAGCATCAGGCGACGCCGCTCACGCTTTTTTCTTACGCAAAGAGCGGCCATTTTCTTTCCGCCCTGTTCGAAAACTGGGAGAGCGAATTTTTGCAGATGTCGGCGTATGTCATGCTGACCGCTTTTCTGTTTCAACGAGGCTCGTCCGAATCCAAAGACCCCGACGAGCCAGCGTCACAGGATGAAGACCCTGCGCAAAAAGCAGATGATCCCGAGACACCCCGGGCAGTGAGAGCAGGGGGATTTATCCGCGCCATCTATTCCTACTCCTTGGGGCTTGCCCTGTTCTTCCTTTTTATTGTCAGTTTTGTCTTGCATCTGAAATACAGCGCCGACGCGGCTGCTTTGGAGGCTGCCATGCACGGCGATCCCGAGACAACGCTGTTTGCGCATCTGGGAAGTGTAGAGTTCTGGTTTGAATCGTTTCAGAACTGGCAATCGGAGTTTCTTTCGACCGCCGTTCTTGTGGTTCTTTCGATCTTCCTGCGCTTCCGTGGATCACCGGAATCGAAACCCGTTGCCGCGCCTCACAGTGAGACCGGCGGATAGGGAGGAGGAATGATCGAGTTTTCTGCGGAGGGAGACTGGCGGCACCTGTGCGTCGATATGCAGCGTGTCTTCGCTGAAGATACGCCATGGCATGTCGAATGGATGGACCGCATCAGTGAAGAGGTAGAGGCTGTGGTTCAGGGCGACCCCGAGCGATGCATCTTCACCTGTTTTGTGCCGCCGAGGTCTGTAGAGGAGGCCCCCGGTGCGTGGCGAGCCTATTATGAAAAATGGCCGATGATGACACAGCAGGCGCTGGCTCCCGAACTCATCGGGGTTATCCCCTCGTTATCGCGCTACATCCCGCCCGCCCGCATCTTCCGCAAAAGTGTCTATTCGCCGTGGCAACATGGAGGCCTCGGCGAAATCCTGCGGCAGGAGCAGGTTTCGACCTTGGTGATTATCGGCGGGGAAACAGATGTCTGTGTTCTCGCTACCGTTCTTGGGGCGATAGACCAGGGTTTTTACGTCATTCTGGTCGAGGATGCACTTTGCAGCGGACGGGATGCGACACACGATGCAGCCTTGAAGCTGCTCTCGGATCGTTTTTCAACGCAATTGCAGGTATGCGATACGGCAACGCTTCTTGCAGCGCTCCCATCGAAGAAAGGAACAAGACTGCCTGAGCGAAGTTAGGCCACCTGTTCCCGCCACCCGGAGATCGAGCGATGACCGAAACAGTTGATCATCAAACCAGCAACAGCCTGAATATCGAAGCCGCGACCCCGAAGGTAATCAAAATCATTGTGGGCGAGCGCACGGTACTTGAGGGTGTCCTCAACACCGGCAGCGTTCTGACGGTCAAGACACGAGAGGGCGCCGAATCTCAATCCATCGAACTCACGATCGAGGACCTGGCGCAGTAGGGTAGGGACTTGGGACCGGGGTTAACCCCTGAAATCACCCTCGTTAATGTCTCGCTCGTCGTAGTTCAAATCCCAGTCTTTTTCGGGCTTTTTGGCACCGGGCGGCAGCTTGTTGGCTGTTGCGTCGTCAGACCCTGTGATTACCCTCGGCTTTGCGCTCACGACGCCGTTGTTATCAGAGGTTTTTTTGCCGCGCGCAAATTGCGGTTCGCTGTCCTTGTGAATCTGCTTCAGCTTTTCGTCCTTGTTCATGGTATCCTCCTTGGTCCTTTACTAACCGTTTTCCCGCGTCACTGTTCCCTCAAAGCCTTTGTCAGGCTGGAACCGCCTTCAGATGCCGCAGTTAGACCCCGGGATAGATCCGTCATTCCCGGATCCACAAGCGGAGATAAAGCGATGAATCGACCAGACGAAGATACCAAGCCAGAACCCGGTACAGATGATGCCCGCTCCGGCGATGGCGACGAAAGCCGCCAGGACAGGGAACAGACGAGAAAAAACGCGGAGCATACGATCGAGCGGAGGCAGCGGAGGCACCCAACCGGCGGCCCGGAAAACGCCTGATCAATTGTGGGGCTGGGAGCGATTCAGCTGTTCGGATCCCGACGCCGGGACAGTTACTGATTTTGCGATTGTACGTTGGCGTACGGCAACCAAGCGGCTCGCGAGACATTTGCCCATCGTGAAAGGATGGAAAAATGGCCAAGCACGCTGTGAGTGGAGTTTCCGGAGACAAATTGAGTGACGCGCAGCTGGAGGCGTTGCGCGTCGGTATTGCAGATCTTGCACCGGCCTTGACGGCTTTTGCCCGCCGCTTCGTCAGAAATGAGGAAGATGTCGATGACCTTGTTCAGGAGACGATGTTGCGGGGGCTTCGAGCTCTGCACGGTTTTACTCCCGGCACGGCGTTAAAATCGTGGCTTTTCACCATTTTGCGCAACACTTTCTGTACCCGCTACAAGGTGTCGAAACGCGAATGCATCGGTTTGCCTGTCGGTATCGAACAAATCATGTCTACCCCTGCTAGCCAGGAATGGCGTGTGCAGCATCAGGAAGTGATGCGGGCGATTCGCGATCTCGACAGGGATCAAAAAAGAGCTCTGCTGCTTGTGGCCGAAGGGACGAGTTACTCCGATGCCGCGGCTATTTGCGGTTGCCGGGTAGGCACCATCAAAAGCCGGGTCAACCGGGCAAGGGAATCGCTACGGCGCAATCTCGAATGAGCGCGGGTTCGACCGCAAATTGCGCCCCATAACCTTTGTACCGCATGTCATCGATGCTGCCATGCAAATGAAAGATTTCTCCCTTTACCGGCGGCAGCTCGCATGTATCTGCCGAAAGGTTTGCCCTCATTTGCAGCCGTCCCGTTTTGAAATACCAGTCGATTGCAAGGCCTTGAAGGCTACACTCAAGGAAAACACCTTTCTCGAAATGTGAGCAAAGAAGAGGCCAGATGTGATGGCGCCGTTTTGAAAGTAACGCGGCCATCCTCGCCCTCGCCAGTCTTCCGTCTGTGTTTTCTGCCTCCTGCCAGTTCAATGTCGAAAGCTGCATCGTGCAGGGATCGTTAGGGTCCCGAACCACCTGCCGGGCATCGGGCGGCAGGTTTCCTTGAAAAATTTCCGCCTGTTTAAGCCGGTTTTTTATTTCCTGTTCCTTATCGTAATCCGGATGGTCGGAGAAGAAGAAAAAAGGGTTGGCCGAGCCGTGGTCATCGCCCATGAAGATTAATGGCGTCTGCGGGGAAAGGAGGAGAATTGTTTCGAGCGTCATGAAGAGAGACGGCGGAATAAGGGCACGCAGCCTTTCACCCCGTAGCCGGTTTCCGGCCTGATCATGGTTATGGAGAAAATTCACAAATCGTTGCGGCGGCAGATGGCCGCTTGGCTCTCCACTGCTCGCGAAATCCCGTGAAGGGCGTGGTTCTCCCTGATAGACAAAACCGGTCGCAAGCGATCGGCGAAGCTTGTCACGGGGCCGTATCGCGAAGTCACCATAGACGCCGCCGTCTTCATTCGTCGTCGCAACATGGATGACGTGGTGCCAGTCGTCGTTCCACTCCGCATCAATCAGCACCGTGCCATCGGCGGCGGGTGTCATTGGCGAGGCTGCGTTTCTCGCGTCCTCTATAACGAGATGGACATTCCTGCCTTTTATAGTTTGTCTCACTTCCAACGCCAGCTCAATGAGGAAGTCGACGTCCTCATCGCTGCCGGCGAGATGATCGGCAGCATCGATCCGCAATCCGTCAAATCGATAGGTTTGAAGCCAGTATAATGCGTTTTGAATGAAGAATGACCGGACCTCGGATCGGTTAAAATCCGGCGCGGGACCCCACGGCGTCGCATCCTTTTTGAAAAATGTGGGCACATACCCTTGAAGCGCGTTTCCGGCGGGGCCGAAGTGATTATAGACGACATCCAGCAGCACCATGATTCCGTGACCATGGGCTTTATCGATGAAGGCCTTTAGCTCGTCGGGAGAGCCGTAGTCCCGTTGCGGGGAAAACTGCAGGACGCCGTCATAACCCCACCCGCGATTTCCGGCAAACGTCGCGAGCGGCATAAGTTCGACCACGGTAATTCCGATGTCGTTGAGATATTCAAGTTTACCTGCAGCGGCCGCAAAGGTGCCTTCGGGTGTAAAAGTTCCGACATGAAGCTCATAGACGATCGTTTCGTGCCAGGGACGACCCTCCCAGTCCTGGTTTTTCCAGACAAAGTCATGGTTGACGATCAGGGATGGGCCAAGCGGGCCTTCGTGCTGCTGATTGGAAGCTGGATCGGGAACCCTGTTTCCATCGGCCAGAACGAAGCAATAGTGATCGCCTACAAGGGAGTTTTTTTTGATGTGGTGCCAGCCGTCACCGGTTCTGTGCATGTCGAATTCCGCATCGTTAAGCCGCAGTTTTACGGCGGCTAGTGCGGGTGCCCAGATGGTAAAATCCGTTTCCCCGGATTGATTGCGCTGCGCGCCCCATTCGCGATGATTCACTGCCTTCATCACCAGAGCCTCCCATTGTCAGTGGCCAGACCTGTTGATGATCCTGCTGTCGCCTGTCGCCTGTCGGCTCGTCTCTTTGCAAAAGTCTCCGGCCTGATGTCAGCAACGACATCCGTTCCACGCTTGCTGTCGCGAACAAGGCTTTCGAAAAGCGCCATATATTGCGCAGCACTCTTGTCCCACGAAAAATTGGCCTGCATGGCCTGTGTCTGAAGTCGCCTGAAAAGTTCCCGGTCATTATAGGCGTTAATGGCTCGATCAAGCGCGGCACGCAGATCGTCCTCATTTCCCGGCTCGAATTGAAAGCCCGTTGCCACTCCCGCTTCAATGGCTGCATCATTCGCATCGATGATGGTTTCCGCCAGCCCACCCGTGCGGCTGACGATGGGCAGCGCGCCGTATCGCAGGGCATATAGCTGTGTCAGCCCGCAGGGTTCGAACCGTGAAGGCTGGATGATGAAGTCCGAGCCGGCCTGAATCATATGCGCCAGGCGCTCATCGTAGCCGATATGGACACAGACCAGTTCCGGATAACGTTGTGCCAGCGCACGCAAGCTGTCTTCCAGTGCCGTGTCACCCTCTCCGTGAATGATCAGCCGCCCTTTTTGTGCAATGATAAGGGAGACGACCTGAGGGAGGAGATCAATACCCTTTTGCCAGGTCAGACGGCTAACCACGCCGAACACAGGGCCTTGGGTCGGGGCTAGGCCAAGGGCCCGAAGCAAGGCATATTTGTTGAGGCTCCGTCTTGTCGCCGTGGCAGCCGTAAAATTTGCGAGAATGTAGGGATCTGTCGCCGGATTCCAGACGTCCTGATCGACACCGTTGACGATGCCGCGCAGGTCGTCTCGCCGCTTGGCAAGCACGCCATGCATTCCCATCCCCATTTCCGGTGTCAGGATTTCTCTTGCATAAGTCGGACTAACTGTCGTTACCGCCGATGCAGTCGTCAGGCCGCCCTTCAAAAATGACATGTCACCGTAATATTCAAGGCAATCGACAGTGCAGAGGTGCGGGGGCAGTCCAAGCATACCCGCCCGCTCCAGCGGATACTGTCCCTGAAATGCGAGATTGTGAAGGGTTAGAACGGAAGCTACCGCCGGCGTCGAATCGGCGAGATAAACGCAGGTCAAAGCCGTGTGCCAATCATGGACATGGACAACATCCGGCTTCCAGCCGTCAATGGCGCCGAGGGCTATTTCCGCCGCTACCTTGGACAGAACCGCAAAGCGTAGATCGTTGTCGGCAAAAGGTTTACCTTTTACGCCATAGGGATGTCCGTCTCTGTCGAAGAGGCTTGCCGCTTCAAGAAGCAGAAGCTTGTGACCATCGGAAACAACGGAATAAAGCGATACCGGCTGCTCCAGAATATTGGCAACCAGACACGGCTTCTGGCCGCGGACAAGCGGCGTGAGCCTGCGGTAGAGGGGTAGTAATGTCCGAACATCCGCCCCCTGTCGTTCCAGTGCCTCCGGCAGAGCGCCCGCGGCATCGGCCAATCCGCCGGTTTTTACGAAGGGAAACATTTCGGCCGTAACGGCAAGAATCCGCATTTGGCGCCTCCGGGAACGCATTGATTTCAGACTGTGGGGAGCCCGGAAACAGGTTGGTAACAACCAAGCCACCTGCCGGGAACAGGCGGGCGCTTACCTGTCCTGGTGGTGGCCCTGATGCGTCGTGTTTATCTTGATGTTTGCCTGTCTGCCCGTCCGGGTTGAAGCATTCTGTTCCTTGACAGGGGAGGTATCGTCCGTGCTCAGACGATCATTGTCACCGGAACCTTGCTGGCTACGGTTGCTTTCGGGAATGGGCAGTGTTTTCCTGGTCATGTTACACCTCGTCGGGCATGAGTGCCGTAGAGCGAACCAAACCGTACTTTCTCATCTTTGTTCCCGTTGCCACCACGTTTCATCGCGCGGACGAGTAATCCCACGTGGGGACCAAGGTGCAGGAATGGGACAACGTTCCACCTCCCGACGTGGCGAGATGCCGAATCATCCGAGACCGGGGGAGCTTCCTTTTGGAAGAATCAAGACCGTAACCAAGGCGCCATGCCAGGCGCAATTCCTGGGTGTCAGCCCACACGCAACTTGGTTCGAAAATAGAGAGCGGCCAATTGCTGAAGTTTTGACGGATTGACAACACCGCGATCGTACATTTTCAGGACATAGCGAGCGACGTCTGCCCGGCTTAACGCAGGGTCGCGTTCCCCAGACACTACAGCCTCGTAGGCTGTCTTAACGATATCGATGTCTTTATCCAGAAAAATCCCGGAACTTTTGTACTCGTGATTGGCGTACATTTCACCTCCTTGAAACGCGATCCGCATTTCACAGTGTGAGGGATGATGCATCCATTCTACAGGGAAACCACCAAAGATAAATGTCGAAAGCGTACAAACGACTGCGGTGTTTGTGCGGCCTACCGAATCCCGTCTCTCCCAACAGCCGTCAGCTCGTCAAGCGGGGATCGGAGCGGTAAAAAGCGGGCGAGCACGCGATTGTTTTCCTCCTCAGGCATGCCATAGAGGTCACCGGCATAATTTTCCAGCGTTTCGCGGTTCCTGATCGTAATTTTTCCCCTTTCGGAGCGAATGAACCCATGGCTTTCGAGAACGTGAAGGGCGTCTGTCACGCTCGCTCGTCTAACTGCCAGCATAGTCGACAAAAAATCGTGTGTTAGTCGCAGCTGGTTGCCCTCCAACCTGTCGTGGCACATCAGTAGCCAGCGGGCGAGGCGCTCCGTTACGGACTGGGTGGCATTGGAAGAGGCCGTGCATTCGACCTGTGTTCTCGAAATGTGCAGGGCGCGGACCAGAATGTCGGAGAATATCCGATGTTTTGCAAGAAGCGCGTCAAACGAGCCGATGTCCATGAAAAGTGCTTCGCCCGGGGCCTGCACCACGATCTCGGTCAGGTTTGTTTCCGCACCCGCCGCAGCTCCTGTCGGCACAAAACCTTCTCTCCCGACGATCCCTGCTTCGATTTTACGCCCCGATTTTGTCACCACCACGATGGAGGCGATGCCGGATGACAGGAAGAAGATACGCTCGATCGGCGCGCCAGCGGATATCAGCACATCGCCCAAGACAAGCTTTATCGGGTTACAGGTCCCCATGACCTCGCGCCTGATGTCATCGGGTAAAAGAGAAAGCAGAATATTTTCATCATTATGGCTCTGCAGTCGCTCCAGCATGAGATGCGCCTCGCTCTAATGTCTGATGCCCCCTCCTTGCGCTATCAAAGCGGAGACAATGTTCTCGATGTCCTCCGAACGTCCGGAGAGGACAAAAGGTCCCGGCTCCCTGTCGATAAGCGTCTCCGGCACGAAAAAAAGATAAGGAATGGCTTCGCCATCCAGTTGTTCTGTGAGACGCAGCAAAACGTCTGCCTCGTACCGGACGTCGATAATCGCAGCGACAAATTTCAGAGCCGTTTCCCCCTCTATAAAGCTGGCCGAGTACGGCCCTTCCAAGCCGATCTGGGCGTGAAACCAGGCCATCCTGATTTCCGACGTAACAGTGTCTGTCATGCCGATGATTGCGATGGTGAGGCGTTTAACAGTCCGCATGCTTTACTCCTCGCATACTGTCCGCATGCGTGCGCCGTTCTACGTACCATAACGCGTGAACAAGCTGATTTCAGCCCGGTAACCGAATTTATCAAATATGCGCACGAGGGAATGCCTCGGCATCAGGAATCGATTCCTGAAGATAAAACGTCTTGGCCTCATCCCTTAGCCATTGCCGTTTCCGTTGCGGAACAATTGCGGATGGATGGGGTTAGGGCGCGGTGCCCATGAGGAGGTATCCGATGCAGGCCAAAAATGACGACCTGGCTAACGCGCCGAAGGAAGGCATCAGACCCAAGCAGGACCTGAACCGACCGATGAGCGAAAAGCTCGATTCAAAATTCTCACCCATCGGCATAGATGACGGCGATTTTCGCTGGTGAAAGCGCACATGGCAGACCATGATGATCTATGGACTTGTGATATTTGCACTGGCTGCCGCGCTTGCGCTTTATTTCCTGATTGGAATGCATCCTGGCCGCGCCGCGCGAAGCGGCACGGGGCGCTGCCTTTCAGTCTAGGCCTTACCCTTTGCCGGGTTGAGTCCGCCAATTGATGATGGAAAGGTGATTTCTCCTCTTCTGCGCCGCAAGGGAACATCCACCTGATAAGGCACAGCTACCACCGGTTGCGGCGAGGAGCGGAACCGGCTGGGTGCCACAGCATCGGTCACAGCCAGATAGTTGGCTGTAGCAAAACGTTGCGTCTCCTCGGCCGGGAGCATATCGCTATCCAGCAACTTTGCCGCGGCCAAGGCCAGGTGACGGCTGGGGTAAACGCCCCTTATCGCCTCTGAGATGACAACCGCCCAACCGTTTTCATGCGCCGTGATCTGGTATTCGAGTTTCTTGTCCATGTGTTCAAACCTCCCTGTTTGGGAGCACCTAACCAAGATGGGAAAAGCTTGTTCCTGATTGCCAAGGCGAATGCCGCAGACCGGCTGCGCCCGGTGGTCTCAGCAAGCATTTCCTCAATTCTGCGCAGGTCGGCTATGAAGGCGCGCTGCTGTGATGCCCTTGCTTATGGTCACGAAGGCGCAGCAGAAAGGAAGGATGTGTCGTGACGAAAAGACGTATGCCGCCTGGCGTCAAACGGACATGTCTGCGGTCCTTCGTCACGCCGCTTGTGCGTCCGGTGAGTGCATAGAGAGCGTTCGCACCCATTGCCACGATAAGGTCCAGATCGAGAAGGGACAGCTCCCGCTCTCAACCACCAGACGCAGCTTAGCACTTCGCCGCCGTTTGGATGGTCATGCGACCGCCGCTTGCCACGCTGTTCGAATCTGAAGTGTTTTACGGCGTTGATGACATAACATTGCGAACGATCGACAACCAGACATTCCTCAGGCAGACGGCCTGCTGGACCGACGAACGGCCTGCCTTTCAGATTTTCTTCATTGCCGGGCTGTTCTCCCTCGGGCTGAAAGGCAGGTGGGACGGCTTCTTCCCGTGGTTCTGGCCAAGGTGTTTTCTTCCGTCGGTGTGCCCATTGGCTCCGATTTCCGCGACGGTGCCGAGAGACATACCGAATGACCGGGTTTCGGTTTATGGCGCTGTCTCGAACATGGGCCGAAATTGCGAATATTGGCCATTTCATGATGCAGGGTCGTCCCCTTCTCCAAATTTGTACGGTAACGTACTCACTGTTTTCATTCGATTTTCCGCTGCTAATATGACGGCTGCAGGTTGATGTTTCGAGCAAAGGGGCGAACCGGGCGAACCGCTATGCTTGGATCAAATTTTGTTGTTTATAACCGATTGTTGAAAACACTCGGCACAGAACGGCTGTTGCAGCTTGTCTCCCGGATGGAGCCGGTGAACCTGCAGGCCGGATATCAGCTGGTTGCGACTGGCATGCCCATTTCCCATTTCTGTTTTATCGAAACCGGTCTTGCATCGACAATTGTTCACGATGAGGGCGGCAAAAGAATTGAAACCGTGCTTGTCGGGCACGAGGGTGTCACCGGCTGGCCCGCTCTTCTGGGTGCGGAAACCACACCGGATGAAACTGTGATGAGGATGGGTGGTCGGGGCCTCCTGATCCCGGTTATCGAACTAATGCGTCAGATGGAAGGGGACACGCACCTGCGTGAGCTGTTGCTGGGCTACGTTAATATCTGCATGCTACAGGTAGGCCAGCTTGTCCTGGCAAATGGACAATATAGTTTACGGGAAAGGCTCGCGCGCTGGTTGCTGATGTGCCGTGACCGACTCGATACCGATGATCTGCCGATTACCCATGAATTCCTCTCCACGGTTCTTGGAGTACGCCGACCGGGCGTTACCAACGAATTGCACGTTCTCGAAGGCATTCATGCGATTCGTGCCAGCCGCGGGAACGTCCGGATCATCAATCGCAGCATATTGGAAGACGTCGCCGACACAACCTACGGCGTACCCGAGAAAGAATATGAAAAACTAATGGCTCGTATACGGACGGATGTTGTGGCCCCGTCAGTGATTTCTGTCTAGGGCGTCGACGAAGCGGACTACTTTCAGCACCTCCTGCTCTATATTCCGTATGATGATGCATCCCTCGGAGATGTCACGCCCTTGCAGGATTGCCTCGCTCATCAGGGCGCGGGCATCTTTAAGCGCCTCTTCAATTGCCCGGTCGAGCGAAGACAGATCGCTCCCCTCCAGATCATCAAGGACGCTTTTGCCGCTGATCACGGTGAAGAAAAATCTTGGCATGGCGGTCTTCCCAAGAAAAGACATGCTCGCCGCTGGCGCTCGGCGCGGCTTGTCCTCATCCAAACTGTCGCAAATGCTGGGCCTGTTTCTCAAGCCGGGTAGCAAGTTCGGAAATGCTCATATTCGTCGCGCATAAATGAATCGCACATTCCAGGAATTGCAGTGACGAACGCCTGAGAAAGTCCTGCTGCTGCTCATAGGCTATTCTGGCGATGCGATCGGATTTGCTGGATTTGTCCGTCATCTTCTGTTCCTCGGATTGAATTTTCTCACGCGCCTAACCCGGGGAGCGCGCAATTGTTTCGAAAAAAGTTCCCCTGCTGTCGTTGTCTCGCGGAACATCGTCGCCTCAGATTGGTTGGGTAGGTCGAAACTCAATCGGAGGCAGTGATGACCAGTAATTCTCCACGAGATGGCACTCCCGGCACCACCGACCAGTCGCCCCGCTGGGAGGGGCCAAAGGAAAACCGGCCAAGAGGCTACATGAAACCCACCGACGACCCCGAGCACGATCGGGATGCTGTTGGGGAGAACCTCAAAGACCCCCGCAAAAAACGTATTTCTGACGCGATGAAGACGCGCGACGACCAGTAATCCGGCAGGTTATCGACGCCACCCGGTAACAAGAGAAAACAGGCCGCGTCCACAAAAACGTCGGCCAGCACCCGTCAGGGAGGGCCGACGCATCACATGAAAACGCGAAGGCGCCTTTGGAAACCAAAAACCCCGCTGGGGACATGACGAGCGTTCGAAGAGCAGGGTTTCCGGGGGAGGTGGTGAGCGTGACAGTCACCACACCCATGACCCCGACCGAAATTAATGATCCGCCAGCAAGAACGATGAAAAAGGTGAAAAAGGTGAAAAAGGAAAAGATCGTCGCAAAAGGTGACCAGGGAAAGCAATGCGCTTGATCTCGAGAAAGAGGTGTTCACGAAAAGTGAGCCCTCGCAGATCGCACGGCCTCTAAAAGACTCCGCAGACCAATCTTACAGCCGCAAGGCCAATCCGTTCCGATCTGCAATGTCAATGCGGTGTCAACTGGGCTGGCCGCGTGCTGCCAGAAAGACCCAACGTTGTGCTGAAAGACGCGAAGGGGAAGCTTCGCAAGGAGTGAGGCAAACAACGGCAGCGCGCACTTGATTTGTCTTCGTTGCGAGGCCTGCGAACCTGCCTTTTGAACTATTCATCGTTCCTCACGAAATATTAAATCTCGGAACTCCTCTCGTGCCGATTGGTTGGGTTAGGGCATGCCACAGGGCACGCAAGTGACAAATCACCAATATGAGGAGTACATATCATGGCAAATCAAGGTGGTACGCACGAACAGCACGTGAAGGCCGGTCAGCAGAGCCACAAGAACAGCGACAATCGTTCGAAGTCGGCGTCGGCCTCCAACAATAGCGATAATGGTAAAACCCGAGGCGGCACACACGAGCAGCATGTAAAGGCGGGTCAGCAGAGTCACAAAAATTCCTGATGCCAGAAAAATGGGAAATCCCCGCGCGTATCGCGGGGATTTCTTTGTTCTGTTCCCCATGAAACAGGAAAGTTACATGGCCGCTTGCCCGCAGCTCTCTTGACGTAGCGACTTCGCAAGGCCGCAAAGCGCTTCTCCCGCTCCTCGCAGAATTCGGAGATTTTCGCTTAAAGTGACGTGATGCATGATCGCGTCTGGCCATGCTCCATTGGGTCTGAGGCCTTTTTGGGCGCCGTTCAGTGATAAAATGATTTGCTATAACAATATTTCAAGTGATGGTGAGTTATAGAAAAGGTGGCTATACCTCATGCAATGGAACTGGCAGTCGACAATTGGCTCAAACCTCATACGCCGGACGCGCTTCGATCTCGTTAGTAGATGACGGCACCTGTGTCTTGATCATGCCATCTGTGCGGAATAACCATCTCATTGCGGAGATTGGGGACGCGCCCCCGGCTGTTATGATCCCAACAGACCGGTCGCCAGTCTCCGCAATCCAATTTTAAATGTTCCGTAGCTGGTCGCGCTTCAAGACTCCTTTTGGCACAAGCGGTGGTCGTCGGGAGGATACTGACCTTTGCTAAATTCGCCTTCATTGACACCAAACATCTCCAGCATCCACCACGCCATTCACGAGTTTTTCAGCTTGATCACTGGTAAGAATGCAGATGACGAGCCAACATAAAACCAGCCTTCGCCAGAACCTTCTTGAGCGACTGTTACCTCTGGAGCGTGGGCAACGCTCGCACCAGAGTATCGCGTCCAGCTGTTTCGCATGATGGGAGAGTGTTACGATCCTGACGTCGGGGCTGCTATGCCGATTTCCTCACTATCAGCGTGCCCGGCAGCGTCACCGTTTCGAGTTCGATCGTTCCCTTGATCATCTTGAGGATCACATCAACCATTTCGTTGCGCGGTTGTTCATAGGTCGTGAGACCATAGGCAAACGATCCGCTCAATTCGTAATTGTCAAAGCCGACGACGGCGATCTCTTCCGGTACTCTAAGGCCAAATTTTCCGCGGATTTCGTCCAAGGCTCCGATTGCCAGAATATCGTTCTCACACATCAGCACATCGACGCGATCTTGCGCTGCGGTCTCGGACAGATAGCGCCTGACAGATACGGCCCCGGCTTCGGCGCTGTATTTCTCGGCGGACAGAAGGGCGATTTCCGTTATTCCCTTCTGCGCCCAGAACTCGGTGAAGTGGTGGCGACGCCGCAATGCCGTTGACAGCGCCGCAGCTCCGCTCATGAAGCCGGGCCGTTTGTAGCCCTTCGCATGGAGATGATCGACGATCTCCCTCAACGCAAGTTCCGCGTCGCAGACGACGGCGGGAACGCCCTCGATCTGGCTGTCGCGCGCAAGTACGAACATCGGGGGTATTCCGTTGCCGTGCTGCAGATCGATTAGGGTCTCATCGCGAAACGCCGTACCGAAGAGCACGATTGCGTCTACCTGCCGCTGGTCGGCATGGAGCAGCGCGTTCACATGGTCGAAATGGTTGTTGATGTTGATGAGCATCACCACCAGTCCCGCAGCCTGAAGTTTCTCCGTCAGTGCTTCCAGGAACGGCAGTTTCTGCGGATTCGAGAAGTCGTCAACGAAGACGGCAACCTGTCCGGTGGTGTTGGTGGCGAGACTGCGGGCCAGCAGGTTAGGGGTGTAATTCAGTGCCGCCGCAATCTCCAGCACCTTGCGTTTGCTCTCTTCGGTGATCGAGGCGCCCGGCGTAAATGCGCGGATCACGGTCCATTTCGATACCCCGGCGGCTTCCGCTACCTGCTTTGCCGTTGCTCTCTTGCGCATAACCTCTCCCGAAATGGAACGTACATTCCATTTCTTGATATCAATGAAATTAATTCTTGCTTTTAACGTATTCTGACATAGGATGCACCTGCTTGCACCCGGTAGCAAACAAATTTGCACCCGGTAGCATTCGAATTTCCGTCCAGAGGAGTGGATGGTATTGAGGAGGAAAAAATGAAATCGATTTTGAATTATCTGGCTTCCGCAGCTCTTGCCGTTTCACTTGCAGGTTCATGGTCGGTTGGTGCGAAGGCTGACGAACAGCCCAGCATCATTGCCGTAACTCACGGTCAGGCGTCGGACCCATTCTGGTCCATCGTCAAGAACGGGATGATGCAGGCCGGTAAGGACATCAATGTTAAGGTTGACTATCGCGCGCCTGAGACCTTCGATATGGTTGCCATGGCGCAACTTATCGAAGCTGCGGTCAATCTGAGCCCGGCGGGCATTGTGATTTCCAATCCCGATCCGGACGCGCTTGGCCCGGCCATCGAGAAGGCCGTTACCGCCGGCATTCCGGTCATTTCCATGAATTCGGGCATTGCCGCCGCTGAAAAGCTCGGCATCAAGCTCCACGTCGGTCAGGACGAACTTCCGGCGGGCGTGAAAGTTGGTGCAAAGCTCAAGTCGCTCGGCCTGAAACATGTTCTCTGCGTCAATCAGGAAGTCGGTAACGCCGCTCTCGACCAGCGCTGCGCCGGCACTGAGAAGGGCTTCGAAGGTGGAAAGGTCACCATTCTGCCGGCGACTGCGGATCCTGCCGAAATCGAGTCCAAGATTCAGGCTGCTCTGACCTCCGATCCGTCCATCGACGTTGTTCTCGGCCTGTCCGCTCCACTCGTGGGTGAGCGCGCGGTGGCTGTCGTTGAGAAGATGGGCAATGGCGACAAGGTCAAGGTTGCTTCCTATGACCTTTCGGCCAATTTTCTGAAGTCTGTATCCGAGGGCAAGGCGCTCTTTGCCGTCGACCAGCAGCCCTATCTTCAGGGCTATCTCCCGGTCACGCTCCTCGCGCTCAATGCCCGCTACGGGACGATCCCGGCCGGCAATGTCGCTTCGGGTCCGAGCTTCGTCGAGAAGGACGCGGCGGCTTCGGTTATCGAGAAATCCTCCCAGGGGGTCCGCTGAGCGGGACCTGCGGCAGCTCCCGCTCCTCCGGCGGGAGCTGCATTCATCGCCCGACATCCGATCCGCGTGACGCGTGAGTGGAAACCGATGGCGCACGGAAAACAACTTAACTCTGAGGTACGACCATGACGCTGGCCAACGAACAGAACGGGTCTTCGGCTCGATCTGACGAACGCCTGAAAAAGGTATCGACCATGACCGCACTCGCCCGGCGTCCGGAACTCGGCGCTGTCGCAGGACTGGTCGTCGTAACGATATTCTTCTTTTCCACTGCCAACCCCGCCATGTTTACGCTTGCCGGCGTGGTCAATTTCATGGCGCCAGCCGCCCAGCTTGGAATTCTGGCGATTGGCGCGGCGCTTCTTATGATCGGCGGCGAGTTCGATCTGTCTATCGGCTCCATGGTTGCCTTTGCGGGCCTCGTCTTCGGCACGGCGCTCGTTGTCCTTGATCTGCCGCTCAGTGTCGCAATCCTGATCGCGCTGGGTTTCGCCGTGGTCATTGGCATTACCAATGCCCAGCTTACAATGCGCACCGGACTGCCGTCATTCATTGTCACACTCGCATTCCTCTTCATTCTCCGCGGCCTCACGCTCGTCGGACTGAAATGGGCAAGCGGCGGCGCAACCCAGCTTCGCGGAATGAAGGAAGCGGTTGTCGACAGCCCGCTCGCTCCGCTGTTCTCCGGTGATGCCTTTCCCGGATTGTTTAAATGGCTTGCCAATGCCGGGATCATCGACACTTTTCCGAACGGCGCGCCCAGGGTTCCGGGTATCCCTGTCGAAATACTCTGGTTCGTCCTTATTGCGCTCGTCGCCACATGGGTCTTGCTTCGGACGCGCTTTGGTAACTGGATCTTCGCATCCGGCGGCGATCCGAAGGCCGCCCGCAAATCCGGCGTGCCTGTCGCCCGTGTGAAAACAACCCTGTTCATCGTCACCGCCATGTGCGCCACACTTGTTGCAATACTAACGGTTCTCGATGCCGGTTCCACCGACGCCCGGCGCGGCTTCCAGAAGGAATTCGAAGCCATCATCGCGGCCGTTATCGGCGGATGTCTTCTGACGGGCGGTTACGGTTCGGCAATCGGCGCCTTCTTCGGCTCCATCATCTTCGGCATGGTGCTGATCGGCTTGACCTACACCTCCATCGATCAGGATTGGTACCTCGTCTTCCTCGGCGGCATGCTTCTAACGGCGGTCATATTCAACAACCTCATTCGCAAGCGCGTGACGGGAGAACGCTGATGAGCAACACTCACACGCCACTCGTCGAGGTCAAGAACCTCGTGAAGCACTTCGGGTCCATCATCGCACTCAACGGCGTTTCCCTGAGCGTCCATGCCGGCGAAGTTCTCTGCCTTCTCGGAGACAATGGAGCAGGCAAGTCCACCCTCATCAACACGCTTTCTGGCGTACACAAGCCGACATCGGGCGACTTTCTGGTCGAAGGAAAACCGCACGCCTTCAACGGTCCGCGCGGTGCGCTCGATGCGGGCATCGCTACCGTCTACCAGGATCTGGCGATGATCCCGCTGATGTCAGTGACCCGCAACTTCTTCATGGGTCGCGAACCGCTCAAGGGTTTCGGTCCGTTCAAATACATGGACATGGAATTTGCGGATCGTGTCACAAGCGAGGAGATGAGAAGGATCGGCATCGATGTCCGCGAGCCCGGGCAGGCCGTCGGCACCCTTTCCGGTGGCGAACGGCAATGTGTGGCGATTGCCCGTGCTGTCTATTTCGGAGCGAAGGTGCTCATTCTCGATGAGCCGACCTCCGCCCTTGGTGTGGCGCAGACCTCGATGGTTCTAAAATATATCGATCAGGTGCGCAGCAAAGGGCTGGGGGTAATCTTCATTACCCATAACGTCCGTCACGCCTATGCGGTGGGAAACCGTTTCACGGCGTTGAACCGGGGCAAAACGCTCGGGACATTCGCTAAGGACGAAATCAATCTCGATGGCCTCCAGAACCTGATGGCTGGCGGCAAGGAACTTCAGTCGATCTCTGCGGAACTCGGCGGAACGATCTGACGCAGCGCGCAAAAACGAAACGCGGCTCGGCGCTCGCGCCGCGCTTCGGACAACCATGTTCCAAAAACCAGGAAACAC
Organism: Agrobacterium sp. CFBP2214; assembly: GCF_030209895.1. Classification (NCBI taxonomy): domain Bacteria; kingdom Pseudomonadati; phylum Pseudomonadota; class Alphaproteobacteria; order Hyphomicrobiales; family Rhizobiaceae; genus Agrobacterium; species Agrobacterium sp. CFBP2214. The sequence goes on along the minus strand of NZ_JARVRC010000008.1, from coordinate 3,369 downwards.
CCCGATGAGCAATGCCAATAACAACGCGTTTCCACTGGCCGCCTGCGCCGAGATGCTGTGGCGGGACAAGCCGATCGAATGGCGCGCCTCCCGCCTGAAGGAGTTGGGATTCGGCGTTGGCCTCTGGAACTGGCCGGAGCACGATATCGGCAAGCTGGAGGCGACAGGCGCAACCTTCACAATCATGAACGGCTATCTCACGGGCCGTCTCACCGATGACGAGGGTACGGCCGAACTCCTCAGGACAGCCCGCGAAACTGCTCAGATCGGCAAGCGTCTCGGCGTCCAGCGGCTCAATCTTCACGGAACCGGCCTCGGCGACCGTGGGCTTCCCGTTCAGCCGATCGAGGTCGTCACGGGAGCCATGTGGTTGAAGGCGCAGGACGCGCTACGCCGCATCGTTGATCTGGCGGAAGAGGAAAACGTCGTCTTCACGCTCGAAAACCTGAACCTCCCGGTCGACCATCCCGGAGTGCCCTTTGGCCGCGCTGAAGACACGTTGGCTCTGGTATCGAGCATCGACCATCCCCGTCTCCGTCTCAATCTCGACCTCTACCATGCGCAGATCGGCGAGGGGAACCTGATCGAGCTGTGCGGTAAGTGCCTGCCATGGATCGGCGAGATCCAGGTCGCCGACGTTCCCGGTCGCTGCGAGCCGGGCACGGGCGAAGTTAACTGGAACGGCGTCGCCAAGGCATTGAACGCCATGGGCTATTCCGGCCCGATCGGGATGGAAGCATGGGCGGCCGGAGATTCGGACGCTGCGCTCTCGTCCTTCCGCGAAGTATTCACTCTCTAATTTCATAACAGGACAAAACTTATGGCCAAGGTCAAAACTGTCAATGTCGGTCTCATCGGTGCCGGACGCATCGGCTCCTTCCACGGTGAAAGCGTTGCCAGGAGGATCGTGGACGCCGAACTCGTAGCCATCGCAGATCCTGCGCCCGGTGCGGCTGCGAAGCTTGCTGAAATTCTGGACGTCGATGCTTCCTACACCGATGTCGCTGAGATGCTGGCGCATCCGAGTCTGGATGCCGTCATCATCGCAACCCCCGCGCGCTTCCATACCAACGTTCTGGTACAGGCTGCCGAGGCGGGCAAAGCAGTCTTCTGCGAAAAGCCGATGGCGCTCACCCTTGAAGACGCCGACCGTGGTATCGCTGCGGCCAAAGCTGCGGGCGTTCCGCTTCAGGTCGGTTTCAACCGCCGCTGGGACCAGGCCTTCGCTGAAGGCCGCGCGGCCATCGACGCAGGGAAAGTGGGCGCACCGCAACTCATCCGCTCGCTGACCCGCGACCCGGGTCCATTCGGGGCCGATCCAGACAGGATTCCCCTATGGACGGTCTTTTACGAAACGTTGATCCATGACTTCGACACGCTGCTGTGGCTGAACCCCGGCGCGAAACCCGTCGAAGTCTTCGCGATGGCGGATGCGCTTGTCCGTCCGGACGCCCGCGATAAGGGATTTCTCGATACGGCAGTTGTCAACATCCGCTTTGACAATGGTTCCATCGCCGTCGCCGAGGCAAATTTCTGCGCGATGTACGGCTACGATATCCGTGGCGAAGTCTTCGGTTCGGGCGGCATGATCACCATGGGCGACGTTCGCCGCTCCAGCATGACGCTCTTCGACAAGGACGGTGTCTCCAACGACACCTGGCGTCGTGACACGGACCATTTCGTTCAGGGCTATACGGCCCAGCTCGCGTCATTCGTCGAGGCTGTCCGCGACGGTGAGATCAAGGATGCACCGACAGGCGCCGACGCCCGCAACGCTCTGGCGATCGCACTTGCTGCGATCGAGTCCGTGTCGAAGAAACAGCCGTTCCGCATGGGTTGATATGGCTTGTGGCGGGGACGGCGCGCGAATATCCCTCCCGCCGGCAAACCGATATTCCGAAAAGGAGGTGCGGTTGCACAGTATCGAAGCCGACGTGACGTCACGGAGACAGGCTCAAAAACAGGAGAGAATTTTCCATGGGCCATAACACGACATTGCCCCTGTCAAAAGCCCGCCTTGCGGTAAGCCCTCTTTCGTGGGCGAACGATGTCCTGGAGGATCTGGGGGCCGAGATCTCGCTGCAGACCTGTCTGTCCGAGGCCGCATCGAACGGTTATGCGGGCATCGAACTCGGCCGGAAATTTCCGCGCGATGCATCGGTGTTACGGCCATTGCTTGAAAATCAAGGTCTTGCCCTGGCATCAGGATGGCATTCGGGACAGCTTGCGGAAAGGTCGGTCGAGGACGAGATCGCCTCTGTCGGGGATCACGCCGCGCTGCTGAAAGCGATGGGATGCAGCGTTCTCGTCTATGGCGAAGTTGCGATGATGACGCCGGGGGCGCCGTTCGATGCCCCGATGTCCCGCCGTCTTGTCATGCCGACTGCGGACAGGGCCGCCTATTCCGCACGCCTGACCGACTTTGGCAAGCGTCTCTTCGACGCTTACGGCCTGAAGCTTGCTTATCATCATCACCTGATGATGGTCGCAGAAACCTTCGAGGAGGTTTCCGCCGTCATAGGTAAAGCCGGGCCGGAGGCCGGTCTTCTTCTCGATACCGGACACGCCGCCGCAGCGGGCTTTGACTATGCTAAGCTGATCAAGCGCTTCGGGGACCGTATCGTCCACATCCACCTGAAGGACATCCGCATGGCAGTCCACGATGATGTGCGTTCGAAGGATCTCAGCTTCAACGACGGTGTGCGGAATGGTCTGTTCACCGTCCCCGGCGATGGCGTCGTTGATTTCGATCCGGTCGTCCGTTTCGTCAAGGACAGCGCTTACACCGGATGGCTGGTTATCGAGGCGGAACAGGACCCGGCGAACGCACCGCCTAAGGAATATACTGCGAAAGCATTCGAATTCATTCAAATGAAGTTCAGGGGCTCGCCTGTGGAAGCGGGCTAACCTTCGAGACTGCGCACCGTCTTGGGATAACCATCATGAGAAACGATATCGTTATCGCAAAACCGACAACTTTTGCCGAACTCAAGGGCATGATTGCAGAGGCCCATGTCAGGCTTTCCAGGGACCAGGAACGGGTGGCGCGGACGGCTGCCGCACATCCCGAAATGGTGGCGTTCGGAACAACTCATTCGCTTGCCGATTATTGTCGCGTTTCGCAATCAACAGTCATGAGGCTGGCAATCTCGCTGGGATTTGGAAGCTTCAGGGAGTTCAGACAAATTTTCCGTCATCACGTTCGAGCGAACGGAGTTAGAGGCTTATGATGGATGTGATCTAGCGCGAACGCCTCAAAAATAAAGCGTTCGCAAGTTTTTCAGTTCCATAATCTATCTTATGCGATTATTGTTTGTAGCCGCAAAGTTAAAGTGTCGTGTTTCTGCAAAGTTGGAATGTCACACTCCC
>NZ_JARVRC010000011.1:0-186043 GCF_030209895.1 Agrobacterium sp. CFBP2214 | reverse complement strand
ATTCAAAACCGCCGGGGCTCTAGTCGCCGCTGGATGAAAGTTCAGTGGCAGGTCAACGACAGCCGGATTTTCCGCTTGTTCTGCCCATTTCCACGCAAGTTGAATTAATTGTGTTCGGTAACGGTATGTTCGCCTTCCGTGAATATGCCTATGAGGACGGCTGGGTAAGCGGGCTTTGTTCAGGAGTAGCAAAATGAATATTGCAGCACGTCTTTCACTGGCAGCCATGATCGCTCTGGCGGCAACACCATCCCTCGCGTCGGAAGATATGACGTCGGAGACGAGCGAAGCGATATTCGGTTTTGGCGGCGCCATGACGAAAGAAGACATGCTGAAAAGTGCAGCCCTCTTTCCGGTGGAATATGAGCGCAACGCCATTCTGGGCGGCGGCTACCAGTTTTATCCCTACCATATCGGCAACGTGAAACTCGGCGGCGAAATCGGCGCCGCTGCCAGATTTGGCAAGGGCTTTACGGGTGAAGTCTGGGTGGGTTCGGTTGCGCGTTACGAGCAGATCAGGCTCGGAGAGCGGCTGTTCATCACGCCAAGCTTTACCGCCGGCCTCAGCCTTGTCACGGATGCGCAGCGGGGCCGCGAGCGCGAACAGGAAATCAAGGACGACGGCAATGCCAATGTCCTGTTTTATCTGGGGCCGGAAATCAACGTGTCCTTCAGCGAGGATTCCTCGACGGAATTCTTCTGGCGTCTTCACCACCGTTCCGGCGGTGGCAAAACATTGGGCAATATGAAAGGCGCCACAAACGCCAACGTCTTCGGCGTCCGCTACAAGTTCTGAGCGGCAGGGATGGTCCCACGCCCGGTGAACTGTCTGAATTTCAGTCACGTTTCTTTTTCGCCGCAAACCGTCATGGGGAACCCGTGCATGCAGTGCATGGGTGGATTGCCTTATTCTGCCTGTTAATGCGTCACCGAAAAGCGCATATAGAGGACATCAAAGGACGCCGGGACGAAAACGTTACTGACGTCACCTAAACCTCAGAAAGGGTAATGTCATGAACGTAGCACGCAGCTTCAACAATTGGCGCAAATATCGTCAGACCATCAACGAACTCGGCCGTATGAGCAGCCGTGAACTGCACGATCTCGGTATCGATCGCAGCCAGATCACCAGCGTCGCCCGCGCCGCCGTCGGTAAGTAATCATAACGATATTGCCGCTATTGAATGCCCAAACGCCCGCTTTGCGGGCGTTTTTGTTTTGGAGGCCTCTCCTCCGTCATCCTCGGGCTTGACCCGAGGATCCATTGCTTTCCACGGGTCAGGATCCTCGGGTCAAGCCCGAGGATGACGTTGAGTATGTGCAAAGCGATGTCATTCCACGCCTGAGGACGACTGAAGCGAACCAATCGCCAGGAATTTTCGACGATGAATATTGCCATGCACAAAACGCATATCTGCGCTGCAACCTTGTGCCTGTCAAACGCGCAGAAAAATGGTATCTTCAAATCATCGAAACGGATGTACCTCCTCCCACATCCTTTCGGTAATGCGGGCGATCCTACTCCTCCTCCCAAAGGATTGCCTCGGGGACAGCGGTTTTCCTCCTCCCATATCGCTGTTCATCTTTTCAAAAAGCCTGCCGCACCTCCTCCCGCGGCAGGCTTTTTTGTTTTCGGAAACTTCCCTTTATTTTCAGGATTATCTCAGTCGAAAGCCATCATGCCGATGGGCGTTACGGCATGGGTGCCTGCGCGTCTGGCAAGGGCATAAGCAAGGCACTGCTCCACGGCATCCTGCGGCACGGGCTTGGCGATCACGCCGGCGCCTATGCCGAGATTGACGACGACTTCGGGGTTCGCCGTCATGAAGATCACCACCACGCCATGGTCTTCGGAAAGCCGCCGCCCGATCTCCGGGCCGGTCTGTCCGTCGGCAAGATTGACGTCGACGAAGGCGATATCGGCGCGGCTGCCAAGCGCCACGGCCTCTTCCAGCCGGTTGGCGATGCCGATGACATCAGCCTCTTCTTCCGCCTGCAAAATGGAATCCTCTATATCCATGGCGATGAGGAATTCGTCTTCCACGATCAACACACGCGGCTGTTCCGTGCGGAAACCCGGTTCGTTCTGCAAGACGTCTGCCAACATATGCCTGTCTCCATTCTGTGTGCTTCAGAGCACCGGACCGAAAAGTGCAGCGCGGTTTTCGGGCCTTCGATGCGTCAACTATGCCTGGAGCGGGAAGGGCCGGTTCCGTTTTATCTCCCGCCGCTCCAGCGCGGTCGGCAAGCAAACACTTGTCGGCGTAACTCGTTCCAAAGTGAGATAAACATAGTGAATGGAGTGTAAACGGCGCGCCTTTTCGGCTATCACCTCTAGGAAGCGAAGCAGTTGATTCGGTTCGGTTTTCATCCGGGGAAGGGGTCGGAGAACGTCGCCGTGGAGCATCTTTCGCCCCCTGGAACGCCGGTCTTTCGCCATTATGGGGCGATAGGCCTGCATGAAAATTCAAAGCGTTACAGCCTCTTTCCCGCTCGGGGAGGAAGCGCTGGGACCTTGCCGATCATTCGCGTGCCGCGGTCAAAAAACGGCGCGGGACCCTATGAGTTTAGAAAGAGAATAAGACGATGACCCAGTCTCCGCGCGCCACCATTGCCCGCAACACGCCCAATATCGCCGTCGTCGGCGTCGGTGGCGGTGGCGGCAACGCGATCAACAACATGATTGCCGAGGGCATCGGCGGCGTTGATTTCATCGCCGCCAATACGGATGCTCAGGCGCTGAAGAAAACCGATGCGCCGCGTCTCGTGCAGCTCAGCTCCGAACTGACCGGCGGGCTTGGAGCGGGCGCTGATCCGGAGGTCGGCCGGCAGGCGGCGATCGATTCCCTCGACGAGATCATGGATCACCTGAGCGGTTACGACATGTGTTTCATCACCGCGGGCATGGGCGGCGGCACCGGCACGGGTGCTGCCCCCGTCATCGCCGAAGCCTGCCGGGCGAAAAATATCCTGACCGTCGGTGTCGTCACGCTTCCCTTCAGCTTCGAGGGCGCGCGCCGCATGCGGGCTGCGGAATATGGCTTTGCCAACCTGCTCAACACGGCCGATACCGTCATCGTCATTCCCAACCAGAACCTGCTGCGCATCGCCGATGCCGGCACCACCTTCGAGAATGCGCTGAAGACGGCCGACAAGGTCCTGTCGCTTGGCGTGCGCTGCATCACCGATCTCATCCTGCGCGAAGGCCTCGTCAATCTCGATTTCGCCGACGTGCGCTATGTCATGAAGAATGGCGGCCGGGCGCTGATGGGCACGGCGCAGGCCAAGGGTCCGAAACGCGCCTCGGAAGCGGCGGCCGCAGCCATCGCGAATCCGCTGCTCGGCGAACCCTCGCTGAAGGAGGCGCGTGGCGCGCTGGTATCCATCTCGGGCGGCAACGATCTGACGCTTTATGAAATCGACGAGGCGATGACGCTGGTGCGCGAAGCTGTGAGCGAAGAGACCGACGTGGTTATGGGCGCTTCCTTCGACCCCACGCTTGATGGTGCCTTCAAGATTTCCGTCGTGGCCACCGGCCTGCGCAACTAACGTCTTGTTAGAGGGGCGGCATTGCTGGGCGTTTCTTCTCCCCGCCGGGGAGAAGGGACAAGCCGCGTATTCTTGGCTCCCTAGAGAAATCGTCTTTCCTTAAGCGGGGTAATAACGCCCACGCCACAAACCGAACGATTAAAAGCCGTCGCGGGCAATTTTCGCGACGGCTTTTTGTTGTTTTTGAACAATTATTCCGCCATTCGAAGAGGCGACGGCGCTGCGCGGCGTTGATTGCGAAAAAATATAATAGTACTCTTTATGTCGACAAGAGGGATTTGATGATGACGGATATAATTGCTTCTGCCGAGCGCAAGCGCGGCTCCGGCGTGAAGATGGTCTATGATCTGCTGCGCGACGAGATTCTCGATCTGGTTCTGCCGCCGGGCAGTCCCATCGACGAGGTGCAGCTTGCCGAGCGGTTCAAGATGTCACGCACGCCCATCCGCGAGGCACTGGTGCGGCTTTCGGGCGAGGGGCTGATCGATACGCTGCCGAACCGCTCCACCATGGTGTCGAATATCGATTTCCTCAACATGCATACCTATTTCGATGCGCTTGTGTTGATGTACCGGGTAACGACCCAGCTTGCCGCGCAATATCACCGTCCGGAAGATCTGGCCGGAATCCGCGCCCACAACGCGGAATTCGCCATTGCGGTCGAGGAGCAGGATGCGCTGGCGATGATTTCCACCAATGCCGCCCTTCACCTTTCCATCGCCGAAGCCGGGCGCAACCCCTATTTCACCAGCCTGTTCAAGCGGCTTTTGGATGAGGGACGGCGCATCCTCAGGCTTTATTACCAGTCCTATGATGATCGTCTGCCCAAGCGTTTCGTCGATGATCATGAAGAGATGATCGCGGCGATTGCCGCTCGCGATATCGCTCTTTCCGAAAGGCTGGCGCGGGAGCACGCCGAACAGATCGTGCGGCAGGTGCAGAAACTGCTGGTGCGAAACGAGCGGCTGGAAATAAATCTGTAGCTTGTCGATTTCTTGTCGACAAATAAAATACAAGATAGTAATGTCCCTGTCGAATGGGTGGCGCGGACGTGCGTCCATTCCCGAAAAACATGTCCCTTAGGAGCTAGTAATGACGGCCAGCATTTTTTCCGGCGTGATTCCCGCCTTGATGACCCCCTGCAAGGATGATCGCACCCCTGATTTCGATGCGCTTGTTCGCAAGGGCAAGGAACTGATCGCCGATGGCATGTCGGCCGTGGTTTATTGCGGTTCCATGGGCGACTGGCCGCTCCTGACGGATGAGCAGCGCATGGAAGGCGTGGAGCGCCTGGTGAAGGCTGGCATTCCGGTCATCGTCGGCACCGGCGCGGTCAACACGGCGTCTGCCGTTGCCCATGCTGCCCACGCCCAGAAGGTTGGCGCCAAGGGTCTGATGGTTATTCCGCGCGTCCTGTCGCGCGGTTCGGTCATCTCTGCCCAGAAGGCGCATTTCAAGGCCATCCTCGCGGCGGCTCCTGAAATCCCGGCCGTCATCTACAACAGCCCCTATTATGGCTTCGCCACCCGTGCCGATCTCTTCTTCGCGCTACGCGCCGAGCACAAGAACCTCGTCGGCTTCAAGGAATTCGGGGGCCCGGCGGATATGCGTTACGCTGCTGAAAATATCACCAGCCGTGATGACGACGTCACTCTTATGATCGGCGTCGATACCGCCGTTTTCCACGGCTTCGTCAATTGCGGTGCAACCGGCGCCATCACCGGCATCGGCAACGTGCTGCCGAAGGAAGTCATTCACCTCTGCAAGCTGTCGCAGGCCGCCGCCAAGGGTGATGCGGATGCCCGCGCCCGTGCGCTGGAACTGGAACAGGCGCTCGCCGTTCTCTCGTCCTTCGATGAAGGCCCGGATCTGGTTCTCTATTTCAAGCACATGATGGTGCTGAAGGGCGACAAGGAATACACGCTGCACTTCAACGAAACCGATGCCCTGACGGACAGCCAGCGCGGTTATGTCGAAGCGCAGTTCGAGCTGTTCAACAGCTGGTATGCCGACTGGAGCAAGCTTCCGGGTGCCGTGCAGGCCTGCAAGGCTGCCTAAGCAGCCGCTGATGTGAAAACAAAAGGCCCGCAAATGCGGGCCTTTTTTGCATGTCAGGAGGTTTGATGTCTCCCCTCCGTCATGCTGGACTTGACCCGGCATCCAGCCACGGCGCGTCTGCGCCGTGAGGAATGAGTCTTTCGTGATCAAAGACTTGATCGCATTGGACCCCGGATCAGGTCCGGGGTGACGGGGCGGGGATGCTGTGCAGTTGCAAAAAAACGCTGAGTGACTTTGTCATTGCGAGAAGGCCCGCGTTCGCGAGCCTTCTTGTTTCCGCTTTGCGGTCAGGAGACCGCGTCCAGTCCCTTCTCCAGCAGTTGGTCGAGCCCGGCCACTTCTGCAGCGGTCAGCGTAATACCTTCATTTTCCGATTTGGCACGGGCGGCAAAACGGCGGCCGGAGGGCAGGCGGGCGCCCTGGCCGATGATGGCGTCAAACAGCACTTCCGCGCGCTGGAAGGGGTCTCCCGGCCGCCCCTTGGCAAAGGCCTCCGGGGAAAAGGCGACGATCAGTTCCCCATGGAAGGGCGCAAGCGTGGTGGTGCCGAGATAGTCCAGCACTTCGGGACTGGTGAGGTCGCCGATCATGATGCCGGCGAGAAGCTCGATCATGGTGCCGATGGCAGAACCCTTGTGGCCGCCAAAGGGCAGCATGGCGCCGGCAAGGGCCGCCTCCGGGTCCGTCGTCGGATTGCCGTCTGCATCGACCGCCCAGCCTTCGGGTAAAGGTTTTCCCGCGCGCCGGTGCAGTTCTATCTCGCCGCGGGCGGCAACGGATGTCGCGAAATCAAAGACGTAAGGCGAGGTGTCCTTGCGCGGCCAGCCGAAAGCGAAGGGGTTGGTGCCGAGCAGCGGTTTGGTTCCTCCCGTCGGCGCGACGGTGGAATAGCTCGGGCACATCACCAGTCCGGCCAGCCCGTTCGAGGTCAGTCCCTCCACCTCGGGCCAGAGCGCCGAAAAATGGGTGCAGTCATTGATGACGAGTGCGGCGACGCCCAAACGTTCCGCGCGTTCCACCAGAACCGGCAGGCCAAGCTCGAAGGCAGGATTGGCGAAGCCGCCATTGGCATTGACCTTCACGATCGCCGTACCGTCCTCCTGGGCCACATCAGGTGTGGCATCGGGCTTCACCTTGCCGGCCTTGACGGTGCGCAATGCGCCTTCAATGCGGTAAATGCCATGGGACTTGCAGGCGTCGCGCTCACCGGCGGTGATGACGCGCGCCAGCGCTCCCGACTGCACGGCATTTAAGCCAGCCCTGCGGAAAATCGCCTCCACCCGTTGAAATAGTTCGTCGATGGTCAAGGTGGTGGTGTCGCTCATCATAATCCTCCGATATCGGCTCGCACATTTTGAATACATAAAGTATACAATGGCTGGGGTAATGCAACGTGTCTTTTCGGTGCGGCTGTGTCAGAGCGGGAATCCACTTTATCGGACACAAAGATTCCTTAGGCCCTCATTCCTGTGCTTGTCACAGGAATCCAGCAGACGCGCGTCTGCGCGTCGGAAAGACTCTATTTAGCCCAAAGACTTGGGCTGGCTGGATCCCTGTGACAAGCACAGGGATGAGGGGCCTTTGATGTTTCCGCTCACCTTGTCGGCTCCTCGCGCCAGCTTTCGAAACTAATCCATTGAACCTCATCAGTTCGCACGTGCACAAAATTCTTTTTGTATACTCATTGTATTTTTATGTTGATTTATCGCTTTCTTGGGGAAATAGTGACCGCGCCTTCAAGGGCAGACCAATTCTGGGAGCAAATCAAGAATGAAAAAATCGGTCATTTTCGCCGGCCTGCTGGCCGCCACTTCCGCTATCACCCCGGCCAAGGCCGACAAGCTTGACGACATTATTTCGTCCGGCACGCTGCGTTGCGCCGTTGTGCTCGACTTCCCGCCGATGGGCGCGCGTGATGACGCCAACAATCCGATCGGCTTTGACGTCGATTATTGCAACGATCTCGCCAAGGCGCTTGGCGTCACGGCTGAAATCGTCGAAACGCCGTTTCCCGAGCGTATTCCGGCGCTGATGTCCGGCCGCGTCGACGTTGGCGTTGCGTCCACCTCCGATACGCTGGAGCGTGCCAAGACAGTCGGCATGACCGTGCCTTACTTCGCCTTCGAAATGGCCGTTACCGCCAACGACAAGTCGGGCATCAAGTCGTTCGAAGACATGAAGGGCAAGACCGTTGGCGCAACCGCCGGCACGTTCGAAGCCATCGCGCTCGAAAAGTCGGTCAAGGAATGGGGCACCGGTGAATTCCGCCCGTACCAGACGCAGGCAGACGTGTTCCTCGCACTCAGCCAGGGCCAGATCGACGCCACCGTTTCCACCTCGACGGTTGCCCAGTCCAACGTGAAGGGCGGCAAGTTCGCCGGCATCTCCGTGGTCGGCAAGGCGCCTTACGACATCGACTATGTCGCGCTCTTCACCAACCGCGATGAATACGGCCTCATCAACTACCTGAACCTCTTCATCAACCAGCAGGTTCGCACCGGCCGTTACGCCGAACTCTATGAAAAATGGGTTGGCGGCGAAGTTCCTTCGCTCACCGTCAACGGCGTTTATCGCTGATCAGGACTTTTCGTAAACGGCGCGGTCGAAATGATCGCGCCGTTGATCGTTTCTGAAAAGGCGGGACACTTAATGTTCAACTATACATTCCACTGGAATCAGGCGCTGAAGGCTCTGCCGCAGCTTCTGGACGGTGCGGTGGTGACGCTGCAGATCGCCATTCTGTCGATGGTGATCGGTCTGACCTTCGCCATCGCGCTGACGCTGTTCCGGCTCTCCGGCAACCGTATCCTTGGCGCTTTCGCCTCCGTCTGGGTGGAAGTCGCCCGCAACACGCCGGCGCTGTTCCAGATTTACATGGCCCATTTCGGCCTTGGCAATTTCGGCATTCATCTGAGCCCCTATACGGCGCTTCTGGTCGGTATCGCCTTCAACAATGCCGGTTATCTCGCGGAGAATTTCCGTGGCGCGCTGAAAGCCATTCCCGATACGCAGACCCGTTCCGGCCGTTCGCTCGGCATGACGTCGATGCAGACCTTCCGTCTGATCATCATGCCGCAGATGCTGCGCGTCGCGTTTCTGCCTGCCACCAACCAGATGGTCTGGGCAATCCTCATGACCTCGCTCGGTGTCACCGTCGGCATGAATACGGATCTCGCCGGCGTCACACAGGCCTTGAACGCCCGTTCGTTCCGCACCTTTGAATTCTTCGCGCTCGCCGCGGTCATCTATTACGTGATCGCCAAGATCGTCACGCTTGCCGCCCGATTACTGGCCGCGCGTCTGTTCCGTTATTGAGAGAGGTGAGCCATGTTTGAAACCGCTCTCACCTGGAGTGATCTCGCCTTCCTGGCCAAGGGTGCCGGCATGACGCTTGCCGTCACCGCCGTCGCCGTCACGGCAGGCACCATCATGGGGATCATCTTCGGCATCATCCGCTTCCAGTTCGGCCCCTATTGGTCGCTGCCGCTGACCTTCATTCTGGATATTTTCCGTTCCGTGCCGCTGCTTATCCAGCTGGTGCTCGGCAATGCCTTCCAGTCGATCGCCAAGCTCGGCTGGCCGCCATTCACCACCTCCTGCGTGGTGCTGTCGCTTTATACGGCGGCCTATTGCACAGAGATCGTGCGCGGCGGCATCGGTGCGGTGCCGTCGAATACGCGGCGTGCCTGCCGGTCGCTCGGCATGACGTGGTCGCAGGACATGCGCTACATCGTGCTGCCGCTTGCCACCCGCGTGTCGCTGCCCTCCTGGATCGGCTTGACGCTCGGCGTCATGAAGGATTCGGCGCTGGTGCTGTGGCTCGGCCTCATCGAGCTTCTGCGCGCCTCGCAGATCCTCGTCACCCGCCTGCAGGAACCGCTGACCATCCTGATGATCTGCGGCGCCATCTACTTCCTTATCAGCTTCCCCATCGCCCGTTTCGGCGGGTATCTCGAAAGACGGTGGTCCCCCAATGATTGAGATCGAAAACGTCCGCAAATCCTTCGGCCCGCTGGAGGTTCTGAAAGGGATCAACCTTACCGTCAACAAGGGCGAGGTCGTCACCATCATCGGCGGCTCCGGTTCCGGCAAGTCGACGCTGCTCACCTGCATCAACGGCCTCGAGCCGATCGACAGCGGCAAGATCGTCATCGACGGCACCGAGGTGCACGCCAAGTCGACCGACCTCAACAAGCTGCGCCGCAAGGTTGGCATCGTCTTCCAGCAATGGAACGCCTTTCCGCATCTGACCGTGCTTGAAAACGTCATGCTGGCGCCGCGCAAGGTGCTCGGTATTTCCAAGGAGAAGGCTGAGGAAATCGCGGTCAAGCAATTGACCCATGTCGGCCTTGCCGAAAAGCTGAAGGTCTATCCGAACCGCATGTCCGGCGGCCAGCAGCAGCGTATGGCGATTGCCCGCGCGCTTGCCATGTCGCCGGAATATATGCTGTTCGACGAGGTCACCTCTGCGCTTGACCCGATGCTGGTGGGCGAGGTGCTCGATACGCTGAAGATGCTGGCGGATGAAGGCATGACGATGATCTGCGTCACCCACGAAATGGCCTTCGCCCGCGATGTCTCGAACCGCGTCGCCTTCTTCCATCAGGGCGTGATGGCGGAAATCGGCACACCGGACCAGCTGTTCGGCGCGCCGCAGCATGCTGAAACCCAGAAGTTCCTGGCGAGCGTGCGGTAATGCCTGCACATGATGTCATCGTCATTGGGGCCGGCGTCGTCGGCCTCTCGGCGGCAATCGCGGCGCAGGGCCGCGGTCTTTCGGTCACGGTCATCGACCGTGAGGGACCAGCAGCGGGCGCTTCAGCCGGCAATGCCGGCGCCTTTGCCTTCACCGATATCCTGCCACTTGCATCGCCCGGCATTCTCTGGAAAGCGCCGAAATGGCTGCTCGATCCGCTCGGTCCACTCAGCGTGCCGCCCTCCTATGCGCTGAAGATCGCGCCGTGGATGTTCCGGTTCTGGCGGGCCTGTGCGGCATCGAAGGTGGAACATTCCACCGCCGCCCAGACGGCGCTGATGGATCTGTCGAAGGTCGAGCTGGAGCCATTCCTGAAAAAGACCGAGACAACAGCCATGCTGCGCAAAGAGGGCAACCTCCAAGTCTATGAAAGCGATGCGGAGTTCGAAAGTTCGCTTCCCGGCTGGAAGGCGCGTGAGCGCCACGGTATCGAGTTCCGGCATCTCAATGCCGAACAGATGGCCGAGATACAGCCCGGCATCGCGTCGCGTTTCACCTGCGGCACGTTCACGCCGGGATGGTATTCCATCGCCGACCCGAAGCTCTACACGCTGGCGCTGGCCGAACATTTCCGCGCCATAGGCGGGCGCATCGAACGCCTCGATATCGCGTCGCTCAGGCCGCTTGAAGATGGTGTCGAGGTGGTGAGCCATGACGGTCGTACCCGCAAGGCCGCCAAGGTGGTGCTGGCTGCGGGCGCCTTTTCGCATCGCATCGCCCGTTCACTCGGGGAAAAAATTCCGCTGGAAACGGAACGGGGGTATAATACCACATTGCCGTCCGGGGCTTTCGATCTGCGCACGCAGGTGACCTTCGGCGGTCATGGTTTCGTCGTCACGCGGCTTTCTTCCGGCATCCGCGTCGGCGGTGCGGTCGAGCTGGGCGGGCTTGAGCTTCCGGCCAATTTCGCCCGTTCCGAGGCGCTTCTGGCCAAGGCGAAAACTTTCTTGCCGGGCCTGAAAACCGAGGGCGGCAAGCAATGGATGGGTTTTCGCCCGTCGCTGCCGGACAGCCTGCCGGCCATCGGCGAAGCGCGGCACACGGCACGGGTGGTTTATGCTTTCGGCCACGGGCATCTGGGGCTGACGCAATCGGCGGGCACGGCCCGCATCGTCGCCGATCTTCTGACGGGGCAAAAACCCGCCATCGATACAAGGGCATTTTCGCCGCAACGTTTCTGACGGAGATTTCCAATGTCTTCTGCCGTTTCGACAACAGCCGTTCCTGAAGCCCGCAGCATCCTGGCCGGTGCGGCCGAAGGCCCCGTGATCGCCACGACAGAAGCGTTGAGTTTCTGGGGTGGTGTCGATCCCGCCACCGGCAGGGTGATCGATGTGCATCACCCGCTGCACGGCATCTGTCTCACCGGCGGCGTGCTGTTCATGCCGACCAGCCGCGGCTCGTGCACGGGGTCGGGCGTGTTGCTCGATCTCATCCTCACCGGCCGCGCGCCGTCCGCACTGGTTTTCTGCGAGGCGGAAGATGTGCTGACGCTGGGCGCACTTGTGGCGGCGGAAATGTTCGACAGGGCGCTGCCGGTCATCCGCCTCGACGCCGAAAATTTCGCCCGCTTTTCCCGGGCCGCCCATGTCCGCATTGATGGAAACAGCATCGAGGCCGATGGCCTGTCGCTTGCCATCGCGCCTCCGGCGATTGCCCATCTCGACCTTGAGGATGAGGACCGGGCGATGCTCGAGGGTCGGGATGGCATCGCCGTGCGCCAGGCCATGCGCATCATCGTCGCCATGGCGGCCCAGCAGGGGGCGTCTGCGCTCATCGATATCACGCAGGGTCACATTGACGGCTGTATCTATGCCAGCCCCGCCAACCTCACCTTCGCGGAAAAGATGGCTGATATGGGCGGCAGGGTGCGGGTGCCGACGACCATGAACGCCATTTCGGTGGACAAGGCGCACTGGCGGGCGCAGGGCGTGCCTGATGATTTCGGCGATCCGGCCGCGAGACTGGCGGATGCCTATGTGCGCATGGGCTGTCGACCCACTTTCACCTGTTCGCCTTACCTGCTCGACAGCGCGCCGAGTGCCGGCGAATCGATCGCCTGGGCCGAATCGAACGCGGTGATCTTCGCCAATACGGTGCTCGGCGCACGCACTGCCAAACATCCTGACTTTCTCGATCTCTGCATTGCACTGACGGGCAGGGCGCCATTGTCAGGCGTTTATCTCGAAGAAAACCGTCGTCCGCAGCGTATTGTCGACGTGGCTTTGCCTGAGGGCATCAACGACGCCTTCTGGCCGCTCGTCGGTTATCTCGCCGGTAAGGCAGCGCCGGATTGTATTCCGCTGCTGCGCGGCCTCGGCTCTGCAAAGCCGTCTCGGGATGATTTGAAGGCGCTCTGCGCTGCTTTTGGCACCACCTCCGCAGCACCCATGCTGCATATCGAGGGTGTAACGCCGGAAGCCGGGTTGACCCCGATTGACACGGCTGACACCGTCACCATCTCGCTTGCCGATATGGCCGCCGGCTGGTCGCTTCTCAACGAAGGACCGGAAGAGGTGCAGCTTGTCGCCATCGGCAGTCCGCATGCCTCGCTGGAGGAGTGCCACGCTCTTGCGGCTGAATTTGCCGGCCGCAGGCGCCATGCGGATGTCGCCGTCATCGTCACTGCCGGTCAGCAGGTCATCGATGCGGCCGGGCAGGACGGCACGCTGCAAAGCCTGCATGGCAGCGGCGTGCAGGTGCTGCCTGATCTCTGCTGGTGCTCCATTTCCGAGCCGGTCTTCCCACCGAAGACCCGCGCCCTGATGACCAATTCCGGCAAATACGCCCATTACGGGCCCGGCCTCAGCGGCCGCGCGGTGCGCTTCGGCAGCCTTGCCGATTGCGTTGAAAGCGCGCTGACCGGCCGAGCTGATTCCCGTCTTCCCGCCTGGCTTTCCTAGAGCGCGTTCAGACGCGCTCTCGATCTTTCGTTTTCCGCATTTTCCGGACGTAAAACCGCTACGCACTTTTACTGGAAATGCTCTTGAGGAGAATTCAATGCGCAGTATCAAGACCGTTCACGTCATCTCCGCCCATGCGGAAGGCGAGGTGGGGGATGTGATCGTCGGCGGCGTAAAGCCGCCACCGGGTGAGACGATCTGGGAACAGAGCCGTTTCATCGCCCGCGATGAGACCCTGCGCAATTTTGTGCTCAACGAGCCGCGCGGCGGCGTGTTCCGCCACGTCAACCTGCTGGTGCCGCCGAAACATCCTGACGCGGACGCCGCCTTCATCATCATGGAGCCGGAAGACACGCCGCCCATGTCCGGCTCCAACTCCATCTGCGTCTCCACCGTGCTTCTGGATGGCGGCATCGTGCCGATGCAGGAACCGGAAACCCATATGCTTCTGGAAGCCCCCGGCGGGCTGGTAAAAGTGCGTGCCGAATGCCGCAACGGCAAGGCCGAACGCATTTTCGTGCAGAACCTCCCGAGCTTTGCCGCGAAACTCGATGCCGAACTCGAGGTTGAGGGCCTCGGTATGCTGAAGGTGGATACCGCTTATGGCGGCGACAGCTTCGTCATCGTCGATGCCGAGGCTATGGGTTTCAGACTGAAGCCGGAAGAGGCACATGACATTGCCCGCCTCGGCGTGCGCATCACCAATGCCGCCAACAAGGCTTTGGGCTTCGACCATCCCGAAAACCCGGACTGGCGGCATTTTTCATTCTGCCTGTTCGCGGGCAAGGTGGAGCGCACGGCGGAGGGTCTGCGGGCAGGGGCGGCAGTCGCCATCCAGCCGGGCAAGGTCGATCGTTCGCCGACCGGCACGGCGCTTTCGGCCCGCATGGCGGTGCTGCATGCGCGCGGCGAAATGAAGGAAGGCGAAACGCTGACGGCGGTGTCGCTGATCGGTTCCACCTTCACCGGCCGTATTCTTGGGACCACCAAGGTCGGCGACCGTCCGGCCATCCTGCCGGAAATCTCCGGCCGCGGCTGGATTACCGGCATCCACCAGCACATGCTTGATCCCTCTGATCCATGGCCGGAGGGGTATCGGCTGACGGATACCTGGGGCGCGCGGTAAGGGCGATACACCGCGCTTCCCTCATCCCTGTGCTTGTCACAGGGATCCAGTCAGCCCAAGTCCTTGGGCTGAAAAATCCCTTTCGCCGCGCAGACGCACGTCGGCTGGGTTCCTGTGACAAGCACAGGAGTGAGGGAAGAGAGTGGATTAGCCGCCCGCCCGCTTCGTCGTCTCCCGCACGATCAGCTCGAACCCGACATCCACCCGTGCACCCTCGGGAATGGCAGCGTCCTTTTCTGCCTCCAATATCGAAAGCAGCAATTCGCCCGCCTTGCGGCCGATCATCTGGGCGTCGACCCTGATCGTAGAAATCGCCGGATAACATTGCCTGCCGATATCGAAATCGCCAAAACCGAGGATGGAAATGCGTTCGGGCACATGAATGCCGCGGCGATGACATTCCATCAGTGCGCCGACGGCGGAAATATCCGAGACGGCGAAGATGGCCTCGACATCCGGTGCCTTGGCCAGCAGCGAGCCGAGCGTCTTTGCCCCGTGGTCATAGGAGACCGGCGCACTGCCTTCGCGGATGATAAGGTCGTCGGCAATGCCGGCTTCGCGCAGCGCCGCGCCAAAACCGAGAAGGCGGGTTTCGCCGCGCCAGTCCTTCACGTCGCCATCGGCTCTTGAGCCGAGCGCGCCGATTCTTTTAAATCCAAGTGATATCAGATGTTTGGCGGCGGTTCTTCCCACTTCGTAATTGGAAAAACCGACAGCATGATCGATCGGATGTTCGGGAACGTCCCAGATTTCCACGATGGGGATACCGGCGCGCATCAAGACTTCGCTTGCCATCTTGGTATGCACCGTGCCGGCGACGACAATGGCGTCGGGGCGGCGCTCCATCATGGTGCGGATGACGCGCTCTTCCTCCTGCAGATCGTACATGGTGTAACCGATCAGCAACTGGTAGTCGGCCGCGCGCAGCGCATTGGCGAGCCCTTGAGCGCTATCGGCGAAGTTGGAGTTGGTGAGCGTCGGCAGGATGGCGGTGATGAAATTGGTACGGCGGGAGGAAAGCGATCCGGCGATTCGATCCGGCACATAACCGAGCTTCTCGATGGCCTTCATCACCTTCTGGCGTGTCTCTTCAGACACCAGCGCAGGATCGGCCAGCACCCGCGAAACGGTCATCTTGGAGACGCCCGCGAGTTTCGAGACGTCGCTCATGGTAGCTTTTTTTGACGTGACTAACGCTGCGGCCAAGGGCGTGCGCTCCACCAAAGCATGTCTCCCTAAATTCGAACCGGTTCAGGACAAGACATACACGAAGATATCAAGGGAAAGCACGCCGCATGATTGCATATCGGTGCGGCGTGCACCGGATTTATGCGACGCGGCTATAGACCAGATGGTAAAAGCGGCCGTCGCACATGCTCATCATCTCATCCGTCAGCACACGGCCTTCCAGCCGCACGGGAGAAACCAGTGCTTCTTCCACCGCCTCCATCGACGGATAGTCGATTTCCTGCACCATGATGATCGAGGCCGCATCCGGGTCGGTGCGCTCGGTGCGCATCACCCGCACGGCCTGCGCGTTCGGCATGCGCTTCCAGACCGGCAGCAATTTCTCCTCCACGATACGGAAAAACTCCTCCTCCCGACCGGGGTGAATCCTGCCTTCGAAAATTGCCGAGCGTGTGTACATGTTTCCTCCCGAATGAATGCCGACCGAAACAGTTCTGTAGATCGGACTTGCAATGATACCGATAACATGCATTATTAGTCCTGCCAAGAACGTGAAACGGTGTCGAGCAGAGGAAAATCGATAACCAGCCGAAATTGTTGAATTTCATAGGGAATTCATCTGGTTTTGTGCTTTCGCGGTTTCTTGGGAGGAGTTTTTAGTCAATCGCGTTAAAATGTTATCGAGAACATTTTCCGGTTTGCGCAAGGCCGCTGTTCCACTTTGGGCAGCCACTATAGGGTTGGAGGAGAAACCATGAGCATATCCAGATTTCTGAAGAACATGACCGTTGCAGTCGGTGTTGTCGCAGCTTCGCTTGCTGCCACCACGTCCGCCCATGCCGTCTCGCTCAGCGAGATCACGGCGCGTGGCAAGGTCAAGATCGGCGTTCTCACCGGTGCACCGCCGATGGGCATGGTGGACGAGAAGGGCAATCCTTCCGGTTATGACGTTGATGTCGCCAATCTGATCGGCTCTTACCTGTCGCTGCCGGTGGAACTGGTGCCGCTGACACCGCCGGCGCGTATCCCGGCACTTCAGACCGGCAAGGTCGATTTCCTTGTCGCGACGCTTGCGCCGACCGGCGAACGCGCCAAGACCGTCATGTTCACGCAGCCCTACAGCGCGTTCAACATGGACATCATCTCCGGCAAGGACCAGAAGTTCGAAAATCTCGACAGCCTCAAGGGCAAACGCGTTTCGGTCAATCGCGGTTCCTCGCAGGAAACCGCGCTGCGCAAGGCTAATGTCGAAGGTCTTGAAATCGTTGTCTATGAGGACGATTCCACCAGCGCCCAGGCTCTGCTTGCTGGTCAGGTAGATGCCGTGGCCCTGCCGTCCACGGTTGGCGAAGCGATCATCAAGCAGCGTCCGGAAGCCGGTCTGCAGGTTGGTTTCACCTTCTTCCAGCAGGGCAATTCCATGGCGACGAAGATCGAGGATTTCGAGCTGCGTCAGTGGCTGAACACTTCCATCTATCTCATGAAGATGTCGGGCGATCTCGACCGTATCTCGGTGAAGTGGACCGGCCGTCCGCTGCCGCAATTGCCAAGCTTCTGATTGAGCCTTTCAACGCGCCCGCCGGGGAACATTCCGGCGGGCCGGGAAATGTCAACGGAGTGACGCATGTCCTATACTTTTCAATTCGGCGCGCTCGCCCAATATCAGAATGAGATTCTGAACGGCATATGGCTGACGATCAAGCTGTCGGTCCTCTCCATCGTGCTGGGCTGCGCTTTCGGAATTCTTCTAGCCTCGCTGCGCTCCATCAATGGCGGCATCGTCCGTATCATCGTGGACGGTTATGTGGAGGTGATCCGCAACACGCCGTTTCTGGTGCAGCTTTTCATCGTCTATTTCGGTTTGCCCGGTCTCGGCTTTCGCGTCGGGGCGGATACGGCAGCGCTGATCGGCATGACGATCAATCTTGCTGCCTATTCGACGGAAATCATCCGCGCCGGCATCGAGGCGGTGCACAAGTCGCAGATCGAGGCGGGCGAGGCTCTGGGCTTCACAAAATACCAGATCTACCGTCACGTCATCCTCGTGCCTGCCATCGCCAAGGTCTATCCCTCGCTTTGCAGCCAGTTTGTGCTGATGATGCTGGCATCGAGCATATGCTCGGCCATTTCCACCCATGAGCTTGCGGCCGCCGCAGCCTTCGTGGAATCGCAGACCTATCGCTCCTTCGAGGTCTATATCGTCGTCACGCTCATCTATCTTGCGCTGGCGCTCAGCCTGCGGCTCATCCTTGCCCTTGTCGGCATGTGGCTGTTCGGCCGCCGCGTGGCCCGCAAGACGATGACCGCCATGCCGGAGGTGCAGTCATGACTCTTCGAACTTTCGGCTGGAACGAGTTCGGCTTCCTGCTGACCGCCCTGCAATGGACCGTGCTTCTGACGATCATTGCGCTCATCGGCGGTGGCCTCGTCGGTTTCTTCGTGGCGCTGGCCCGCACCTCGAATTTCAAGGCGCTGCGCATTGCCGCCGGCACCTATATCCAGGTTATTCAGGGTATTCCGGTGCTGATGATCCTGTTCCTGTCCTATTACGGCCTCAGCCTTGCCGGACTGGAACTGCCGCCACTGATTGCCGCCGGCGCATCGATGACGATCTATACGTCGGGTTATCTCGCCGAAATCTGGCGCGGCTGCATCCAGGCGGTGCCGAAGCAGCAGTGGGAAGCATCGGAATCGCTGGCGCTTACCCGCGCCCAGCAATATCGCTACGTCATCCTGCCGCAGGCGATCCGCATTTCCCTGCCGCCGACCGTCGGTTTTGCCGTTCAGGTCGTCAAGAATACGTCCATCGCATCGATCATCGGTTTCGTCGAACTGGCGAGAGCGGGGCAGCTCATCAACAATGCCACGTTCCAGCCGTTCCGCGTCTTCGTCGCGGTGGCCGTGCTTTATTTCATCGTCTGCTACCCGTTGTCCCAGCTGTCTCGTTGGCTGGAAAGGAGGCTTCATGCCGGAAGTAATCGTTGAAAACGTTCACAAGAGCTTTGGCGCTCTGGAAGTCCTCAAAGGCGTGTCGCTGACGGTCGGCCGTGGTGAAGTTTTCGCCCTCATCGGCCGCTCCGGCTCGGGCAAGAGCACGCTGCTGCGCTGCATGAACGGGTTGGAGAAGATCAATTCGGGCCGCATCGAAATCGCCGGCCATGCGCTGGGCGGAGATGCCACAGCGCTGCGCAAGCTGCGCACCGATGTTGGCATCGTGTTCCAGAGCTACAATCTTTTCCCGCATCTGACGGTCGGCGAAAACATCATGCTCGCTCCGCGCATCGTCAAGGATGTGGCAAAATCGGAAACGAAGGACATTGCCCGCGAGGTTCTGCAACTCGTCGGCCTGTCGGAGAAATTCGATTCCTATCCCGACCAGCTTTCCGGCGGCCAGCAGCAGCGCGTGGCGATTGCCCGCTCGCTTGCCATGCGGCCGAAGGTGATGCTGTTCGACGAGGTGACCTCAGCACTCGATCCCGAGCTGACCGAGGAAGTGCTGACCGTGATGGAAAACCTCGCGAAAGACGGCATGACCATGATCCTCGTCACCCATGAAATGGCTTTTGCGCGCCGCGTGGCGACCGAGACCATCTTCATGCACAAGGGCAAGATCTGGGAGCAGGGCCGTTCTTCTGAATTGTTCGCCAATCCGCAAACGCCGGAACTCCGGCAATTCGTCAAGGCCGATGTGAAGTAGTTCACCGGCGCAAAGGAAACTCCATGACCACTGAAATCGTGCAACTGTGCCCGCTTATCCCGGCACTGGAACAGGAACTTGCCGAGCGCTTCACCGTGCATCGCCTGTTCGAAGCCGCAGACAAGGCGGCGTTCCTTGCTGAAAAGGGCGCGGCGATCCGCGGCGTCGTCACCGGCGGCCATATCGGCCTGCCGGCGGATATCGGCGCGGCGCTTTCCAATCTTGAAATCGTCGCCATCAACGGCGTTGGTTTCGACAAGGTCGATCTGACTGACGCGAAACGGCGCGGCTTCCGCGTCTCCAATACGCCAGACGTGCTGACGGCCGATGTCGCCGACCTCGCGCTTGGCCTCGTTTTGGCGCAGGCGCGCAAGCTGCCGCAGGCGGATCAGCATGTGCGCACCGGCCAATGGCTGAAGGGCGATATGGGGCTTTCCACCCGTGTGGCCGGCCGCCGTTACGGCATTTTCGGCCTTGGCCGCATCGGTCAGGCGATCGCAAAGCGGCTTGAGGGTTTTGATGCGCGCATTTCCTACACGGCGAGAAGCCGTCGCGATGTCGCCTATGATTATCATGACAGCATCGAAGCGCTGGCTGCCAATTGCGACGTGCTGATCATCGCCGCCGCCGCCACTGCAGAAACGCGCCATATCGTCAATGCGGATGTGCTGAAGGCGCTTGGACCGCAGGGTGTGCTCGTCAATGTGGCGCGCGGTTCGCTGGTGGATGAGAAGGCGTTGGTCGAAGCGCTTTCGAACGGCGTAGTCGGTGGCGCGGCGCTGGATGTCTTCGAGGATGAGCCGCGGGTGCCGGAAGCGCTTTTCGCCTTCGATAACGTCACACTCGCCCCGCATGTCGGCAGCGGCACGCACCAGACGCGGCGCGCCATGGCCGATCTTGTTCTCGCCAATCTCGATGCGCATTTTGCCGGCAAAGAGCTGCCGACGCCGGTTGTGTGACGGACAACGAATTGCCTCCTATAGGCTGACGGCGCAGCTTCTGCTGCGCCGTTCCTATTCAGGCAGGCGGGACGTCATGGAGCCAGTTGCAAAAGGCAGGTTTCCCGGCAATCTCTTTTCGCCGTTCATATTTATATAATACGTATAAACCTACTATTCTGCTTCCTTGCAAAGTAATGAGGCGGAGAGGTGCGTTCCAAAGGCCCGAAGACAGCCGAGCAGAACCTGATGCCGCGAAAAAAGCGCGGCGTCACGCCATCTGCCACTCCTGCCATGAGCGAGAATGCCAATCCTTCCGACCGGCACGCGCTTCTGGAAGCGATGATCGACCACGTACCGGATTTTATCTATGCCAAGGATCTGGAAGGACGCTTCCTTTTCGCCAATCGCGCCATCGTCACCGAAAACGGCTTTGATACGGTCGAGCAACTGATCG
The DNA here is from genome assembly GCF_030209895.1 of Agrobacterium sp. CFBP2214. Classification (NCBI taxonomy): domain Bacteria; kingdom Pseudomonadati; phylum Pseudomonadota; class Alphaproteobacteria; order Hyphomicrobiales; family Rhizobiaceae; genus Agrobacterium; species Agrobacterium sp. CFBP2214. The sequence goes on along the minus strand of NZ_JARVRC010000011.1, from coordinate 165,371 downwards.
GGCTCACCGATTACGATATTAACGGTGAGGCAGCGCGGCGTGCCGGCATTCCCGATACCGAGGCGCGGGTCATGCGCACCGGCGAACCGGATCTCGGTTACGAGGAACGCGCCATGCGCGGTGATATCGACCGCTGGCTCATGATGTCGCGCGTGCCGCTGAAGGACAAGGCTGGCAACATCATCGGCGTGGTCGGCGCCTCGCGGGATATAACCCAGAAAAAGGCTTCGGAGAGACTGCTTCAGGCGCAGGCGCATATTCTGGAAATGATCGTCGCCGCCGCGCGTATTGAGGATTTTCTCGAGGAGTTCGTCAAGGCCATCGAAAATCTCGCAACCGGACTGGCCTGCGCCGTGCGGGTGTTTGATGCGGCAGATGGGGAGCCCTCCGTTTATGCCTCGCCCGCACTTGCGCAGGAGGAGGGGCTGGCCGCACTTGTTTCCAGCGTCAGTGATCCTGAGTGCCTCACCCATCCGGCAGAACACATCGCCTTCAGTTTCGATATCCCCGCCAGCGAAGGCAAGGCGCATGGTTTCGTCTGGTGCATGCTGGCCAGCCGCAAGCCGGAGGCGGCGCTGCTGGAGTTTATCGGTGCTGCGGCGCGTATGGCGGGCCTGGCGATTGACCGCAAAAGGGCGTCGGAACATATCGCCTTTCTGGCTGATCACGACATGCTGACCCGGCTGCCAAACCGTCGTTTCCTCGATACGAGATTGCCTGAAATTTTGGCGGCGGCGGCAAAGACGCACCGACGGGTCGGCATCGGCTTCCTCGATCTCGACAATTTCAAGCAGATCAACGATACGCTCGGCCACAGCATCGGCGATACGCTTTTGTCGAAAACCGCCGAGCGCATTGCGAAAAGCCTCCGGAAAAACGATCTCGTTCTCCGGGTAGGCGGGGATGAATTCGTCATCATTCTTGAAGAAGGCAGGAACGATGTAGAAGCCCGGCTGCAGCGCATCCGTGCCGCGGTCTCGCAGCCATTGCGCATTGGTAATTACGATATCAAGGTCACATGCAGCATCGGCATGGCCTTTTTCCCGGAGCATGGGGAAACCACGGCGGAAATCGTCGCGGCCGCCGATCTTGCCATGTATGAAGCCAAACATAACGGGCGCGACAGCATTGCCACCTTCACCCCCAATATGGCGGATGATCTGAGGAAGAAGTTCACCCGCATCGAGGAATTGCGCAAGGCCGTGAAGAGAGACGAGTTCGTGCTGCACTTCCAGCCGCAGGTCGATCTTGTCAGTGGCGCAATCAGCGGCGTGGAGGCGCTGGTGCGCTGGCAGCACCCCACGGAAGGTTTGCTTGGCCCTGCGGAATTCATCGGGCTTGCGGAAGAAACCGGGCTGATCGTGGAACTCGGAGAAAGCATTCTCAGGAATGCCTGTCGTCAGGCGCAGGCATGGGCGGCCGCCGGCCTCTTGCCCGTCAAGATGGCGGTCAATATCTCGCCGCGGCAGTTTCAGGGCGGGCTGGTGCAGCAGATCAGGTCGGTGCTGAAGGAAACCGGCCTTGCTCCATCGCTCCTGGAAATCGAAATCACCGAGACGCTCATCATTCAGGATGTCGAAACATCGGTCCGGATCATGCGGGCCATCAAACAGATGGGTGTCAGCCTGGCGTTGGATGATTTCGGGATCGGTTATTCCTGTCTTGGCATGCTGAAGACCTTTCCGCTGTCCTGCATGAAGATAGACCGCTCGTTTCTCACCCACCTGCCCAAAAAAACCAAGGACAGCGCCATCGTCTCGATCATGATCCAGCTTGCCGGGTCTCTGGGTATCGATGTCATTGCCGAAGGTGTGGAAGCCGGCGAACAGGCGGCATTTCTGCGTGATGCCGGTTGCCCCTATGGCCAGGGTTATTATTTCAGCCGGCCGGTGCCCGCAGAGGTGATTGAAAACATGCTGGCGAAGAAGACGATATTCCCCACCGGCTTAACCGAAGACAGCAAATAGGCTGCCCCGGCGGCCGATTGTTTCAAATCGGCCAGACGTGGCTGTCCCCGTTTGAGGGAATTTGGTCTTGTCGTCAGCGCACGGTTTGCAGGAAAATACCCGCATCCATTTGCGGGCTTCCCCGCCTCGCTTTAGTGTTCTTCTGCTCGCACCATCCGCATGGTCGCGAGTCACGCGGGAGGATGCATGATCGACAAGCTGGAATTTTTCATTGCATTGGCGCGAGCAGAGCATTTCGGCCGTGCCGCGGAGGAGTGCGGCGTTTCCCAACCCAGTCTCTCGGCTGCGATCCGGCAGCTGGAGGACCAACTGGGTGTCGTTCTGGTGGTGCGTGCGGCGCGTTTTCAGGGGCTGACACCGGAGGGCCAGCGTGTCCTCGAATGGGCGCGCCGCATCGTTGGCGATACTCGCACCATGCGTGAGGAAATGCGCGCAGCCCGCAAGGGTCTGGCGGGCCACATCCGGCTTGCCGTCATTCCGACGGCGCTTGCGATGGTCCCGCGATTGACGGAGTCCTTCCAGGCGCGTCATCCTGATGTGACCTTTTCAGTCACGTCGCGCACCTCGCTTCAGGTGTTGAGCCAGATCGAAAACCTCGAGATCGATGCGGGAATCAGCTATCTCGACAACGAACCACTTGGTCGAGTGACCACGGTACCGCTTTATTCGGAGCGATATCACCTCATCACGGCAGGCGGAACGCCGCTCGCCGATCAGGAAAGCGTTACCTGGAAGCAGGTTTCCGGTCTTAGGCTATGCCTATTGACTTCGGATATGCAGAATCGCCGCATCATCAACAAGCATATGGCCGAGGCAGGCGTGGAGGCAAAGCCGACGCTCGAATCCAACTCCATGATCGTGCTGTTTTCCCATATACGAACCGGACAATGGGCTTCAATAATGCCGCGTAACCTTGCGGAATCATTTGGTTTCCCGAAACAGATAAAAATCATTCCGATCACCGAACCGGACGCGGAGCATCTCGTGGGCTTGATTGCCACACACCGCGAACCACACACGCCGCTTGTTTCCGCGCTGCTTCACGAGGCTCGTCAACGGGCCGCGGAAAAGGCGTTTGATAGGAATTTCCTATCAACTGACGGAAACTGATTATTGACCTGATCCCGCCCATCTCGACATTCTTCCAAACGATGCAGGGGCTGCGAAGGGATTTCACTATATCCCGCTCATCATTCCTTGCCCCGTCGGTTTGGGAGGACTGGCTTATGAATATCAGAGCGGTTGCCGCAGATGAGGCGGCCCGTGTTTCCGCCGTCATTGACGAACATCTCCACCTGGAGGGGCCGCTGTTGCCCATTCTGCACGCGGTGCAGGAAGAATTCGGCTACATCCCGGAAAGCGCCAAACAGATCATCGCATCCGCGTTGAACATCTCACGCGCGGAAGTCCATGGCGTCATAACCTTCTATCCCGATTTTCGCGATCATTCTTCCGGCCGACATGTCTTAAAGCTCTGTCGCGCCGAGGCCTGCCAGTCGATGGGTGGCGAGCCTCTTGCGGACACCATCAAGACCCGGCTCGGCCTCGACTGGCACGAAACCGCCGCTGACGGCTCTGTCACGCTGGAACCCGTCTTCTGCCTCGGGCTTTGCGCTCAGGCGCCGGCCCTGATGCTGGACGGCGAAGTCCATGCCCGTCTTGACGAGGACTGTCTTGGCGACATTCTGGCGGAGGCGCGCCGATGAGTGTCACCATTTTTATTCCCGGCGATTCCGCCGCGCTGGCTGTTGGCGCAAACCGCGTGGCCGAAGCGATCACCCGCGAGGCGACCAGCCGCAATCTTGATGTGCATATTGTCCGCAACGGTTCGCGCGGCATGCTCTGGCTTGAAGTGCTTGTGGAAGTGCGCACCGAACATGGCCGTATTGCCTACGGACCGGTCAAGGCAAGCGACGTTGCTTCGCTCTTCGATGCAGGGTTTCTCACCGGCGGCGAGCATCGTCTCTGTCTCGGGCCAACCAAGGATATCCCATTCCTGAAAAGCCAGACGCGTCTCACATTTGCGCGTTGTGGCGTCACCGATCCGCTGTCGCTTGAGGACTATCGCGCTTATCAGGGCATGAAAGGTCTCGAAAAAGCCGTCGCCATGGCGCCGCTGGACATTGTTGCCCAGGTGACCGAGAGCGGCCTGCGCGGACGTGGCGGCGCGGGTTTCCCGACGGGTATCAAATGGAAGACCGTTGCGGATGCGGTCGCCGACCAGAAATACATCGTCTGCAATGCGGACGAGGGCGATAGCGGCACCTTTGCCGACCGCATGATCATGGAAGGTGATCCCTTCGTGCTGATCGAAGGCATGGCGATTGCCGGCCTTGCCGTCGGCGCGACGAGGGGCTTCATCTATACGCGTTCGGAATATCCTTACGCTATCAAGGTCATGGAACAGGCGATCGAGATCGCCCGGCGCGAAGGCATTCTTGGCCCGTCCGTGCTCGGCTCCGGCCGCGCCTTTGATATGGAAGTACGCATGGGCGCGGGCGCTTATGTCTGCGGCGAGGAAACCTCGCTTCTGAACAGTCTTGAAGGCAAACGCGGCACGGTGCGCGCCAAGCCGCCGCTGCCTGCCCTGCAGGGTCTGTTCGGCAAGCCCACCGTCGTCAACAATGTCATTTCGCTCGCCTCCATTCCGGTCATCATGGATCGCGGCGCGGCGTTTTATCGCGATTTCGGCGTTGGCCGTTCGCATGGCACGATCCCGATCCAGCTTGCCGGAAACATCAAACATGGCGGGCTTTACGAGACCGCCTTCGGCCTGCCGCTCGGACAGCTCGTCAATGATATCGGCGGCGGCACGATCACCGGCCGCCCCGTCAAGGCGGTGCAGGTGGGTGGTCCGCTCGGGGCCTATTTCCCGGTTTCCTTATTCGACACGACCTTCGACTACGAGGCCTTTACCGCTGCCGGTGGCCTGATCGGCCATGCGGGTATCGTGGTTTTCGATGACACGGCCGACATGCTCCATCAGGCGCGGTTTGCGCTTGAGTTCTGTGCCGTCGAAAGCTGCGGCAAGTGCACGCCCTGTCGCATCGGCTCGACGCGTGGCGTCGAGACGGTGGACAAGATCGCGCTCGGCATCGAGCGGGAGAAAAACACCGCACTCCTCGAAGACCTCTGCGAAACCATGAAATTCGGTTCGCTCTGCGCGCTCGGCGGCTTCACGCCCTATCCAGTGATGAGCGCGCTCCGGCATTTCCCTGCTGATTTTGCCCCCATCCCACGTGTTGAAGCGGCGGAGTAAGACCATGGCCCTTGTGACAGAATTCGACTATGGAACCCCCAAATCCCTCGCGACTGACATGGTGACGCTCACCATCGACGGACGTCAGGTAACCGTCCCGGCCGGAACGTCGATCATGCGCGCCTCGCGCGAAGCTGGCATCGATGTTCCCAAGCTCTGCGCCACCGATATGGTGGATGCCTTCGGCTCCTGCCGCCTCTGTCTTATCGAGGTGGAGGGCCGCAATGGCACCCCCGCCTCCTGCACCACGCCGGTCGCTGCCGGTCTCGTCGTGCACACGCAGACGGAGCGGCTGAAGCAGATCCGCAAGGGCGTGATGGAGCTTTATATCTCTGATCACCCGCTTGACTGTCTGACCTGCGCCGCCAATGGCGATTGCGAACTGCAGGATATGGCGGGTGCCGTTGGCCTGCGCGATGTGCGTTACGGTTATGAAGGCGACAACCACGTCAAGGCCCGCGACGGTGATGGCGATCTCAATGCCCGCTGGATGCCGAAGGACGAAAGCAATCCCTATTTCACCTACGATCCTTCCAAATGCATCGTCTGTTCCCGCTGCGTGCGCGCCTGCGAGGAAGTGCAGGGCACCTTCGCACTGACGATCGAAGGGCGCGGTTTTGAGAGCCGGGTCTCGCCCGGCGCACATGAGGCTTTCCTCGATTCCGACTGCGTTTCCTGCGGCGCCTGCGTGCAGGCCTGTCCGACGGCGACGCTTACCGAAAAATCGGTGATCGAGATTGGCCAGCCGGAACATTCGATGGTCACGACCTGCGCCTATTGCGGTGTGGGGTGCTCCTTCAAGGCGGAAATGCGCGGTGAAGAGCTGGTGCGCATGGTACCGTGGAAGGACGGGCAGGCCAATCGCGGCCATTCCTGCGTCAAGGGCCGTTTTGCCTATGGTTACGCCACCCACAGGGACCGCATTCTCAACCCGATGATCCGCGAAAAGATCAGCGATCCATGGCGGGAAGTCACGTGGGAGGAGGCCTTCTCTCACGTTGCCTCGGAGTTCCGGCGTATCCAGGGGCAATATGGCCGGGAATCCATCGGCGGTATCACCTCGTCCCGCTGCACGAATGAAGAAACCTTCCTCGTCCAGAAACTCATCCGCGCCGGCTTCGGTAATAACAACGTCGATACCTGCGCCCGCGTCTGCCATTCGCCGACGGGTTATGGTCTCGGGCAGGCTTTCGGCACCTCCGCCGGCACGCAGAATTTCGACAGCGTCGAGCAGTCCGATGTCGTGCTTGTGATCGGCGCCAATCCGACGGATGGCCACCCTGTTTTCGGCTCGCGGCTGAAGAAGCGGCTGCGTCAGGGCGCAAAACTCATCGTCATCGATCCGCGCCGCATCGATCTCGTGCGTACGCCGCATGTAGAGGCCGCTTTCCATCTGCCGTTGCTTCCGGGAACCAATGTTGCCGTGCTGACGGCACTGGCGCATGTGATCGTCACGGAAGGGCTGTTCAACGAGGCCTTCATCCGCGAGCGCTGCGACTGGTCGGAATTCGAGGACTGGGCGGCTTTCGTGGCCGAGCCGCGGCACAGCCCGGAAGAGACGGAACGTTTTACGGGCGTTCCGGCGGAAGATCTGCGTGGTGCTGCCCGGCTTTATGCCAAGGGCGGCAATGGCGCGATTTATTATGGTCTCGGTGTCACCGAACACAGCCAGGGTTCGACCACCGTCATGGCGATCGCCAATCTGGCCATGGCGACCGGCAACATTGGTCGTCCGGGCGTGGGCGTCAATCCGCTGCGCGGCCAGAACAATGTGCAGGGCTCCTGCGACATGGGGTCTTTCCCGCACGAGCTTCCGGGCTACCGGCATATTTCAGACGATGCGACGCGTGACGTCTTCGAGAAACTCTGGGGTGTGAAGCTCAACAACGAGCCGGGGTTGCGTATCCCCAATATGCTCGATGCGGCCGTGGATGGCAGCTTCAAGGGCATCTACATTCAGGGCGAGGACATTCTGCAATCCGACCCGGATACGAAACATGTGTCCGCCGGTCTCGCCGCCATGGAATGTGTCGTGGTGCACGATCTCTTCCTGAACGAGACGGCGAATTATGCCCATGTCTTCCTGCCGGGTTCCACCTTCCTTGAAAAGGACGGCACCTTCACCAATGCCGAGCGCCGTATCAACCGCGTGCGCAAGGTCATGTCGCCGAAGAACGGTTATGCCGACTGGGAAGTGACGCAGAAGCTGGCGCAAGCCATGGGTCTTGCGTGGAATTACGCCCATCCGTCCGAGATCATGGATGAGATCGCCGCAACGACGCCGAGCTTTGCCAGTGTTTCCTACGCCTATCTGGAAGAAAAGGGCTCGGTGCAGTGGCCCTGCAACGAGAAGTTCCCTGACGGTTCGCCGATCATGCATGTGGACGGTTTCGTGCGTGGCAAGGGCAAGTTCATCCGCACGGAATATGTGGCGACGGACGAACGCACCGGGCCGCGTTTCCCGCTGCTGCTCACCACCGGCCGCATCCTGTCGCAATACAATGTCGGGGCGCAGACACGGCGCACCGAAAACGTCGTCTGGCACGAGGAGGATCGTCTCGAAATCCATCCGCATGATGCTGAACAGCGCGGCGTGAAGGATGGCGACTGGATCAAGCTCGGCAGCCGGTCTGGAGACACGACGCTGAGAGCGCTGATCACCGACCGTGTGGCGCCGGGTGTGGTCTATACGACCTTCCACCACCCCGGCACGCAGGCAAATGTCATCACCACCGACTTCTCCGACTGGGCCACCAACTGTCCCGAATACAAGGTGACCGCCGTGCAGGTCTCGCCCTCCAACGGGCCGACCGAGTGGCAGGAGGAATATGATGCGCTTGGCCGCCGTGCACGGCGCATCGCCGGCAAGCTCGAAGCGGCGGAATAAGGAGGGCCGGGTGCGCCCGGCCTTGTCACACACAGAGGCGTCGGCTGACGGTCGGCGCGGGGGAATAGGTCATGTTGCTCAACCACACCGATGAAAAACTGGTGAGAATGGCGAACCAGATCGCGACATTTTTTCTGTCGCAGCCGGAAGATATTCGCATCAACGGTGTCGCCACGCACATCAACAAGTTCTGGGAGCCGCGCATGCGTCGCCGGTTCTTCGAGATGGTGGATGCCGGGGCCGGTCATTTTCTGCCGCTTGTGCTTGCTGCGTCGAAGGAGATCAAGCGGCCCGGTGATCCGGCAGCCGATGCGGTTGGTCTCGGCGGTGATGCGAAGGGCGCGCCGGGCGGGAAGGGCGCAATTGCGGGTGAGTCCCTTTCCGAGCCGAGCATACCCGAAAACGCGGGGGCGTGAGCGGCAAGACCACAATTCAGACTTTCCGCCGGACAGGAGGACGTCCGGCAATATCGATGTTCGCCTGGCGGGGCGAATTTGAGATGTCCAGACATTCACGAGGGAGGTAATGTCAATGGCAGTAGCAGACGCAACGGCGGGAGAGGCGGCGCAAGCCGGGTTTTTGGACCGCGAACGAATAATCGCAAGACCGGGTTTCAATCGCTGGCTGGTGCCCCCGGCGGCCCTTGCCATTCATCTATGCATCGGCATGGCCTATGGCTTCAGCGTGTTCTGGCTACCGCTGTCGAAGGCGTTGCCGGCGACGGACCCCAGCTGCTCCAGCCTTACCCTTCTGGGCGCACTGTTCACCACCGAGTGCAACTGGCGCGTGGCCGATCTCGGCTGGATCTATACGCTCTTCTTCGTTCTTCTTGGCTGCTCGGCCGCCATTTGGGGCGGCTGGCTGGAAAGAGTGGGGCCGCGCAAGGCCGGTTTCGTTTCCGCCTGCTGCTGGTGCGGCGGCATTCTGGTGGCGGCGGTCGGCGTCATCACCCATCAGCTATGGCTGATGTGGCTGGGCGCTGGCGTCATCGGCGGCGTCGGGCTCGGCCTTGGCTATATTTCGCCCGTATCGACGCTGATCAAATGGTTTCCGGACCGTCGCGGCATGGCGACCGGCATGGCCATCATGGGCTTCGGCGGCGGGGCGATGATCGGCGCGCCGCTCGCCAATCTTCTGATGAACAGCTTCAAGACGGATGTTTCGGTCGGCGTCTGGCAGACTTTCGTTGTCATGGCCCTGATCTATTTCGTCTTCATGATGGCGGGCGCCTTCGGTTACCGCATTCCGCCATCGGGCTGGCGTCCGGAAGGCTGGACGGCGCCTTCAGCAAAAAGCGCCATGATAACCCATCGCCATGTGCATCTGCGCGACGCGCACAAGACGCCGCAGTTCTGGCTCATCTGGGCGGTGCTGTGCCTCAACGTATCGGCCGGTATCGGCGTCATCGGCATGGCCTCGCCCATGTTGCAGGAAATCTTCGCCGGCTCGCTGATCGGCCTGCCTGGCGTGGGTTTTGCGGATCTTGACGCCGGGCAGAAGGCGCAGATTGCGGCGATTGCTGCCGGTTTCACCGGCCTGCTTTCGCTGTTCAACATCGGCGGACGTTTCTTCTGGGCGTCGATGTCCGACAAGATCGGCCGCAAGAACACTTATTTCTGCTTCTTCATTCTCGGCATCATTCTTTATGCGCTGGCGCCGACGCTGGCGACGATGGGTAACAAGGCGCTGTTCGTTCTGGCCTTCGGCATCATCCTGTCCATGTATGGCGGTGGTTTCGCAACCATTCCCGCTTATCTCGCCGATATCTTCGGTACGCAGTTCGTCGGCGCAATCCACGGTCGCCTGCTGACAGCCTGGGCGACTGCCGGCATTGCCGGTCCCGTCGTCGTCAACTACATCCGCGAAGCGCAGATCGCGGCGGGTGTCGCGCCCGGGCCGGCGCTCTACACCAGCACCATGTATATTCTGGCGGGCATGCTGGCGATCGGCCTCGTGGCCAACGCCTTCGTGCGGCCGCTTTCGGACAAGTGGTTCATGTTGGACGCGGAGGTCGCGGCACTGCAGGCCAAGACGGCGGCAGCCAATGCCGGCCCCACGGGCTCCTTCGGCATCGGACGCGGCGGGCTGGACGCCAAGGCGGCGCTGGCCTGGATTGCGGTCGGCATTCCGCTTCTCTGGGGCGTGTGGGTGACCGTGAAGAGCAGTCTGGCTCTGTTCGGCTGAGCCTCCATCACCCCTTCGGTGGCGCAGGATCGCTGCTCCGCCCGCAACGAATATGCCGGCCCATGGCCGGCATATTACATAGACAAAATGCAGCTTGCCGGTAACTCGTCTGTCAACGCCAGCTGGCGAGCAGCCCTTCAAGCGTCTTGCGATCCTGTTCGTCCAGACGGGCAAGTCCCGGCGCTCGAACCGGGCCAACCTTTAGGCCAAGGATTTCCATGGCTTCCTTCACCACTGTCACGTTTGCGCCGTTGCGATAGCGCGTCCGCAGCCGCTCGAAGAGTTCGATCTTTTCAACGACCTCCCTTGCCGCTGAAAAATCGCCTGACGTCAGGGCCTCATGAACCTCAAGCGAGAATTGCGGAGCCACGTTGACGAGGCCGGATGTGAAGCCGCGGGCGCCCACTGCCGAAAAGGCGGGCGCCCAGCTTTCCGCAAGGCCGCAGACATAGAGCGCGCCCTTCTGATCGGAAGCGGCTATCGCACGCGACAGAAGCATGATGTCGGTCGTTGCGAACTTGATGCCAGCAACATTCGGATGGCTGGCAAGCCTCACCATGTCATCGACCGAAAAACCGTCGGCGCGGACATAGGCAACCAGCGGCAGCTCGCTGCCGTCAGCCAGACCGATGAAATAGTCGATCTGCGACTGAGGCGCTGCAAAGGGGTCGACCGGCTGATGGGACATGACGGCGGATGCGCCCATCTCCCTTGCCTGACGCGCCATGGCGAGAGCCTCGCGCTGCGAGCGTCCAATCGCCGCCGTGACCGGGGCTTTGCCATCAACACCTTTTATCGCGGCTTCGTAGACCCTGAGAATCTCGGCCGGTGTGAGAGCGTAGAATTCGCCGGTATTGCCGGCTGCAACGATGTTGTGGATGCCCGCCCTTGCAACGCGGGCATAGACCTCGGTCGTGACACCAATGTCGACTTCCCCGCCGGCCTCATAGGCTGTTACGGGAACGCCGGAGATGCCGTGCAGAGCCTGGCGAAAATCAAATGTCGTCATCAACTGGTTTCCTCAAGATGAAAGCGTCTTCAGATGGAAAACTTGTGTACGGCTGCCCCCGCAACGGGCGCATCAAAGGCAACAAGCGTGCCCGGTGTGGCAATTCCGTTCGTCTCGGTGACGAGACTTGTGAGATAGATCGTTTTGAGATCAGGACCGCCGAAACACGGCATGGTCGGCCCCCTGAACGGCAGCCTGTAGATCTCGAACAGTTCACCATCCGGTGAAAAGCGGTTGAGACGGCCAGCCTGAACGCCGGCGCTCCAGTAACAGCCTTCGCAATCGGTCGCCGCGCCATCCGGCCTGCCTTCGTCCGGTGCGAAATCGTGAAGACGTTCGGCCGGCCCGAGCCGGCCCGTCGCGACATCGAAATCGAACGCCTGATACATGAGACCGCTGCTGTCGGAATGATACATGCGCCTGCCATCCGGGCTCCAGGCGAGCCCGTTAGAGGTGAACATGTCGCCATCGATGATGCGTTCGACGCCGCCATCCGGCGCGACGCGATAGAGGCGTGCATTGCCCGTCTGTATCGCGGCCTCGTCGCGGGTCCCCACCCAGAAATGGCCGTCCGGGCCAACCTTCCCGTCGTTGAGGCGGCTGTCAGGCCGCCCTTCGTCAGGGTCGCACAGAAGTTCGAGTTTTCCGGTCGCGGGATCAAGAAGATGCACGCCGGTCTTGAGACCCGCCACGATCAGGCCATTGTCGCAAAGACCGAGACATCCCACCTGGGCGGGCATATCATATCTGTCGAGTTTTCCGCCCGGATGCAGGCAGAAAATGGCGGGGGCGAGAATATCGACGAACCACAGATTGCCCGTCCGCTCATCCCATGCCGGTGATTCTCCAACCTTCAACGGCGTATCGATAAGGGAGCGGAGTTTCGGCTCTATGATGCGCGGCTGGCTCACTGATTATTCTCCATTGCCCCATAGGGCTTCGTCCTTCGAATCGCGGAAACGCTTCTAGCCGCCGACGCCCTGAAACATGCGGGCGCGCGCCTTCAGGATGTGGTCTTTCATCGCGTCATGCGCAGCCTGCTCCTGGCGCGCAAAGATCGCTTCCACGATTGCCGTATGCTCGTTCTGCACCTCGCGCACATGTTGCGGCGTCCGCTTGAGGCTGAGGCTGCGTGTCACCGACTGGCCGATCGCGAAATGCGGCTTGAACCAGATCCGCACCGTGATGTGGAACTGGTTATGGCTCGCCTTCGCAATGGCTTCGTGCAGGGCAAAGTCTTCCTCCGCACCAAGATCGTTGCGCTCCAGACATTGTTCCAGCGCCGCAATGGCCTGCTCGATGCGGGCTTTATCGGCGGCCTGCCAGTTGCGCGCCGCAAGTTCGGCCGCTGAAGATTCAAGGCCGGACCGGAATTCGAAAAACCGCTGCACATCTGCAAGCGAGCCGACAGGAACCTGTTGCAACACGGACGAATCCGGCTGCTGGCGCACATAGGAACCTGACCCTTTCTGGGAGACGATGAGGCCATCGTTTCGAAGCCGCTCCAGGGCTTCGCGCACCACCGGCCGGGATGCGCCGAACAACGACGCCAGATTCTGTTCCGATGGCAGCCGTTCGTTCACGGGAAACCGCCCGTCCGAAATCATGCCGATGATTTTTTCGTAGATGATGTCGCTCAGCCGAGTCTCGCCTCGAGCGGCGGCAGATGCGGTTTGATTGTCCATCAGCAGCCCTTCCGTTGCAAATCGCTGAAGTTAATGGGTTTCCTGCATTTCAATCGCAACAGAAATCCCGGGGTTTTTGTGAGCGAGGGGGCTGTCGTGCCGATTTTTTCTTCAAGCCTGATCCTGAAAACCTATCTACGAATAAAAAATATGTAAAAAGCTGTCAATACTTGTAATCATCTGAAAACGCCCATATGGTCTGCCCCTGCCGATGGAGGATCGGTATGCTGGCTGGCCGGGAGGGCTGTTGCGGCACGGTGAAAACCGTTTCGCTGCCGGTGATTTTTTGGAGGATTGTCGATGCGCGATGGCGAAGCATTTTCACTGGGCGTAACGCGCCGAACCTTTATGGCGGGGCTTGGCGGCGTGGCCGCCCTTTCCGTCATCGGGACCTCGGCGCGGGCTGCTGCCGGCAAGCAGGCGCCGCAACTGGAGGCGCTGGTAAAGGACGGTAAATTGCCGCCCCTGGCCGAACGTCTGCCGAAAAATCCGATGGTGGTGACACCGCACGAGAAAATCGGCTCCTATGGCGGCACGTTGCGCCGTGGCCTGCGCGGTTCGTCGGACCATAACGGCATCCTGCGCATGGTCGGCAATCAGGGGCTGGTTCGCTGGAATATGGACTTCACCGAGGTTCTGCCGAACCTTGCGGTGAAATGGGAAGTCAACGACGATGCTTCGCAATTCACCTTCCATTTGCTGGAGGGCGCAAAATGGTCGGATGGTCATCCCTTCACCGCAGATGATGTGGTGTTCGCCATCGAGGACTGCATCAAGAACAAGGAGCTTTACAGCGCCACGCCAGCGCAGCTCTCCGTTGCGGGCAAGGCGGTCGATGTCGAAAAAGTCGACGATTTCACGGTAAAGTTCAAATTCGCAGCGCCGAATGCGCTTTATCTCGAAAACCTCGCCACGCCGCTCGGCCAGCATCCGACGCTGTTTCCCAAGCATTATTGCAGCAAGTTCCTGCCTAAATACAACACGGCGCTTGATGCCGATGTGAAGGCTGCGGGTGTCTCCAGCTGGACGGAACTGTTCCGGGCGAAGTGCGGCGATATCGAAATTCCGTCCCGCTGGTCGAATGTCGACAAGCCGACCCTTGATCCGTGGGTGGTGAAGGAACCCTATTCCGGCGGTGCGACGCGGGTGGTCATGACCCGCAACCCTTACTTCTGGCAGGTCGATACCGAAGGCAACCAGCTGCCCTATATCGACGAAATCAATTTCGGCATTTCGCAGGATGTCGAATCGCTGATGCTGAACGTCATTTCCGGCAAGATCGACATTCAGGAGCGCCATATCAGCGTTCTCGCCAACAAGCCGACCCTGTCTCAGAACATGAAAAAAGGCGATTATCGCCTGCTCACTCTGGTGCCGTCTGCCGCGCAGCAATGCCAGATCTACCTGAACATCACCCATAAAGACCCGGCAATGCGCAAGATGTTCGCGGACAAGTCCTTCCGTCAGGCGCTGTCCATCGCGCTCAACCGGCAGGAAATCATCGACATCGTCTATTTCAGCCAGAGCGAGGGGTATCAGGCCGGACCACGCCCGACACACCCCTGGTATAATGAAAAGCTGGCGCGCCAGTTTACCGAATATGATGCCGACAAGGCGAATGATCTTCTCGACAAGGCCGGTTACGACAAGAAGAACGGCAACGGTATGCGGTTGCGGCCTGATGGCCAGCCCGTCTTCTTCTCGATCGATGTCATCCCGACGCTCTATCCCGATCTGGTCGATGCGCTGGAACTGGTGAAGGCGCAATGGGCGCAGATCGGTGTCGACATCAAGGTCAACACCATCGAACGCGCGCTCTATTATACACGCGGCGATGACAACGCCCATGATGCTGCCGTCTGGCCCGGCCCCGGCGGTCTCGACCCGATGCTTGATCCGCGCGATTTCTTCGCATTCCACCCGCAGGGTTCGCGTTACGCCATTCCGTGGGCGCTCTGGTACACCTCGAATGGCCAGAAGGGCGAAGAGCCGCCGGAAAGCCAGAAGAGGCGCTTCAAGCTGTTTGACGAGGCGCGCTCGACGGCCGACCTTGCCAAACGCGGCGAGAAGATGAAGGAAATCTTCGATATCGCGGCGGAAGAGTTCGAGACGATCGGTCTCTGCCTTGCCGTTGGTGGTTTCGGCATCATCCGCAATAATCTGCGCAATGTGCCGGAAACGGAACCCGACAGCTGGACATGGCCCAACCCCGGCCCGGCGCTGCCGCAACAGTTCACCTTCACAAGCTGATACCACCACATGGGCGTCGCTGCCGTAACGCGGCGACGCCTCTCAGGTTGTTTCGACCATCCGCATACCGTTTCCTCAGTGGAAGGCAGTGCGTATGGCACAATGTGATTGCGAGAGCGACATGCTGCTTTTTATCGTAAAACGCCTGCTGTGGATGATACCGTCCCTGTTTGCCGTCAGTTTCCTTGCCTTTGTCCTGATCCAGCTGCCGCCCGGTGACTATGTGACGACCTATATCGCCACACTGGCTGCCTCCAACGAGGTCATCGACCACAATACCGCGGCGCAGCTGCGTGAACGTTTCGGCCTCGATGATCCCATGATCGTGCAATATCTGAAATGGATATGGGGCATCATCAGCCGTGGCGATTTCGGCATCTCGTTCGAATGGCAGCAGCCGGTTTCGGGCCTCATCTGGGAGCGTATGGCGCTGACGCTGGTTCTGGCCATCGCAAGCCTTCTCGCCACCTGGGCCATCGCACTTCCGATCGGCGTCTTCTCCGCCGTGCGCAAATATTCGATCGGCGATTATCTCTTCACCGCCTTTTCCTTCTTCGGCCTTTCCATACCCTCGTTCCTGCTGGCGCTGGTGCTGATGTATGTGGCTGCGGTGGAGTTCGGGGCCGATGTCGGCGGGCTGTTTTCAGCTGAATATGAAACGGCCTCCTGGAGCATCGCCAAGATGGTTGACCTTATGGCTCATATCTGGCTGCCGGTCGCCATTCTTGCCGTGTCTTCCACCGCAAGCCTCATCCGCGTCATGCGCGCCAACATGCTGGACGAATTGCCCAAGCCCTATGTGACCACGGCGCGGGCGAAAGGCTTGTCCGAGTTCAAGCTGCTGACGAAATACCCGCTCAGAATTGCGCTCAACCCGTTCATTTCCACCATCGCATGGCTTTTGCCCAACCTCATTTCGGGCTCCGTGGTGGTCGCCATCGTGCTCAATCTGCCGACGGCCGCACCCCTGCTTCTGCAGTCGCTGATGGCGCAGGACATGTATCTCGCCGGCGCTTTCGTGCTTCTGATCTGCGCGCTGACGCTGATCGGATCGCTTATCAGCGACATCCTGCTTGCGCTGGTCGATCCGCGCATCCGTCTCGAATAGGAGGGCGCCATGAGCGATATCACCATTACCACCAATGCCCGGCAGGACCGCGCCGCCGTCGCCTCGCAGTGGCAGCTCATCTGGTGGGCATTCAAGCGCCACAAGCTGGCCATGGCCGCCCTGTTCATCACCGTTGCCATGTATATCGTTGCGCTGGTGCCCGGCTTCTTCGCCATCAACGATCCGGTGCTGCAGAACGCCCGCGCCACCTTCCATCCGCCGCAGCGCGTCCATTTCGTCGATACGACCGAGGGTTTCTCGCTCGGGATGCATTATTATCCGCTGAAGCTGACCCGTAACCCCGAAACGCTGGCTGCCGTGTTCGTGGAAGATACGGCCAAGAAAATACCGATTCAGCTTTTTGGCAGGGGTTACGAATATTCCGTATTCGGCCTGTTCAACACGAATATCCACCTGCTGGCTTCCACCGACAAGACGCGCCCGCTTTTCCTGTTCGGCGCGGACCGCCTCGGACGCGATGTCTTTAGCCGCGTGGTGCAGGGTGCGCAGGTTTCCCTGTCGATCGGTCTCGTCGGCGTGTTTTTCTCGCTGCTGCTCGGCGTCGTCCTGGGCGGTATCTCCGGTTATTATGGCGGCCGCATCGATTTCGTCATGCAGCGCGTGATCGATTTCGTGCTGTCGCTGCCCACCATTCCCATCTGGCTGGCGCTGGCCGCCGCCCTGCCGCAGGGCTGGCCTGCCACGCTTCAATACATGATGATCACCATCATCCTGTCCCTGACCGGCTGGGCGCAGCTTGCCCGCGTCGTGCGCGGCCGGTTCCTGTCGCTCCGAACCGAAGAATTCGTGGCCGCGGCGCGGCTGGATGGCGTGCCGGAAGGGCGCATCATCTTTCGCCATATGCTGCCGAGTTTTTCGAGCCATATCATCGCCTCGGTCACGCTTGCGGTTCCGGCGATGATCCTTGCGGAAACCTCGCTCTCATTCCTCGGTCTCGGTCTCCAGCCGCCGACGATTTCCTGGGGCGTGCTGCTTCGCGAGGCGCAGAACATCCGCTCGATCGCAACCGCGCCATGGCTGTTCCTGCCGGGCGTCGCTGTTGTCATTGCCGTCATGGCGCTCAATCTGCTCGGTGACGGCCTGCGCGATGCAGCCGATCCCTATAATAAGTGAGGTCCTGATGAGCGACATTCTCTCCATGAAGCCCGCCAGGCCACTGCTCGAAGTCCGCAATCTCGTGACCGAATTTCCGGTCCGAAACGGCGTCTTCCGGGCGGTCAACGATCTGTCTTTTTCCATCGATCCCGGCAAGACCCTCTGCGTCGTCGGCGAAAGCGGCTCCGGCAAATCCGTCACCGCCCGCTCGATCCTGCAGATCATCGACACCCCCGGCCGCATTGCGACCGGGTCGATCATCCTCAACCGCGCCGATGGCACGTCACTCGATCTGGCAAAGCTCGATCCGCGCAGCCGGGCCATCCGCTCGGTGCGCGGCGCTGATATCGCGATGATTTTTCAGGAGCCGATGTCGTCGCTTTCACCCGTGCATACGGTGGGTGATCAGATCACCGAGGTCCTGCGTCTGCATCTGAAAATGAGCAAGGCACAGGCGCGGGCCGAGGCCATCGAGCTGCTGCGGCAGGTGGAAATTCCCAATCCCGAAAAGGCGCTGGATCGTTACGCTTTCCAATATTCGGGCGGCATGCGCCAGCGTGCGATGATCGCCATGGCGCTGGCCTGCAAACCGCAACTGTTGATCGCCGACGAACCGACGACGGCGCTTGACGTCACCACACAGGCCGAAATACTCGACCTGATATCGCGGCTGCAAAAGGCGCATGGCATGGCGGTGCTGTTCATCACCCATGATATGGGCGTGGTGGCGCAGATCGCCGATGACGTGCTGGTCATGCATCATGGCGTCGCCAAGGAATATGGCACCGTTGAGCAGATATTCCACAGCCCGCAGGATCCCTATACCCGCATGCTGATCGGCTCCGTGCTGAAGCTGGAGCAGAAGGCGGAAATCCGGCTTGCGCGGCCTCCACTCGATCTAACGGCTGCGCCGGTGCTCGAAGTGAACGACCTTTCCATGCACTTCGGTGAAATGAAGGCGCTGGATGGCGTGTCGATCAAGCTTCTCCCGGGCGAGACGCTTGGCATCGTCGGCGAAAGCGGCTCCGGCAAGACAACGATGGGCCGCTCCATCATGCGTCTTTACGATCCGACCGGCGGCGAGATGCGTTATCGCCGGGCGGATGGCACGGTGGTCGACTTGGCCAAAATCGAAGGTGCCGAACTGAAAGCCGCGCGGCGTGAGTTGCGTATGGTTTTCCAGGACCCTTTCGGCTCGCTCAATCCGCGCATGACGGTGGCGCAGGTCATCGGCGAGCCGTTGCTGGTCAACGGCATTGCCAGGGGCAAGGAACTGGATGAACGCGTCTGCGCCCTGATGGAGCAGGTGGGTCTCGACCCGGCCGGGCGTGAACGTTACCCGCACGCCTTTTCCGGCGGACAGCGCCAGCGCATCGGGATTGCCCGCGCCATCACGCTGAAACCCCGCATCATCGTTGCGGATGAGGCGACGTCAGCGCTTGATGTTTCGGTGCGGTTCCAGGTGCTGGATCTGCTGATGCGCCTGCAGGACGAGCTTGGTCTCGCCTATATCTTCATCAGCCATGACATCGGCGTTATCAGATACATGTGCGACCGTGTCGGGGTGATGTATCGCGGCAAGCTTGTCGAAGTGGGAGACGCCGAAAAGGTCTGCAACGCGCCCGACCATCCCTATACGCAGGCGCTTCTTTCCGCCATTCCGCGCCCGGACCCGCGGGACCGGGACCGCACCCGCAGGTTCCGCTACGTCGAACCGCCAGAGATCAAAAACGGGATCGCCGCCCGATAGTGTTGCGCCCGTTGCGCGCTGCAATTCATGAGGAAGACTAAGCATGAAAATCGATCGCATGCGGGTATTCGTCACCCGCGACAAGGACCGCCCCCGCGTCATCGTCGCTCTCGATACGGATGACGGTTTGACCGGCTGGGGCGAATGTTACAATCACGGCCCCGATCTCGCCTTGCCGCCGGTGCTGGATTACCTCTATGGCTTCCTCGCCGGACAGGACCCGACGCGGGTCGAATATCTCTACAATCTCCTTCTCCAGCAGAACCGTTTTCCGCCCGGCGCGCTCGGTCTGTCAGCAATATCTGCGCTTGATCATTGCCTGTGGGACCTTGCCGCCAAGGCAGCGGGCGTGCCTGTTTACAAGCTGCTGGGCGGCGAAGTGCGCGACCGCATCAAGGTCTATGCCGGCGTCTACACGGCACCGGATGCGCCGGCGGCAAAGGAAGAGTTCGACCGCCTCAACGAGGGCTGGGGCTTCACGGCCTTCAAGCTTAGCCCGTGGCGCGTGGATATCCATGCCCACCGCTGGGGTGAGGTGGTGCGCAGTTCCGCCGACTATTTCCGCTCGCTTCGCGAGACCGTGCGGTCTGACTACGACATCGCCTTTGACGCCCATGCCAAGATTTTTGAACCCGCCGCCGCCCGCCAGCTTGGCAATGCGCTTGCGCCTTACGATCCGCTGTTTTTCGAAGAGCCTTTGCGTCCCGAAAACATCGAGATGTGGGGAGACCTGAAGCAGGGGCTGAACTGCACGCTGGCAACAGGCGAAAGTCTCTATAATCGCAATGAGTTCCTGCGTCTTCTTCAAGTAAAGGGTGCAGACATCATTCAGCCTGACATCTGCGTCGTCGGCGGCATTTCCGAAATGCGCCGCATCGCCACGCTTGCGGAAGCCCATTTCGTCAGCATTGCGCCGCATAACCCGATGGGGCCGCTCGCTACCGCCGTCAACGTGCATTTCTCCGCCGCCCAGCAGAATTTCCGTATTCTCGAATACCGGCTGCCGAAAGGGCAATGTTATGTCTATGGCGGCACCGATCTTGAAAAACGCGAGGATGAAACCCGCTATGTCGTCGACCCCTATCTGCCGAAGGACGGATATCTGGAACTGAGGCCGGATCGTCCCGGCTGGGGGGTGGAGATGGATGAAAAAGCCATGCAGGAAGACGGTTACATTCACTGGCAGAGACGGGTGCCGAAACGGCCTGACGGCTCCTATGCCTTTGCCTGAAACGATCGCGATTGCCTGCGGGCGGCTCTCTGCCCGCCTGCGTCCCGCATGGGGCGGCAGGATGACCTATCTGCACCACGCGGACTACGGTGATATTCTGGCGCCAGCAACCGGGGAGGATTTCCAGCCGTTCAACTGGCCGCGCGCCGGCGCCTATCCGCTGTTTCCTTACCACAATAGGCTCTATGGGAGCTCGTTCGTTCATGCGGGCATCCGCCATGAGCTTTCTCCCCATCCGGCCCTTGCGCCTGATGCCATGCATGGACCTGCGCACCGGCGAGCCTGGGAGATTTCCGGTCTGGCTTCGGATCGGGCGGGGCTGGTACTCCACTATGAGGCTGACGGGGAATGGCCTTTTTCCTTCCGCGCTGAACAGTCTTTTCTGCTCGAAGACGCCGGCCTCACCGTGGACCTGTCGATCACCAATCTGGCGGACGTACCCGCGCCGATGGCGCTGGGCTGGCATCCCTATCTGGCTGCCGGATTTGGCTGCGAAGCGCGCACGGATGCAAGGCTGGAATATCCGCTGGACCCGCAGAACGTGCCGACCGGCCAAGCAGCCGTACTTCGCCAGACGACCGTCATTCCCGCAGCGACGGGATACACGGAGCATTATACAGGTTGGTCTAATGCGCATGTCCAGTTTGACGGGTTTTCACTGCTGATCGAGGCCGATCCCGTTTTCGGTCATCTGGCTGTCCACCGCATGGACAGCTATCTTTGCCTCGAGCCCGTTTCCATGGCCGCCGGAGCGCTCGGCTTGCCGGAGGCGCAGCGGGAAGCGCTTGGCGTCAGGATCGTTGCGTCCGGCGAACATCTATCGGGGCGAATCCGGCTTTCCGTCGGGCCTTGAGGGAGGCAGGGCGCGCGCGAACGCCATGCCCCTGCGTCCTATCTCCACAGTCAAAAAAACGCCACATGCCCATATTTTGAGCGTCAGAAATTGTCGTTCAAAAATGCGCTTGACGTCGGCGAAAATTTCTCACCAAATGAACCAATACAAGATTGGTTCAAGCAAATGGTGCGGTGTGGCAGCAGGCCCTAACGACAATTCCAACTACGCGCTGGCGCGGTTGCGTGAATATATTCAGGCGAATCATCTCGTCAGGGATGGCCGTCTGCCGACGGAACGGGCCTTTGCGGAGACTTTTAACGTCGGCCGTCGGTCGATCCGCCGCGCGCTGGAGGTTCTGGAAGCCGAAGGCCTCATCTGGCGGCGGCAGGGGGCCGGAACCTTTGTGGGTGAAAAACCTGATGATTGGTCCGCCCAGGTCACGGAATTGGTCGCCGGTACGGATTTCATGGAAATCATGGAGGTGCGCCTGCGCATCGAACCGCAGCTGGCGCAGCTAGCGGCGATGCGCGCCAAGCCGGCCGAGGTGGAGCGCATGCGGGCGCTGGTGGAAAAGACCGGCCAGAGCACGGATGCAGATGCCAAGGAATTGTGGGATGGCTCGCTCCATCGCCAGATCGCCCAGAGTGCCGGCAACAAGCTGTTTCTCTCGATTTTCGATGTCATCAATCGTGTCCGCCAGGATGATGCCTGGCAGTCGATACGGGAACTCGCCCGGCGCAGCGGAACAAATGTGAGGGCGTCTTTCGAACAGCACATGGCCATTGTCGACGCCATCGCCGATCGCGATCCAGCGCGTGCCGGTGAAGCCATGCGCCAGCATCTTCTCATGCATCAGGAAAGGCTGATCCGCGCCACCTCGCTCGGCTTTCTGGAAGAGGGATCCGGGGAGGGCAATACGGCCGGCGCCGATAATTCGCTGACCGAGGCTTCTTAAGGCCACGGATGAAAACTGTCGCCCCGTCAGGGGCGGCCAATGACAAAAAGTCAAAATAACCAGACCAGAGGAACGAACATGAAGAAAATCCAGACATTGACTGCTGCGCTGTTGGCGAGCGCATTCCTGACCACGCCGGCGCTATCCTCCGAATTGCGCATCGGCCTGAACGACGATGCTGATGTGCTCGATCCAGCACAGTCGCGCACCTTCGTCGGCCGCATCGTCTACACCGCCATGTGCGACAAGCTGGTGGATATCTCGCAGGACATGAAGATCGTGCCCCAGCTCGCCACCGAATGGGCCTGGTCCGAAGGCGGCAAGGTTCTGACGATGAAGATCCGTGATGGCGTGAAATTCCACGATGGTGAGAAGCTCGATGCAGCTGCTGTCGTCGCCACTATCGAGCGCAACATGACGCTGCCGGAATCCCGCCGCAAGAGCGAGCTATCGTCCGTCGAGAAGGTCGAGGCGACAGGGCCGCTGGAAGTCAAATTTACGCTGAAGACGCCTGACGTCACCCTGCTGGCGCAGCTTTCCGACCGCGCCGGCATGATCGTCGCGCCGAAAGCGGCCAAGGAACTGGGTGCGAATTTCGGCTCCAAGCCGGTCTGCGCCGGGCCGTTCAAATTCGTCGAGCGCATCCAGCAGGATCGCATCGTGCTCGAGAAGTTCGCGGATTATTGGGACAAGGACAAGGTCCTCGTTGATAAGATCGTCTATCTGCCGATCCCCGACACCACCGTGAAGCTTGCGAACCTTCGCGCAGGCGACCTCGATATCGCCGAGCGCATCTCGGCTTCCGATGCGGAATCCGTCAGGAACGACCCCAAACTGACCTATGCCGATGTCATCGGACCGGGTTACATGGCCATGTATGTCAACATGAACAATGGCGCGCGTGCGGACAATCCGCTCGGCAAGGACAAGCGCCTGCGCCAGGCATTCTCCTATGCGATCGACCGAGAGGCGATCGGCCAGATCGTCTTCGAAGGGACGTCAAAGGGCGGCAATCAGGCTTTCCCACCCTCAAGCCCCTGGTTCAACCAGAACCTGCCGGTGCCGCCGCGCGATATCGACAAGGCCAAGCAGTTGATGAAGGAGGCGGGTTACGAGACGCTCGATGTCGAGCTTCAGCACGCCAACAACACCACGCAGACGCAGATGATGCAGGTCATCCAGTCCATGGCGGCCGAGGCTGGCTTCAACGTCACCCTGAAGGCCACCGAATTTGCCACACTCCTGTCCGAGCAGACCGCCGGCAATTACCAGCTCAGCCGTTCAGACTGGTCGGGACGTATCGATCCCGATGGCAACCTGCATCAGTTCGTCACCTGCAAGGGCGGCATCAACGATGTGAAATATTGCAATCCCGAGGTCGACAAGCTGCTGAACGAGGCCCGCGCCTCGACCGAAGATGCAGTCCGCAAGGAAAAATATGATGCCGCAAGCGTCATCCTCAACGACGACATGCCGATCATCTATCTCGGCCACCAGCCCTATGCCTATGCCATTTCCAGCAAGGTCAAGGGCTGGGCGCCGTCGCCTGACGGTATGATCCGCCTTCTCGGCGTTTCCAAGGATTGACCGTTTCGCATAGGCCGCACGGCTTGCCGTGCGGCCCCCAGACCGGACACAAACGGGGGCAATGCCATGCCTGTTTATATCGGCAAGCGACTGCTGGTCGCGATCCCGACGCTTCTCATCATTTCAATCTTCGTTTTCTCGCTGCAGAAACTGCTGCCGGGCGATCCGGTTCTCGCCATGGCCGGCGAGGAGCGCGATCCCGCGACGATCGAATTCTTGCGCGAGAAATATCGCCTCAACGATCCCGTGCCGCTGCAATATATCAACTGGCTTGGCGGCGTGGTGACCGGCGATTTCGGTATTTCGCTGCGGTCTAACCAGCCGGTGCTGGAACTGATCGGCCAGAAGCTGCCGGTTACCATTCAGCTGGCTGTCATGGCGATGTTCTTCGCCATGGTGATCGGCATCCCCATCGGCATTCTGGCCGCCGTCAAGAAGAATACCTGGATCGATTACACCGCCAATATCGTTGCGCTTTCCGGCCTGTCGATCCCGAATTTCTGGCTCGGCATCATGCTGATCCTGCTGGTGTCGGTAAAACTCGGCTGGCTGCCGGCATCCGGTTATGAATCGATCTTCGTGGACCCTGTCCGTTCCATCGAAACGATGATCATGCCAGCCTTCGTGCTGGGCAATGCGCTTGCGGCAACGCTGATGCGGCACACGAGGTCTGCGATGGTTGCAGTCTTGAGTTCGGACTACATCCGGACCGCCCGCGCCAAGGGGCTTTCGCCGCGCGAGATCGTCCTGTCGCACAGTTTCCGCAACGCGCTTCTTCCCGTCATCACGCTGCTGGCGCTGCTCTTCGGGGAACTGCTGGCCGGTGCGGTTCTGACGGAGCAGATATTCACCATTCCTGGTTTCGGCAAGATGACGGTCGATGCGGTTTTCACCCGCGACTATGCCGTCGTGCAGGGCATCGTTTTATGCACCGCCGTCGGTTTCATCCTCATGAACCTGCTGGCCGACATTGCCTATGTCCTGCTTAACCCCCGCCTCAGGGCGACGATCTGAGGCCTGATATCATGACCGTTCTCGATCAAAATCTATCCGTACCGGCGACACGGCAGGAAAGCCGTGCCTGGAAAAAAATGAAGCGCAACAAATCGGCGCTTGTCGGCATGATTATCGTGCTGTTCTTCGCCGTGCTTGCCATCGCCGCGCCGATCCTGCCGATCGCGGACCCGGTCGCGACCAGCTGGTCGGCGATCCGCAAGGCGCCGTCTGCCGCCCACTGGCTCGGCACTGATGATCTCGGCCGTGATATTCTCTCGCGCATGATCTATGGCGCGCGCGCCTCGCTGATGGCCGGCGTCGTCTCGGTGATGATCGCGGTGGTGATCGGCGTGCCCTTCGGCCTGATATCAGGTTATTTCGGCGGCTGGGTGGATATGGTGATATCCCGCATCACCGAAGCGCTGCTCGCCATGCCCTTCCTCATCATGGCGATTGCATTGGCTGCCTTTCTCGGCCCGAGCCTCACCAATGCGATGATCGCCATCGGTCTTTCCGCCATGCCGATCTTCGTGCGGCTGACGCGCGGGCAGGTGCTGGCAGTCAAGATGGAGGACTATGTCGAGGGCGCGAGGTCCATCGGCCTCAACCACATCGACATCATGACGCGTTACATCCTGCCGAATGTCTTTGCCCCCATCATCGTGCAGGCGACACTGACGGTGGCGACCGCCATCATCGCGGAGGCGAGCCTTTCATTCCTTGGCCTTGGCCAGCAGGCGCCGGCGCCATCCTGGGGTTCGATGCTGAATACCGCGAAGAATTTCCTCAGTCAGGCGCCGTGGATGACGATGTGGCCCGGCATCGCCATCTTCCTCGTCGTCATCGGTTTCAATCTTCTGGGCGACGGCCTGCGCGACGCGCTCGATCCGCGCGAAGCATGATTTTTTACAAGGAATATCGGAATGAATGAATTCACCACACGCCCTGAAATCCTTGGCACCTTCGGCGTCGTCACCTCGACGCACTGGATCGCATCGGCCGTTGGCATGGCGATCCTCGAAAAGGGCGGCAATGCTTTTGATGCCGCTGTGGCCACCGGTTTCGTCCTGCAGATTGTCGAACCGCATCTGTGCGGTCCCGGCGGGGATATGCCGGCCGTGTTTTACTCGAAGCAGAAGGACAAGGTGGAAGTCATCTGCGCACAGGGCCCGGCCCCGAGCGGCGCCACGATTGAGCATTACACGTCGGAAGGGCTGAAGCTGATCCCCGGCGACGGGCTGCTCGCAACCGTCATTCCCGGCGCCTTCGACGGCTGGATGCTGATGCTGCGCGACTATGGCACGATGAGCGTGCGCGAGGTGCTGGAGCCCGCAATTTATTATGCCGAGCACGGGCATCCGACGTTGCCGCGTGTCTCCGCCACCATCAAGGGCCTGGCCGATTTCTTCGAGAAGGAATGGCCGACATCCCATGAGACGTGGTTGCCGGGCGGCGCGGCGCCCGAACCTCACGCCAGTTTTCGCAACCCGGTTCTCGCCACCACCTATCAGCGGATCGTCACCGAATCCGAAGCGCGCTCAGGCCGCGAAAACCAGATCGAGGCGGCGCGCGATGCCTTCTATCGGGGTTTCGTAGCGGAAGCCATCGACAGCTACGTAAAGACCGCAGAGGTGATGGATGCCAGCGGCGCAAGGCACAAGGGCGTGCTGACGGCGCAGGATATGGCGGACTGGAGCGCGACCGTCGAAGCGCCGCAGACGCTCGACTATCAAGACTGGACGATTGCCAAGACGCCCGCATGGGGGCAGGGTCCGGTTCTCTTGCAATCGCTTGCGCTGCTGAAGGGCTTCGACATTGGGAGTATGGACCCGTCCGGTCCCGATTTTATCCACACCATCGTCGAAGCCATGAAGCTCGCTTATGCCGACCGCGAAGTCTATTACGGCGACCCGGAATTCGGGCAAATCCCGACCGAATATCTTCTCTCGGAAAATTACAATGCCGGACGCCGCGCGCTGATCGGCAGCGAGGCGTCGCTGGAGCTGCGTCCGGGCACCGTGCCGGGTTACCAAAAGCAGGTGGATGCCACCATGGCCATGCTGGCCGAAATGAGCGGCACCGGCACCGTCTACGAGCCGACCATGTCGCATCTGACGGAAAAGCGCGGAGACACGGTCCATATCGACGTCATCGACCGCTGGGGCAACATGGTTTCCACCACGCCTTCGGGCGGCTGGCTGCAATCCTCGCCCATCGTGCCGGGTCTCGGTTTCGCGCTCAATTCCCGCGCCCAGATGTTCTGGCTGAAAGAGGGTCTGCCTACCTCGCTCGCGCCGGGCAAGCGCCCGCGCACGACGCTGACGCCCTCGCTTGCGCTGCATCAAGGACGTCCCGCCATGGTCTTCGGCACGCCGGGCGGCGACCAGCAGGACCAGTGGCAACTGCCCTTCTTCCTGCGTTATGCCCATCACGGCAAGAACCTGCAGGCGGCGATAGATATGCCGCTGTTCCACACAGCGCATTTTCCGGGCTCGTTTTATCCGCGCACCAGCTCGCCGGGGGAAATCACCGTGGAAAGCACCGTGGGTGAAGCGACCTTGCAGGAGCTTCGCCGTCGCGGACACCGCGTCACGGTTGCCGATGCATGGTCCGTCGGGCGGCTCACCGCCGCGCGGCGGGATGCGGACGGCCTCTTGCGCGCCGCCGCAACACCGCGGCTGATGCAGGCCTATGCGGTGGGGCGTTGACACCATGGAAACAAAACCCGTCCTGTCCGTCCGTAACCTGACGACCTCCTTTCTCGTTGATGACAACTGGAAAAGTGTGGTGCGCAATGTGTCCTTCGATGTCGCGCCCGGTGAAACCGTCGCGATTGTCGGCGAATCCGGTTCCGGCAAGTCGGTCACGTCGCTATCTCTGATGCGCCTGCTTGCCCCGGCCTCCAGCCGGATCGAAGGCGAAGTCCTGCTCAACGGACGCAATCTGCTGGCGCTTTCCGAAAAGGACATGCGCGGTGTGCGCGGCAACGATATCTCGATGATCTTTCAGGAGCCGATGACCTCGCTCAATCCGATCTTCACCATCGGCCGCCAGATTTCCGAAGTCCTGATCAGGCACAAGGGGCTTTCGAAGCCGGAGGCGCGGGCAGAGACGGTGCGGCTTCTGGAAAAGGTCCGCATTCCCAATGCGGCCAGCCGTTTTGACGAATATCCGCATCAGTTTTCGGGCGGCATGCGCCAGCGTGTGATGATCGCCATGGCGCTCGCCTCGCGGCCGAAACTGCTGATCGCCGATGAGCCGACGACGGCTCTCGACGTCACCATTCAGGGCCAGATCCTCGACCTGATCAAGCTGCTACAGGAAGAGGAGGGCATGTCGGTCCTTTTCATCACCCATGACATGGGTGTGGTGGCGGAGATCGCTGACCGCACGATCGTGATGTATCGCGGCGATGAGGTCGAGACCGGGCCGACGGAGGACATCTTCCGGCACGGCAAACATCCCTATACGCGGGCGCTGCTTTCGGCGGTTCCGAAGCTCGGTTCGATGCGTAACCGGCAATGGCCGACGCGTTTTCCGGTTCTCGACATGAAAACCGGTCTTTCGACCGAGCCGGAGGAGGTGGCGGAAACGGTTGCAAGCGGCAAGACGCCGGTTCTGTCGGTCAAGAACCTTGTGACGCGCTTTCCCATCCGCTCCGGCCTGCTGGCGCGCCAGACGGGTGCGGTTCACGCCGTCGAAAACGTTTCCTTCGACCTGTTTCAAGGAGAAACGCTGTCGCTGGTGGGTGAATCCGGTTGCGGAAAATCCACCACCGGCCGCTCGATCATGCGCCTCGTGGAGCCGTCGTCCGGCGATGTGTCCCTCGACGGTTACGATGTGATGCGTCTCGATAACGTCGGCCTGCGCAACATGCGCAAATCGGTGCAGATGATCTTTCAGGACCCGTTCTCGTCGCTCAATCCGCGCATGACGGTGGGCACGGCAATTTCCGAGCCCTTCATCAAGCACAGGCTGGGCAGCGCCAAGCAGGCCAAGGAAAAGACTGCCGATCTTCTCGAAAAGGTCGGCCTGTCCGCCGATATGGCCAACCGTTACCCGCACGAATTTTCGGGTGGTCAGCGACAGCGCATCGCGATTGCCCGGGCACTGGCCCTCGATCCGAAGGTCATCGTTGCCGATGAAAGCGTCTCGGCGCTCGACGTTTCGATCAAGGCGCAGGTCTGCAACCTGCTGCTCGACCTGCAGCAGAGCCTCAACCTCGCCTTCCTGTTCATCAGCCACGACATGGCGGTGGTGGAACGCGTCAGCCATCGTGTCGCGGTGATGTATCTCGGCGAGATCGTCGAGATCGGGCCGCGCGCCGCCGTCTTCGACAATCCGCAACATGCCTATACGAAAAAGCTGATGGCGGCCGTTCCGGTGCCGGACCCGGCAAGACGCGGGATAAGGCGCGGCATATCCAATGACGAGCTGAAGAGCCCGATACGGGCAATGGGATATGAAACACCGACGCGAAACTACAGGACCGTATCGCCCGGCCACATGGTGCAGGTAGCCTGAGACGATTACGGCCGCCCGAAATGTTTTGAAAAGGAAACGGTTATGAGGGGTTTTTGGGCGAAACGCCGCGCAGATGCCCCATGAGATAGGCATGGGTCGCGGCATTGGCGACGATCAGCGTTCCGGTCTTCTCATAGAACTCCGGTCCGCGACCCCACCAGTCGGTCACAATGCCGCCGGCCTCCTGAACAAGAAGAATGCCGGCTGCCGTGTCGACGAATCCCGTCTCCTCGTAATAGCCCGTGAGACGACCGCAGGCGACATAAGCGCAGGAATTGGCGGCGCTGCCGACAACACGAACCGCGCCGATGGGCGCGCGAATGGCGTCGAGGCGCTGATAGGCACCGGGATAAAGCTGGAGATTGGGCGTAGGCAGGCCGGTGCCGACGCACATGAGCGCGACATCGGTGCTGGCATTGACCCGCAGGCGCTCGCCATTGAGATAGGCGCCGTCTCCCTTGATCGTGGCGAACATCTCGTCGGAAACGGGATTATAGACCAGCCCGCAGATCGTTTCATTGCCGCGGCGAAGCGCAATGGTGATGGTATAGTGCTGGCCGAAGAGAAAATTGGTGGTGCCGTCGATCGGGTCGACCAGCCAGCGATGATCCTGATCCGCCCCTTCGACAGGTGCGAATTCCTCGCCGGTCAGTCCCCAGGGATATTGTCCGAGCAGGCGCTCGCGGATCAGCGTCTCGGAATCCCGGTCCGCATCGGAAACGAAATCACCCGGTCCCTTGACGCCGATCTCGATGTCGCGGAAGCGCCTGAAATGGTCGAGCGTCAATGCGCCGGCTTCGCGGGCGGTGGCGACCATATGGTCGAGGATGGTGCTGTAATTGACTGTCATCGGCTGAAAACCTCGGCGAGCCCTTCCGGATCATCGGTGGTGATCTGGTCCACCTTAAGCCGCAGGAGGCGTTTCACCTGTTCGATGGATTGCGGTGTGACGCTGTTGATCGTCCAGGCGTCGACCCGGCGGCCGGCGGCGCGGATGGGGGCGATGATATCGACACCGGCATCCTCGGCGGCAAGCACGATCTCGTAGTCGAGATAGATCATCCCGGCATCGGGCGCGGTGGCAAGGGCGTCTTCGATGAAACCCAGGTAGTTTCCGCTTGTCTTCAGGTCTGCAAGTGTGCCGTGATCGCAGGGATCATATCCGGTGCGAAGTCCCGGCGCTGAACCGGCCAGCATGGCGATGGCGTCGAAATCGCCGCCGGACAGGACCACCGAGCTTGCTATGGGCGAAACGCTTGCTCCGAAACCGGCGACCACCTGCGGGGTAAGCGCCTGCAGGTCCTCCTTGAAATCGAGCTGCAACAGCGCGTCGGGATGAACGGTTTCGCGGGCGAGCAGGGCGCAGAGGTCTTCGAGCAGCATCACCTTCGAAGCGATCGGCTGGCCGCCATTGTCGCGCAGGTGAAGCTGACGCAGCGCAGCGGCGGATGTGTCGCGCACTCGGCCTGTGCCGGTGGTTTCCCGCTCCAGCGTCCGGTCATGCAAAACGGCGCAGCCGTGATCGGCATGAATGACGAGATCGACTTCGATGCTCGCACCAAGGCGCATCGCCTCGATGATGCGCTCGCCGGTGAAGACCGGATCGCTAGCGCGGCGGCGGGCGCGATGCCATTTGAGCCAAGTCCTGTGGCCGTCGCGTTCGATAAGGATCGGCTGGTTCATGTCAGCTCCGATAGATTGGGCGGTTGTCGCGATAGGCCGTGACGGCACGGGGCGAAATCTGTACGCCCTGTCCCGCCCGGAACATATCCGGATGGGCGACCATGGATTTGATCCTTGTACCATCGGCGAGATCAAGGTCGACAAGGCCGTGGGTGCCGTAATCCGTCACCCGGTGTACGTGCGCTTCCGGCGTTTCGGAAATCGTCAGATCGATGGCTTCCGGGCGGACGGCGAGAATGGCCGGGCCATCGGAGACGGGAAGCGGAAGGGTAAAATCGGCGCGCGTGAAATTTCCGTCTGAAACCGCACCCTCTATCAGGTTCATGGTGCCGATGAAGCCGGCGACGAAAGGGGTCTGCGGTTCGCGGTAGATGACGTTAGGCCGGTCGATCTGTTCGGTCTTGCCATTTGCCATCACGACGATGCGGTCGGCCATGGAAAGGGCCTCGTCCTGCCCGTGGGTGACGAACAGCGTGGTGATGCCGAGACGCTGCTGGATATCACGCACCTCTTCCCGCAACCGCTCGCGCAGATGCTGGTCGAGGCTGGCGAAGGGTTCGTCGAGCAGGAGGATTTTCGGTTCGAGAACCAGCGAGCGGGCAAGCGCCACGCGCTGCTGCTGGCCACCGGAGAGCTGGCTGGTGGCGCGCTCTCCATAACCGGAAAGCCCGACGAGTTCGAGCACGGCCTCCACTTTTTGCCTGATGACGGCAGCCGGCATGTGCCGCAGCTTGAGGCCGAAAGTGAGGTTCTTGAAGACGTTCATGTGGCTCCAGAGCGCATGGCTCTGAAATACCATGCCCGTTGGCCGTCGCTCCGGCGGCAGGTGGGTCACATCTTCGCCATCGATGGTGATCTGCCCGCCCGTTGGCTGCTCGAAACCGCCGACCATGCGCAGCAGCGTCGACTTGCCCGAACCGGAGGGGCCGAGAAGGCAGACGAGTTCGCCATCGGCGACATCGAGCGAGAAACTGTCGACTGCCTTGGTGCCGCCGGAAAAGGTTTTCGAGACCTCGCGGATGTGAAGTACGGACATGATGATTTCCTAACCGCCGAAACCGCGGGCGAATGCACCGCCACCGATGACGCGGCGGGCGAACATGAGGGCAATGAAGGACGGCACCCAGAGCAGCACGGACAGAACCGCGCCATACTGGATGACCATCTGGTTGTTGATGTAGCTGATCATCAGAACCGGCATCGTGCGAATGCCGGGCGCCCCGATGAGCCACGCGCCTTCGGTTTCATAAAAAGTGCCGACGAAGCTGAGCAAAACGGCGGCTGCGATGGTCGGTCCCGCCTGCGGCAGGGTAATCGACCAGAAGACCCGGAGCGGACTGGCGCCGACATCACGGGCAGCCTCTTCCATGCGCCGGTCGACGGCCTGGAATGCCGCCACGGGAATCCAGATCATGAACATCAGCGTTCCGACGAGCTGGATCAGAACGACGCCCCAGAAGGTGCCGATAAGGTTGAGCTGCAGGAAAATGGCGGCAATCGCTACCAGAAGCCCGAATTTCGGGAAGGCGTGGCCGGCCAGGAAGGAGAAGAACAGCAGGTTGCGGCCGGGAAAGCTCATGCGCGCAAAGGCATAGGCGGCGGGAAGGCAGATCATCGCCGAAAGCAGCGTCACCACCGTTGTCAGCCGCAGGCTCAGCATCAGGGCGTTCCACACGTCGGCGCGCCCCAGCGTCTGGCCCCAGAAGCGGAAACCGAATTGCTGGGGAATGACGTTGGGAAAACGCCAGACCTCGGTAAATGCCCAGGTTCCGACAACAAGCAGCGGCCCGACGATGGCGATGGTGAGAAGGGTGGCGAAAAAGATGCCGGGCCAGTCCATGCGCGTTCGCGCCGGCGTAAGGGTCGTCATGTCATTTCCCCTGGTTGCGTGCGACCGAACGCACGTAAAAGAGGCCGAATGCGATGCAGAAACCGAAAGCGATGACGGCCTGGGTCATGGCGCCGATGGGGTCCTGCACTTCGCGCAGCGTGCGCTGCATGAAGGGGCCGAGCATTTCGGGAGAGGCCGGGCCCAGGAGATAGGGCAGGGTGAAGGAAGAAAAAATGCCGAGCACCGAAAAGGAAAGCGCCACGAGAAT
Organism: Agrobacterium sp. CFBP2214; assembly: GCF_030209895.1. Classification (NCBI taxonomy): domain Bacteria; kingdom Pseudomonadati; phylum Pseudomonadota; class Alphaproteobacteria; order Hyphomicrobiales; family Rhizobiaceae; genus Agrobacterium; species Agrobacterium sp. CFBP2214. The sequence goes on along the minus strand of NZ_JARVRC010000011.1, from coordinate 132,246 downwards.
GGAATTGGAAATGCGTGGCAGGATGATATGCCAGAAGACCTGCAGCGCGTTTGCGCCCACATCCCGCGCCGCCTCCACCGACTGGTTGGCGATGCTGCCGAGGCCTGCAAGCAGGATGAGCACGGTCAGCGGAATATTGTCCCAGACAAGACCGATGACCGGCCCCCATGGCGTGAGATAGGGCGTGCGGATTTTCGGTAGGTCGACCGCATTGAGCAAGATGTCCACCATGCCGTTCGGCCCGAGAACGCGGATGAAGGCGAAGGCGAGGATGATGGAGGGCACGAACATCGGGAAGATGGCAAGCGCCTGCACATAGGCCGAAAGACGACCACGCGAAAAGCGAAGGTAAAGCGCGATCGGCAGGCAGATGACCAGCAGGAGGATGGCGCAGACCATCGTCGTCCACAATGTCACGGCAAGATTGTCGAGACTGTAGCGATCTGAGAAGAAGAAGGCGTAGCTCGAAAGGTCGAAACTCGTTTCACCATTGGCGCCAGTGCGCCAGACGGTGCGGCCGATGGCATTGATGGCAGGCCAGATGACGAGCCAGATCATCAGGAACACGGGAATGGCGACGAGCAGGAGGCCGATGGGCCTCCTGCCTGCCGTATTGTCAATGAGCGGGCGAACCGCTCCTGCTCCGACCTCGGTCACGACTTGCGGTTAACGTTGGGAGCGACGTTGCGATACCAGCCATCATTGATGGCGGTTTCCCATTTACCGGCCGGGAAGGTCGGAATGGTCTGCGGAATGATGTCGGCGAAACGCTTGCGCAGGTCGGCCGACACATGGTCCCAGGAAACGCCGGGGAAGCCGCCCAGCTCGTTGAGGATCGCGCCCTGAATTTCTTCGGACAGCACAAAATTGGCAAGCTTCAGGGCCGCATCACGATTGGCGCCGTTGGCAAGCACCACGGCGCGCGAGAAATCACCGCAGAGCGCCAGATCCTGAAGCTGGACGAGGCCGGTTTCCTTCGGCAGAACGCCCTGATCGATGGCCTTCAGCACCTGATCGGACCAGACGGGGGTCATGGTGACGACGCCTTGGGAAAGAAGCTGCAGCGACTGCGTGTTGCCGGAGGAGTATGCGCCCTTGTCATAGAGCGACGGGGCGATATCTGTCAGCAGCGCCCATGCCTTGCCCAGAGCCTTGTCGCCGGCTTCCTGGGTGTAATTATCAACCGTAAAGGCCTTGGGATCGAGACCGTTGGCCTGATGGATGGCGCGGCGGACGAAGTTGCCGCCGGAGCCGCCCTTGTCGGGACGGTTATAAACGAACTGGCCGGGATTTGCCTTGATCCACTTGACGAGTTCATCCCAGGTCTTCGGTGCGTCCGCCGGCTTGAGCTTGCTGGTGTCATAGGCGAGCAGAACCTGGCTGCCGCGATAGGGCAGGCTGTATTCGCTGCGGATGGCAAGCGGGTTGACGCGCGAATAATTGGAAAGGCCGGCCTTTGCCATGTTCACGTAGATGCCGGCATCGATGGCGCCGGTGGGAAGCAGCGGATCGGCCGTTTCGAAATAATCTGCCTGCGGATCGGTGCCCGTCTGCTTTGCGGCGATGGCGCGCTCGCCGATGGCCATGATGCCGGCGCTGTCGCCGGCATCGACGAGGTTGAGCTTCAGGCCGGGATTGGCGGCTTCAAAAGCGGGCTTGATCGTATTGGACCAGAAATCGAGGATATTCGTATCCGAACTGGTGTACCAGTCGATCGTGCCCGGAGCAGCAAAACTCATGCGCGGTGCAAGGGCGAGACCGGCGGCGGCGCCTGCGGCGGACATCATAAAGGTGCGGCGTTTCATCTATGTCTCCGATGTTTTCGGCGCGAGTGGAACTCTGAGCGCTGACGCTTGAGAGATGGACGGGAAAGGCTCTGGCCATCAGTTGCACAGCCGTGCATTTTTGAACGGGCCGGCGGCGGTTCTAATGTCTTTCCATAACGCTTTCGTGACGGTTGATGCCGGCGCGGTCTCGCCGCCCTTTGTGGCCACGGGTGATCCGAAGGCGCCGGGGGCTCTACCAAAGCGGTTTTCGGGCAGATAGGATGACAGCGATAACACGGAGGGAGGGGAGCGATGATCGCAGCCTATATTGACGAGTTCATCATGTTTTGTGCAGGGCTGTGGATGACATGCGTCGGCTTTGGTTATCTGCCGCTGTCGAAAAACACGGTTAGTCAGCCGTCGGTTGTTCGTCATTTCAGATGGATGGGGCCTCTGCTGATCGCCATTGCCGCCGTTTTGGCCTTGGCCAGCTGACCGGGAAATTCCGCGCAAAGAAAAACCCCGCCGAAGCGGGGTCTCGTCTTACCAGGTCTGGCGTCCATACCAGTTGTCGATATCTTCCCTGGCGCGGTCCTTTTCGTAACCGTAGCGCTCCTGAATCTTGCCTTCGAGCTGCTCGCGTTTGCCGTTGATGACGTCAAGATCGTCGTCGGTGAGTTTGCCCCACTGCTCCTTGACCTTGCCTTTCATCTGCTTCCAGTTTCCTTCAACGCGATTCCAATCCATCGGTGCTCTCCCATTTTGTTTGGCTTGCACTGGTAAATGTCCGAGCCTGCGCAGGGTTCCGCGCGGCGGCCGGAATGTTCGGCGCAACTGTGGCCTGCTGCCACGAAAAGATCACGATTCATTCAGCCACAGTTCACCCGGCAGGGCGCTAAATCCCCCCATCCCACAAGGAGGGAAATAAGATGCGCAAGATGATTTTAACCGCCGGACTGATTTTCGGCGCCCTGTTCGGCACCGGTGCCAATGCCATGCCTGTGGGCCAACCGTCTGCACCCTCGGCATCCCACATTCAAACGGTGGATTATGCCTGCGGACGCGGCTTTCACCTGTCACCCCGCGGCTATTGCCGTCCGAATGGCCCGCCCCGCTATGAGCGCGGCTGGGACCGGCGCGACCGCTGGGAAGCCCGTCGTGAATGGCGCGAACGTCAGGCGAGACGGGAATGGCGTGAGTGGCGCGACCGCAGAGACTATCGCGACCGCCGAGACTACTATCGATACTGATCGGGCAAGGCCCTCTCCAGCCGGGAGGGCCTTTCTCCTATAGGGCGGTCAATTCATCCCGCATCCCGCCCCGGCAGGGCGTGAATACAGCGCCGCCGCCTCTCATCTCCATAACCTGCGACAGAATTGCATTCGGCGTGAGGAAACCCGGGCGGCAGTTTGGGGTTAGTCCCATATCACTGTTCATAAGGAGGATATGATGGACATCAACAGACGCACCATTCTCACCGCCGCCGCCGCTACTACCGCCGCTGCAATCTTTCCCCGCCCGCATGTCGCGCGTGCCGCACTGCCCCTGACGCAGCCCAGGCTTCCCTTTGCCGAAGCCGATCTGGCTCCGGTCATCTCGGCGAAAACCGTGGGTCTGCATTATGGAAAACACCACAAGGCCTATTACGACAAGTTGAACACGCTCGCCGCCGGCACGCCTTACGCCGATATGGAACTGGTTGATATCGTCACGCAGTCCGCCAAATCAAAAGAGGCGGCCGATGTCAAAATCTTCAACAACGCCGCGCAGGCCTGGAACCATGTCGCCTATTGGGACCAATTCGTACCGGGCGGTCCGAACCGGCCGACGGGTGATCTTGCCGCTTCGATAAACGAGACCTTCGGCGATTATGATGGTTTCATCAAACGCGCGGTCGATGTCTCCGATACGGTCTTCGGCACGGGCTGGGTGTGGCTGACGCGTGACGACGGCAACAAGCTCGCGCTGATCGGGTATGAGGACGGCAAGAACCCCGTCGCTGTCGGCCGCCCGGCCTATCTCGGCATCGATATATGGGAGCATGCCTATTACGTGGATTATGAAAACCGCAAGGCCGAACATATCCGCGCCGTGCTCGACAAGCTGGTGAACTGGCGGGTCATCGACGAGCGCCTCAAAGCGTAACGAATCCTCTTTCTCCTGAAACCCGCCGGAAGCGTCCGGTCCCCGGCGGGTTGCCCTGAGGTGCATTTGAGCTACTATGCGCCCATGGCGAGGAGGCCATGTTACAGGAGGGTTCATGATTTACCGGTCTTCAAAACGGCGCACGGTGCTGAAACTTGCCGCCGCGGCGGTTTCTTTGGGAATGCTGGGAACGGCTGCGAGCGCGCAGGGCTTCCCCGAGCGAACGATTACTCTGGTCGTTCCTTTCGCGGCGGGCGGTTCCACCGATGTGGTCGCGCGTGTTATCGCGCAGAAGATGGGTGATGAACTCGGCCAGCAGATCGTCGTTGAAAATGTCGCCGGCGCAGGCGGCAATCTTGGTGCAGACCGCGTGGCCCGCGCCGAACCCGACGGATACACGATCCTGATGGGCACGGTTGCCACCCACGCTCTCAACCCGCTTATTCTCAAGACCAAGCCTTATGATCCGGAGAAGGATTTCACGCCGGTCTCGCTGCTGGTGGTGGTGCCGAATGTGCTGGTCGTCAATCCGAAGCTCAACGTCAACAGCGTCGCGGAGCTTATTGCCCTGCTGAAGGCCGAGCCGGACAAACATGCCTATGCCTCTTCCGGCAACGGCACCCCGCTGCATCTTTCCGGCGAGCTGTTCAAGAGCATGGCCGGCGTCAGCATGCAGCATGTCCCTTATAAGGGTGCCGGCCCGGCGCTCAACGATCTGCTCGGCAACCAGATTTCGATCATGTTCGACAATCTGCCCTCTTCATCGGGACATATAAAATCCGGCACGTTGCGGGCGCTCGGCGTCACCACCAAGGAGCGTGCATCGTCTTTCCCGGACCTGCCGACCATCGGCGAGACCGTGCCGGGTTATGAGACCTATACCTGGAACGCGCTCTTTGCGCCCGCCGGTACGTCGGCCGAGGTGGTCGACAAGCTGAACGCCGCCGCCAAGAAGGCGCTAGCCGATCCGGCGGTGGCCGCACGCATGGCGGATTTCAGCGCCAAGATCGTCGCCTCTTCGCCGGATGAACTGAAAACCCACGTTGCGGCTGAGATCGCCAAGTGGGGACCTGTGGTCAAGGACGCGAATGTGCAGATGGACTGAGCGGCAACGGCAGGCACCATTCCGATTTTCCGCCGTGCATCCAACCTGATAAAATCGTGGCCGGCGCGTCCCTCGCATCGGCCACGGTTTATACCGTCGCATCCAGCCGGTGTGGCGTTTCCGCATCACTCACCAGCCGGTTGTAAAAACCCGCTTGGCAAGCTCCAACTGCTGAGTTACAAATCTCAATACCGCGTCAGATCGAACAAAGGGAGGCGTTGCATGACACCAGTATTCATCAAAACCCTCCCGCAGGGAATGGCCCGCCACTAGGTCATATCCATTCGCGGCCCGCCCTGAGCGCGCCCGACATGCGGTTCTGTTTTCCTTCATAGCCCGATTGATCTGACGGGATAATTTTGTCTCCCGCCCGGGCTGTGCCATCCAACTACCGTTTTGAGGACCGGTTGCCGAATCCGTCGCGCCGGGCTGGTTAAAATGTCACGCAAGAAGCTCGATTTTCGCGCTGATGCATATCGCAATGTGCTCGGCTTTGTTTTCAACCATTGGCGCAACCGGCCGGCGCTGGTGGGTTTCATCATCGTGCTGGTAATTGCCAGCACGCTGGCCGAAGTGATGGTGCCGGTCTTTTCCGGCCAGATCGTCGATGCCATTGCCGGCGGTAACGGCGCTGGCAATGGGGGCGATGGGGCGTTGCGCGCCTTCGTCATCGTTGTGTCGCTTGGGCTGGTGAGCGTGGTGCTGCGCTGGTTCATCTTCAATGGCATCATCAGGCTCACCCTGAAGACCATGGCGGAAGTCACTCATAACGGCTTCCACAAGGTCCAGCGTTTCTCCACCGACTGGCATGCCAACAGCTTTGCCGGTTCCACGGTGCGCAAGATCACACGCGGCATGTGGGCGCTGGATTCGCTTAATGACCTGCTGCTCGTCGCGCTTTTGCCTTCCATCGTCATGCTGGTGGGCGCGACCATCGTGCTCGGCAGCTACTGGCCGGTCATGGGCCTGATCGTCGGTCTCGGCTCGCTGATCTATGTCGGCGTCACGGTGGGGCTTTCGATGGGTTATGTCTCGCCGGCGGCAAGGTTGGCCAATGCCTGGGATACCCGGCTTGGCGGCGCGCTGGCGGATGCCATCAGCTGCAATTCGGTGGTCAAGGCCTTCGGCGCCGAGACCCGCGAAGAAACGCGCCTGGGCCATGTGCTGGTGAAGTGGGACAACCGCACACGCAGGACATGGAAGCGTGGCACGCTGAACGGCACGATCCAGAGCTTCATGATGGTCTCCATGCAGGCCGGCATTCTCGGCACCGGCCTCATCATGTGGCGACAGGGGCTGGCGACACCGGGCGACATCACCTTCGTGCTGGCGATGTTCTTCGTGCTGCAGGGTTACCTGCGCGATGTGGGGCAGGATATCCGCAACCTGCAACGTGCCGTCAACGACATGGAAGAGCTGGTGCTGCTGGACAAGATGCCGCTTGGCATCGAAGACAGGCCGGATGCCGGACCGATCAAGATCGGAAAGGGCGAGATCGTCTTCGATCACGTCACCTTCCAGTATGGCGCGCATACCACACCGCTTTATGATGACTTTTCGGTCACCATCAAGGCGGGTGAACGTGTGGGCCTGGTCGGCCATTCCGGTTCGGGCAAGACAACCTTCGTCAAGCTCATCCAGCGGCTCTACGACGTCAAGTCGGGTGCGATCCGCATCGACGGCCAGAATATCGCCGGGGTCACGCAGTCGAGCCTGCGCGGCCAGATCGCCATCGTGCAGCAGGAGCCCATCCTGTTCCACCGCACGCTGGCGGAAAACATCGCCTATGGCCGGCCGGACGCCACGCGGCGTCAGATCGAGCAGGCGGCGAAACAGGCGAGCGCCCATGATTTCATCATGTCCCTTCCCAAGGGTTATGAGACGATGGTGGGCGAGCGTGGTGTCAAGCTGTCCGGCGGCGAGCGTCAGCGTGTGGCCATTGCCCGTGCTTTCCTCGCGGATGCGCCGGTGCTGATACTGGACGAGGCGACTTCCAGTCTCGACAGTGAAAGCGAAGTGCAGATCCAGCAGGCAATGGAACGGCTGATGGTCGGCCGCACCACACTGGTCATCGCGCACCGGCTTTCCACGGTCAGGGCGCTGGACCGGCTGATGGTCTTCGACAAGGGCAAGATTGTCGAAGAGGGTGACCACCAGGCGCTTATCCGCCTCCATGACGGCATCTATCGCCGGCTGTTTGAACGGCAGGCGCTGGAGCTGACCAAGGGGCTGGTGGCCTGAAAAAACGAAACGCCGGGGTTTCCCCCGGCGTTCCCTTCCCGAACACTGAACCCACGCCACGAACACGCCGCTTTTTTCGCGTAAGGGCGTGTTCTGCGCAACACCAACAGGACGGTGAACCATGGATTTCCACCCGATCACAAAGCCGCAATGCCTTGTCATCAGGGGAACCCATATCCATGCCGCATTCCATCACTCTCTCGGACCTTTCGTGGTCAACACCTGACGGTCATCCGCTCTTTTCCAACATCAATCTTCGCTTCGGAGCGGAACGCACCGGCCTTGTCGGGCGCAACGGCGTCGGCAAGACTACGCTTCTGAAACTGATTGCGGGGGAACTGTCGCCATCCGCGGGCACGGTTTCCGCCTCGGGCAGCGTCAATCTTCTGCGCCAGAGCGTGCAGGTGGCGCCGGAAGAGACCGTCGCCGACCTTTTTGACGCGCGCGATGCACTTGAGGTCCTTGCCCGTGCGCAGGCGGGAACGGCCACTCTCGCAGAGCTTGAAGATATCGACTGGATGCTGGAGGACAAAATTGCCGGGGCGCTGGCGCAGGTCGGGCTGGATGCCTTGCCCTCCACACCGCTTTCGGCGCTGTCCGGCGGGCAGCGCACGCGGGCCGCACTTGCGGCGCAGATCCACGCCGCTCCCGACTTCCTGATCCTCGACGAACCGACGAATAATCTCGATCGGGACGGGCGCATTTTCGTCGCCGATTTTCTGGCGGTCTGGCATGGCGGAGCGATCGTCGTCAGTCATGATCGGGAACTTCTCGAAACCCTCGATGCAATCGTCGAAATGACCACGCTCGGAGCAACCCGTTACGGCGGCAACTGGAGCCACTACCGCGCACAGAAAGCGCTGGAGCTGGCCGCCGCCGAACAGGACTTTGCGCATGCGGAAAAACGTCTGTCCGAGGTCAGACGCCGGTCGCAGGAGGCGCTGGAGCGCAAGGCTCGCCGTGACAGCAGGGGCGCTGCAAAAGCGGCGAGGGGAGACATGCCCCGTATCCTTGTCGGCGCGATGAAAAGGCGCGCCGAAAAGACGAGCGGTGACAATACCAATCTGGCCAGCCGCCTGACAGCCGAGGCGACGGAAGATTTGAAGACGGCGCGGGAGCGGATCGAAATCCTGCAGGGCGTCAGCGTCACATTGCCGCCCAGCGGGCTGCACGCGACAAAGACCGTTCTCAGCCTGCAGAAGCTGACCGCCGGTTATCGGGTCGATCACCCCGTGCTTCGGAATCTGTCCTTCGAAATCACCGGGCCGCAACGTGTTGCCGCGACCGGTCCGAACGGATCGGGAAAAACGACGCTGCTTTCAGTGATCACGGGGGACCTGCCGCCATTTGAAGGGGTGGTACATGTCGGGGTGAAGTCCGTGTTTCTCGACCAGCAGGTCAGCCTGCTCGATGCGAACCTGTCCATCCGCGACAACTTCCTTAGACTCAACCCGCAGGCCGGGGAAAATGCCTGCCGCTCCGCGCTTGCGCGCTTCATGTTTCGTGCCGATGCCGCCTTGCAGATCGTTGCAACACTCTCGGGCGGGCAGATGCTCAGGGCAGGTCTCGCCTGTGTTCTGGGAGGCCCGCAGCCTCCGCAATTGCTGATCCTTGATGAGCCGACGAACCATCTCGATATCGATTCCATCGCCGCCGTGGAGGCTGGCCTTCGGGCCTATGACGGCGCCTTGCTGGTCGTCAGCCATGATGAGGCGTTTCTCGCCGGCATCGGCATCGATCGGCGGCTGGAACTTGGAAAGTCAGAGGTTCGTTCGGCCCCTCAGTAGTTCACCGTTACGACCACCGTGTCGGAGTAGTTTCCCGGTGCCGGCGTGTTCTGCGCCGGTACGCGTCCGTAGACGGTCAATGTCTGCAGGCTGCCTGTGCCGGTGCCAGTGGCTATCTCCCCCGCTGCACTTCCCCAGACATTCGTGCGGTTCGCGTCGCGGTAGAGACCATAGGTTATCGATGCGCCCGCCTGCACCATCTGGCGCGCGGCCGGAGGGCTGTTGCTCAGGCCGCCATTGAGCGTCACACTGTAGTTCAGATTGGTGGTGCAGGTCAGATTGATCGCTCCGGTCGCATTGACTGCCGTGTTCAACACGCCGTGACTGCCGAAATCGATATTCTGGGCCGAGATGATGCAGGTGGGCGCCACTGCGGCCGACACGTTGAACGGCACCTGCGTGGGGTTCTGGGTCACGGAAGAGCAGCTCGGTGCGAGCAGGGTAAATGTCGTATAGGTGAAGCTCGTTTCCGCGCCGGCGAAGCTGGAAAGATAAAGGCCGCGCGCTGCCGAGGCCTGACCGGCGTTGATCCGGCCATAGACCGTGCGGCTCGTGGTGTTGATCAGGAGCGGCAGCGCCATATCGATTGGCGGAGGCGAGCCGAGTGCGGGCTGTGTGACCGATCCCCAGGAGGTCGTCCGCGCCGCGTTTTGGTAAAGCTGGTAATTGAGAATGTTGCTGCCCTGAAGCATCCGGCGGATGCCGCCCGACTGCCCGCCGCTTCCGGCATTGATGTTGGGGCAGATGCGGATGGAAAGCGCCAGCGACAAGGGGTTGGAGCAGGTGACTGACAATGTCGCCGTCGTGTCCACGGCGCTGCCGCCTGCGAGATTGACGAAGCCGAAATTCATATCCGACATGTTGAAGGTGCAGCTTTGGGCCAGAACCGGTGAAGCGGAGAGGAAAGCGGCGATGGCAAGGGCGGCACGGGTCAGGACCTTCATTGGATGCTCCTGCATAGGGTTTCGAGAGTTGCGCGCGTCTCGCCGGCAGAGGGGACGGTGATCTGCGCCTCGCACTCGCCTTTCGTCGGCTGCAAGATGCGGAGGCGATGCGTGTCGCTGATATTGTCGAGATAGGCCTGCCCGTCATAACCGACGACGAAATCGCGCTTGTCGTCGATTTTGCCTGTTGATCCGGTTTCGATGAATTGGCCGCTTTCGTCTTTCAGCGTCACCAGCGCCACCTGACCCTCGGTTTCCACCTTGAAATTGACCACCGCTCCCGCCCGCTCCGCTGGCGTCACGGTCTGTTTCGTGCGGTCGATGCGGGCGTCGACCGGGAGATTGCTGGGGTCGAGCGTGATGTTGTTGACGTCATAGGAGCGCAGGTTCGGAAGCAATATCTTGCCGCGGCGGTTGGTCTGGCCGATAGGGCGGTTTTCCAGCAGGATATCGACGCCGGGCGCGCCCGCATCCACCACCGCGAAAGCGTCATCGATCCGGTTGCCGACAAAGACATCGCCGCCGGCGAGCGCTATCGATCCTTCGATCTGCGCATAGGCCTGTGTCGTGCGGTTGAATTGATCGACGCCCGCCGAAACGCGGGCCGCGCTGCCGCGGTAACTGCCGGAAACGGATGCGATGTCATTGCCGCCGGTCGAGCCGCGCAGACGCCAGCCATAACTTCCCTCGGCCTGCTCTTCGGATTTTCCGATCTCTGCCGTCAGCGAATATCCATCCGCATCTGACGACATGCCGGCCGAGCCGGAGACGCCGCCGCCGAACGACCAGGACAGGCCCGCGAAGACGCCGTAGGATTGGCTGTCCTCAAGGTCCCTATAGGCGGTGATGAAGATATTGCCGTTCTCGCCGAACGGCCGCGTGGCGGAAAGGCCGAGCAACCGGGATTTCCTCTCATCGAAGGTTTCCACCTGCGTATAGGAAAAGTTCAGGCTCGTTTCATCGAAAGCAAGCTGTGTGGAAACGGAAATCTGATCCACGGCTCGCGGCGGCCGCGCGCTCAGCAGGCCGGATATCGTCCTGAGTGTCGAGCTGTCGGCGGAGACCGACGCCATGTCGTGATAATCGCCGAATGCCCGTTGCGACCGGGCGTGAAATTTGAGCCCGAGCAATTCGGCTTCGACGCTTGCGGAGAGCTGGTAGCCGCTTTCCTCGCCAAAGCGGCTGGATGCGCCGGAAACCGCCGCCAGCCCATAGGCTCCAAGCGTGAAGACGCCGCCAAGGCCGATATTATAGAAATCCTCGCCGCCTTCCGCATGGCCCTCCAGCGTCAGGCCATCAGACAGGCCGTAACGAACCGTCGCTGATCCGAGCAATTTTTCGTCGTAATCGAAAGAAGAGGTTCCGTAATTGCGCCGGGCAAAACCGAGTTCCGCCGAGAAATCGACGAGACCCTTCGCCAGCAGGTCCGGTGACGTATAAAAGGGCGTTTCGGATACGGTTTCGCGGCCCAGCGCATCCCGCACCACCAGCCGCGCATTGCCCGCGCCGCTTATGACGGGAAGATTTGTGATGGAGAAGGGGCCTTCGGGAACATCCTGCGACAGGCGGCGGATATTGTTGACATAGACATCGACGGTGGAGGGCACGGCCGCTGAACCGGCAAATTCCGGCATCGGCATGGTAACGATATCCGGCCGCAGGTCGAAATTACGGCGGATCTGCAGGCCGCCGAGCCGCGTCGGGCGTGTCCAGCTCAGCCCTCCGGTGATGAGATCGCCGGCCCGGTAGCTCGTCAGCGTTTCCTCGTCTGAATAGCTCCAGGTGGTATCGAGGCGCTGGGTGTCGAACTCCGACAGGCGGGATGTACTCAGAACCTGAGACGAGGACAGCACGCCGAGCGGACCGAAGACCCTGCTTTCCAGGAGGGCCGATACGCCGTTGAAATCGGCGATGTCAGACCATTTGTTGCCGCCGGAGGAGCCATAGATCGTGTAATTCACCACACCTCCAAAATCGCTCGCGGCCTTTTCCTGCGTTTCGTCATCCTCTTCCGTCGCATTCTTGCCAGAGGCGTCGATCACCCTGTTTGCCCGCGCAGCCATTGGCAGGGTGAAATGCATGGACTGGGTGCCTTCATCGTAACGCGCCACCACGTCTGGAAGCCGGGAAATGTCGATCCAGCCATCATCGCCGACTGCGCTTTCAACCGGAGAGATCCCGATATTGTTCAGCTGCTCCGGCTCGATGAGAAACGATCCGGCGTCGTTTTGACGAAATGTGGCGATCAGTTCTGTCGAAACATCGTTGATGTAGACTTCGAGCTGAAACTGTCCCGCTTCTTTTGCGGCAAAAGAGGCTGGTTGCGCCGCAGGGGGTATGTCCTGCGCCATGGAGAAACTGCCCGATGAAATGACCGTCAGAGCGGCAATCGTCAAAACGGCAAGGTCAGCCGCCCGAGACGCGCGCCGTCGCATTGACGGGGCCGCCTTCGCTGTCTGCCGAAATCTTCAGCGTGCCGCCGCCCTTTTTGCCGCCCGTTGCCGGAACCACAAAGCTTGCGGCGGATTTGCCAAGCACATATCCCACCAGCCCCTGCTGCCGGGCAATCGCCTGCCCGTTGCCGCCGGAAAGCATCAGGTTGGCGATCCTTATCCGCCTCTCGCCCGTATTGGACACCGAGACCCTGTAGTCATTGCCCTGTGGCGTTATCTTCCAGGCCGGTTCCGCATCGCCTGTGGAGGCGGGTGAGAAGAAAACGGGGATGGAATGGCGCACCACAAGGTTGACCGTGCCGGATTGTGGTCTTCCCGCCGGCGGCAACTCATCGACGATGACGCGGTAACTCTCTTCGGCCCGCAGGGGCGCCTTGGAAAGCCGGACGATGCGGATAAGGTTTTCCGCGCCTCCCTTCAACTGCGTCATCGGCGGACTGGCGACGACGTCCTGCGCCGCCGTATAGACGTCCTGCCCGTTCTGCTGGGTCCAGCGGAATATACGCACCTGAACGTTGATCGGAGTTTTTGCATCGTTCCAGATGCGAAGGCTGGAGGCCGCCGTGGGCGCTTTAAGATCCAGAAGAACGGGTGCGACCCGTAGCGAGGCAGCCTGTGAAGGTGAAACACTCAAACCGGCAAAAAACGCAGCCGCTAAGGTAAAAAGACGCATGCGCGATCCTCCCTATGGCGATCAGTAATTGAGCGTGGCCGTCACCGTATCGGTATAGACGCCGACCGCGGGTGTCGTCTGGGCAGGTACGCGCCCATAGACAGTGAAGGTCTGCGGTGCCCCGGTTCCCGTTCCCGTTTGCCGGTCCGTCCCCACGGTGTTCCCCCACACCGTGCTATGTGCCGCAGTCGTATAAAGCGAGTAGGAAATGGTCGCGCCGGCGGGCGACGTCATCAGCCGGTTGGCGACCGTCGCCCCCGAGCCGGCGCCGGCGCTGAGGCCCAGGCTGAAGGGTGTGCTGGCCGTGCATTGCACGATAACATCACTGGTCGCATCGATATCGCTGCCGATTACGCCATTGGTGCCGAAATTGAGATTGCCGGCCGAGTTGATCTGGCATGCCGCCTGAATGGTGATCTGCACCGTGAAATTCGTCGAGGCGACCTGCGCAAGGCTTGATACCGGTGTGAAAACCAGTGCCGCCAGCGATAACAAATAGCTTGATATAGAAAACCGCATGCTGCCTCCCCAAGCTTCGCGCTGCCGATTTCGCCATACGCGATCTCGAATTACTCCGATAACGAGTAATTAGAATAAGCTAATATTCGCGCCGATTTGGTTAATAAATCCTTAACGGACGAGGCTGGAAAACTTCCGGGTGAAATGAGCTATTGGCTGCAACTTTATGAGGATGACACCAGGCCAGCGCTGAGTGCCTCGAAAGCGGCATTTTATCCGTCCACTCGTTCTTTACCGGAGTGCGGCATCTTGTCAGCGGCCCCCGGTTGGCGTAGTCGAAAACGACAGAAACCCGGGGCTTTCAACGCTACCTGCCGGTGGCGTTGTGTTTGGCTCCACAGACACCATGACGTTGGGATCGCGATGACACTTTATTTGGATTACCTGGCTGAAATCAAAAGCAGAGAACCACAGGGTCTCGCGCCCAAGCCGATTGATGACGGTGGACTGACGGCCGAGATTATCGAGCTGATCAAGGATGCCGGCAGCGAGCATCGCGCCGATGCCCTGAAGTTCTTCATCTACAACACCCTGCCGGGCACGACGAGTGCCGCGGGTGTCAAGGCTGCCTTCCTGAAGCAGATCATTCTCGGCGAAGCGATCGTGCCGGAAATCACGCCTTCCTTCGCGCTGGAACTGCTGTCGCACATGAAGGGCGGCCCGTCGATCCGCGTGTTGCTTGACATCGCGCTCGGCAACGACACTGCGATTGCTGCCGCCGCCGGCGAAGTGCTGAAGACCCAGGTCTTCCTTTACGATGCCGACATGTTCCGCCTGCGCGATGCCTACAAGGCGGGCAACGCCATCGCCAGGGAAGTGCTGGAAAGCTACGCCAAGGCCGAATTCTTCACCAAGCTTCCCGACGTTGAAGACGAGATCAAGGTCGTCACCTTCATCGCCGCCGAAGGCGATATTTCGACCGACCTTCTTTCCCCCGGCAACCAGGCGCATTCGCGCTCGGACCGCCAGCTGCACGGCCAGTGTATGATCTCGCCGGAAGCGCAGGCTGAAATCGTCGCGCTGCAGAGGCAGCACCCCGACAAGCGCGTCATGATGATTGCCGAAAAGGGCACGATGGGCGTCGGCTCGTCGCGCATGTCCGGCGTCAACAACGTGGCGCTGTGGACCGGCAAGCAGGCCAGCCCCTATGTGCCCTTCGTCAACTACGCCCCCATCGTCGCCGGCACCAACGGCATTTCGCCGATTTTCGCCACCACTGTCGACGTGACTGGCGGTATCGGCATCAACCTCAAGAACTGGGTGAAGAAGCTCGGCGAAGACGGCAAGCCGATCCTCAACAATGACGGTAATCCGATCCTCGAGCAGAAATACTCGGTCGAAACCGGCACAGTTCTCAAGATCGACGCCAAGAACCGCAAGCTGCGGGATGAAAACGGCACCGAGCTTGTCGATCTCGCATCTTCCTTCACCCCCCAGAAGATGGAGTTCATGAAGGCCGGCAGCTCCTACGCCATCGTCTTCGGCAAGAAGCTCCAGACATTCGCCGCTGAAACGCTCGGCGTCGATGCGACACCTGTGTTCGCGCCCAACAAGGAAATCTCCATCGAAGGACAGGGCCTGACCGCCGTCGAGAAGATTTTCAACCGCAATGCCGTCGGCGTCACGCCCGGGAAGGTGCTGCATGCCGGCTCCGACGTTCGCGTCAAGGTCAATATCGTCGGCTCGCAGGATACCACTGGTCTGATGACCGCCCAGGAACTGGAAGCGATGGCGGCCACCGTCATTTCGCCGCTGGTGGATGGCGCCTATCAGTCGGGTTGCCACACGGCCTCCGTCTGGGACAAGAAGGCGCAGGCGAACACCCCGAAGCTCATGTCCTTCATGCACAATTTCGGCGTCATCACAGGGCGTGACCCGAAAGGCGTCTATCACTCCATGACGGACGTGATCCACAAGGTGCTGAACGACATCACCATTGATGACCGGGCAATCATCATCGGCGGCGACAGCCACACCCGCATGTCCAAGGGCGTTGCCTTTGGTGCGGACTCTGGCACCGTTGCACTGGCGCTGGCGACTGGCGAGGCGACCATGCCGATCCCGCAGTCGGTCAAGGTTACCTTCAAGGGGACGATGCAGCCTTATATGGACTTCCGTGATGTGGTGCACGCTACGCAGGCACAGATGCTTCAGCAGCACGGCGACAACGTCTTCCAAGGCCGTATTATCGAAGTCCACATCGGCACGCTGCTCGCCGACCAGGCCTTCACCTTCACTGACTGGACAGCCGAAATGAAGGCCAAGGCGTCGATCTGCATTTCCGAAGATGAGACGCTGATCGAATCTCTGGAGATCGCCAAGTCGCGCATCCAGATCATGATCGACAAGGGCATGGACAATGCCGCCCAGACGCTGAAAGGCCTGATTGACAAGGCAGATCAACGCATTGCGGAAATCCGTTCAGGTGAAACGCCAGCCCTGAAGCCGGACGCCAATGCGAAATATTTCGCTGAAGTTGTTGTCGACCTCGATGTCATCAACGAACCGATGATCGCCGACCCTGACGTTAACAACAACGACGTTTCGAGACGCTACACACACGACACGATCCGCCCGGTATCCTATTACGGCGCGACCAAGAAGGTCGATCTCGGCTTCGTCGGCTCCTGCATGGTGCATAAGGGCGACGTGAAGATCGTCGCGCAGATGCTGCGGAACATCGAAAAGGCTGAAGGCAAGGTCGAGTTCAAGGCGCCGCTCGTCGTCGCCGCGCCGACCTACAACATCATCGATGAGCTGAAGGCGGAAGGGGATTGGGAAATCCTCCAGAAATATTCCGGCTTCGAGTTCGATGACGCCAATCCGAAGACGTCCAACCGCACCGAATACGAAAACATCCTGTATCTCGAGCGTCCGGGCTGCAACCTTTGCATGGGCAACCAGGAAAAGGCGGCAAAGGGCGACACGGTTCTGGCAACGTCCACTCGTCTCTTCCAGGGACGTGTCGTTGAAGACAGCGCCGAAAAGAAGGGTGAATCGCTTCTTGCCTCCACACCGGTCGTGGTGCTCTCGGCCATCCTCGGCCGCACACCGAGCATCGAGGAATATCGCTCCGCTGTAGACGGGATCGACCTGACAAAGTTCGCCCCGCCGAAGGTAACGCCGATCGATTCCCAGTCGGTCCATTACTAAGACCGAAGTCGTCGCGGGCGCGGGCCAAGGACGCCCGCGCCGGCGATGCGTTGAATATGCCGAATTAACGAGGACAGCGGGGAGAAGTCCCCGCTGTTGCGTTATGTGCCGGCGGAATTCCGATGTCAGCCATTGCAGGCTTCATACATGTCTTGGCTTGGCCTTCGCCGGTTTTTGCGGTAACCAGACTGCATGATAAAAGCCTCGAGTATCACCTGCATCTAGCTCCCGCCGTTGCGTGAGGAGCATCGAGCGAAAAGCCGACAGGCTTGGCGCTCGGCGTCGGCTTGCCTTGAGGCAAGCGAGTGCGAACATATGCAGTGAGATTACTCCAATGGAAAACTACTTCGAAAGCCCGTTCCGGGGCATCACGCTTGACAAGCAGGTCAAGAACCCGAACCTCGTGGTCGGGAAATACAGCTATTATTCCGGTTATTATCACGGCCACAGCTTTGAGGACTGCGCCCGTTATCTGTTGTCGGATGAAGGCGCGGACAGGCTGGTGATCGGAAGCTTCTGTTCGATCGGTTCGGGCGCCGCCTTCATCATGGCGGGCAATCAGGGCCATCGCAACGAGTGGGTCAGCACCTTCCCGTTTTTCTTCATGCCCGAGGTGCCGGAGTTCGAAAATGCAGGGAATGGTTATCTGCCGGCGGGCGACACCGTCATCGGCAACGATGTCTGGATAGGCTCGGAAGCCATCATCATGCCCGGCATCACGGTTGGTGATGGCGCCGTGATCGGAACGCGGGCGCTGGTGACGAAGAATGTCGAGCCCTATGCCATTGTCGGCGGCAATCCCGCAAAGACGATCCGCAAGCGGTTTGATGATGGCAGCATCGCCCTCTTGCTCGAGATGAAATGGTGGGAGTGGCCGGCGGAGCAACTGAAGGCGGCAATGCCGCTCATGACCAGCGGCAATGTCGCGGAGCTTTACCGGTTCTGGCAATCCGATAGGTCCCAGTCGTAAAAACGCCCGGCCCGCCTCATCGAGACGGGCCGGAACTCCCTCAGGGTCAGGACAGATGATGTGGCTTCTGAAGGCCGTAAACGGGTGTTTTCAGGCCCACCTGTCTCGCCTTGAGCTGCAGCGAGAGATATTGCGAATAGTGCCGCGATTGATGCAGGTTGCCGCCGTGGAACCACAGCGCCTGCTGTTGTGTCGGCTTCCACATGTTGCGCTGTTCGCCTTCCCATGGGCCGGGATCCTTGGTGGTGTCGGAACCGAGGCCCCAGCATTTGCCCACCTTGTCCGCCACCTCACGTGAAATGAGATCGGCCGCCCATCCATTCATCGAACCATAGCCGGTCGCATAGACCACCAGATCGGCGGGCAGTTTCGTGCCATCCTTCAGCACCACGGCATTCTCCGTCAGGTGCGAGACGTCGACACCGGATTTGAGCTTGATCGAGCCGTCGATCACGAGGTCGCAGGCCCCGACATCGATGTAATAACCCGATCCGCGCCGCAGATATTTCATGAAGAGGCCGGACTCGTCGTCACCGAAATCGAGCATGAAACCGGCTTTCTCCAGTGCCGCATAAAAATCGGCGTCCTGTTCGCGAATGCGGTCGTAAACCGGCACCTGAAACTCGTGCATGATCCTGTAGGGCACGGAGGCGAAAATGAGATCGGCCTTGCGCGTGGTCATGCCGTTTGCCACCGCCCGCTCGGAATAGAGGTCGCCGAGACCGATATCCATCAGCGAGTCGGATTTGACGATATGGGTGGAGGACCGCTGCAGCATGGTAACGTCGGCACCGGCCTCCCAGAGCGCTGCGCAGATATCATGCGCCGAGTTGTTGGAGCCGATCACCACGACCTTTCTGCCGGCATAGGCGTCCGGACCCGGATGCTGCGAGGAATGCTGTTGCTCGCCCTTGAAGACATCCTGTCCAGGGAATTTCGGGATATTCGCCTTGCCCGACATGCCGGTCGCCAGCACCAGCTGTTTCGGCCGCAGTACGACCTCCTTGCCGGCGCGGTCGACAATCACGGTCCATTCGCCCGTCACCTCGTCATATTGTGCCGACTTGCAGGTGGTGGAGCCCCAATAATTCAGCTCCATGACCTTGGTGTACATTTCCAACCAGTCACCCACCTTGTCTTTCGGCGTGAAGACGGGCCAGTTTTCCGGGAAGGGAATGTAGGGCAGGTGATCGTACCAGACGGGGTCATGCAGGCAGAGCGACTTGTAGCGCTTGCGCCAGCTGTCGCCGGGCCGCTCATTCTTTTCGATGATGATCGCCGGCACACCAAGTTGGCGAAGACGCGCGCCAAGTGCAATGCCGCCCTGTCCGCCACCGATGATGACGACATAGGGCTGCTCCGAATAGCCGAGTTCGGCGGCTTCGGCCTCGCGTTTTTCCTTCCAGGTCCGGCGGTTGCGGTCGTGGCCGTGCTCTGCGCCCATCGGTCGGCGGATACCCTTCGGTTCCTCATGGCCCTTCAATTCGCTCATGGTGGTGAGCAGGGTCCAGATCAGCCCGTCCTTCAGGCGGATGTGGCCGTAACCGCGGGCGACACCGGTCTCGAACTCGAACCAGCCTTCGGTGACGCCATCGCCTTCCGAGGCTTGCTCCTTCACATCCTGCACCAAGCCCGAGGGTTTGATGGCGGAAAGCTGGCTCGTCAGCATGTCGCGGATCTGCTCACGGCCTTCCAGCGTCTTCAGGTTCCAGGTGAAGGTCACGAGGTCGCGCCAGTAACAATCGGCCTGAAACAGGTTGACGGCGGCGTCTATATCTCCATTTTCCAGGGCATTGCCGAGCTTGGAAAGAACCGTGTCGATTTTGGTGGCGGGACTGACATCAAGCATATTCATTTCCTCCATGGTGCTTGGTCTGGTGGTGGAGCGGCGAAGTCGCCGCCCCGAAAGCCAACGGCTCCCGCATACCGGGCTCCTCTTCCCGGCATGCGGAGGCGGAAAGCCTATTTCGAAAGATCGATCAGGATCTTCAGATGAGTGCCGGCGGGATCGAGCAGGGCATCGAAGCCCTCAGACACGGCCGTATCGAGCGTGATCCGCTTGGTAACGATCTTCGTCGCCGGCAGCAGGCCGGAGACGATGAGTCGGATGACCCGCGGCCAATAATGGGTCGGATAGGCCCATGAGCCCTTGATCTCCAGATCGCGGAATGTCACCTGGAACCAGTCGATCGGGTTTTCATGCGGATGCAAGCCGGTCTGTACGACGACGCCCTGTTTGCGCACCGCATCGACGCAGGCCTTGAGCGCATGTTCATTGCCTACGCATTCAATGGCGACATCGCAGCCGACCTTGCCTTCCGTTGCCGCGCGCACGACATCACCGACATTGTCGCGCTTCGGGTTGATAGTGATGACGTCGGGGACGATGCTGCGGGCAAGCTCAAGGCGGGCATCATTGAGATCGGACACGAAGAGCTGGACCGCGCCGGCCGCACGCGCGGCCAGAAGCGTGAGCATGCCGATCGGGCCGGCGCCCGTGACCAGAACGCTGTTGCCGGCGGTGACGCCGCCGCGGTCGCAGGCATAGACAGCAACCGCTGAGGGTTCCACGAGTGCGGCCTCTTCATCTGTCATCTCGTCGGGAATCTTCTGAACGTTATATTCGTTGACGAGTGCTGCCTGCGCCATGCCGCCGCCTTCCCAGCTGAGACCGACCAGCGCCAGCTGCGTGCTGAGATGAAAGAGGCCACGGTCGGCGAAATAGTCACCGGATCGCGGCATGATGAGCGGCTGGATCGAGACGCGATCACCGACGCCGACCGAGGTGACGCCTTCGCCTATGGCCTCCACGACACCGCCGAATTCGTGACCGAGAATTTGCGGGCCATGTGCGCCGGTAAAGGGGTGCGGTTCGGTGGGGATGAAGATCGGACCGTAACTATATTCATGCAGATCGGTGCCGCAGATACCGACGAACCGGTTGCGGACGAGAACCTGCCCCGGCCCCGGCCGTTTCGGCTCGGGAATGTCTTCGATCCGCAGGTCCCTGGCTGCGTGAAATCTGAGCGCGCGCATGTTTTCTCCTCGATGGCTCCTGATGCCGGAGAAGGTGCAATGCCCGTGCCAGCACGGTTTGCCGTGCTGGAAGCCTGAAATTGCGGGGTTTTACCAGAATGCCGGTTTTGTATGACGCCACAGCTGTGGCGCAACAGCCGTGGCATATGCCTTACCTGTTAGTGAGGTTTTCCGATGCCGAGGCGTCGCATTCGCCGGTGCATCGTCGTGCGATCGATGCCGAGCCGGCGTGCGGCCTCCGACACATTGCCGTTGCAGGCCGCCAGAAGCGCGCCGAGATCGGCACCGCGACTGTCGATCATGGGGGCTGACGTTGCGGAGACCAGATGATCGGGAAGGTCTTCAGCCGTAATCACCCCGTCATCGCAAAGGGCGGCGGCAAAGGCTATCGCATTGTCCAGCTCGCGGATATTGCCGGGCCAGGAATGGCCAAAGATCAACATCCGGGCTGCGTTGGAGAGCGTCAGAGGACGACCCGGCAGCCCATGTTTTTCCAGAAGCCTATCGAGGAGCCAGGGGAAGTCGTCGCGCTCGCAAAGCGCCGGCAAGGTCAGCACGGCCGCATTCAGGCGGTAGTAGAGATCTTCGCGGAAATCACCTGTCCGTACCATGTCGCTCAACGGGCGGTGCGATGCGGAAATCACCCTGAAATCCACCTTCTGTGGGGTGGAGCCACCGACGGGCAGAATCTCGCCTTCGGCCAGCACCCGCAAAAGGCGGCTTTGTGCCGCAAACGGCATGTCGCCGATTTCGTCGAGGAAAAGCGTTCCGCCTTGTGCCTCTTCCACCAGTCCCTTGCGTCCTTTCGCCAGCGCACCCGTGAAGGCTCCCGGCAGATAACCGAACAATTCGCTCTCGATCAGCTGTTCGGGAATGGCGGCGCAATTGACGGCGACGAAGCGGCCGGAAACGCCGCTGGCGTCATGAATGATGCGGGCGAGATGTTCCTTGCCAGTTCCGGTCTGGCCCTGCAGTAGGATCGGCAGTTTTGCAGGCGCCAGTTTTTCCACCTTGCGCCTGAGGTTTCGAACCGCCGGTCCATCGCCGCCGATCTCTTCCATGACAGGCTGGGATTTCGGATGGGCAAGCGGCACGGTCGACCGGCGCTGCTGCGGTTCGATCGCGTGCGCATAAAGCACCGTGCCGTCCTTCACGACGATGCGCCTCTCCTGCGGCAGGCTTGACCGGGTGAGGGAGGCGAGTTCATCGAAGCCGGCCTCGAAAAACTCCTCCACGCGCTCTCCGAGGAGGCGTTCCGGCATGCGCCAGTCAAGCCCGCGCGATGCGGCGAGAAGGCGGGCGGCGGCGTGCGTCATGCCCGTTATCCGGCCAGAGCCATCGACGGACAGGGCCGCTTCGGGGTCGACATCCAGAAATTCGGGCGCGCCAGCAAAGCGCAGCACGAGATCATGACGGCTGCTGGCCATCAGATTTGCCAGTTCGATCCTTCGCACGGTCGACGAAACCAGATGTCGCGCCATGTTCTGGCTGGTCTTGAGGATGGGGGAACTCAGCAGCGAAATATCGAGTACGGCGGTGAGTGCGCCCTGGGTATCGTAGATCGGGGCGGCGGTACAGGAAAGCGGCGTATGTGTCACATCAAAATGATCGGTCTGGTGGATCGTCAGCGCTTCGCCGGTGGCAATGCAGGCGCCGACGGCGCAAGTGCCGGCGCGCGGTTCCGACCATTCAGAGCCCAGGTAAAGCCCGGCCTTGCGCAGATTGTTGTTGAATGACGGGTCGCCCAGAAACTCGACCGTCACTCCCTGCTGATCCGACAGAAGCAGAACGTAATTCTGCTCCGCCACCTGCCGGTACAGCCGCTCCAGGCCGGAACGGGCGATGTGGACGAGGTCTTCCGCCCGCTGGCGATGCTCGCGCAGGCATGTTTCGGAAACGATGACGGCTTCGCGGGCCTTGGCCGGATCAAGCTGATAGGTATCGAGACAACGCCGCCAGGATTCAAGCACCACCGCATCGCGGCCGGTATTCCTGCCCTGTCCGACGTGCTCGATTTCCTTGATGTGATCCGAAAAACCCATAAATCACCGGCCCTCGACAGCCGCCTCCCGTGATTTTTCCGGCGATCATAGCCAGTTTTATGAAATCTGGCTAACCTTCCGGCGATTTTTTGCGCATGGGCTCGATTGTGCTGGCAACGACGCGACCGAGTTGCGCCCGTGATTCCCGTCTTATCAACTGACGCCCTTTAAACTGCGTGACCGTAAACGTCGCAGCCGGACCTCCATCTGCCTTTTGGCCTGAATGTCGCCACGCCTGATGGCCACCGACATGCCTTTCACCCACGCCGCAATGGCGCCGTCCTCATCTCCCAACCGTGCGCGGCATTCGCCGAGTTCGGCCCAGACCGCCGAATAGTCTGGGTCCTGCCGGATAGCCTCCTGCAGATGATGCGCGGCATCTTCGAATTGCCCTGCGCCCGCCAGAGTCCTCGCGATTGAAAAGCGCAGGAGCGGACTGTCCCGTCCGTCTTCCAGCATCTTCATGAGTTTTTCTATCATCGTTATCCCGTTGCAATGGTGAAGCACCATGCAATCGGTACGACCTCAAGCACAGTTGAGGTCAAGCGGTATTCCGCGCGTTCATCTGCCCATGCGGCGTAATGCAACCGGGTCCCAGATATCGTCGAGCGGGCCTTCCAGCGCGGTTCGCGGGGGAATGAGCTGCGGTTCGATAATGATGACCTCGGGTTCGCTCCGGTTCTCTTCCAGCAGTTCGAAACCCTTTTCGAGCATCTGCGCGATATCGGGCTTGATCATATAGACAGGGAAGGGAAGGAACGATGCGAACGGGTCGTAGTCGAAGCAGCCGACCACGATGTCGCCGAAGGTCTCACCGTCATGACGCCCCATGAAACGAAGCAGCCCTTCGAAATTTATCGATGAGTTGACGAAGAAACAGCGGGGCAGGCGGCCCCTGCGCTCGAAGAAACCTTCGAAAGCCAGTTCCGTCATGCGAGGGGAATAGCCGGTAATCTCGATATCGTCTCCACTCTCAGCCCCGAAATAGGCGGCCTTGGCAGCGTGGAAGCCGTCGATGCGGGCGCGGCTGGCGTGGTCGTCGTGACCACCGAACAGGATGACGTCATCAGGACCGAGAGGCCCGCCTTTTGCCGCATGGGCAAGGATTGCCGATGTCAGTATTTCCGCGCCGCGCCTGTTGTCGGAAATGACCGAGGACGCAAACTTGCCGGGAAGATCGATATTGACGTGCGGCAGCGCCGCGCGGGCGCAGACCTGGTGCACGCCGTCGGGATCGGTCACACCGGCAATGAAGAGCGCATCGATCGAATAGGCGATCAGGGTCTCCACGGTGCGACGTTCTTCCTCGGGATCGCGCCGACCGGAGACGACCATGGGCGACAGGCCGCGTTTGCGCGCCTGCCCCTCGAAGGTCTGCGCCATAGAGGAAAAGAACCGGTTGTCATAAACGGGCACCAGAAGCCCGACGAGACCGGATTTCGAGCTCCTCAAACCGCGGGCCTGCAGGTTGGTGGTGTAGCGATGCGCCTTGGCAAGCGAGAGAATCTTATCGGCAGTCTCCTCGGAAATCCGCCGCTTGCGCCATGATCCGTTCAACACGGCGCTTACCGTCGAGGCTGATGCGCCCGACAATATCGACAAGTCATAAATGGTGGCTTTCTTGGAACTTATGCCCGTCACTGTGATCTCCCCAACTGATTCCAATTATTAGAGCAGGCGTCCCCTTGACGGAAGGGAGCTTCATGATATGGTTATTGCACCATCGATTGTGCAACTTGGCAATATCGATTGTGCAAGATGGTTGCTGTGGGAGTGGCAAGGGAGAGTCTCGAATAAGCGAGATGAGAAATTTTGAACGCGCCAGATGAGAAATGGCTGCGGCGGGTTTCGGTTGCCGATTTTTTGAGGAGGAACATCATGAAGAAAATTATTGCTGCAGCGGTCGGCCTGTCGCTCGCGCTGCTTTCATCCGCCGCCTTTGCCGAAGGGCCGAAGGTTGGCGTCGTCGTCAAGATCGGCGGCATTCCGTGGTTCAACGCCATGGAGGCCGGTATCAAGGAGCAGAGCAAGAAGCTCGGCGTTGACGGTTTCATGGTCGGCCCGACCAGCGCCGACCCGGCGCTGCAGGTTCGCGCCATCGAGGACCTGATCGCCCAGAAGGTCGATTTTATCGGCGTCGTGCCGAATGATGCAAAGGTGCTGGAGCCGGTGCTGAAAAAGGCCCAGGCAGCCGGTATCAAGGTCATCACCCATGAATCGCCCAAGCAGCTTGGCGCTGACTGGGATTTCGAGCTCGCCTCCGCCAAGGGTTTCGGTGAAGCGCATGGCAAGCTCCTGGCGGAAAAGATGGGCGGCAAGGGCTCCTATGCTGTCTTCGTCGGCTCGCTTACGGTTCCGCTTCATAACGCCTGGGCGGATGCCGCCATCGCCTATATCAAGGCCAATTATCCCGACATGAAGCTGGTCGGCGATCGCTACGGTGTCGCTGAAGACCTCGACAAGAGCCGTTCGACGGCGCTTGACCTGATGTCCGCCAATGCTGACCTGAGTGGTTTCCTCGCCTTTGGTTCGCAGGGGCCGATCGGTGCCGGCCGCGCCGTCGAAGAGCGGCGCAAGGATGGCAAGGTCTTCGTCATCGGCCCGTTCTCGCCGGGGCAGGGCGCGAAGCTCATCAAATCAGGCGCGCTGACGGGGGGCTTCATGTGGAACCCGAAGCAGGCCGGTGAAGTCTTCATCACCCTCGCCGATCGTATCGCCAAGGGCGAGACGCCCAAGGCCGGCGACAATATCGAAGGTCTAGGCACCATCAATCCCGAGGGTAACACCATCGTCGTCGACCAGCTTTTGAAGATCGACAAGGAAAGCATCGACAAGCTCGTTTCCATGGGCCTCTGATCCTCCCCAAGGCCAAGGGCGTCGCGCGGGTGCGATACGCGCGCGACGCCTCATCAGGAAAACATGCCGAGCGCCACGTCTGCAAAGCTGCCGTGGCGGAAGGAGATTTACGTTATCATGAGCGCAGAACCGCTCCTGTCCCTCAAAAATGTCAAAGTCACCTTCGGTGGTGTGCGCGCCCTGAAGGATGTTTCCTTCGAGGTCAATCCGGGGGAAGTGCATTGCCTTGCCGGCGAAAACGGCTGTGGCAAAAGCACGTTGATCAAGGTCATAACAGGCGTTTATACGCCCGAAAGCGACGCCGAACTCTATTTCGACGGCAAGCCGATAGCGGCGATGACCCCGACGCTTGCGCAATCGCTTGGCATCCAGGTTATCTGGCAGGATCTGGCGCTGTTCGATGAAATGACGGTGGCTGAGAATATCGGCTTCCAGTACGCGGTGAATGGAAAATACGGGCTGGTCGACAAACGCGCCATCGAACAGGCTGCCGAAAAGGCGCTGGCCCGGCTCGGCGTCGAGATCGATCTTGATAAGCCGCTGAAGGAACTGCCCATCGCCCAGCGCCAGATCGTGGCGATTGCCCGCGCGCTGGTCGGGGAAGCGCGGCTCGTTTTCATGGATGAACCGACCGCGTCGCTCACGCAGTCCGAAACCGATTATCTGATCGACATCGTCCGCAACCTCTCTGCCTCGGGTGTGGCGGTCGTCTTCGTCTCGCATCGTCTTGCGGAAGTGCTGGAGATTTCAGACCGCATCACCGTGCTGCGGGATGGATCGCTTGTTGGCGTCTTTCCCGTTGAAGGCATGACCCAGTCACGGGTGACCGAACTGATGACCGGTCGCAATTTCGACAGCGCCGTCATCGCCGCAGATCACGACGACAAACCCGTTGTTCTCTCGGTGCGCGGGCTGAGCCGGGCCGGCGAATTTGAAGATGTTTCGTTCGATCTGCGGCGGGGAGAAACACTCGGCATAACCGGTCTCTTGGGAGCCGGCCGCACGGAACTGGCCTTGACCCTGTTCGGCATGCATCGGGCGCAATCGGGTGAAATCCTCATCGATGGAAAGAGGGTGGATTTCCATTCCAACCGCGATGCGATCCGGGCGGGTGTCGCCTATCTTTCCGAGGACCGGCTCTCGCTTGGTCTGAACCAGCCGCAGTCCATTGCCGATAATCTCGTCATGGCCTCTCTCGACCGCTTGCTGAGCGGTGGCCTGATCTCTCCGTCGAAAAAGGCGGATGTCGTTTCCCGCTGGATTTCGGCGCTCGGCGTCAAGATCGGATTGCCGGAAGATCCGATCCGCACGCTTTCAGGCGGCAATCAGCAGCGTGTGGCGATTGCCAAGTGGCTGGCGATCGGGCCGAAAATCCTCATCCTCGACGCGCCGACCGTGGGTGTCGATGTCGGTGCCCGCGCCGGCATCTTCGAAATCGTCCGCAAGCTCGCCGCAGAAGGTCTCTCGATCATCGTGATCTCCGACGAAGCGCCGGAAGTTTATTTCAATACAGACAGGGTCATCCACATGGTCGAAGGCCGGTTCCACGCCACCTATGATCCGCGACGCCTGTCGCTTACCGAACTGGAGTCCGCCATCTATGCGTAGGCTCATCCTCGGACATACGACCGAATTTACCCTGCTTGTGGTCATGGTGCTGCTCTGCACGGGACTGTCCTTTGCGACCGACCGCTTTCTCACCATTTCCAATGCATTCGACGTGCTGAATGTCTCGGCGGTCAATATCATCTTCGCGGTTGGCCTGCTCGTGGTGCTGATTTCAGGCGGTATTGACATCTCCTTCGCGGTCGCGGCCTCCGTCGTCCAGTATGTGACGGTGCTGGCGCTCAATGCGCTCGGCGGCGGCAACTGGGCGGAAGGTTTCATCATCGCCGGCGCCGTTGGCCTCGGTCTCGGTTTCGTCAATGCCTTCCTCGTCTGGCGGCTCAACATCATTTCCATCGTCGCGACCATCTCCACCTTCAACATCTTCTTCGGGCTGTTGATGTTCTTCACCAAGGGCGTGTCGATCTACGACCTGCCGGAGTGGCTGTCGACGCGCGTGGTGCTTTACGAGCGTGAGATGCCTGATGGTTCCTGGGTCGAGCTGACATTGCCCGTTGTCGTCATGATCCTCTGCTGTGTCGCCACCTGGTTCATGATTTCGCGCACCACCGTCGGGCGCAAACTTTATGCCTTCGGCGACAACCCTGAAGGCGCTCGCCGCTTCGGCATCAATATCGGTGCCATGCATTACATCTCCTTCGGCTGGCTCGGCCTGATGGCGGGCATTGCCGGGCTCATGCAGGCGCATTATGCGCAGGAGGTGGTGCCGAACGCGCTTTATGGCCGCGAGCTGGATGTTCTTGCAGCAACCGTGCTTGGCGGCGCGCGGCTTGGCGGCGGCAAGGGGTCTGTCATCGGCTGCGTGCTAGGGGTGCTGATGGTATCGATCACCCAGAACGGCCTCAACCTGATGGGGGTCTCTCCCTTTGCGTTCAAGATGATCGTCGGGGCCATCATCCTCATCGCCATCACGCTCTCTTCCACCCGGTTCGACAAGCTTCTGCCGAGCGCCTTACGGACATCCGCAAAGAAGGGGAGCGCCCAGCGATGAGCAGCCTTGTCAGGAAATTCAACGCGATCTTCGGTGCCGATATGGCCGGGCCGGTTATTGCCTTCATCGCGGTCATGCTCATCTTTGGAACGCTGGCGAACAATTTTCTTTCGCTCGGGACATTCGGTTCGGTCGCATTCCAGCTGCCGGAGCTCGGCCTGCTGACACTGGCGATGCTGCTGCCGCTTCTGACGGGCGGTATCAATCTTTCCGTCACCTTCGCCGCCAATCTGTCAGGTCTTGCTGCGGCTTGGGTGCTGCAGGTCCATGGCGGGGTGGATGCGCCGCCGAGCGCATTTCTGCTGGCCTGCCTTGCCGCACTTGTCACCGGCGGGGCTGCCGGTGCCATGACGGGAGCGGCGATCGCTTACACCCGCGCGCACCCCATTCTGGTGACGCTGTCGATGATGATTTTTTTGCGTGGCCTTGGCGAGTTTCTGACACGCGGCGGTGACGTTTCGGGTTTTCCCGCCTATATGGCGCCGCTTGGCCACGGCACGCTTCTCGGTCTGCCGATCCCGCTTCTGATCTTCATCGTCTGCGTCGGGCTCTGGCATGTGCTGCTGACGCGCACCAAGCTCGGCTTCGGCCTGTTGATGATCGGCTCGAATATCGAGGCCGCGCGTTATTCCGGCCTCAATACGCGCAAGATCCAGGTTCTCGTCTACACGCTCTCGGGTCTGATGTGCGCTGTTGCCGGCATCATCATGCTTGCCCGTTTCAACTCCGTCCGTGTCGGCCACGGGGAATCCTATCTGCTAATCACGGTGCTGGCGGCCTTTCTTGGCGGCATCAATCCGTTCGGTGGTTTCGGTCGGGTGCTGCCCGTTTTCGTGGCGCTCATCGTCCTGCAGCTCCTATCGTCCGGCCTCAATCTTCTCGGGGCCAACCAGCATCTGGCAACGGCGCTCTGGGGCGTGCTGATGATTGTCGTCATGGCGGCGCGCGGCCTGTTTTCAAGCTACTTCGCATCTCTCAGAAGGAAGGTATGACGTGAAAGGCTTCGGTGTTCACGCAATGATGTGGTCTCTGAAATGGGACCACGAAAACGCCAGACGGTCCATTGCCGCTGCCGCGGATTACGGTCAGGATTTCATCGAGATTCCGCTCATCGATATTCCCTCCGTCGATGCAAAACACACGCGCGCCCTGCTGGAGAAATACCGTCTACGCGCCGTCTGTTCGCTCGTGCTGCCGGAGCCCGCCTGGGCGTCTGTACGTCCCGACGCGGCTATCGACCATCTGAACACCGCGCTCGACAAAGCCGCAGAAATCGGGGCGGAAGCGCTGACGGGGGTCACCTATGGCGGCACCAATGAGCGAACCGGATTTCCACCGACGCAGGGTGAATATGACAACCTGACAAGGGCGCTTTCGCGGGCTGCCGGCCACGCGAAAACGCTCGGCCTGCAATTCGGCATCGAGACCGTGAACCGCTACGAAAACCATCTGCTCAATTCCGCCGAACAGGCGGTGGCGCTGGTCGAACGTATCGGTGCCGACAACGTCTTTATCCATCTCGATACCTTCCACATGAACATGGAGGAAAAGGGTATCACAAACGGCATCATCACCGCCCGCAACCACCTGAAATACATGCATATGTCGGAAAGCGACCGCGGCACGCCGGGGTTTGGCAACGTTGCCTGGGACGAAGTGTTTTCCGCACTCGCCGCCATCGATTTCAAGGGTGTGCTGACCCTCGAAAGTTTTGCCGCGATGCCCGAGGAGATGGCGGGCGCGATTTCGACCTGGCGGCCGGTTGCGCCGAGCGCTGATGAGGTTCTCGACAAGGGCCTGGCATTCCTGCGCGACAAGGCAAACCAGTACCGGATTTTCTGACAGTATTCATTATCGAGGCGAAGAATACCTTGAGCAAAATTGACGACAATGCCCGTGAAATTGCGGGCCTGACCCTCAAACGTCTCGCTGGCGGCAAAGGGCGGCGCGTGATGATTGCGATCGCCGGCGCGCCGGGATCGGGAAAATCCACCATTGCCGAGCATGTGGTTGACGTCTTGAACGCAGGCGAAAGCGTGTCTGCAGCGCTCTTTCCGATGGATGGCTTTCATTATGACGATGCCGTGCTGGAAGAGATGAAGCGCCGTCCCTTCAAGGGCGCAATCGATACCTTCGATGCTCACGGCTTGCGCCACATGCTTGAGCGCCTGAAGGCTAATGAGGACGACAAGGTTGCCGTCCCCGTCTTTGATCGCGCAATGGAAATTGCCCGCGCAGGCGGCCGTCTGATCCCGCAATCCGTCGATATCATCGTCTGCGAGGGCAACTATCTCCTTGCCAGCCAGTCGCCCTGGGATCGTCTCAAACAGATTTTTGACCTGACTGTCTTTGTCGATGTCGATGAGGACGACCTGCGTGCGCGGCTGAGAGATCGCTGGCGCAGCTTTGGCCTCGGTGAAGACGAGATCAATCGCAAGGTTGAAGAGAATGACCTTCCGAATGGCCGGTTCATCATTTCCTCGAGCACGGAGCCGGACCTTCGTATCGGAAATCCGGGAAGCAAGCCGACTTCCTGAAGCCGGCTGAACCGCTGCTCCGCCCAAATCAAATCCAGCGAAACGAAAAGCGAAAGAGATCCCCATG
The DNA here is from genome assembly GCF_030209895.1 of Agrobacterium sp. CFBP2214. Classification (NCBI taxonomy): domain Bacteria; kingdom Pseudomonadati; phylum Pseudomonadota; class Alphaproteobacteria; order Hyphomicrobiales; family Rhizobiaceae; genus Agrobacterium; species Agrobacterium sp. CFBP2214. Next base: position 101,335 of record NZ_JARVRC010000011.1, on the reverse strand, counting down.
AAACACGGCATCTATTATTCTTACTGGGAACATGAGTGGAGCGCCAAGTTCGGCCCCTATATCGAGAAGGTCGCCAAGCTCGGTTTCGATATCATCGAAGTCGCCGCACACCACATCAACGACTATAGCGACGCCGAACTCGCTGCCATCAGGCAGAGCGCCAGGGATAACGGCATCATCCTCACCGCAGGTATCGGCCCTTCGAAAACGAAGAACCTGTCGTCCGAGGATGCTTCCGTGCGCGCAGCCGGCAAGGCGTTCTTTGAACGTACCCTTTCCAATGTCGCCAAGCTCGACATTCACACGATCGGCGGTGCGCTGCATTCCTATTGGCCGATCGATTACTCCCAGCCCGTTGACAAGGCGGGAGACTATGCGCGCGGCGTCGAGGGCATCAATGGCATCGCCGATTTCGCCAATGATCTCGGCATCAACCTTTGCATCGAAGTCCTCAACCGCTTTGAAAATCACGTGCTCAACACGGCGGCCGAAGGCGTCGCCTTTGTCAAGGATGTCGGCAAGAACAATGTGAAGGTCATGCTGGATACCTTCCACATGAATATCGAGGAAGACAGTTTTGGCGAAGCCATCCGCACGGCCGGCCCGCTTCTCGGTCATTTCCACACCGGTGAGAGCAATCGCCGCGTACCGGGCAAGGGCAGGATGCCCTGGCACGAAATTGGTCTGGCCCTTCGCGATATCAATTACACCGGTGCCGTTGTCATGGAGCCCTTCGTCAAGACCGGCGGTACGATCGGCTCTGACATCAAGGTGTGGCGCGATCTCAGCGGCGGCGCCGACCTTGCGAAAATGGACGAGGACGCCCGCAATGCCCTGGCATTCTCCCGTTTCGTCCTTGGCGGCTGATACCCATAAGTGCGTTGACCGGGCGGCCGCCATCCGTCGCCCGGACAACCACCGCTATGTCCGTCCGCCATCACCGAGTTGAAATGACAGCCGCTTGTGGGCTAAAGCACTGATGTCTCTTCAGGATCAAAACGATCCGCCCAGGACCATTGGTTTGCATGATCCCTGTCGCATTGCCCTCCGTCGAAGCGCTGCTTCTCCTTGCCTTCTTTCTCGTCACGACCCTTGTGTGGGTCGTCTGGACGTTGTTGCTGTTCGTCCGATACGTGAGCGGCCGCTGGAAGCGCCCGATGATCCTGCCTTACGGGCTGGTGACCGCCGTTGCGCTTTTCACGCTCTTTCGGTTCGGTGATTTTTATCTGCAGATGAGTGCTTACGACAGGGAAAGAGCGGCAAGCTATCGGCCGGAACTCTCGCAGCCGGCTCGCCTTGGCGGGATCGATATGCCCAAGGGTACGAAACTTGAACTGGCCATTGCCGATAACAGGCAGGCCTTCAACCGCGCCGTGTTTCCGCATCCGGTGCGGATCGCTGATATCGATGCCATCGAGATCGCCCGTTATATCACGATAAAGACCAATGAGAATTACGAAACGATCGGCTTTACCCCTGGCAACATGCGCATAACCGGCAATGGAGTGACCACCCAGAGCGGCTGGCGCTGCGACGCGACGCGGCCGGTTGAGTTCGATCTCTTGCCCGATGGCGGCATCTCCGCCTTCAGCAAATGCATTCTCGCCGATGGCAATGTTGTTGACGGCATCGGCCTGCCGAAAGGCACGTCCCTGCGCGCCTCCACCGGTAATGTCTACACCGACGGCTTCGTCGATTCAGACAGATGGGTTCTCGACACGCCGCAGGAGCAGACCGTTCACATCGACAGTTTCGATCTTTCGGAAGTAACGCTTGCCCTTGATGGCAACCAAAAACTCCACGAAATCAGCAGAGGTGTCCTGTCAAAAGATGCAACGCTCGGAACGCTTCACCATGCCGCCGGAACCAATATTCGTTATAACCCCCGGCATCTTCGCAACGGCTATCCCGGCGCGTGGTTGATAGTCCCGCCTCTGCCTGCACCCGATGCTCTACCGGTTCCGTCGCATGATATTGTGCAGGGCAGGGACGGAAAGGTTCTGTCCACCTCTGCGGATTGATTGCATGAGGGAGGGGCAACCAAAATTCACCGCAAGACGGAAGCGAGAAATTCGCGTGTACGGTCTTCTTTCGGCTGGCCAAAAATCTCGTCCGGTTTTCCCTGTTCGCAGATACGGCCTTTGTCAAAGAAACAGACGCGGTCCGATACTTCCCGGGCAAAGCGCATTTCATGGGTGACGAGAAGCATCGTCAGATCATGCTCATGGGCCAGATCGCGGATGACGGACAGGACTTCCCCCACCAGTTGCGGGTCCAGCGCCGAGGTCGGCTCATCGAAAAGCAGGACACGCGGACGCATGGCGAGCGAGCGGGCAATGGCGACACGCTGCTGTTGCCCACCGGAAAGCTGCACCGGATAATGGTCCTTCTTGTCCGCCAGCCCGACCATCTTCAGCAAGTCGATTGCGCGCGCTTCCGCCTCCGCGCGGCCGATGCCCAAAACCCGAACCGGCGCCTCCACGATGTTGCGGAGCACCGTCATATGCGGAAAGAGATTGAAGCTCTGGAAAACCATGCCGACATGGTTGCGGATCTGCCGCAGATGCTTTTCCGAGGCCTTGAAAGGGCCTTTGCCTCCCTGCTCATGGTAGGACATGTCGGCAAGGGTCAGCTTTCCCTCCTGGAACGGTTCCAGCGTCATGAGAATACGAAGAACCGTCGACTTGCCGGAGCCGGACGGACCGATGAGGGTGACTTTTTCGCCTTTTGCCACGTTGAAATTGAACTGGTCGAGTACTGTCAGAATGCCGAAGCGCTTCGTGACATCGGAAAATTCGATCAGTGGCTGATTGGTGTTGTTTGTCATCGCAAGGGTATTCCTGCTTTTGGAAGCGCCCTTTGCAGGCGGCTGAGGCCTGCCGAGCAGATTATTGTCAGAAGGAGGAAGATCAGGCCGACAAGCGTCAGCGGCACCAGATATTCGAAGGTGCGTTCGCCGATCATATTGGCAAGCCCCATCATCTCGAGAACGGTGACGACGGAAAGCACCGGCGTTTCCTTGATCATGGCGACAAGATAGTTGCCCATCGCCGGAACGATGCGCGGGATCGCCTGGGGAATGATGATGTCGCGATAGGTCTGCACAGGCGTCAGGTTCAGCGCCGTTGCCGCTTCCCACTGGCCGTGGTGCACCGCCTCTATGCCGCCGCGATAGACCTCGGAAGTATAGGCGGCATATTGCAGGCCAAGTGCTAACGCGCCGGTCAGAAAAGCGGGCAGAACGATGCCGAAATCCGGAAGCACGTAATAAAGGAAGAAGAGCTGCACCAGAAGCGGCGTATCGCGAAGGAACTCGACAATCAGCGCGGTGGGCCAGGAGATCATCTTGACGCGGCTGCGGCGCAGCAGCGCAAAGACAAGCCCCAGAACCAGCGCGATCGCAAAGCCTGCGGCGGCGGCCTTCAGCGTTACCGTCAGGCCAATCAGGATGATGGGCAGGATCGAGGTCGTGTAGGTGAGCCAGGTGGTCGTATCCCATTCGTAACCATACATCATGACAGGATATCCTTATGAATGGCGGGTGCGCGGGAAGACGTTGCCGCGCCGCACGAAGTGCTCGATGACCCGGATGACGACCATGAGGATCAGGGACATCGCGAAATAGCAAAGCAGCGTAATCGAATAGATGCTGGCGCTATCCAGCGTCAGGTTGCGGATCGACTGCGCCGCGAAGGTGAGGTCGGCAATGGAGATCAGTGACACGAGCGAGGAAAGCTTCAGCGTCTCGATCGCCAGATTGCCGAATGCCGGCATCATCTCAACAACGGCCTGCGGCAGCGAGATGCGAAAGAGCGTCTGCAGGCGTGTAAAATTCAGCGCTCTTGCTGCCTCCAGTTGCTGCACTGAGACTGAAGACAGCGCGCCGCGAACGATTTCCGCGCCATAACCGCCGGCGTGGGCGGCAAGCACCAGCACGCCCGTGGTGATCGGATCAAAACTCAGCCCAACCAGCGGCAGGGCGTAATAGAACCAGAAAAGCTGCACCAGCAGCGAGGTGCCGCGAAACACTTCCGTGTAACAGAGCGCGATGGCCGACAGGATCGGTCCTCCCTCGACGCGCAGAATGCCAAAAAAGAAGGCGAGAGCCGTTCCGACGACAAGGGCTGCCAGCGTGATCGTCATGGTGACGACGGCGCCTTGCCACAACATCGGCAGGTAAGCGGTCATGTCCATCTGGAGTTTTCCCGAGTTCTTGATGAACGGCGCCCGGATATGCCCCGGGCGCCGGCTGGCATTATTTGCCGACGCAGAGATCGGCGACCTTCTTTTCGGCCGCTGCAGCGATACTCTGTTCGGAGAGGCCGTATTTGGCGAGGATTTTCTTGTAGTCCTCCGTCTTGCGGAATTCGACAAGCGCCGCGTTGAAGGCGTCACGCAACTCCTTGTCTTCCGGCCGGAAGGCAAAGCCGCCGTAATTGCGCACCGGAGCATCCTTCACAACGGGATCGACGAAGGGCTTGACCTGCTCGACATTGGCCTGACCCTTGGCGAGTTCCGAAACCGTGAGCTCCGTGGCGGCATAGGCGTCGGCGCGGCTCTGTACGGTGGGAATGGCGTCGGCATTGGCAGGGATGAACACGATCTGCTCTTCCTTGACGCCGACTGCGCGCAGGAAATCGACGTTGTTTGCGCCGGAAACAACGGCGATCTTCAATGAGGGGTCCTTGGCGATATCGGCGTAGGTGGTAAGCTTTTTCGGATTTCCTTTCTTCACCAGCAGGCCTTCGCCATAGGACGAGTTCGGTTCGGTGAAGGCAACCTGCTTGCAGCGCTCGGGCGAGATGTTCTGTTCGGCGGCGGCAAAATCGAAGCGACGCGCCTTCAGGCCGGGGATCAGCGTGCCGAATGGCGTCACCGTCCAGTTGACCTCTTCGATGCCCATCGATTTCAGGACAGCATTCGCCACATCCGGGCCGATGCCGGCGGAGGTGCCGTCGGGCTGCATGTAGGAATAGGGCACTTCATTGGCCGTTGCGGCGCGGATATAGCCCTGGCTCTTGACGTCTTCGACGGTCAAGGCGCTGGCCGACGTTACGCCAATGGTGAGAGCGAGGGCGGAAAGCCCGGCAATTCTGGTCATACGCATGTTCTTACTCCTCTGGTTGGGTTGCGTGGTCCGTTTTCGGATCTCACGATGGTTCTTCTGGTTAGGTATTCTCCGTGACCGTGGCGATGACGGAAAGGCAGTCTCCGGCCTTGATGAGGCCGGGAACGTGACGGGCGGCAAGCACGCCATTGATGGAAGCGCGGTAATCAACCGGCGCAAGACCGGTTTTTCCAACGGGATAAACCAGGGCGACCGTTTCACCTGCCATGACCGCGTCTCCCAGATCGCGGACAAAGGCGACGAGCCCGTCGTCTTCGGCAAAGGTGAAACAATCGCTGGAGGGCATGTCCAGCCAGCGGCTTGGCGTTGCCACCGGTGCGCCGGCGAGGATGCCGGCATGGCAGAGCAGATTGACAATGCCTTTGCGGGCGATGTCGATCGATTTCGCGCTCGCCGTCCCCGCGCCGCCGAGCTCGGTGGTGACAAAGACCTTGCCCAGTTCCTCAACTGTCGTGTCGAGCATGCCGACGGCGTCAATCTCCAGCATCTTCATCGAATAGGGCGCGGCAAAAGCCGCCACCGCTTCAAAACACCGGGCCTCCTGCGTCTTGTCGGATAATTCGTGAGCTGCGGCATAGGGCAGGAAATCAAGCGTCCTGCCGCCGGAATGAAAATCGAGAACGATATCCGCAAGCGGTATCAGATGGCGGGTGACATAATCGGCAATCTTCTCCGTCACCGTGCCGTCAGGGCGGCCGGGAAAGCTGCGGTTCAGGTTTCCCCGGTCGATCGGCGAGGTGCGCGTTCCCGCGCGAAAGGCGGGATAGTTGAGTGCCGGCACGATGATGATGCGGCCGCTTACCTCTTCCGGATCGAGTTTATGGGCGAGTTCGAACAGGGCGGCCGGCCCCTCATATTCGTCGCCATGATTGGCTCCGGTCAAAAGCGCCGTCGGCCCCTCGCCATTGGCGATGACGCAGATCGGGATCATCACCGAACCCCAGGCGCTGTCATCGCGGCTATATGGCAGTCGCAGATGACCGTGCTGCACGCCCTGCGCGTCAAAATCGACGGTGGGCGTGATCGGCGAGGGGCGAAGCGCGGTCTTCAACATCGTCTCAGCCTTTCACGAAGAGTTGCCGCGGCACATTGGAAAGGCATTCGACACCGGTTTCGGTGATCGCGATGCTTTCGGTGATTTCGAGTCCCATGTCTTCCAGCCAGAGGCCGGTCATGAAATGGAACGTCATGCCGGGCTTCAGCTCGGTCCGGTCGCCCGGACGCAGGCTCATGGTGCGCTCGCCCCAGTCCGGCGGATAGGAAAGGCCGATCGGATAACCGGTGCGGTTGTCCTTGATGATCCCGTATTTTTTCAGCACGGCGAAAAACGCATTGGCGATGTCTTCGCAGGTGTTGCCCGGCTTCGCTGCGGAAAGACCGGCCTCCATGCCCTCAAGCGTTGCCTTCTCCGCATCGAGAAACGCCTGCGTCGGCTTGCCGAGAAAGACGGTGCGCGATAGCGGGCAGTGGTAACGCCGGTAAGCGCCGGCGATTTCGAAGAAGGTGCCTTCTCCCAAGCGCATCGGCTTGTCGTCCCATGTCAGATGCGGTGCGGATGCGTCTGCGCCCGAGGGAAGGAGGGGAACGATGGCGGGATAGTCTCCACCGAACTCGGCGGTGCCACGAATGCCGGCATCGTATATTTCGGCCACGAGGTCGCATTTGCGCATGCCCGGTTCAACCACGTCGACGATACGTTTGTGCATCAGTTCGACGATCTTGCCTGCCTTGCGCATATAATCGAGTTCGGTCGGGCTTTTGACCGCGCGCTGCCAGTTTACGAGACCGGCGGCATCCCTGAAACGGGCGTTCGGCAGATGTTTCTGCAGCGATGCAAAGGCGGCGGCTGAGAAATAATAATTGTCCATCTCGACGCCGACCGTCAGGCCGGACCATCCCCTCTCCTGGATGATCTCGGACAGCAGGTCCATCGGGTGCCGTTCTGTGGATTGAACGTAGTGGTCCGGGTAACCGATGATGTTGTCATGGGCGAGATACGCCGTGCGCCTGGCGCCATTGGCGTCCTGCTTGCGTCCGTACCAGATCGGCTCGCCATCCGGCGGCACCAGCACGCATTGATGCACGTAGAAGGACCATCCGTCATAACCGGTCAGCCAATGCATGTTGGACGGGTCGGTCACAATGAGAAGATCGATCCCGGCCTTGTTCATGGCATTGCGGGTTTTAGACAGGCGCGCGGCATATTCCTCGCGCGTAAAGTTCAGCGTTACGCTCACGCTGCGTCTCCCATTTTTATGGCGTTTTCGATGATTTGGCCGCTCTTGGCCTCCTTTGCGCGTGCAAAGGCGAGATTGGCGATGGCCGTGTCCTGCACCCCGGTGCCCGTGAGATCGGCAAAGGTGATGTCTTTGGTCGAAACACGACCCGGCAGCCTGCCGGCAATGACGTCCCCAAGTTCGGCGAAGTGCTGATCCGACGCGGCGCGCCCGGCGGCGATGGCGTGGTGCAACTCACCGAGAATACGGGTTTGCGAGAGCCGGTCCGCGACGTATCGCGCCCTGCCGAATACGGTCGGATCGATCTCGTTCTTGTGTTCGGCGTCCGACCCCATGGCGGTCAGATGCTGGCCTTCTTCCAGCCAGTCGGCAAGAAGGATCGGCTTTTCGGCCGGTGTGGTGGTCACGATGATATCGGCGCCGCGAATGGCCGTCTGCGGATCGGCCACGGCGGTCACCTCAATGCCGTATTCCCGGACCAAATCGCCCGAAAGTCTCCCAGCCTTGTCATGGTCGCGCGCCCAGATTCGCGCCGACCGGATCGGGCGCACCAGCATCAGGGCTTCGAGTTGCAGACGGGCCTGCATGCCGGCTCCGAAGAGGGCGGCGACGGAAGCATCTTTGCGGGCGAGATGTCGTGCCGCGACTGCGCCTGCTGCTGCGGTGCGCACATCGGTGAGATAGCCATTGTCGAGGAGAAGGGCCTGCACCAGCCCGGTTTTCGCGCTGAAGAGGATCATCAGGCCATTCAGGCTTGGCAGACCAAGCTTGGGATTATCGAAGAAACCGGGGCTGACCTTGATGGCGAAACCGTCAAAGCCCGGCACATAAGCCGTCTTGACATCCACCTCCCCGCGAAACTCAGGAATATCGAGGCGCAGGATCGGCGGCATGGCGACAGTCCCCGTGGCGAGAGCCGCAAAGGCTCGCTCCACGCAATCGACTGCGGAAAGGTCCAGCTTGACGATGGCGCGCAGGTCTTTTTCCGTCAGGATGGTAACGTGGCTCATGCGGCTCCCCCGTCGATGATCCTCTTGTGAACCGCCGGATCGATGTTCCCGCCCGAAACGATGATGGCGGTCGGGCCGGTGATGTCGATCTTGCCGGAGAGGATCGCCGCGAAACCAACGGCCGCCGCGCCCTCCACCGTCAAACCTTCTTCCTGTGCGGCGTGGCAAATGCCGGCCGCGATTTCGTCCTCCGAGACCAGCACGATGTCATCGAGCAGTTCGCGGCACAGCGCGAAGGTCACGCGGTTCGCCAGACCAATCCCGCCGCCAAGCGAATCCGCCAGGGTTTCTTCTTCCTTGACAGAGATCGGCCGGCCGGCCGTGACCGAGGCGTGCATGGCTGCGCCCCGCTCCATGGAGATGCCGATGACCCGGGCCTGTGGTTTCAGCGCCTTGACAGCAACGGCAATGCCGCCTGCAAGGCCTCCGCCTGAAAGAGGGATGAGTACAGCGGACAGATCGGGCATATCCTCGATAATCTCGATGCCGATCGTCCCTTGGCCTGCCACGACGTCTGGATCATCAAAAGGCGGGATCGCAGTCAGGCCGTTGCTTGCGGTCAGGCGCTCCACTTCCTCCTGCGCGTCATCCTGGGACATGCCGATGATCCGGATATCTGCGCCGAGCGCACGGATGGCTTCGACCTTGTTCGCCGGCACGAGTGCCGACATGCAGATCGTGGCGGGAATTTCGAGCTTGCGCGCCGCATAAGCAACCGCGCGGCCATGATTGCCGGTGGAGGCGGTGACGAGGCCGCGTCTGCGCGCACTGTCATCAAGCGAAAGGACGGCGTTCATTGCGCCGCGCAGTTTGAAGGCGCCGATGGGCTGCAGCGTCTCCAGCTTGAGATGAACGGGGTGACCGCAGCGTTCCGACAGATTGTCCGAGTAAACCAGCGGGGTGCGTTCCACCTGTCCTGCAAGCCGCGCTGCAGCCTGCCTGATCGCGGCCAGCGAGACCGGAAGCGGATTTTTTCCAGCGGATATGGACAGGTTTTCGCTCTTCATGATTGTCATGTTGAGAGCGAACTAAAATCATGTCAATTATTATATTGTAATGATTCAATGATTTTCAACCGGCCGCCTCAGCCGATTGAACCGATATCGTAGACGGGCGGCAATTGCTCGAAGGCCTGGCGCACGGTCGTCAACGCCTTGATAAGGGCGGGATGATTGAGGCGGCCACCGAGGCAAATGCGGATGCCGCCGCCATGGCCCGGGCCGGCAACAAACGGTTCCGAAGGGGTGACTGCGACGTTCTGGTTTGTCAGCGAGCGCACCAGTCCATCCTCTGTCCAGCGTGTGGGAACCTTGAGCCAGGCGCAAAAGGAGAGGGGATGGGTCGAGGCTATGTGGTCGCCCAATATCTCCGTCGCAATCTTTTGCCGTGCGCGTGCTTCGGTGCGCTGCACGTCCAGCAGACGCCGCGCGGTGCCGTTTTCCACCCAGCGGGTGGCGATCTCGGCCGTCAGATAGGTTCCGCTCCAGCTCGACACACGCAGGATCGAGGCGGCGCGGATGGAGTAGGCAGGAGGCACGACGAGATAACCGACGCGCAGCCCGGTCAGCACCGTCTTGGTAAAGCTGGTGACGAAAAAGCCCAGATCAGGCAGCATTTCCGCGATGGATGGCAGATCATCCTCTATCATCGGTCGGTAGACCTCGTCTTCGATGACAAAGACCCCATGCCGCTCCGCAACTGCGGCTATGGCCCGTCTGCGCTCTGCGCCTGAGACATGTCCGGTCGGATTATTGAGCGTTGGAATGAGCACGATAGCCCTGACGCCGCCTGCTTCGCAGGCAGCCTCCAATGCGTCCGGCAGAATGCCCTCCTCGTCGGTGGGCAGGCCCTTGAGGCTGAAGCCCAGAATGTTCGAAAGGCCGATAATGCCGTGATCGGTGAGGTTTTCGCAGAGAACCACGTCGTTCGAGCGGACAATGCAGCTCAAGGCAAGGAAAATGCCGTGTGCTGCGCCGTTGGTGACAAGGATGCGTTCGGCCCTCGCAGTCACGCCCATCATTTCAAGCCATGTCCGCGCGGTTTCACGATGGCTGTCGAGACCCGCGACCGGCCGGCATGGGCGCATGAAGCCTGAATTGTCACCGTCGGCCAACTCACGAAGGATGGCGCGCGAGGCGGCCTCGTGTTCCTCCAGATAGACGCCGCGGATGATGGAGAGATCAAGCACCTCGGTCGGGCTGTGATCAAGCATCATGCGGCCGGCACGATCCGTGACGCGCGCCTTGACGAAAGTGCCGCGGCCGATTTCGCCGCTGAGATAACCGAGCCGCTCAGCCTCCTTGTAGGACAGGCTGACGGTCTGTACCGAAAGGCCAAGCTCGCGCGCCAGATCCCGGTGGGTCGGCATGCGATCCATCGGCTTCAGGACGCCGGCGTCGATATCGGCAATGATGCGTTCCGTCAGCGCGGAATGTTTCGTTTCACCCTTCTGCTTGGCCAGCATCGGCCGCCACGCCACCGGCCTGGTTGATGGCGCCGGATCTGGGCTGAGCGGATTGGCTTGACGACGCATGAAATTGTCTCGTTTTTAGAGGGGTAATTTCATGACATTATGCACGCTTCTGCAAAAAGATGAAGCCTTATGCAGAGGAGATGACAATTGCACCGCAAATAGGCGCAACTGTCATCTCTTTGCCGTGCAGATAAGCAGCGTTAGCGCCCGTTGAACGCGACGTCTGAGGGTCAGATTTTCTCGCCGGCCTGAACCAGATCATCCATGACGCTGCGGACGGCTGCTTCGGCTATGGCAATGATCTCGTCCACCTCTTCCCGGGTCGTGACCAGCGGCGGCGCAAAACCCAGAATGTCGCCATGTGGCATGGCCCGTGCGATGAGACCGCCGTTGCGCGCTGCCTTGGAAACGCGAGCGCCAACCGTGAGATGAGGGGCAAAACGGGTCTTCTTTTCCCGATCAGCGACGAATTCGATTGCGCCCATCAGGCCGACGCCACGCACCTCTCCGACGATTGGAAGCTGCGCGAATTTCGCCTTCAGCTGTTCCTGAAAATAGCTGCCGACGGCCCGCGCATTGCCCGGCAGGTTTTCTTTTTCCACGATGTCGAGCACGGCATTCGCCGCAGCCGCACCGATCGGGTGGCCGGAATAGGTGTAGCCGTGCGAAAAAGCGCCGACGCGATCCGCCCCTTCCTCCATCACCTTGTAGACCTTCTCGTCGACAATCGCGCCCGAGAGAGGGAAGTAGGCCGAGGTCAACCCTTTGGCGACCGTGATCAGGTCTGGCTCGATCCCGTAATGTTGTGAACCGAACATGGAGCCGGTCCGGCCGAAGCCGGTGATGACCTCATCGGCAATCAGCAGGACATCGTATTTTTTGAGGACGGCCTGTATCGCCGGCCAGTAACCTTCTGGTGGCGGCGTGATGCCGCCGGTGCCAAGGACCGGTTCGGCAATGAAGGCGCCGATCGTGTCCGGGTCTTCGCGTAGAATGAGCTCTTCCAGCTCTTCGGCGCGCCGCCTGGAAAATTCGAGTTCCGTTTCGCCGGCTTCCGCGCCCCAATAGTGATGCGGAACGCCGGTATGGAGGATGCCTGCGCGCGGAAGGTCCATGTGGTCATGATAAAAACTCATGCCGGTCATGGAGCCCGAGACCACGCTGCAGCCGTGATATCCCCGTTCGCGGGAGATGATTTTCTTCTTTTGCGGCTTGCCGCGCAGGTTGTTGTAATACCAGACGAGTTTGGCCTGGGTCTCGTTGGCATCGGAACCGGACATGCCATAAAACACCTTGCTCATCTTGCCGGGCGCCATCTTCACCAACCGGTCGGAAAGAATGGCCAGTTCGTCCGTCGTATGGGCGGCGTAGGAATGGTAATAGGCAAGCCGGTAGGCCTGACGGGAAATGGCCTCGGCCACCTCGGTGCGGCCATAACCGACATTGACGCAATAAAGCCCCGCAAAGCCATCGATAAGCTGCCTGCCATGGGCGTCCTGAATGCGGATGCCCTTGCCGGTTTCAACGATGGTCGGTTCGCCGAGTTTGCCGCTGGCGAAATCCTTCAACTGCGTAAAGGGATGCAGAACCGCATTTCGATCCATTTCCGAGATAGTCTTGATGTCGATGGTCATAGGCGAGTTCCTTTCATGCAGCCAGATTGCCGAAGCAGACATATTTGGGTTCGAGATATTCCATGAGGCCGTGGCGCGCGCCCTCGCGGCCGAGGCCTGATTGTTTCCAGCCCCCGAATGGAATGGGCGCACCGGTGAATTTCGGTGTGTTGACTGCCACCATGCCGTATTCGAGCTGGTCGGTCAGGCGCATCGCCCGGCCGAGATCGTTGGTGTAGACGTAGGCCGCAAGCCCCATCTCCGTCGCATTGGCGCGCCGGATCACCTCCTGCTCGTCATCGAAGGGCAATATGGCGGCGACCGGACCGAAAGTTTCTTCGCGGGCGATCAGCATGTCGTCAGTCACGTCGGCGAGCACGGCGGGCGTGACGAAATTGCCGCCGAGCGGACTGTCCTGTCCGCCGCAGACGAGGCGCGCGCCGGCAGACTGAGCCTGCGCGATCTGCTTTCGGCACTTTTCGGCGACGGACGGCCGCGTCATCGGGCCGATGTCGATACCCGGTTCAAGCCCATGGCCAACCGTCAGTTTGGCGGTTGCGCTGGCAAAGCGATCAATGAAACGGTCATAAACCCCGCGTTGAACATAGATGCGGTTTGCCGCGAGGCAGTCCTGTCCCGATGTGGCGAATTTGGCGGCAAGGCAGCCCTGCACGGCTTGAGCGAGATCCGCATCGCCGAAGACGATGAAGGGCGCATGACCGCCGAGTTCCAGCGAGGCTTTCTTGATGGTCGCCGCCGATTGCGTGAGGAGCAGGCGTCCAACCTCGGTGGAGCCGGTGAAGGAAAAAGCCCGCACCTGCGTGTGTTCCAGCAGCCGACGAGCAAGCGGCGCGGCTTCACCGGGCAGAACCTGCAACACGCCTGCCGGCATGCCCGCTTCCTGCGCCAGCCTTGCCAGGGCCAGCGCCGAAAGCGGTGTTTCGGGTGCCGGTTTGACGATCATCGTGCAGCCGGCAGCAAGCGCCGCGCCCGCTTTGCGGGTGATCATGGCTGAGGGGAAATTCCACGGTGTGATGGCCACCGTGACGCCGATCGGCTGCATCCGCACGGAAAGATTGCCGCCTTTAAGGTGGCTCGGAATTGTTTCGCCATAGGATCTCTCGCCCTCGCTCGCAAACCAGTCGAGAAAACCGGTGGCGTAGGAAATTTCGCCGAGCGATTCCGAAAGCGGCTTTCCCTGTTCTGCGCTGATGATGGTGGCGAGGTCACGGAGATTGTCGCGCATCAGGCGGCCCCATGCGCGCAGAATATCGCCGCGTTCGACGGGCAGCATGTCCCGCCACGCCAGAAAGGCGCTGCCGGCTGCTTCCACTGCGGTATCGACATCTTCAATTGTGCAGGAGGACACATCAAGCAGATGATCGCCACTTGCCGGATCGACAACGCCCAGCGTCTCCTGGCGCGCCACCCATTGTCCGCCCAGAAAGGCACGATGCTCGATCAGCTCCGGTCGTTGAAGATTTTTCAGCGCTGCGCTGGCGATAGCTTTCATGAGCAGATTCCCTTTTTATTTGTCAGAAGCTTAACTGCGCTGCATGATTGACCGGCAGCGTTTAAGCGCGCTTTGACGCAGGAATAATGCTTAGTTTCATATAAAATGCAGGGATTCCGCATGAATCAGATTGACCGAGCCGACCGAGCGCTGCTTGACGCCGTGCAGAAAAACAATCGCCTGACATCGGAAGAGCTGGCCAAAATCGTCAACCTGTCACCAACCGCGTGCCAGCGTCGGTTAAAGCGCCTTCGTGATGAGGGGGTGATCGAAGCCGACGTGGCAATTATTTCGCCCAAGGCCGTCGGGCGTGGCATCACCATGATCGTTCTCGTCTCGCTGGAGCGAGAAAGGGCCGATATTGTCGATCGCTTCAAGGCCGCCATTCGCGCCACCCGGGAGGTCATGATCGGTTATTATGTGACTGGTGATGCCGACTTCATCCTGGTGATCACGGCCAAGGATATGGAAGATTATGAAGCCTTCACCCGCCGGTTCTTTTACGAGAACCATGACATCAAGGGGTTCAAGACGATGGTCGTCATGGACCGCGTGAAGGCGGGATTCGCCTTTCCGATCGACCCATGATCGGACTCCGCTTTCCTTACCAGCCATAACTGAAGGTCAGCCCGCTGCCGTTATTCCCATCCTGCACCACATTGGTTTCCGTGTTGCGGCCGTACTGGAAGATGCCATAGGCATTGTTGTTGCCATTCTGCTGCAGCGTCGCGGAATGGCCGACGCCGCGTTGCCGGATAAAGCCGAGATTGCCGCCGCCGTTCTGGGCGATGCCGGCGGCGTTGCCACGGCCAAGCTGGCGGATATCGGCATCTTTCAGGCCACGGTAGAGCGAATAGGCGCGAAGACCTGTCGAAAGAAGGTCACCATCGGCGGCATTGCCGGGTGCGAGGTCGAAGGAGATGCGGCCGCCGGCATGGGCGGGTGCGGCAAATCCAATGGGTGTCAGGCCACCAACAAGCAGGGTAACGGTAAGAAGTTTCAATATGTTGCGGGTCATTCTGATCTCCATCTGTCAGCGCCTTGCCGATGATCGATAATCGCATCCCGCAACTGAACCCGACCGGAATTGCCCATTCACATGTCGTTCAGTCGTTCGGCGCGATCAAAAGAAAAGGGCGCCCGAACTGGCGCCCTCTATGTGAATAATTCACAAACATGCCGCGGCTTAGTCGCCGCCAACCTGCTTCGTGCAGCTGAAACTCCTGCCATCGATCATCATATCGAGCACGGCCTTGTAACGGGCTCCCTTGGCGTCCAGCGTCACCGCGCTCAGCAGTTGCGAACGTCCGGCGGCGGCATCAAAGTCGCCGCCCTGATTGATGACTGAACGTCCGCCGCTTCCCGACTTTTCGACGTGAAAGGCATAGGTCCCGCCGGCAGACGTTTCGCCCCTGGCAAAGGCCTCCAGCCTCACCATGCCCGCCTGCGGCGTCGCCTTGATCTCGCAGACCTTTCCCTCTGCCGGTTCCCTTGCTGTCGATATGGCCGCAACGGCGCCGGCGGGAAGCAGCGCCAGTGCAAGGATCGCCGCTAGGCGGTGCGGACGTCTGACGCTATGGGGCATGGCTAGTCTCCCTGATGACCTGATGTTTCGATCCCGACCGGTTTCACGTCGCCCCGCCGCTTAAGGGCAGGCCTGCACGAAGGCCGCAACATTGTCGTTGCCGCCCTGGCTCACATTGGCGCTGCAGCCGCGGCCCACCTGCACACCGGCCGCGATATTGCCGTTGCCATCCTGCGTCAGGATGGTGGTGTGGTTGGAACCGAACTGGCCGATGCCGGCCACATTGCGGCTGCCGTTCTGATAAGTGGAGCCGTAATTGTCATGCCCTTCCTGGCCGACAGCAGAAAGGTTATGCCGGCCATACTGGTGACCGGCAATCCGGTTGTAGCCGCCGTTCTGGTAGGTGCGGATCCGGTTGCCATACCCTTCCTGTGCACCACCGGCAGAGTTGGACCAGCCATATTGTTCGATGCGCACATCATTGGCCATGGCGGGCGCCGCGGCAGCGATGCCGACGAGAGTGACGAGTGCACTTGCAATGAAAGACTTCCGGATCATGACTGTGTCTCCTCAGGCGGATAAGACCGCGGTTGAACGTCTTTGTTTTAGACGGTCCCGCCGGAACGGAAGCTGAAGGCACTATTCAGTCGGGGTTCATTGGCAGGGCACCGCTCATCGCCTTCGGCGCCACGGAAATCCGTCTCGCCGTTCTTCCAGTATCCTGAGACGGTGATACGGCTGCGATCGATCAGGCGTCCCGGTGCTGCGGTCAATATCACGACGCAGTCACCGGGCACGATCCCGATGAAAGCCCGCCAGGTCTCACGGAGCGGGTAATTGCCGGCGCTCTGCCCGGACCGGGATTTGGTTATCTGCTGAAGTGGGGAAAAACCAGAGGTCGCGAGCACGGCCGCCTTGGGCCAAAGGCAAATCATTCTGGACCGGCAACCTTTCAAACCGCCATCCGTTTAAGCATCCATGACCGATGCTGACGCAAAACCGAAACCAGTCGATGGCACCGGCCAGAATGGTGCAGAGAATGTTCATGCTAACGATGATCCCCTCCCGCCGGAGGAAATGGAACCTGCTTCGGATTTGACACCGGAAGAGGCCGCAGAGGCCCGCAAGAAATATCTTCTGAAACGCTTCTGGATCAGCGCGCGAGGGTTCTGGAGCCGCCGTGGCGATGCGTTGGCATGGCCGTTCTCGATCGGGCTCCTGGCGATGATCGGCATAAATGTCGGTTTCCAATATGGCATCAACGTCTGGAATCGCGGGATTTTTGACGCGATTGAAAAACGGGATGCATCCACGGTTTATTTTCTCGCTTCGATATTCCCGCCGCTGGTTCTCGGAAGCGTTATGATCGTGACGTCACAGGTCTACGTCAGAATGCGCATCCAGCGGCGCTGGCGCTCCTGGTTGACCAAGGTGCTGGTCTCCCGATGGATTGCACATGGCCGCTATTACCAGCTCAACCTGATCGATGGTGACCATCAGAATCCGGAGGCGAGGCTGTCGGAGGATATGCGTATCGCCACCGAAGCACCCGTGGATTTCGTGGCGGGCGTCATTGCCGCCTTCGTGTCGGCGTCTACCTTTATCGTCGTCCTGTGGACGATCGGCGGCGCCCTGACGCTGCCGATCGGCGGGGCATCGATGACGATACCCGGCTTTCTCGTGATTGCGGCGGTGATCTATGCGCTCATCACATCGAGTTCCATCGCGTTGATCGGCCGGAACTTCGTCAGGGTCTCCGAGGTCAAGAACCAGCTGGAGGCGGAATTCCGCTACACGCTGACCCGCGTCCGGGAAAACGGGGAAAGCATCGCCCTGCTTGGCGGCGAAGAGGAGGAGCGAAGCGACCTCGACAACAGATTCCGCAATGTCCGGCAGCAGTGGAAGCAGATGGCGCAGCAATATATGCGCACCACTGTCGTGTCGCATGGATCGATGTTGATTGCGCCGGTTGTTCCGCTTCTTCTCTGCGCGCCCAAGTTTCTCGACGGCAGCATGTCCCTCGGTCAGGTCATGCAGGCGGCATCCGCTTTCACCATCGTTCAATCCGCCTTCGGCTGGCTGGTCGACAACTATCCCCGGCTGGCGGATTGGAACGCCTGCGCACGCCGCGTTGCCTCCCTGATGATGTCGCTTGACGGGCTAGAGCGGGCCGAACAGAGCGAAAAGCTTGGCCGGATCGTCCGTGGTGAAACGGAAGGCGAGACCATGCTCAGCCTCAAGGATGTTTCGGTGTCGCTCGGCGACGGTACGGCCGTCGTCAAGGAGACCGATGTCGAAATCGGGCGCGGAGAAAGAGTGCTCGTCGCAGGTGAATCCGGATCCGGCAAAAGCACGCTTGTTCGGGCAATTGCGGGCCTGTGGCCATGGGGCGGGGGCAGCGTCAGTTTTCGCGCCGGCAGCCGGCTTTTCATGTTGCCGCAGCGGCCATATATTCCCTCCGGCACCCTTCGCCGGGCGGTCTGCTATCCGCAGGCGGCCGAGAGCTGGACTTTCGAAGAAATAGGGGAGGCTCTCGACAAGGTCGGTCTTGGCCATCTCAAGGACAAGGTGGAAGAGGAAGCGCCGTGGGACCAGACGCTGTCAGGCGGTGAAAAACAGCGGCTGACCTTTGCCCGCCTGTTGCTGAATAATCCTGACATCATCGTCATGGACGAAGCGACCGCAGCTCTCGACGAAAAAAGCCAGGACAGGATGATGCAGACGGTGATTGACGAATTGCCAGACGCCACGATCATCAGCGTGGCGCATCGTGCCGAGCTCGAGGCTTTCCATAGCCGAAAGATAACGCTGGAACGTCGGGAAGGCGGCGCAAAGCTGGTCAGCGACATCCTCCTCATTCCCCGCAAGGCCCGATCCGGCTCCCTGCTTCGGCGTATGGTCAAGCGCCGGTAAGAGGCCGTCAGTGGCCCCGAAATTCTAGCGAGAATGGATATCGCCCTTTCCGGTGTTCCCGTCTTGTCCGGTGTCACCCGTAAGAACGATAGACGACCATGCGGTGACGTCATAAAATGGCTGGCAGAGGAGGCAACGAAATACTCTTGGGAGGAAACAATGCCTATCTTCATGGACCGGCACGAGCTTGCCGGCGTTTCCGCCGCGGATATTGCTGCGGCACACCTTAAAGATCTCAACATCCAGGATCAGTATGGCGTCAGGTTCTTGACCTACTGGTTTGATGAAAGACGCGGCACGGCCTTTTGCCTTATGGATGCCCCGGACGCCGCAACCGCGCAGTGCGTGCATCGCGAAGCGCACGGGTTTGTCGCCAGTGAAGTGGTGGAAGTCGCGCTGTCGGCGGTGGAAGCGTTTCTCGGGCGCATACAGGATCCGGTGGCTGTTGGGGCTGTCTCGAAAGATATGGACGCCGGCCACCGCGCGATCCTTTTCACTGATATTGTCGGTTCAACCGAGATGACGGCCCGCCTCGGTGATCGCATGGCGGCGGAACTCATCCGTGCGCATGATGCCCTCGTTCGTGGTTGTCTGGGGCGACGATCGGGACGGGAGGTCAAGCATACCGGTGATGGCATAATGGCCGTATTCTCCTCCGCGCCGTTTGCCGTGGACTGCGCCATTGATATCCAGCGCGAGTTCCATCGTTACAACAGCGACAAAGGGGAGCCCATTCACATCCGCATCGGGCTGGATTGTGGGGAGCCGGTGGAAGACAGCAATGACTTCTTCGGCACGACGGTGCAATTGGCAGCAAGGCTTTGCGCTGCTGCTGAGAGCGATCAGATCCTGATATCGGACAAGACCTTCCAGGAATATGGCGGCGCTGATGTGCTCGTGCATGGCGATCGTTACAGGCTGAAGGGCTTTGCCGAGCCGGTCCTCGCTTATAGTTGCGAGTGGCTGCATTAGCTACGGCACGCAGCCCTTGCGCAAAATCCTGGGCTGAAAGCGCATGCCTGCGGGGTGTAAGGGTAGATCGGCGGGCTGGCCTTCAGCGCCATATTTCCATCAGGCCGCCTGCGGTGCCATGCACTGGGTCTGTCTCAGGTTTCGGCAGGGACCTTATCCGCTCAAGCATTTCCGCGCTTGGTGCAGAGGTCTGAATATCGGCCTTTTGCCCGGGCGGATAAGCACCTACCACTTGAAAATCCGCAGAAGATCTCAGCTTCATATGGCCGGTTCCGGCGGGCAGTATCAGGCAGTCACCCCGGGTCACGTCAAGAATTTTCCCCTCCGGCCCGCCAATCTGCAATGTCGCCTCACCACGCCCCACGCCCAGAACCTCGTGTGCGCCGCTGTGGTAGTGGTGGTAGTCGAACACGCCATTGCGCCAGATGCCGCTCCATCCGTTGCGGGAAAATATCGCTTCGAAATCCGCGGAATGAAAGTCTGTGCCGACATTTCGATAAACGACGACGGCAAAGGTCTGATTGTTGGGAACCTGCCCGCCGGGGCCGAAAGTGAGTTGCTCGGTTTTCATGTTGATGCTCCTCATGGCCCTGGCCACGGGAGGGTGGGCTTATCAGAGGTTCAGGTCATAATCTCATGAGAATATCAGTTCCGGCGGTCTCAAACTCGGAAAACCAAGCTTAAGACTGCCGGAGAAGTGGCCGGTTTATTCGGCCGTCGCCTGAATATCGACCTTGTCGAGCAGACCCATCGGATTGTCGGAAGCGGAAACCAGGTCAAAAATACCGAGGCCATTTGCGCCCGTGGATTTGACCGTTACCGTCAAGGTTCCAGGTTTGCTGATGAACTGGACGAGCGCTTCCACCGCGTTTTGCAGCTTCGGCTGTTCAGCTGCCACCTGCGGCAGCATCATGCCCGCCACCAGTGTCAGAGTCGCGCGCACCTGATCTTCCGTCATATCGTTCTGCAGGGCATAAAGCTTGATCGCCTTGGCCATCAAACCTTCGTCCTTGATCGTGAGCTTCACCTCGCGGCCGGCGAGCCCGAAGAGCGCCGCCTGCGCGCGATTGACGTCAAAAGAGAAGAACTCTTCGGTAAAGCCGCTTACCAGACCGGCAAAATTGACGCTGCCGAAATCCTTGCTGCTGAGCGAGATGTCACGGATCACCAGATTGCTGTTCGGTTCGTCCCAGCCTGCGGCGAGGCCGTAAGAGAAGGCCAGTGTCTCGAGACCCAGTTTGCGGGCTTCGACGAAAACTTCCTCCTCCGAGTCGGCGGGGATCGGAAGCGTGAGCTCGTCCTGCTTGATCTCGATATCGGTGGGGATGCCGTTGAAGGGCTTGGTCAGCCCCATCTCGAAATTCTTGAGTGAGAACTTGATACGCTCAGGCGTTCCCGTCGTTTCTTCCTCCGGCTTTTCCGGCGCGGCTATGTCGACGTTGATGCCGCCGACGCGCACCCGGCCAAGTTCCGGTATGAGGCGGTTAAACTGAAAGGTCTCGATCTGCGTCTCGTCGAGCGCGATGATCTCGGAAATTCCCTTGATCGTCGAACTCCAGTCAAAGCCATTGAGGCTTGCTTCCGCGACTTCGATCTTGCCGTCGCCGTCTCCGATCGACATGCCATTCAAGCCGAAGTCGAGCTTGCGGCTGTCCATCTGCATGTCGATGCGGTCGATGGCAACCTTGACCCTTTTGCCCGCAGCCCCTTCTTTTTCATCCGGCGCATCGACCTTCATGCCGATTAGCTGCATGTTGCTTTTGCCGATCATGTCGAGAATGGAAATGGCCTTTGCGAAAAGCGCCTGGCGCGCCTGCGGAGAAAGCTCGTCGGGATTTTGGGTCGCCGTTAGCGCTTTCAGGGTATCCAGCAGCGGCTCTGATGGCATACGGGCGGTAAAGCCGTCGCTGCGGATTTCATCGTAGCTGAAATGACCATCTCCGTCAGAGAATGAAACCGTCTTGACGGAGAGCGGCCCGTAGAGAGGTTTTGCCTCCTTGTCTTCGGGGCCTGCCTTTTCCGTATAGAGCCGGGCGAGATAAGCGATATCGATGACCTGGCCGGCGATTGCGCCGGTCGAGACGACCATATGCTTGTCCTTCATCGCGCCATCGCTGTCGGGAAGCTGCATCTTGATGTCGTAGCCGCCACTGTCGATCGAATAGCTGGCGATGCGACCGCCGGCAATCTCGGAGAGAGCCAGGTTCTTGTAAACGGTCTTCTGCTCGGTGGTCGCGACGGACTGGGTAAACGTCACCTCGGGCGTGGAAATGCGCGCGGCTGCGAAGCGCTCGATGCGCCGGGGCAGGGAGTTACCGTTTTCTTCCGGCTGTCCCGGCTTTTCGAAAGCGGCATTCTCGACGCGGGCCTGCGCCATCGAAATCTTTCCGGTGGGCACATCGATATCGATGGTCGTCATGTCAAGCGCGCCGTCCAGAAACGGAAGTTTCGGACGTCCGTCGATAGCCGCGATCTTGATATTCTTGCCGTCTTCAAGCGGCAGCGTCAGATCGCGAACATGAATTTTCCCGAGAAAATCGACCTCGATGGAAGTGGCGGTCGCGCCGCTGCGGGCAACGAGTTCCTTGACCTTTGCTTCGTAGAAGGTCTTGCCGCCGATGACGCCTGCGGCAGCAACGGCAATAATTGCAACCGCCGCCCAAAGCGCCCGGCGCCGACCCTTGCCGGTCTGGATGTTTTCCTGTTCCACGAAGTTGGTCCTCTCTAACGAACTGATATTAGCCGCCTTTTAAGCACGCAAAAGTTGCTTAGCAAGGGGGCAGCGCTGTCTGAATCCTGGTGTGAAAAGTCTCGACGCGGATGAGGCGTTTCCGCCCCCCTTCTCCATCGGGTTGACGTTATCTCCAGAACATGAGCGCCATACCCGCCACGACAAGTGCGGCGCCGGCCCATGCGCCGGGTGCCGGCACTTCCCGTGTTCTCAGCCACAGCAATGGCAGGATAATCACCGGCGTCGTTGCCGACAGTGTCGAGACAATGCCGACCTTGCCGCCGGAAAGGGCAAAGAGAAGCAGCGTCATGCCGAAAGCCAGGGCGATGATGCCCGTGAACGCCGTCTGGAGAAACAGGCTTCTGGTCATCGGGCCTCTGGGCCTGACAGCCTCGATCGGCAGCATGGTTAGCGCCGTCAGGCAAAGGGCGGCCACCCCGACACGCAGCATCGAAGCGGCAAGAGGATCGATCCCGGTCGCCATCACGGGCCTTGCGATGAGCGAGCCGACCGCCTGGCTGAGCGCGGCCAGAAGGCCGAAGAGCACGCCGAGCCAGAGCGACCCCTTCACGCTCTCCCACTCATGCAGCTGCGCCTTGCGCTTGCCGAAGAGGATTGCCAGCAGCACGCCGCTGAGTGTCAGGCCTATGCCGGTAATGGCGCTCGCGGGAAGCTGCTCGCCAAGCACCGCCCATGCCAGCAGTGCGGCGATCGGGGCATTCAGCGCAAACAGGATTCCCGAACGGCGCGGCCCCAGCCGGTTGAGGCAGGTGAAGAGAAGCGTGTCGCCAACAAAAATGCCGATGAAGCCGGAAAGAAGAAGTGACGACAGCGCCTCTGGCTGAAGCTCCCGCCAGGAGCCTGACGCGAACACATAGACCCCGAGCAGAGCGGCGACAAAAAGCTGCCGCGTCCTGTTGAAGGCGAGCGCTCCGAGCCGCCCCGCCGGGCCCGCGGCAAGAAGCCCGGTTATCGCCCAGCACGTCGCGGCGCCCACTGCAGCCAGTTCATAGATCGGCATGTTTTCCCCGTCGATTCGCAGTCTGCTTCCGGCTGCGGACACTATCCCTGTCTGCACCCATCGCAGATTCCGGGGTTGCCCGCTATACCACAAGCATCGCCATCAACGGCATGAATCCGCATATGCCTGCGCCGCGCCAGCCGGCACGGTCGCTCCGCCACAGATGCTCCGCACCCGTACAGCCGCCTGCTTCTCGATGCCAGCGTGCGCCGGCATCGAGACTGCGAAGGGGCAGTTTGTTCACCGTGCGTCACGCACCATTGATGATATTGCAGATGCCCTCGCGAATAACGTTCTTGTCCGCGATCTGTCCTGCCTGAATGTTGAAGACAGCATCAATCCGTACCGCAGCGCCTTTCTGCCGGGCCACGACCCGCAGTGTCTGAATTCTGCCGCTGCCGCTGGTCTCCTGGTGCGCATCGATGGAAGACAGCGCCTTGTTGATCTGGATGCCTGAAAAACCTTCCGCCGCCACGGCCTGCGCGAGCTTTTGAAGCACGGCGGGCGCTTTCGCCTTGGGCAGTTCCTGCCAGGACTTGTAAGAGACAGCCGTCACCATCGGTACACCTGAGACAGTGAAGTTCTTCTCGCAGGATGCGGCGAGGACGGGGCTTGAGAAGGCGATCAGGCCAAGCGCTGCTATGACATATTTCATTTTGGATAATCCAATCGTTGGTGAAGGCTGAAAGCTGCCGGTCGCATCAGAATGTCGACCGTTTTCCTCTGTAGGTAGACGGAGGCGGAAGAGCCTCATGGGCTTGCGCCAGCGTCTCAAGCCATGTCGCCAGGCCAGCGGGAACCTCCTCGTTGCCCGCTTCCAGCGCCTCAATCCATGAAAGTTCGCATTGCAGCGCGGACGCAATATTGATCGGCGTCCAGCGGATCACCCGCAGGCATTGATTAAAGCGTTCCGGTGACATGATGATTTGATTTTTCCCCGTCTTTTCCCGGCGAAGCTCACTCAGGCAGCTGCGAGAGTCAATCTTTTTTTGCAACTTTTGATGGCTTGTTTCCAGCCCAGCAGTCGCATCTGCCGCCCGTTGCCGAACGCCATGCGCATGAAGGGGAATGGCTCGGTTACCCGAACGAAACGGCCGGGCGACGCATCGGTATTTCATCCCAGGGCAATTCCTCCCGATGAAACCTAGTTAATGTGCTAAGTTTTCCTTGCTCGGTCATGGTGGAACATGATAGTTAGCAACATGACTAAGCATCATCAGGAACTTTCATTGATCTTCCAGGCTCTGGCCGATCCAACGCGGCGGGCGATTCTGGCGCGCCTCGGCGGCGGGCCGGCACCGGTGATGGAGTTGTCCGCGCCCACGGGGCTGCGTCTGCCCACGGTGATGCGGCATCTTTCCGTGCTGGAGGAGGCGGGGCTGATCATCACGTCCAAGGATGGGCGGGTGCGCACCTGCGCCATCGTGCCCGAAGCGCTGGAGCCGGTCAGAACATGGCTCGATGAGCAACGGGCCGTGTGGGAGAGCCGGCTTGACCGGCTGGAGGCATTTGCAATGCAGACCATGAAGGAGGATTCGGAATGACAACGAAACCCGGTCAACAGAGCGCACGCGCTGAACCACATCTGCCACAAGAGCGTTTTGCGACGCTCAGCTTCGAACGGGAGATTGCCGTTCCGTTATCGGCGCTCTGGCAGGTCTGGCTGTCACCTGCTGCCCGGGCGGTCTGGGCCTCTCCCGCGCCCTCGGTTACCTTGGAATTTCTGGAGGCGGACAGCAGGCTGGGCGGTCGAGAGGTTTCGCTCTGCAAGGTTGCCGGCCAGCCGGATATGCGCTGTGAATGCGGCTGGCTGGAACTGCAGCCAACCCGCCGCAGCGTGAATTACGAGGTGGTCTCATCCGGCGGCGTAACGCAATCGGCAGCGCTGGTGACTGCCGATTTTCAGGCCACGGAAGAGCGTAGCCGCTTGACTGTAACGGTGCAGCTTTCCTCCCTGGCCGATGATATGCGCGATGGCTATCAACAAGGTTTCAGCGCCGGTCTCAACAATCTGGCGAACGTGGCCGGGCGGACCATGGTGCTGGAGCGAACGATAAAGGTGCCGCGAAACATTGTCTGGAAAGCCTGGATGAACGAAAAGACGCTGCCGCAATGGTGGGGACCCGAAGGGTTTTCCTGCCGCACGAAGAGGATTGATCTGCGAACCGGCGGGGAATGGCTTTTTGACATGATCGGTCCTGACGGCACAGTCTTCCCGAACCATCATCGTTATGTCGAGGTCCGGCCCGAAGAGAGGATCGGCTATACGCTGCTATGGGGCGAGAACGGGTCGAAACATGCCGACGCCTGGGCCTCCTTCGAAGATCAGGACGGCGCGACGAAAGTCGTGCTGGGCATGGTGTTCAGCACGGAGGCCGAGTTCCAGCAAGCGAAGGGCTTCGGTGCCGTGGAACTGGGTCAGCAAACGCTGGGCAAATTGGAACGCTTCGCCAAGGCCCCATAGATGCGCCGTGCTCTCAGCTCCCTGTGCGAAGGTCTCGATATTGGCTTCTGTCCAGACCGGCATTGTTCTTCAAAGCCGCTCTGCGTGCGCGAGATCGTCTTGCAGGTTCCACCAAAGCAGGGCAGCAACGGCAAGCCGGTTCCTATGATGACCTTCGAATTCTTGATCCTCATTCGTGTTTTCCCGTCTGAATAGAAATATTTCGCCCCGCCGACAAAGTGAAGAATAGTCCGTTTGACGTCGTACGACCCTGACCATACCGACAGAGCGGCCATAGCGTCCTGATGGTGCGCGAGCTTGGGCTGTTTTCCGTTGCGGAAGGTATCGAGAAGGAAGAGCGGGCGGTCTATCTGCGGGAACATAGTATCGACTTCGGTCAGGGCTGGCTCTTTTCCAGACCGCTTCCCGCCGAAGAATTCATCGTCTTTCCCCGGCAGAACAAGTCGAGATACGGGTCGGCTCCCGAGGTCATTCAGGTCGCGTCTGTCGAGGTCAAAGCGAAAACGTTGCGATTCCCCCGTATTGGTCGTTATCCAACCAGTTCGTCTGTGATCACCTCGAACCGCTTAAGTATAGCCGGTCCAAATGCGGTGGACAGCGCGACGTCTGTGGCATCACGTCCTGTCGCCATCAATATGCGTCCGATGCGGGGCGTGTTGTGACGGGCATCGACCGTATACCAGCGGCCGCTGAGATAGACTTCGCACCAGGCGCTGAAATCCATCGGGTTGGAGTCTTTGGGCACGCCGATATCACCGAGATAACCGGTGCAATAGCGGGCCGGGATATTCATGCAGCGGCAGAGGGTGATGGCAAGATGCGCGAAATCGCGGCAGACGCCCGTCCTGTCATTGAACCCGCCGAAAGCCGTCCTCAGCGGATCGGCTTTCTCGTAGTTGAAGACAATACGGGAATGGACGAAATCGACGATCGCCTGAACACGGGGCCAGCCGAGTGGTGTAGCGGAGAAGTTTTTCCAGGCAAAGTCCGCCAACCGGTCGGTGTCGCAGTAGCGGCTGCCCAGCAGGAACACCAGAACATCGTCCGGTAAATCCTTGATATCGTGCTGGAAGGCGTTTTCAGGAACGGGATCCGGCAGGCCGCCGTCATATATGTCGAAGCGCGTGGAGATCGTCGTCAGTCCGGGCGGTGCGGATATGCGGCTGCAGGCATTGCCGAAGATGTCCAGATATCCCCAGGCCTTGATCGGCCGGTCGAAAGTCAGGACCTGTTCGGTGAGCAAATCCGCGCGCCGGTCGGGATGGATGTTGAGAACCAGCAGCATCGCCGTCTCATTTTCGCATTCATAGGCAATATCGAACCCGGCGCGTATCTTCATGCAGCACTGTCCCTGAAAGAGCCATCGTCATGTCCTTTAGTCTGCAACGCTTTTACGCTCGCGACGTTCCGGCCGGTGGTCAGGTTGTCAAGGCAGGTCTTGTGCGGAGGACGATCACGGCGCGGATATCGATCAGCGCGCGCGGGCGCGTTTGGCAAGGAGAGCGGATGTTGCGGCGGTACGATCCGACAATTCCTTGGCAAGACGGGCTTCCCGAAGGCGCAGGGTCTTTGCATCGCGGGATTGCGCAATGGAATCGAGCTCCTCAAGCGCTTTTTCTTTTGCGAAGAACGGTGTCTGGATGTGGCTGAAGGCGAGTTCGGCCTTCTGGCGGGAAATACTGTATTTTTCTGTCATGGGTGTTCCGGTGATGATGCTCGAAGAGCGAGCGAAAAACAAAAGGCCAGGCAATTTGCCTGGCCTTGATTGGGTTGGCGTGCTTCGTCAGTGCCAGTACATCCGTGGTCAAAGGGAAGCACAGACCCTTAGGCAGCCTGCAGATTGCAGGCCGACATTTTGCCCGACTTGTTGTCGCGCTCAAGCTCGAAGCCGACTTTCTGACCTTCGACGAGTTCGCGCATGCCGGCGCGCTCAACGGCGGAGATGTGGACGAACGCATCGGCGCCGCCGTTGTCAGGCTGAATGAAGCCGAAGCCCTTGGTGGAATTGAACCATTTAACTGTGCCAGTGGTCATGATGAACCCTTTCATAGCAATAGAGAAACCACAGCACTCGTGCGCTGCGGATGATGATAGCGATTTTGAAAGGAAAGGTTCGTTCAGAACGCGGTGCCAGACGCGTGACAAGCAAAGCTAAGCAAGCAAATTCGATTGCTCCTTATATCCTGCCTCTGCCGGAGTGTCAACTATTGGTTTTTGACGACATTTAACCTCGTCAGAAAGTTGTGCTCTCCTATACGCGTGTGGCCGCTCATCGCCTTGTTTTCCGCGCAATCCGGGCGCACGATTGGGCTTCGTCATGCTGGCCGCATGGCGCTGCGGTGTCAGAGAGGCGCCGGCTTCTTTTCTTCGTCCGATTGCAAATGTTTGCGCAAGCGTTTCGGTGTCATTTTTGACGATGCCTTGAAGTTTTACCCATTGCGACAGACGCGTGCCGGATAGCGGGCGATCATACACCATCAGCCATTTCTTTATGCCTCCGCGTAACGTTCGTCCGGCGGAACATGGCAATAGCGGCGTAGAATGAAACGGGCTCCACGCGGACGACATCCGCGTGCGAGTTCCATATGAAAGGCAACACCATGGAAACGTGTAACGAACACCGGCGCCAGGCGCTCAGGATAGAGACCTGGGAGAACGAAGGCGGAGCTCCCGTCTCCGATACGCTCGAGACCCAATATGGAAGACGGATCGAGAGGGATCAGAGCTGGACGATATACCATGTCTTCACCGGCGTGCCTGTGCGTATCGGCGGCCGCAGGCTGACCCATCTCAGCATAGCGGAGGCGACCGACGGCATGCTGTCCCTCAACCGGCGTAACGCCTTGCGCAGGAAAGAGCGCACGGGGAGCAAGTCATGACGCTCGCTTTCCCCAACACGGCCCGCAGTTTTGACGAGGTACGCAAAGCGGTTCGCTTTTTCGGCCATGACGGCATGTTCGAAATCCGGTTTTTTGTCGAGGCCGAGGCGCTCGCCAAGAGCCGGGGACACGCCATGAGCATGTCGGAAGCCCAGTGCCTATCTTCTTTCGACACGATGCGCACGGCCATCTATGCCGCGGCACAGAAGGTCTACGCCAAATCGCGTCGCAATATGAATATCCTGACAGCCTCCGACCTCGGCTAACCTGTCGCTGCGGATATTCCTTTCCCGAAGGTGCCTGCGCCACCAAGCGCGGCATCGCTGCCGCGCCCGCTGGTGATTTCATTTCACTGGTGGTGAAGCCTTTCCGAGCTTTACCGAAGGTTCCCGACCCCAGACACGCAGCTTGCCGAGGTTCGATACGAAGCCGGCGAGACCCTCCTCCCCGGGGAGGGCAATGGTGCCCTCATCAAGAGCGTCGGCAATGCCGGCTTTTTCCAGCAAGGAAAGCGCCGACTGATCATAGCCGATGAACTTGCAGTGCTGAAAGGCATCGGCCACGAAGTCCCGCGCCGTCGCCTCATTGACCAGATCGTCTATCGCTTCGGCGGAGGTCAGCACTGCGACCGCATCGAAAAGAACGGACGGCCCGCCATCGATCATGTGATGGGCCTCAAACCAGCTTCCATCCGACGCCGTGACGCCGCCGACTTTCGGCGCGATCAGTTCGCAGGCGGCTTTCTCTCTGGCAATCGCCGACATCAGGCCATTCAGAAGCTTGGCATCGACACCATCGGTGACGAGGATACCGAGCTTGCGGCCTTCGAAGCGCTTGGGGCCGCGCTCCACGATGCTGAGCGCTGGTGAAGGCTCGAGATCCTGACGGGTCGGCATGGCCGCATCCGCCGGCTTCGGCATCGACTTGAATCCCAGCTTCTGCGCAACGGCGGTTGCCAGCGTCTCGTCGATGTTCATCAGATGCGATACTATGCGTTCGCGGATAACAGGTGTTTCCACCTTGCTCAGTTCGAATGTCAGGGCGGCGGCGATGTGACGCTGTTCGGGTGGTGTCTGGCTGATATAGAATTGTCGTGCCTGGCTGTAATGATCGGCAAAGCTCTCGGGGCGAAGCCGCGCCTTACTTCCCTGTTCTTCCGCCGGGAAATGGCGATAGCCGCGGCTCGGCGATTCCCGCGGACCTTCACCAAACGAGTTCGGCTGGTAGTTCGCCCTGCCGACAGGATTGCGCATGGCCATGTGGCCATCCTGCTGGAAATGCGCGAAGGGACACTTTGGCGCATTGATGGGCAGGTGGGTGAAGTTTGGCCCGCCAAGCCGTTTCAGCTGGGTGTCGAGATAGGAGAAGTTCCGGCCCTGCAACAGCGGATCATTGCTGAAGTCGATGCCCGGCGGCACGTTCTGGGTCATGAAGGCGACCTGCTCGGTCTCGGCGAAGAAGTTGTCGGGCATGCGGTCGAGCACCAGCCGCCCGATCGGCTGCGGCTTCAGTATTTCCTCGGGGATGATCTTTGTCGGGTCGAGCACGTCGAAGTCGAAGCTGTCGGCAAAGTCCTGGTCGAACAGCTGCACCTGCAATTCCCATTCCGGGAAGTTGCCGGATTGGATGGCCTGCCAGAGGTCGCGGCGATGGAAGTCGGGATCGGCACCGTTGATCTTGACCGCCTCGTTCCAGGCGACCGACTGAAGCCCCAGCTTCGGCTTCCAGTGGAACTTGACGAAGGTCGATTCGTCCTTGGCATTGACCAGGCGGAAGGTGTGGACGCCGAAACCTTCCATGAAACGGAAGGACCGCGGTATGGTGCGGTCCGACATGGCCCACATGATCATGTGCATGCTTTCCGGCGTCAGGCTGATGAAGTCCCAGAACGTGTCATGGGCGGTCTGCGCCTGCGGAAACGCCCGGTCCGGTTCCTGCTTGGTGGCATGGATCAGGTCGGGGAACTTGATGGCGTCCTGAATGAAAAACACCGGAATATTGTTGCCGACGAGATCCCAGTTGCCTTCCTGGGTGTAGAGCTTGACGGCGAAACCACGCACATCGCGCGCAAGGTCGGCCGAACCCTTGTTGCCGGCAACCGTTGAGAAGCGGACGAAAGCCGGGGTCTTTTCGCCCGCTCGCTGCATGAAATCCGCCCTGGTATAGGCCGAAAAGGATTCGTAGGTCTCGAAGAAGCCATGCGCGCCGTAACCGCGCGCATGCACCACGCGTTCGGGAATGCGCTCGTGGTCGAAGTGGAAGATTTTCTCCCGGAAATGGAAATCATCCACGACAAGCGGCCCGCGCGCGCCGATCCGCAGAGAATTCTGGTCGTCGGCAACCGGCCCGCCTTGGGCGGTCGTCAGCACAGGCGCGTCTGTTTCGGCCGTCTGGTGCAGCTCGCCGCCGGCGCCGCGCTCCAGCTTCTGGTCGTGAATATTCACGGTCTCGGTCTTGTCTTGCGGAGATTTGCTGTTGGTGGTCTTGGCCATGGTGTGGCTCCCGAATTGGAAGGGGCCTATCGCGGCCCGGAAATGAAAAAGCCGCCCTG
This sequence comes from Agrobacterium sp. CFBP2214, assembly GCF_030209895.1. Taxonomy (NCBI): domain Bacteria; kingdom Pseudomonadati; phylum Pseudomonadota; class Alphaproteobacteria; order Hyphomicrobiales; family Rhizobiaceae; genus Agrobacterium; species Agrobacterium sp. CFBP2214. The sequence continues at coordinate 70,305 of NZ_JARVRC010000011.1, read as the reverse complement.
AAAGGCGGCCCGAACAGAGTGGGCGGCTCATGCCATTTTCGACTGGGCCTTCAGTGTCTGGTTTGCGGAAAAGCCGATGTCCTCGAGCCTGTTAGGCAACACGTCGTACAATGACTTTTCCGCAGGCATCTGGGAATCCGCTTTTGAGTGCTGGACTTGGAGAACCCTCGAACCGCGGCGACGTTCCTGCGGCGGCAAAATAATTTTCATTCCGCCGCAATGCCTGCCCGCGCAACACGTCGGGAAGCCATCCACCGTCACGATGACGTGGGTGCCATCCAATTCTATTTGCAGAGCGGCGGAACCATGCGGCGAGCATAGTGTTTGCTGTGGGAGCCTGCTCGAAAGGCTACAACGAGGAAAAAATCATGAAAAAACTTCTCTTAGCCGCAGCGCTTGTCGGCGCGTCGACGCTTACCGCCTTCGCACAGACCACCCCCGCCCCGGCAACCGATGGGAAAACGCCCGCCGTGGCCACGCCCAAGACCAAGAATCCGACAGCGCCTGTCGAAGGCGCAAACAGTTTCACCGAGGAACAGGCGAAAACGCGCCTCACGGAGGCCGGATATACCGATGTCAGCGGCCTTATGAAGGATGACAAGGGTGTCTGGCAGGCCAAGGCCTCGAAAGATGGCAAGCCCGTAAGCCTGGCGCTCGACTATCAGGGCAACATTGTCGCTAACTAATTCACTCTTCAGGAGAATCCTATGAAGACCGTTACAGGACTTTTCGACGACTACTCCGATGCCAGCGCGGCTGTCAGCGCGCTCGAAGAACGCGGTGTACCATCTTCGGATATCAGCATCGTGTCGAACAATGCAGATGAACGCCACGGCAAGTCTACAAACGCCGCTGAAGGCGCCGGCACAGGTGCCGGCATCGGTGCCGCCGTCGGTGGCGTGGGCGGTCTGCTCACCGGCCTTGGCATCATGGCAATTCCCGGCGTCGGGCCGGTGGTTGCCGCGGGCTGGCTTGCCGCTACGGCGGCGGGCGCCGTGGCCGGTGCCGTGGCAGGCGGTGCCGCCGGCGGGCTTATCGGCGCGCTAACGGAGTCCGGCGTGCCGGAAGACCATGCCCATGTCTATGCGGAAGGCGTTCGCCGCGGCGGCACGCTGGTAACCGCGAAAGTGGAAGACAGCCTTTATGCGGACGCGCAGGACATACTGCGCCAGTCCAACTGGGTCGATCCCGATCAGCGCCGTGAGGCCTATGCCAAAGAGGGCTGGTCACGCTTTGATGACACGCTGGATCCTTATGAACCAGCTGAAATCGAACAGGAGCGTCTGCGCTACAGACGCTAGATCTCGCAACGAAGAAAGGCCGGCACATGCCGGCCTTTCTTTCAAATCCAAGAGGGCGGACGAGAGTGCCGGTCATTGCAACATCTGGATGGTCCATCCCCAGGACCGTGGCCCACCCTTTTCCCGAAACGGGAAGCGGGCTCAGCCGTTATGCCGCTGTTTTCAACGGTGTCGAGATCAATTCCACCTTCTATCGCCACCATCGGATGACGACGTTCGAGCGCTGGGCAAACTCGGTGCCGGATGAGTTCCGCTTCGCCGTGAAACTGCCCCGCGAGATAACGCACGAGCATCGGCTGCATGCCGTCGGCCAAATTTTCAAGACATTCGTTGAAGAGCTCGCGGCGCTGAATGGCAAGCTAGGCCCATTATTGTGCCAATTGCCATCCACCCTTGAGTTCGATGGCAATGAGGCCACAGCCGCGTTCGAAGCCATGCGTGAGGTTTTTCCAGGCATGCTGGTAGTCGAGCCGCGCCACACAAGCTGGGCCACGCCCCCGGCGGAAGAGGTTTTGACACGATATGCCGTTGATCGCGTTCTGGCCGATCCGGCACCGGTCTGGCCCGCAAGTGATTTTTCAGAGCCGCCAAGATATGTCCGTCTGCACGGTGCGCCCAGGATGTATTATTCGGACTACAGCGCGGAAGAAATCCGCTCTTTTGAAAAACGCCTTTCCGCCGGCTCCTGGTGCGTGTTCGACAACACGGCCTCCGGCGCCGCAATCCAGAACGCACTGGCAATGCTCGATTGTGGCGTCGTTACGGAACAACGCGCGGGCTGACATCTTCGCTCGCGCCGTCAAGCGCCAATGCCTCATCAATCTCGGCTGATGATACCTGCAGGAACTGGCGTCGGGCCACCGCGATGGAAATCGCGGGTATCTCCAGATGGGTTGCCACCCGGCGATATGCCGTGAAGCTCAACCCTTCTATCAATTCCTCGTCCACGACCAGGCGATATGTGCCCGCGCCCAAGAGTTCCGTAAGGGCCTCCAGACGGAACGGATGCTTGAATGTGATTTCGGTCTCTGTTGTTCTTTCGATCATTTCGAACACCGTTTTCCGCTGCGTTGTAGACCGGCAGTTGCAGCCGGTTATCGCAACTATGCTCCGAAGAGGATGTAAACGATCAGCGCAAGGCTTGCCGCAGACAAGACGTAGCCAGCCACAGTTGCGAGATCATGTTTCGTGGGTTGGTGAAATATGGAAGACATGGCGTCCTCCTTTGTCAGGGCCAGGGTATTCAACCCTTAAACAGCAGCGCCCGTAAAATGGCTGCTGGAGCTATTACAGTGGACCTGTTCTGCAGGTTTGGCAACTAATCAATTGCAGTGGTTTGAAAGGTGTATTTGAAATCGTTGAATCGGCAATATGGTATCCAATTTGCTGATGGATTGGCAAAGTGCCGTTTGGCCGCTTCCCTCAATATGCGGGAAACACGAGTTTCTAACTCGCACATTCAGGCACGAACCTTGGATTGCAGGTGCGGTGAGATTGATGTGACAGATGCTCGTAGAGCACGAAGACTTCTGCTCGCCGGCAGTAGGAGCGCTCTGGGGAGATCGAAAGGCATTGCCGACAAAGGTTGGCCGGACCCACCATGTTCTCAGCCTATGTCGGATGCTCAGCGAGCTATTCAAGGTGTGCGCCTGACATGTGCGGTCCGCCGACTCTTGTGGTTGCCTCACAACGGCGAAGCAACATCACCCTGTATTTTCCGGGGCGTCTTTAGCCAGAGTTTCCTGCTCGGTCTGAGCGCTTAATCCGGCAACCTCCGTCTCCAGCCGGGCGAGCCGATTTTCCAGCGCGGTCAGGTAGTCTCCTTGCAGGTCGTCGACGCCGAGGAAGGCTTGCTCCCATATCTGCCATTTTTTTAGAAACCGCTTCAACATTTAAAACCTTCCATGGCCGTCGCTTTATTAAATCGCCATTGGCCAGCGCCGGAAAAGAACGCTGGCATTGACACCGCCAAAACCGAAACCGTTGGATATGGCATATTCAGCATCCAGCGACCGCGCTTCGTTTGCGACAAAATCGATCCCGCTCGACTCCGGATCGGGCGTGTTCAAGTTCAGTGTCGGGGGTGCGATCTGGTTTTTAAGTGCCAAAATCGCGAAGATGGCTTCCAGCCCGCCGGCCGCTCCAAGCAGGTGTCCCGTCGCAGATTTGGTTCCACTGACAGCAACCGATTTTCGTTGCCCAAATACACTCTTGATGGCCCTGATCTCTCCGAGATCACCGACTGGCGTCGATGTCGCGTGCGCGTTCAGATGGCCAATTTCGTGAGGGGCAATGCCTGCTTGGGCGACGGCGATCTCCATAGCCCTACGCGCCCCGCTTCCGTCCTCAGGGCCGGAGGTGATGTGGTGGGCATCGGCTGTCGTGCCGTATCCGACCAGTTCCGCAATCGGGGTGGCGCCGCGAGCAATAGCGTGGCTCAGCGCTTCTATGACGAGTACGCCCGCGCCTTCACCCATGACGAAGCCGTCGCGCGACGTGTCGAAGGGGCGTGATGCCTTGTCCGGCGTCTCGTTAAAACCGGTCGACAGCGACCTTGCCGCCGCAAAACCGCCGAGGCTGACGATGTTCATGCAAGCTTCTGTTCCGCCGCAAACTGCAATATCGGCTTCGTTCGACCTGATTAGTCTTGCCGCATCGCCGATGGCTTGAACGCCAGCGGCACATGCCGTCACGGGTGCTCCGAGCGGGCCCTTGAAACCATGACGGATGGAGACTTGGCCGGCCGCGAGATTGACGAGGAAGGACGGTATCGTGAACGGGGAGAGGCGGCGAGCACCGCTCTGATCGACGGTACGCACCGCCTGCGTGATCGCACGGAAGCCACCGATGCCGGATGCGATGATTGTCGCTGTTCGCAGCCTGTCTTCATTCGAGGTCGGTTTCCAATTTGCCTGCGCCAATGCCTCTTCTGCCGCCGCCAGCGCAAAGATGATGAACCGGTCGACCTTGCGTTGATCCTTTGGCGCAATGATCCTGTCCGGATCGAAGCCTCCTTCAGAGTCTTCGCTGACAGAAGGGACAACACCTCCCACTTTCGCAGGAAGATCTCCCACGACATCGTCGGTCAGCCGCCGAATTCCGCTCTTGCCGGCAAGGAGCCGCGACCATGAGATATCCACATTCGCACCAAGGGGGCTAACGGCTCCCATTCCTGTTACAACGATACGACGCATCTGTTTTTCACCTGATTTTGCCATAAAAATAGGCATGCCTTTGACGTCCCGACCGACAACAAGGCCAGGATCATTTCTCAAGACATGCGGTTCAAGCAGAGCCTAGGAGACTCTCATACGGCCGTCGCCATCAGTCATCACCACCACTGCGAGCTATACGCCTGACTTCGCCGGCGGCTGCGTCAAGAACGCGTTCCGATAAGCTTTCGTCCTCAATGATGCGGGAGAGCGTGACGGCGCCCACCATCATAGACAATATCGCTATAGCCTTTTCGCTGGGGCTTGAACTGTCAGCGTCTCCCATGAGCTCATCCAGTATCTCGAAGTGAGCGCGAATGCCGTCCTCGAACGGACGTCGAACATCCGCACTTTGCCTCGCCGCGTCCGCCCCCAGTGCAACGAGCGGGCAACCTTCCGCCTTTTCTCCCCTGTGATCTTTGGAAAGATAAAACGCCATAACAGCTTCGAGTGGATCTGAGGTATCTGCGGCCGCGGCGGACCATCTTCTCGTTGCGCTTTCCAGAGCGCGTCTGGATGCAAGAGCGGCAAGGTCATCTTTCGACGTGAACTGTTTGTAGAACCCACCTTGGGTAAGGCCGGCCCCTTTCATCAGATCCTTCAGCCCGATTCCGTCAAATCCATGCTCTCGAAACAGCCGGCTTGCGACGGTGATGATCCTGTCGCGATTTTCCTCGGCCTGTGCGCGGCTCACTCTCATGTGGATCTCCGATTAGATTTCATTTGACATCTATATTCGTTTTAGATTTAGATTGCAATCTAAGAATTATGTTATCGCCATCAAGAAGGCCAGTGCCATGAAACAAAAAATCCTGCTCTCGACCGTGGCAATGGCCGCCCTCATCGGGGTTGGCGCTGCTATTTTCCTGATGCCATCAACGGACACGAATGCGCAGGCCGCGGATCCCCGCAGCTTGGCTCCGCTTGTCAGCGTGACAAAGGTCAAGACCCCGGACACGGCAAGCCGAAGCTTCACCGGCACGGTTGCGGCCCGGGTGCAGAGCGATCTCGGCTTTCGGGTTCCCGGAAAGATCATCGAACGGGTGGTGGGCCTTGGCGAGGAAGTAAGGGCCGGGCAGCTTCTGATGCGGATCGACGAGACCGATCTTCGACTTGCCCTGACCGCGAAACGCAATGCCGTTATTGCCGCTGAGGCAACGTTCATACAGGCCCAGGCCGACGAGAAGCGCTTCGCGGTTCTCGTCAAGTCCAACGCTGCGTCCACCCAGCAGTATGAAAGATCAAAGGCCACTATGGATACGGCGACGGCACAACTTGCCGCAGCCAGGGCTGACGCAGCAGTCGCAGAAAACGAGGCAGCCTATGCAGTATTGCTGGCTGATGCCGACGGGACGATCGTTGAGACCCTCGGCGAACCGGGGCAGGTGGTCTCGGCAGGTCAGCCCGTCATACGGCTCGCGAAGGCAGGACCACGCGAAGCTCTCGTTTGGCTCCCTGAAAATCTGAGGCCTGAGATTGGCGCCGCAGCGCAGGCCACGGTCTATGGTCGCAGCGGGCAAGAGAAAGCGGTCCTTCGCCAGATATCCGATGCCGCCGATCCCCAGACCAGAACCTATGAAACGCGCTGGGTGTTGCAGGGGGCTGCGGCATCCGCGCCGCTCGGCGCAACGGTTACGATCAGCGTGGAAAACAAGGACGCGCTGGCGCATGCCGAAGTTCCCATCGGTGCGCTTCTGGATGACGGCACGCGCACGGGCGTGTGGGTCGTCGACGAACAATCCTCAAGCGTTCGTTTTCGCGAAGTGAAGGTCGAACGGATCGGCGAGGAAAAGGCCATCGTTTCGAGCCTGAGGGCAGGGGAGCCTGTTGTCGCCCTTGGCGCGCATTTGCTTCAGGACGGCGCAAGCGTGCGCACCGGCGTTGAAAAAGCAGAGGCGGCGAACTGATGAGTTTCAACCTTTCGGCGCTCGCCGTTCGCGAACGAGCCGTCACCCTGTTCTTCATCGTATTGTTGGCTGCAGCCGGCGCTTACGCCTTCGTCAAGCTGGGACGAGCCGAAGATCCGTCATTCACCATCAAGACACTTACCGTTACCTCGGTTTGGCCGGGAGCGACTGCGCGCGAAATGCAGGATCTTGTCGCCGAGCCGCTCGAAAAGCGTATTCAGGAATTGACCTGGTACGATCGTGTGGAAACGACCACACGCCCCGGCTACGCTTTCCTGACCGTGACGCTCAAGGACAATACGCCAGCCTCGGCCGTTGAGGGGGAGTTCTACCAGGCGCGCAAGAAACTTGGCGATGAATCCCGAAATCTTCCCCCCGGCGTGATCGGCCCTTTCGTCAATGACGAATACTCCGACGTCAGCTTCGCCCTTTATGCCTTGAAGGCGAAGGGGATGGCGATGCGTGACCTCGTGCGCCAGGCCGAGACGATCCGTCAGGACATGCTTCACGTTCCCGGCGTGAAAAAGATCAACATTCTTGGCGAGCAGCCGGAACAGATTTTCGTGGAATTCTCCTATCCCAAGCTGGCAACGCTGGGCATCTCGGCGCAGGATATCGCTTCCGCCCTGCAACGGCGCAATACCGTCACCCCGGCGGGTTCCATCGATACGCAGGGACCGCAGGTCTTCATCCGGTTCGATGGGGCTTATGACAGCGTCGAGTCGATTGCTGAAACGCCGATCGTCGCGGGCGGACGCGTCCTCAAGCTAGCGGATTTCGCCGCGGTGCGCCGCGGATATCAAGATCCCGCCACCTACGTCATCCGCCACGATGGCGAACCCGCCATCATGCTGGGCGTGGTGATGCAGCAGGGCTGGAATGGGCTGGAACTCGGCAAGGCCCTGGAAGACCGATCTTCGACGATTGCACAAACCCTGCCGCTTGGCATGACGCTCGCTAAAGTCAGCGATCAAGCCGTCAACATTGATGAGGCTGTCGGCGAGTTCATGTTGAAGTTCGCCATGGCGCTCGGAGTCGTGTTGTTCGTGAGCCTCGTTAGTCTCGGCTGGCGTGTCGGCATCGTCGTGGCACTTGCGGTTCCGCTCACACTCGGCGTCGTCTTTCTGATCATGCTGGAAACCGGGCGGTTTTTCGACCGCATTACTCTTGGTGCGCTCATTCTAGCGCTCGGGCTGCTCGTGGACGATGCCATCATCGCCATCGAGGTGATGGTCGTCAAAATGGAAGAAGGCATGGACCGCATCAAGGCGGCGGCATATGCGTGGAGCCACACGGCTGCCCCTATGCTTTCCGGCACACTTGTGACCATCATCGGGTTGATGCCGGTTGGATTTGCCAGGTCAACCGCCGGTGAATATGCCGGTAACATCTTCTGGATCGTTGGGTTCGCATTGATCGTCTCGTGGTTCGTTGCGGTGATCTTTACGCCCTATCTCGGCGTCAAGATGTTGCCCGAGATAAAGCCGGTGGAAGGTGGTCACCACGCGATCTACAACACGCCAAATTATCGCAGGCTGCGTAGCCTCATCGAATTTGCGGTCCGTCACAAATTCCTGACCTGTGGTCTCGTTGGCGTCATCATGGCCGCCTCTGTCGTTGGCATGGGATCCGTCAAGCAACAGTTCTTCCCGACATCTGATCGTCCCGAAGTGTTGGTGGAAGTGCGCATGCCCGAGGGCACCAGCATCGAGACGACAACGGCAACGGTCGAGAAACTCGAAGGCTGGCTGAAAAAGCAACCCGAAACGAAGATCGCTACCAGCTATGTCGGGCAGGGCGCGCCGCGCTTCTTCTTCGCCATGGCGCCTGAATTGCCGGATCCCGCTTTCGCCAAAATCGTCGTGCTGACATCCGATGCCCATACGCGTGAGGCGCTCAAACATCGTCTTCGCGAAGCGGTGTCCAGCGGACTTGCTCCGGAAGCCAATGTGCGAGTTACGCAGCTCGTTTTCGGTCCCTACACGCCCTTCCCGGTGGAGTTCCGCATCATGGGGCCGGATCCGGATGAATTGTACAGGATCTCTGAGCAGGCGCTTGCCATCATGAAGACCGTGCCCGACGTTCGCCAACCTAACCGCGACTGGGGCAACCGCACGCCTGTCCTGCGGTTCATCCCCGATCAGGACCGGCTCAACCTCATCGGCCTCTCGCCCGCCGAGGCCGCCCAGCAGATGCAGTTGTTATTGAGTGGTGTGCCGATCACACAGGTTCGCGAAAACATCCGCAACGTTCCCGTCGTTGCCCGCAGCGCCGGCGAAAACAGGCTTGATCCTTCGAGGCTTTCGGATTTCTCTCTGACGAGCAGAAACGGACGCCCGGTACCACTCGACCAAATCGGTCATTCCGAAATCCGTTTCGAGGAGCCGGTAATGAAGCGCCGTGACCGCACGCCGGTCATCACCATCCGCTCCGATATAAATGAGGCAACCCAGCCGCCGGAAGTGTCGCAACAGGTCTTCAAGGCCCTTCAGCCCTTGATTGCCTCGCTTCCCGTCGGCTACCGCATCGAAATGGGTGGCAATATTGAGGAGTCCCTCAAGGCGAATGTGGCGCTGGTGAAGATTTTCCCGGCCATGGTTGCCGCCATGCTTATCGTTATCATCCTTCAGGTCCGCAGCCTGTCGACGATGACGATGGTAATGCTCACCGGGCCGCTCGGGCTCGCTGGCGTGGTTCCAATATTGCTCGTTTTCAATCAACCCTTCGGCTTCAACGCCATCCTCGGGCTTATCGGCCTGGCCGGTATCCTCATGCGCAATACGCTGATCCTGACCGAGCAGATAAAGGAAAATCAGGCGGCGGGTCTGGATGACTATCATGCCGTCATCGAAGCGACCGTACAGAGGACGCGACCCGTTATCCTGACGGCGCTCGCTGCCGTCCTCGCCTTCATTCCGCTCACGCACTCGGTCTTCTGGGGATCGATGGCCTATACGCTGATTGGCGGTACGGCCGTTGGAACCGTCATGATCCTGTTGTTTCTCCCCGCGCTTTACGCGGCATGGTTCCGCATCAAGCCGCCCAAGGGCGAGAAACAATCGGAAGAAAGCGTTTCCGATCCGGTGCTTTCGATGGCTGCCGAGTGACTTCGGCCGCATCTCGAATCCCGACAGGTTTAAACTCCCATCTATCGTGCTCGGTGCAATGCCGCTTCGCTCTGGTCGGGGCATGCACTCGTTCGGGATTTAGGCGTGCCCACCACATGCTAGAGCCGATGCTGGCGAGCCGAACGGCGACAATGATTGGCGACCAGCTCGTTTCGATCTCCACTGCCGGCCGGACTTTGAGTATCCAGAGTTGGTGAGCGGCCGAAGCAGCAGGCGGCCGAGCACGAAGGCGAGATTGGTTGTTACCCCGACGCTCTGGGCGAAACGGCAGACACTGTCCGGCTTATCCGGCAGTTCGGGCGTTGAAGCACAGAAGAATGAAGGCAGATGTGTAGATCAGCATGCCAACGAGCAAGGGTGGAGATGCTCGATCATGTTGCTCTCCACGCGGAAGATCTCATAGAGAGCGGCGACCACATTGCGGTCTCGCGGGGATCGCCCCCGTAGGCCTTGCTTAAATTGTCGCTCCCCAAAGCAGGCTGAGTCCTGAGGTAACCAGCAGCGCATCCATGATATGGCGAAAAGCTTCGGGCGTGAGGCGGAGAAGGAAAGGTTTCGCTATAAAGGAACCGACCATCAGAGAGGCGCCCACAGTTAGGCCCTTCAGGATAACAGCGAAAGGAAGTGCTCCAGAGCCCTGAAAGGTAAGCGTTTTGGCAGTGTAGATCACTAACGAAGCTGCAGCTTCGGTTCCGATAAAGGCTCCCTTGGTCAGACCATAACCGATGAACACTGGTACGGAGGCAGGTCCAGAAGAGGCCACGATCCCGGTCAAGAAGCCGATGCATGCTCCGGCTGCGGCCAGATGGGGTAACCTTAAATGGATAAGGTTTGCTGCCAACCAGCGACGTCCGGGGATCATCAAGAGCAAGAATACTCCAATTGCCGCATCTACTGCCCGGGGCGGCAGAACAAGCATCGTTCGTGCACCAAGAACCGCTGTAGGAACGCCGGCAACCGCATAGGCTGCCACAGCACGCCAATCAACTCCCCGCCACCACGCAAGAATCCGGGCAATATTTGCCATGACGGCGGCCACCGCCATTATTGGTACAGCTTCTTTTGGCCCATAGACATAGGCCAAGACCGGGACGAGCATGATGGAAGAGCCAGTACCAATTATGCCACTGATGATCCCGGCAAGCAGGCCGATCATTAAGATGAGGGAAAGTCCCATTCGCTGTACACCGAAACTGCGTGATTGCTTACGCCCAGCTCTATCTCGATTCCAAACACCCAGACAAATTCAACTCGCCTAAATAACCGACTTGGCGGCGGCTCCGTGGCGCAAAGCTATGTGGCTTGGGCGCGTGATACGTGTCAGGGGACCGCTGCTTACATTTTAGCGGCATCTTATCCATCTGAAAATTACAAGTCTGCGTGGAGCCAAGGCGGCGTCCAGGCTCAGAGGGCCGCTCCCGAGATTCGATCGTTTCCTCGCAGCAGGCATAGACCAGGCGCTCTAAATGCGTGCTTTCCGATGCCCTTAGCCGACTCTGGCGTCGATCCAGGCACGCGTCTGCTCAAGAACTTCGTCTGACAGTTCAGGATCATCAACCGCTCTGGCCAGGATGACCGCTCCGACCATGGCCGCCCAGCTTCCAATCGCTGCACGGTGCTTGCCGGTTGCGTCTTGGTCCGGAAGGGCATCTTCGATACGTGCGATTTGGTTGCGTAGCCCTTCAGTCATGGCCGCTTTCGCGGCAGGTGTCTGGTGGCGAATTGCGGCGGCCAAGCCTGCCATCGGGCATCCGTTGCCGGGGTTGTCACGATGACGAGGCGCCAGATAGGAGCGGACGAAGCCACTGAACTCGCCGTCCCCGAAACTGTCTGCCGCAAGCGCATGGACAAGCGTCTGGGCGACCAGCTCGTCCTTCGAACTGAAATGGCCATAGAAGCCGCCATGGGTCATGCCGGCTGCCTTCATGACCTCAGCGACGCTGACCGCATCGAATCCTTTGTCCTTAAACAATCGGCTGGCGACGTCCAGGATGCGGCGACGATTTTCCGCCATCTGTTCTCGGCTGACTTTCATTTTCAAAATACTCCGAGCTGGCCATTGACATTTACATGATGGGCATCATATTTAAATCCAATCATGATGATCGTCATGAATATAGGATCAACCACAGAAAAGAACAATCCAAAATGAGTCAGATTCCTGCAGTTCTGATAACCCGCGCCTCCACAGGCATTGGGGCAACCTATGCCGAACGCTTCGCACGCCGCGGCCATGATCTCGTGCTTGTCGCCCGAGACGCTGTGCGAATGGAGGCGCTTGCAAGCCGTCTGCGCCAGGAAACCGGCGTCGCAATCGACATCCTCCAGGCCGATCTCACCAAGGCTGAGGATCTTGTTAAGGTCGAGACCAGGTTGCGCGACGATGAGCGCATCGGCGTTCTCGTCAACAATGCCGGTGCGGCAATCGGAGGAACTTTCGTCGACCAGAACGCCGATGACATGACCAAGCTCGTTGCACTCAACGCGACCGCACTGGTCCGGCTTGCCAGCGCCATTGCTCCCCGTCTTGCCAATGCGGGCGAAGGCGCGATCGTCAACATCGGTTCGGTCGTTGGGCTCGTCCCCGAATTCGGCATGACCGTTTATGGCGCGACCAAGGCCTTTGTCCTGTTCCTGTCACAGGGACTCGCCCACGAGCTTGGACCGAAAGGTGTGTACATCCAGGCTGTGCTTCCCGCCACGACCCGCACCGAGATCTGGGATCATGTGGGCGCCGACGTGAACGCCATGAATAATGTCATGGAAGTGGGCGATCTGGTGGATGCGGCCCTTGTCGGATTCGACCGCCGCGAACCGGTGACGATCCCGCCGCTGCACGACGGCAGCCAGTGGGACGCGCTTGATGGCGCGCGCAAGGCCATGCTCGGCAATCTCGTCAATGCGCTCCCTGCCGAACGCTATCGTACGCAGGCGTGAGCTTTCCGCAGTCGATGAACCCGCGCCGATAAATAGAAACGTCACAGGTATATCATGACCAAGACCACGCTCTTCGAACCCACCGCCCTAGGCGCCTTCACCCTTACGAACCGCATCGTCATGGCGCCACTCACCCGCAATCGCGCCGGCGCGGGCTTCGTGCCCGGCGACCTGACTGCCGAATATTACGCCCAGCGCATCGTTTCCGAGGCCACCCAGATTTCGCAGCAGGGACAAGGCTACCAGGACACGCCAGGCATTTATACCCAGGCGCAGATCGATGGCTGGAAAAAGGTGACCGCTGCCTTGCACGAAGGTTGAACGAGCGCAAGATGAACCGTGACAAGGGGCCTACACCGCGTGCGTTCATGCGCCAGCTCAGCGCCATCAAGGCCTGGGGGTGTCGGGCACCGCAGAATCTGGGACGCATACGCATTCCCGTTCTCGTAGCCAGCGGAGACAATGATATCATGGTGTTGACATCCAACAGCCGCGATCTGGCTCAGCGTATCCCCAAGGCCGACTGTTGATCTACGCAGATGCTGGCCATGGCGGCATCTTCTAATACCATGCTGAATTCGTGCCGAAAGCCTTGGCTTTCCTGGCTGCCTGACATGATCATCGTTTCACACTGGAGACCCTCGTGAAAGCCTTCGTCGTAGACAAATACAAGAAAAAGGCCCCGCTGCGTCTGGCCGATATGCCCGATCCCGTCATCGGCGCCAATGATGTGCTGGTTCGCATTGAGGCCACCGCGATCAATCTTTTGGATTCCAAGGTGCGCGACGGCGAATTCAAGTTGTTCCTGCCCTATCGTCCACCCTTCCTTCTCGGTCACGATCTGGCCGGAACGGTCATCCACGTCGGCGCCAATGTGCGGCAGTTCAAATCCGGCGACGAAATTTACGCCCGCCCGCGCGACGGTCGCATCGGCACATTTGCGGAGATGATTGCGGTTGACGCCTCAGATCTCGCGCTGAAACCGAAAAGCCTCTCCATGGAGCAGGCTGCGTCGATCCCGCTGGTCGGGCTAACCGCCTGGCAGGCGCTCGTCGAGGTGGGCAAGGTCAAGCCCGGCCAGAAGGTGTTCATTCAGGCCGGTTCCGGCGGCGTCGGCACATTCGCCATCCAGCTCGCCAAACATCTCGGCGCGACAGTTGCCACCACGACAAGTACGGCGAATATCGAGCTTGTGAAAAGCCTGGGCGCTGATGTGGTGATCGACTACAAAAGGCAGGACTTCGAGCAGGTACTGTCTGGGTGCGATCTCGCGCTCAACAGCCAGGATGCCAAGACGCTGGCAAAGTCGGTGAACGTGCTGAAACCGGGTGGCAAGCTCATCTCGATCTCTGGTCCGCCGGACGTCCCTTTCGCGAAGTCCCTGCGGCTGAGCCTTATACTGCGCCTTGTCACGCGGATGCTGAGCCGAGGCATTCTGAAGAGGGCAAAGAGCCGGGGCGTCGACTATTCCTTCCTCTTCATGCGGGCGGAAGGCCAGCAACTGCGAGAGATTGCCAAGCTGATCGATAATGGCGCCATCCGTCCTGTCGTGGACAAGGTATTTCCCTTCGCGCGGACGGCAGACGCCTTGGCTTATGTCGAGACAGGGCGCGCCAAGGGAAAGGTTGTCGTTGCCGTTTAGCAATGACCGTCTCGTCAACAGGAGGGTTGCTTTTTTGACGTATGACGTCCGCTTCCATGGCTCATGAGACTGGAGAGGCATTCTTCTGGCGGCCCCAAAACGGTCTGATGCCCACGTGAAGAACCGCCCGACTAAATCAACAATATCCGCCAATAGCGGACATTGCCGACTTCGCCCCCTATTCTGAACGGAATTATCGTCGGCAGGGTGGCAGGGTGCTTGTCAATCAATCAAATTCAAAACCGCTCGCGATGTATTAGATGGCTTTATCGAATGCGTCTGCCTCATCTTCCGTCGTAAAGGTGAATGTGACCAGTTCACTGTCATCTTCCTGACGGATGCCTACTGCAGTCACAATCAACCGAGCAATCTCATCCTGTGCTTCACTTCCTGACCGAGACGAATTCACTGTTCTCTCGATGGCTGGGGCGAATACTTCGCTGATTACACCGAGGCGCATATTGTATTTCATGATGATATCTCGATCCTCGATGATAGCGGACTGTTCAGCTTTCGTGATTCCGGCATTGTCCATTGCGGTTATTGTGGCATTCGTCGCGAGCTTGATTGGACCCTCCTCAAGCCACCTATCAACCATCTGATGGAACTGGCGCATACGCGCAGCGGGGATTGTTTTCTGTACAGTGATCGACATCTGCGTTCCTTTGTCGGCTTCCATGCATACTAATGCGCGCTCCCTAAATAAGGGACCGGCTATCGCAATCATCATGAACTTGCGAGCAGCGTGTAAGTGGTCCAGCCACAAGCTTCAATGCATTTGTTTTGAAGGTCAGCCCGCCGAGGAACCTGGCTTGGCGTCGAAGTCGACGACTCCCTCGGAATTGCGGAGCAGATTGAGTTATAGGTTAAAGGCTCATGGCTATCGGCAATAGCCGACGGTCTCCCTCGCGCCAACAGACGACATTGCAGTGGTATGAAAATTGACTAATTTTGTAACGTCGACAGACAGGAAGTACGATGAGGTGGCAATGAATGAAACCGGCAGGGATGAGACATTTCCGACCCCGAATGACGAAGGAGCAGTCAGGCATTTACTTGGGATGGAGTTGCCTGGTATTGGTTTGGACTCGACGGATGGCACGACTGTCGATCTCCGTGGGCCGGGGTTATCTGTAGTCTATGCTTACCCTCGGACAAGCGCGCCCGAAGGCAAAGCGATTGACGGATGGGATGCATACCCGACGCAAGGGGATGTACACCTCAGTCCTGTGCCTTCCGTGATCATTTCGCTGAACTGAAGGGATTAGGAGCAAGGCGTCTGTTTGGCCTTTCTACGCAGACCACAGAGTATCAGCGACAGGCAGCAGCACGGCTTCACCGGCCGTTTCCACTGCTCGCTGACCATTAACTCCTTCTAACGTCAGCCCTTCGCCTGCCAACGTTCCAGGCTGGAGGCGTGGCATTGCTAAAGAGGCTCACGATGATTATCGAAACGGGCGTTATCAAGCATGTCTTTTATCCCGTCCATCCGCCAGAGACGCAGATGCCGTCATCGTTGGCTGAGGGCAGTTACAATTCCTGAACGGGTCGATTGCCGCAATGGGCTAACTTCAGCATTGGCGCAAAACGCCAATGGTGATCATTGTATGTGCTGGATCATCGACATACGGTCAACCGGTTCGCGCAATTGGTAGGGAAGGTGCCATGAAAACAGACTGGAATGTGATCAGGGGCATGATGAATGCGGCAATCAACGCCTGCGAGCGCATAGAGACATCAGGGTATGCTGAGACTGATCGAGATGCCACGATTAATGTTGGAGGCCAACAGGTCAGCGTCCATGATATGCTCGTCAGCGCGTGGACTTATCCTGAGAACCTTCGTTATCAGATTATACGCCAACGCCACGAAAAAGGGGTCGATCTGCCTTACGTGCCAGAAACCGCCCGTATCCTGTTGGCAATGTCCCAAGCTGCCGCTGAACTGGTGAACACGGGTGACGTCACGCCTGCACAGGAAATGATTCAGGAAATGATCGTCTGGTTCGACAACCACCTGGTTTCAGGTGTCGAGACTGCAAAGGCTACTCGCCGAAAGCCATGACAGTCCCGGATTAAGAGTCGTCCTGGCTGCTTCGCGCCTTCTTGTCGGTCATAGCGATCCTCGCCACGCCTGCCTCTGAAGCGGACACCATCGTCACCTTGCTTCAGAATAAACGCCTTCTGAGCGTCTGAAAACTGCGATGCGTTCATCGTCTTCCGTTCCTTTTCCAACCAGGAAAATGCACCGGAAAACTCTAACCCAAAATGGTCCAGTTTAAAGGATTCAGGTCAACAGTCCTCCGCAAGGCGCTCATGGGTCTACCCAAAAAAGCCGCCCGTTGCTCCGTGGGAAAATCTGATTCTCTTTCACCTTCGCGTAAAGTTACATCGGTCCATCATTCCTCACGAAACGCCTTCATTACCTGATCTGTAAATGGCTTCGTTAGGTAAGACCACGCTGAGCGCTCAGCCGTGTGGACGAAAACCTCAATTGGCATGCCCGGCATAAGCTTGAGATCTCTAATGACTTCCTGTTGGTCAATCATATCAACTGTCGCCAAATAATAGGGTTGACCGGTCGTCTTATCTATCACGGTTGCTGCTGCGACGAATTCGACAATTCCGAAAACCTCTGGAGTCGTTGCGCTGTTAAACGCGGTCAGTCTCATTCTGGCGGCCTGTCCTGGTGCTACTCGATCAATATCTGCCGGCGCGATCCGGAATTCGACCTTCATGTCATCAGTCTTGGGAACGACCGACATTATAGTTGCGCCTGCGCCTATAACGCCATTGATCGTATGTATCTGCAGGTCATAGACAAACCCATCGACGGGCGCACGAACTTCCATGCGTGAAAGGCGGTCATATGCGGCGATTTCGCGCTCCCCCAGTTCGGCGAGCTTGGATTCGATTGAGACAATCTCTTTTTGAGTTTCGGATCGTGTTGTCTGGTCTATGGAGAGAAGCTTGATGCGCAACTCGCTGATCTCTCCTTCAGCCTCGGCCACGCGGGCTACCACTTCGCCGCTGGTCCCATCGATGCGGGCTACCTGCTTCTGGAGCTCGCGAAATTCCGATAACTTGATTAATCCGCCTTTGGCGAGCCTCTCGCTGACGCCGATTTCTTCGGTAATTATCTTCTTTTCAACGTCGTTTGCTTTCCGTTGCGAAATCAGCCCGTCAATCTGGTCTTCGAGTTGGGATATTTGCATTTCCAGCTGCTGTTTCTGGTTCAGGATCATACGGCGGTTTTCCTGAAACAGCTTCGTTTCGTTACGCGCAAGCTCGGGGACGATAGAGCCGTCGGAAAATGAAATGGTGTCCTTACCGTCACGTTCCGCCTCCAGCCGGATTTTCATCGCTCGCAACTGCGATAGCTGGCTTCGGATGATGGTCAATTCTACTCGAGTCTGAGTTTCATCAAAGCGCAGAAGCACGTCACCAGCCTTCACTGTGTCTCCATTGGCCACGGGAATGTCAGCGACAATCCCGCCGTCACGGTGCTGGATGGTTTTGACCTGATCTGGCACGACAAGCTGGCCCTGCGCGACAACCGCACCGGCAAGTTTGGCCTGAACCGCCCATCCGCCGACTCCGAACACGAGTAGAGCCGCCAGAACGCCTGAGACGACGATGCGTGGCGCGATGCCGAAGGATTGTGCTTCTGGCGTCAATTGTTTGCTTGTATTTTTTTGTTCGCGCACCATGTCCCTAAGCTCCCCTTATGTGGCTTTTCGCCTTATTCCAGTTACGTCCTTGCCAGGCCTGTGTCGTCATCACGAGCCGCGAGAATGAAATCATCTTCAGTCAACGCCTGGTGGCTGTAGATCAGTAACTCGAGATCGTCCTGTTCTCCCGCAAGATCGATGACGGCGCGAACAACGGCGGTCTCGCCGTCCGCAAACTCGCTGTAGAGTCGGATGCGCCGGACATCCTGCTGGTCATTGATCTCACCCATGATCCGGTCGAACATCAGCCCACCGATTTCATCTGCGAGATCAGACAAATCAATCCGATCGCCGATCTGGAAGTCGAGAATTTTGTCCCTTCCCTGGCCATCGTTGAAGACGGCCTCCACCGAGCGGAAAATGAAGACGTCGTTGCCTGCGCCGCCGGTCAGGAAATTAATGTCCGAATTGGCTACCAGCACGTCGTCGCCGAGCCCTGCGATGGCGACTTCGAAGCCCTCCAACTGATCAGTCCCGATTTCAACGCCTGTCGCCGTACCCCCTTCGAGATCGATTATAACTGCTGTGATCGTCGCTGAGGCGTCGTAGGTATCAACGCCTTCGCCACCTGAATATTGATCGTCGCCATCGTTTGACCCGCTGGTTGTGAAGAGAACGACGATGGTGTCATCGCCAGCGCCACCACTGACTGTATCGTCGCCGTTGCCAGCGATAAGGCGATCGTCCCCATCTCTTCCAATCAGGAGATTAGACCCGTCATCGCCGTTCAACGTGTCGTTTCCACTGCCGCCAATAGCTGCTTCAAATCCGTCGAGGTGGTCTGTTCCAATCTGCGAACCCGATGCAATTCCGGCTGCGAGGTCAATTTCAACAGCGTCTGAAGCAAAGCACGCGTCATATGTGTCGAAACCGTCACCGCCTGAATATGTGTCGTTCCCGTCGTTGACACCGAGAAGCTGTACCGATGCTCGCGCCTCCTCGGTTCCAGAACCTATGACGACGGTGTCGTTGCCCGCGCCTGCGATTACCGCATCGTGACCGAGGCCGCCCGCAAACACGTCGTTGCCGTCTCCTCCATCGAGGAGGTCATCGCCGGCATCGCCGGAAAGACGATCGTCGCCGGCCTCTCCAAACAAACGATCATTTCCCGCTCCACCACTGGCAATGTCATCACCGTCACCGCCGGCGACAACGTCGTCACCTTCCTCGCCATAAATCTTGTCGTTGCCTGCGCCACCAAAAATGACGTCGTTGCCGTCGCCACCGAAAATCCGGTCGTGGCCGCCCTCGCCATAGATCGTGTCGTTTCCACTTCCCCCCATCAGGGTGTCGTCGCCGTCGCCACCGTAAATAACGTCGTTGCTCTCGCGACCGTAGACGACGTCATTTCCGTCAAGTTCCGCTATCACGTCGTCCCCGGGCGTACCCAACAAGATGTCATCGTTATCGGTTCCTTCGACCGGATGCGGCGCTGCTTTAACGAGGTCCAGCATTGCCGTCGCCGACACGGAACCGATTCCGTCGCTGACGCCATAGGTGAAGGTGACTTCGCCGATGTACCCACGGTCGGGCGTGTAAAGCCAGATACCTTCGCCATAGGTCTGTATGACGCCGGAAGAAACCTGAAGGTTTCGAATTGACAAAGTGTCGCCGTCTGTGTCGGTTGCGGCCGAAGCCAGATTGTCGAGAAGGATGAGTGCTGAAAGGTTCATCAGCCCGCTTCCAAGAAACACCCGTCCAGCCACAACCGGCAATCGATTTGGACGTGCGTTGCCTGCCGGAGGAGTGCTTTCCGCGGCGGGCGGCCCGTCATGGTTTCTCGGATTTTCATTTGGATCTGCACGAGGCGCTTCAGGCTTGTTGGTGTTTTCGCTCCGCTGATCTTTCTCGTGCCAGATGATCGGAGTCTCGTTGCCAAGCGCGCCGAGTGGTGTCAGGGGTGCGAAATATCCGTTGATCCGATGGTTGTCGTTTGCGGACAGGGACTGCAGTAGCGACCGAAAGGAGTGATTATCAAGGTTCAGGTCGGCCCTTGCATGGAAGGAGGAGGGAAACGTAGTGGTTTCAGCCAAAAACCTTACCTTGCGTTCGGCATTGCCGGCTTCCTCGGCGACCTGGCGGAGATACGCGGCGACCTCTTCAATAATGTCGATGTTCGTAGAAGACTCGTCCGAACGCGTTTCCGTTTCGGTCACTGGACCTTGAACAAGGGGGGCATTTGGTCCGTCTACTTGCGTTTCGGAACGGAGCTTTCCAAAAAAAGCGCCGATCGCGGCAAGAGCGACGGCCGGGTTCACTATGCTCCAGTAGCGCGGGACCGGTTTGTCGTGAAGTTCAAAGCGGTTTTTTGGCGCTATGGAGGCTGCCACGTCAGGCAGTCCCAGAACAAGTTTATCTTCCATTGTCTGTTCTCCTCCTGTTGCTTCTGAGCGTTGCAAAGGAACAAGTCTATTCTGCTGCCAGAGTATTGCCGGACGATGCCTGCATGCGTGTGTGTTCCGAACGAAGCAGTTGCGGTTGTGGCCCTTTCACAATTTCGTCCTTCGGACCGAACGCCACGAGTTTTCCGCTCTGAACAACGCCGACCATGTCAACGGATTGCAGGGCGCTTGGGCGGTGGGCGACAACCACCACGATCCCGCCGCGACAGCGAACTGCGGCAATCGCTTTCATCAGTGCCTCTTCACCTTCAGCGTCAAGGTTGGAGTTGGGCTCGTCCAGTACCACCAGGAACGGGCTGCCATACAATGCCCGCGCAAGGCCGATGCGCTGGCGCTGACCAGCCGAGAGCGACATGCCATTTGGTCCCAGGTCTGTTTGGTAGCCGTTCGGCAGACGAACGATCATATCGTGGATGCCTGCCGCCCTTGCAGCCTGCAGAATCGTATGTGCCTCCGGTGTTTCGGCAAAACGTGAAATATTCTCGGCGATTGTTCCGTCCATCAAGCAGACATCCTGCGGCAGGTAGCCGACATGTTCGCAGAAGAAGCTTGAAGGCCATTGCTTGAGATCCGCGCCGTCGATACGCACTGAACCGCGTAGTGTCGGCCAGATGCCGAGAATGGATCGCGCAAGGGTCGTCTTCCCGCCGCCGCTCGGACCGATCAGGGCAAGTGCTTGGCCAGCCTTCAGCTCGAAGCTTACGTCACTCAAGAGGACTGCGCCGCTGTGTGGCGCGACCGTCGTAATACCTTCAACCGTGAGAGTTTCCTTCGGCGCAGGAAGATTCAAAAGTCCGGTCTTCTCGTCCAGAACGGCCAGCGTTTCCTTAAGACGAGCATGACTGCGCCGGGCCGAAACCATTCCCTTCCATTGCGCGATCGCTTGATCCACCGGTGCGAGGGCGCGTGCGGTCACGATTGAAGAGGCAATAATGGAGCCGGCCGACAATTCCCCGTTGATTGTAAGGTAGGCGCCAAGACCGAGAATCGCTGACTGCAACATCATCCGCAGAACCTTGGACAGGCCTGAGAACGTTCCGGAGATATCGGAGGTCCTGGTTTGCGTATCCAGGTGACGTCGGTTGGCACGCTCGAAACGGCTCACAGCACGATCGGCAATGCCCATTGAGTGCATGATATCGCTGTTTCGAGCATTGGAATCGATGACTGCATTTCGCAGTACAGTTGATTTCAGCATTTCTTTGGCGTGGCGCCGTGTCAGAAGTTCCGTGCAGAGCGTCAAAAGGCCAAGCACAACGGCCCCGCCAACGGTCAACATGCCCAGCATCGGGTGCAAGAGCCAAACGAATACCAGGTAGATTGGCATCCAGGGCAAATCGAAAAGCGCAATCAGGCCGGGACTTGCCAGGAAACCGCGGATCGTATCGACATCGCGGCCGCGCTCCGTCGCTTCAGACGTGGAATAACCATAACGCGGCATATCGATGACGACTTTGTGGGCCAGCGGGGCCAGTTGCGTATCGAGTCTCGCGCCAAGCCGAACCAGGATCTGTGAGCGCAGAATATCGAACAGGCCCTGGAAAAGATAAAGGCCGATTGCCAGGCCTGACAACGCGACAAGCGTCGACACGCTTCCGCTGGTCAGCGCACGATCATAGATCTGGAGCATGTAGAAGGCGCCGGTCAGGGCCAGAATATTGATGATGCCGGACAGACCAAAGACGAACATCATCAAGCCACCCATGCCATTTATCTGGTTTTCTTTTTTGTTGCAGGTGCCACTCATCTGAAAGTCCCCTTGGAAACTTTGCCGAGATTCGGCGTTAAGTCCGCGGCATGTCCGGAGTGATCGCGTTGACCCAAGACATCCCATTTCACTTGCAACGCCGGTGCCAGTACTCACCGGCGTTGGGATTTCGAAGCTAACGGGAGGCGCTGCCTCCGTTCGTTCGCGGTTGCTCAGGAAACCCCGGAGAAGTCACTGTTGGTCAGGTGGTGCTTTCCGGAAACGGCCAGTTCGAAGTCAGCATTCCCGTCTGCATCGGTGTGACCACGAATGACCGTGAAGTCCTCTCCGTCACGAACTTCGTGTGTAATCGCAATTCCCCCTGTCGCAGTCAGCGATGCTGGACTGTTGATCGTAAAGGTCTGCTTGCCCGAAGCACCCGTGTTGGCGTCGATTGCCGCGAAGTCGATCTTGTCGCCAGGCTGGAAACCGTAGATTGAGTCGCCATTGGCTGCACTTGTCGTTGTGAACCGGAAGGTGTCGTTGCCAAGACCGCCATCCATCACGTTCGCCGCATTCGAAGCAGTGATCACATCATGGCCGGAGCCGCCGACGAAGTTCTCGAAGCTGTAGAACGTGTCGTTTCCTGTCGTTGCGCTAATCACGGTGCCGTGTCCCATAAGGCCCGTGCCTAGATTTACGGTCAGATTTGACGTGGCAACTGAGTAATCGAGCGTATCCTTGCCGCCATCGCCCCAATACCGGTCGTTGCCGTCGCCGGCTGTTGCAAGAACGATATCATCCCCGTCGCCACCCCAGGCCTGGTCGTCACTCGCACCACCTTCGATGATGTCGTTGCCGGAATCTCCGAAGAGAAGATCCGCCCCGCTATTTCCGAAGAGCACATCGTGGCCGGCGCCGCCATGCAGTTCGTCATCGCCGCTGCCACCGCTCGCAACATCGTTGTCCGCCGCTGCGACGATGACGTCGTCACCGTCTTCGCCCCTCAGGATGTCGGAACCTGCATCCCCGGAAAGGATGTCCGAACCGCCACCCGCGAGGATCGTATCGTCGCCTCCCTGGCCGGCGAGCACTTCACCAGACGCTGTACCGATCAGCGCAACAGCTGCGATCGGGATCGAGACAATCGGTCCGTCGTCATCGTCGTCTTCGTGCGAGCAGGTGTCATCACCGTCCTCCTCGCCGTTGCCATCGTCGTCTTCGCCGTCGTCTTCGTCGCCGTCGCCGTCGCCGTCGTCGTCTTCGTCGTCGTTTTCCTCCTCGTTGTCTTCGACGCGTGGCGAGAAGATATCTTCTTCAAGATTCGTCAGGCCGGTGTTCCGGGCGATGATGTCGGCAAACTCCTCACCGTCGATGAAGTTTTCATAAAAATCGAAATCGTCGAAACGCTCCGTGTAGTAGAAGCGGTCAGCTTCCTGCAGGCGATCGAACTGCTCCTGCAATACGACCCAGAATGTCTGTCCGACCATGCCGCCATTGATGTGTTTCTCGGCAAGTCCTCCGACCCACAGATCGACACGGTCGATCCCCTTGATCACACCAGTCCCATTGGACTGCATTGCAATCTCGATATCAGGATTGATTTCGCGAAAAGCTGCGATTTCGCCGGCTTCCAGAACGAGGTCCGGATAAGCCTGCCGGAACTGGGCGATCACGGTATCGGAGAGGTCGTTGCGGCTCTGGAAGTCGTCCCAGGATGTGTAGGCCGTCATTGCTCCTGCATAACCCAGCGCTTCTGCAACATAAGGGTCGGTGGATGCTGCGAGGTCCATGCGAACCTGATTGAGCGTTCCAAGTCCGACGTCCCAGCCTCGGGCAACATTGAAGGCAAACAGGTCCGCGTTGATACGGACGAGGTCGTTTCGCACGGCATCGACAATGTTGAAATCGACCGCTTCAGCGGGTTGTGTCGCGATACCACCAAGGATCGCGCTCACACCGAGCTGTTCGTAGCCTTCCTGTGGAACATATCCGTACTGCGCAAGTGTGCTCAGCGGCAGCTTGAAGGCACTTGGATCGTTTGTGGGATTCAAGAAGGCATCGAACAATGCCACCTGGGTCGGGTTCCCATCCGCGTCGAGTACCGTCATGGTCTGGCCGATCAGCGAATGACCGACCCGATAGACCGCAGCGGCGAATTCATGACTGATCGCAGCCGTAGCATTCGGATTGTACTCAGAAAAACCGTGGTCGCCGTCTCCTCTTATGCCGCCGATCAGCTTGTCCGCAAATTCGGTGAAGACAACGCGCTGATATTCGGCTTCATTGATCATCTTGGCGGCCTGGAACAGTTCCTCGGCTGTTCCATCAAAACCGGCCGCCTCAAGGCCTGCCACATGAAAATTGTGGTTTCGGGCCCAGATGGTGTGCATTGAAGTAAGGGCAAAGTTCTCGTTTGCCCGGCCATCGCCTGCCACGTAGTGATCGAGCAGGCTGATATAAGGGTTGGTGTCGAGAAGCAGTGCGTGCGTGCTACCCATGAAGTCCGAAGCAAGCCCGGAAACCATGACTTCGTTGATCACTCCTGCCGCGACGAGACCCGGGAAATAGGACCGGAAGCTAGCCTGACCGCCTGCAAGCGTCGGTGAGTGAAAAACCGTGTCGTTTTCCCAGTGATGCAGGATAAGGTCACGCAATGTCGGCATCAGCTTGAAGGTGGGGTTGGAGGGATCCGCACCGCCTTGAAGCAAATGTGCCCCCAAACCACCTGATCCATTCCCTTCGCGCAGGAACTGCCCGACAAGATCATTGGAGCCGTAAGCCTGGTTCTGATCGACGAATGGCGATGTCTTGTTTATGTGCTGTGGAACGCCATCGTCGTAGTAGGCGACGGTCGCGCGTGTCAGATCAGCAGGATTGCCGGAGCCGGGGGCTCCGTTTCCGGGAGCGCCAATCTGGATCGTGCCATTTCCGCCTTTGCCAAGAAAATCCAGGCCATGGTCGAAATATTGTCCGAACGCCATGAAGAAGATGTTGGCATCGGCTTTAGGAAGGTTTGCTTCCTGTGCACCCAGAATGTTGCTGATGTTTCGCGGATCGAGTCCATCAAAGATCGGGTTGATCGCGGAATTTCCAAAGGCATCCGGTTCTCCGTAGTGCGACTGGGTGATGCGGATGAATGGTGTGTCCACCGCACCTGCGTCGGGATCTGCAGCATTATTTCCATGACCCGACAGGGTGCGGACACCTGTTGGGACAGGATCATCACCATCGTTGGGTGGAAGACCGTTCACGAGGGCTTTGAGACCAGCCAGATCACTTGGTGTGTATTCGAAGTGACCGGAAATGTCGTCACCGTCCTCGCCTGAGGTGGCTTCCTGGAACTGAGGCACGACGCTCCCTGTAAAGGTGATTGAATGTGTCCCGTTTGAGAATGACTTCGTTCCGTCACCGTTATCCACAAGGGCGTAGCTAGAGAGTTGCTGCCCCGGCGCCAGCTCGACCACGTCCTGAGGGCGCAGGGTTCCAACGATCGTATCGTCACCGCCATTGCTGCGGAACAGGATACGATGTGCTGACATCAACCCGGAAATGTTGACAGTCTCGTCGTCCGCTTCGCCGTTGATGGTGATCGTGTTGAAGCTGAGATTGGTCGGAGAAAAGTCGCCGATTGCCAAGACTGTATCGTTTCCCGCTCCGGTGTTGATGACGATTTCCTCGATGTCGGTCAGTTCTGCAATAATCGCGCCGTTGGTGCTGCCATTGCGCGTAATGACGATTTCCGTTGCCGTGGCGATCCCTGTCATTCCTGCGCTGACTGCTGCTGCGCGGGTATAGACACGATAGGTCTCGGCAAGTGCGGAGCCGTTGACAACGAAAGAGTCTCCGTCGAGGCCCTCAGCGCCGCCGTTCACGCTGTCCCGGCCATCGGGTAACAGCCCCAGGAGGCTCGCGCTCCAGTTAATAACGTCGTCACCGCCCAAGGAGTTGATCGTGTCATTCCCGCGGTTTCCGGTAATGATATCCGCGCCTGCGGTACCAGTGATGACGGTGCCGACGTTGCTGGCGCTAATGACGTCGCCGACCACTTCGGTAGCCGGAGAAACGACTTGCTCAGCAGAGCCGAACCCATCGGTGAAGCTGACGACCACGCGTACCTGTTGGCCAACCTGAGGCTGCTGGGGAGTAAAGTTTGCCGAGTTAGCCCCAACATTTGCCCAGGTCGTGCCGTTGGTCGATGTCTGCCACTGGAAACTGAATGTTCCAAGGCCGTTTTCATCGGCGATTCCGGAGGTATCCGCAGTCAATGTCTGTGTCTCGGTGGGCGATGTGTCGCTGATAACCGGTGCACCGGTCGCCGCCCTGTTCACAAGGGCGACCTCGACGCCGTCGGAAAATCGCGCGGCTTCAATGTTCCGCAGGGTATCGACACCGTCCGACACGAGATTTCGTTCGGTCAACGGATCCACAACATTGCTGACGGTGTTATGGGTGACCGTGAAACTGCCGTCAACATTTCTGACAATCGTGTAGTTTGCACGAACATCGTTGAACTCTGCGGTATCAGTACCGGCGAGGGGTGTTGTCGATGAGACAATCTCTCGCACGATATGCAATTGGCTTGGCACGATGGTACGGGAGATCATCAATTCAAAGAGCGACTTTCCAGCCCAGGCTGGATTCTCATCTTCGGTAAAGACATGTTTCAGGCTGTCCACCGTTGCAATCTGATTACCGTCCGAGTTTTCGGCGCCGACAGGTGTGATGCGAATACGAACGTTGAGCCATGCGTCGCCATCGAGGAAGTCATCTCCACCATTGCCCCGGAGCGAGTCACTTCCTGCTCCACCGAGGAGAATGTTGCCACGGTCGAAGGCAGTGATCGTTTCGGGATCAACATCAGCCGGAGCCGCTGCGATGAGGTTGCCAAGAAGCGCGCGCAGGCCCTCAATGCGATCTACGCCTGCCTGCGTCAAACCATCTTTGAAGAAGATGCCCTCTGTCGTGGCAACCGTATCGCCAGGCGCCAAGTCACCAAAGACCCGGTCGTCGCCAAGCAACGTGTCATTGTAATTCCAGCCGGAAAGTGCTTCTGTTTTGTCGAACCGGTTGCGAAGGATATCTTCCTGTTCTGTGGTGAAAATCGGGATACGCATATCTGCGTAGGCGTTCATCTCCACGTCCTTGAATATTGCCCAGTCGAAGCCGAACATGCCCTCATTGCGCATGACGCTTTCGCCTTGAACCATAATGTCGTCGCCGGATTCCGCGTCGAAATCGTGTTCTTCATTCCCGGCAAACATGACATCGTGACCGACGATAGACGAATTGAAGAAGAGCTCGGAGTTGTCGCCGGCTGTCGTGTCGAAGCCGCCGCCCGCCTCCATCCAGTCGTCGCCTTCATTGCCCATGAGAAGATCGACGCCGTCACCGCCAAGGATGAAGTCATCACCATCACCGCCGAACACTTCCGTGTCGTCGACGCCGACAAAGACGACGTCCTTGCCAGTTCCGCCCATGACGATATCCATGCCGTTCGAATTGGCGATTACGTCATCGCCTTCATCACCCTTCACAAAGTCGCCGGTATCGCCAGAGTCGGTGATGATATCGTTGCCTGCGCCGCCATTGACGAGATCGACCCCGGCGCCGCTTTCGATGCGGTCGTCGCCTGCGTCGCCCCAGATACCGTCGTCGCCGAAATCGGTAATGATGGTATCGTTGCCTATGGTGCCGCCGACCACGGTATGTTCACCACCAGTGAAGCGAAGATAGTGTCCTGTAGCACCGCTTTGATCGACGCTGGTGTCAGCGACACTTTCGTCAACATCGGCAGTGGTCAAATCGTCACGCTGGACCTTACCGAGACCAAGAGCGGCCATGATCGGATTGTCCCCGACTGGGTCGTCGCCGACCTGGTTCGCCTTGTTGATCTCGAGGACGAAATCGTAATCGGCAAAGACGTCGACGCCTAGGTGGCGGGCGATGACATCGTCGGCGGTGCCTCTGATGCCGTCGGCGCCAGGCTGGGCGATATCGGTGTTCGCCATGATCATCTTGGCGAACGAGTTCTGCTCCAGCATGTTGAGGAAATTCTGGCCCTGTGTACGGGTCAGATAATAGAACCTGTCGCCATCCTGCAGATTTTCGAGCTGCATTTCGAAGATCGCATTGAATGTCGATCCGAGCATGCCACCAAAGGGCATCTTCTTTTCCGCAAGGCCGCCAATCCAAAGATCGATCAGGTTGAGGCCCGTTTCCACGCCCGCCCATGTCCCTGTGCTCGTGAGATAGGAAACGCGGTCCGCAGGGGCACCGTCGCCGCCCATGACGAGCGCTGTCGCAGCCGCCCGCTTGCCGGCCAACGTGGTCTCGCCAGTAATCGTTCCATGTGTGCCATAGGCCGCGATGAAGTTGATGACGGAGGCCGAGTTCTTGAGATTGGCGGCGAAATCAACCCAGTTGTCGTAGGGCTTCAGGAATGTAGATCCGCTTGCCGCATACAATTGTGCTCGGGCGTCGTTGAGTGAAGGTACGCCGGTGTCGCGGCCGCGAGCAATGTTGATCGCGCCGAGATCAAGCGGCAGCCCGAGCAGGTTATTGCGCAGGGAGCTGACGATGAATTCGTCGATTTCATTGCCGTGCTCTACGACCATGCCTCGCACGATCGCTCCAGCAGCCTGATCTGCACTGATCGTGCTGTTGAGATCAAAGGCGACCGGATTGAGGAAGGCCTCGATAAGATCGAGCTCGGGTTCGGTCGCTGCTGTTTCCGTACCATCTGCATTCAGGAAAACGCGCGGCATCCCGTCGGTCAACATGGAATGCCCGAAGCGGTACACCGTATGGGCAAACTCAGCGAAGATCGACGGATTGACGTCTGTGACCGAATTGAAAACAAAGACGTCGATCGCGGGCTGAATCTTACGCGCGAACTCTTCGAAGACAAGGTGCTGATACTGCATTTCTGTGGCGAACCGGGCTGCCTGGAACATGCGCTCGCCGTCCCAGTTCAGTCCTTGCGCATAAGCGAGCTGATCAATCGCCGGAAGGTTTTCAAAGCCGGCTGGAAGGCCGCTGATATCCGTTGCCAGCCATTCGTTGATGAAGGCGACATCGCCGCTTTGCAGGATCGTCAGTTTCTGGGAATCGACCTGACGATTGTGCTCGGAGTGGAAAATGTGATGAACAGCAGTCAGTCCGATGTTCTCGTTACCGCGTCCATCACCCGTAATGAAATGACGCTCCAGCAACTCGTTGTCATAGACACCGGATGCAAGAGGCCCACTGTTGACAACATCATCTGTGTCCGCAGTTTTCAGCGCACCCGTTTGGCTGTTGAAGGGGTTGGCGTTGTGCGCGATGTCGTCCAGGAAGGCATGGCCGGTGCGCAGCGCCAGCGACGCGAATGTGTTGACAGGTGCCGAGGGTGTACCTGAAACGACGGCATCGTCGGCAGTGTTTGGAATACCGTCTGCACCGATACCCGTTACAACCTGCGCATAGCCCGTCAAAGGATGGGGAATGAAATTGCCATATTGGTCGGTGCGGATCAAAGGCAGGTTGACGACGTCAGCATCACTTAACTGGATGCCGAGGAATTGCAGGGCGTTGGCCTTGATGTCCGCCCATGTCGGAAGGCCACCATGTGTTCCGGCGGGAGAACCGGCTGGGGGCGGGCCATCAAGCAAACGGCCTGTCGCGACAGTGATGCCTCCGATCGTTGCGTATTCACGAAGGAAAACCTGATGGGATGGATGTGAGGTGTAGGTCTGGTTTTGGTCCACGAACGGAGTCGTGGTGTTGCGGGCTTCGTGATGTGTGTCATCAGCCGTTCCAAGTACACCGTCTGCACCGGGGCCATCAACAGGGTCTGCTCTGGTGATAACCATGAAGCGCAAGCTTGGGGGCAAGTCGTCGGCTGTTCCAGGAAGCCCGTCAGTGCCGAGCACCAATGGATCGTCGCTCTGTAGCGGGATGAATACCGAGCCGTTGTTGCCCTTGCTGATCAGGTCAAGACCATGGTCGAAGAACTGGCCAAAAAATGTCATCCACGCATTGAACGGGGCCGAGAGGCCTTCGTCAGGTGCAATGTTCGGGATTGAAGCAAGGTCGTTATTGGTGAGGTACACACCGTTAGTGCCAAGAGGTTGTCCGGGTGCCACGGGCACCATGCCGGGGTTGGCCTCTTCCCATGCCGCTACCGCCAGAGGATTGTTGAACCAGGCTGATACAGCAGCCGGGTTGTTGATACTCATATCGGAAATCAGGTTCGAGATGATGCGCGGGTCTGCGTCCGCGACGTTGCCTGTATGACCGCCATTTGATGGGGAAGGCGTGCCGACGACGCTGTAATCGGTGTTCGTCACGACAGCGGGGCCTCCAAGCGACATCGTGTCGCCAT
The DNA here is from genome assembly GCF_030209895.1 of Agrobacterium sp. CFBP2214. NCBI lineage: Bacteria > Pseudomonadati > Pseudomonadota > Alphaproteobacteria > Hyphomicrobiales > Rhizobiaceae > Agrobacterium > Agrobacterium sp. CFBP2214. Next base: position 39,994 of record NZ_JARVRC010000011.1, on the reverse strand, counting down.
CGGCATCGTTGCGGAAATTCGGGTCAAGCGCGCGGGGCATGGCCTGATCGGCAGCCCCCCAGAGCTCGCGGCCCGCCACGATATTGTTGTAGGTGCCGTCAACGGTACGAAGGCCGACCGGCACATGCGGGTCGGGGATGGCCCGAGGCGTTGCCGGGTTGCCAAGGTAGACGCCTGTAACGACATCATATTGCGACCGGTCGGAAATCACTGTTCCATCAGGGTTGAGACGGATTTCAGTGAGCGGAACGCCAGAGGCATGGACTTCCGCGACCTTGATCTGATGAAGAACAAACGCCAGGTCAGCCTGGTTCAGTGTAAAAGCAGCCATTTTCCCCTCCGAAGCGCTTAAGCGCAAAACGCCGTTACATGGATGGAGGCTTCGAGCGTTCTTGATTGGTCACCAGGCACAATCGCAATCTCCACGTTTTCGCCCGAAAGGAGATTCCCTAGCCTTCATGATCTTAGGTTGCAGGAAACGCTTGCGTAAGAACACTTCACATGGTCCAGTTGTTTAAGGATCCTTGGTCGCAGCAGTTCATCAGACCTTGGTCTGACGGTCGTCAGCCCAAGGTTGATGTGGTCTTGCGGAATTGGAATTGGCAAATTAAATTGCTGAATTAATTGTATAATTGTATAAAAATATCCGCACCTGAATCTTGGTAAATATCAAATCCGGGATGCGGTTCTGTTTCTGATAAGTGCGAATTCGACGAGGTTTGTGCATAAAACATCAGCGGGTTGGGACATGAAACATTCACCGTTTGACGACACTGGTGTTGACGCAAAATCGCGCAATGGATCGCTCGGAAAATGGAGATCGTTCTTGCGACGTTTGACAGACTGGTTCCGGGATCTGCATCTTTCGACACAATTCATGATCCTGATGTCACCGATCGTGATTGTGTTGATGTCGTGCCTTACGTTCTGGGCTGCCGATCGGGTTGAACGCGCCATGCTCGCTGGAGCTGGCGGGGTTGGAGCTCTTTATCTCGAAACCTTTGTTTCTCCCCTTATCAAGGAGGCTGATCTCCACAAGGACACGATTGACCCTGTCCTGGTCTCGCACCTCGAAAACCTGCTCGGCACAGGGCCTATCGGTCAGCACGTTCGCACGATCAAACTTTGGCGGGCCGATGGCAGTATATTCTATGCGACAAACGATCAAAAAATCGACCATCCAAGAGTGTTCGATGAGTTGAGGTCGGCCTTGTCAGGTGAGATCGTTGTATCCCGTACGGAGGTGGAGAAACATGTTTATACCGGCGAGGAAAAGCAGAACCTTCTGTTAGAGGTCTACGCGCCCCTTCTTCGTGACGGGAATGGCAAGGTCATTCTCGTTGGAGAGTTTTACGAAGAACCGAATTATTTGATCGCTGAGCTTCGCTCTGCGCGGCGCGGAACATTCCTGATTGTGGCCGGCGTGGCTTTGCCAATGCTTGGATTGTTGTATCTCATGGCACTAACAGCAAGCCGGCTGATTGCCCGGCAAAAGCGAGCGATCGAGGCGAACCTCCTGAACGCCCTTGATCTGTGGGAGCAAAACGACAAGCTGAGGAAAGCAGCAGACTATGCCAGACTCGAAGCCGGCAAGCTGAATGAGAAGATACTCGACCAGATTGGCAACGATCTGCATGATGGCCCAGTGCAGGTTCTCACCCTTATAAGTCTTCGCCTGAGCGATATGATTGCAGAGCAGCGCTTAAGCGGAAGGAAGGTCAACCCTGATCTTGAAAAGCTGCTGAATTTCGTCTCAGGCGTTCTTGCGGATCTGCGGAAAATCTCGGCCGGCCTCTCATTGCCTGAACTTGACGAACTCAGCTTAAGTGAAACAATAAAGCTCGCCGTGGCGCGCTACAGGGATCTCACAGCGTTTCCCGTTGAAATGGACGGCCTGATACCGCACGAGATGTACAAACCCCACCTGAATGTCTGCGTCTATCGCTTTATTCAGGAAGGGTTGATGAATGCATTCCGACACGCAGCCAATAACAGGCAGAGGGTCCGATACCGCATCCACGACAACAAACTCATCATCGTGGTGGCTGATGTGGGGGAGCGTGTTGTGCGTCCAGACCAAAACGCTGCAGCCCGAGTGAAGCTTGGTTTGACCAGTCAGAAGCGGCGCGTAAGGTCATTTGGCGGGAAAATGCGGATATTCAGGCGCGCGGCGGGAACCATCATCGTCGCAGTTTTGCCCATCAATCAGCTTTCGTCGGACGAGATGATCTAGCGGCCGTCTGGCGCAGAAGCTGTGGAGATTTTGGACGTCATCCTAGTTGAAGAGATCGGGTGGCCCACCAATTTTTTGTGCGGCGAGAACGGCCTCGACACGATTTCGTACGTCGAGCTTCTGCATCAGGATCGTCATGTAATGTTTGACCGTTTTTTCGCTTATGTCGAGACTTCTGGCTATTTCACGATTTGTCTGCCCTCTCATGAGGTAGGAGACAATCTGTTCTTCGCGAACGCTTAAGCGTTTCTGCTGTATAGCTCTTTGTCTCGCCTCTGCCGCCTTCATCGACATGATGACCCTCGTTGCGAAGCCTGGCGTCATATATGTCTCGCCGTTGTGCGCGGCAATAATTGCGTCGTGAAGGTCTGTCGAACTGCTTCCTTTAAGGACGTAGCCGGAAACGCCACAATTGAGAGCCTTGATCGCTGTCTCGATACTGGAGGTCGCCGTGAAGATTACGACCTTGGTTCCCGGCATTGTCTGGACAATCACCTCAATCGCCGCCATCGAGTCGCCGGGCATGCTGAGATCAACGACGATGACGTCAGGCGAAAGTTGTTCAGTGATTTTGATTGCGTCTACAGCGTTGTGGCCCTGGCCAACAATTTTGAGATCTTTTTTGTTCGAGTAAAGACTTACAAGTCCTTCAAGAAGAATAGGGTGATCGTCCACAAACGCGACGGATACAGGTACGCTGACAGGTGATGACATTGATGCCGCCTCACACTTATTTTGACTGAGAAGATACCACAATAGAATCGGTGTAAACAACTCGCTATAAGTGAATATATTTACGTAAAAGCGAGGCTAAAGTATTACAGCAGGATTAATCATTTCGTGTTATTTGGTGGCTGCGGAATTACGTGTCAGCGCGCGCGACATTTCCTGATGGTGCGGTTTGGCGTGAAGTTCGAGAACCTGCTATATGAAGATCGAAGCGGTCTTCGCTTGGGCGCCGAGAAGCGGACGGAGAAGTGTGCGTCGTTGGCCGTGGCACGCCTGATTGCCGCAGCGCCGAAGGCGGCCATTCCTTACTCGGCGTAGCATTTTCCGGGGGGCGGCCGCCAGCAGTGCGGACTGAGCCGCTGTTCGTCTAATCGTCCAGACTCTTAAGAACTTGTTGGTAGAACGCGCCTTGTGCATTCTCAGCAGTAGACCTTACGACCCATTCCCAATCCAAATTCAGTTTTCCTGCCGGGACCATTTGCTGCGCGATTTCAGCCGGTGTAGTTTCGTTACTGATTCCGTTCTCCCAGTCGTGAAAGGCTGATGAGTATCGAACGACCGCTCCGCTGATCGGCAAATCGAGCAACCCTCCCTCGGCAAAAAAAATCAACCCGTCGCCCATTTCTTCGCCGATGATTTTGAGTCGACATCCCAAACGATGTTTGAGGATGGCTACAAATACTATCGCTGCGGAAAACGTGAATTTGTCGACAAGCACAACAACCTGCCTGCTTGCGTGTAAAGAGATGGCGTCGATCAAGGGCATCGTTTGAAGGAAGTCGCCACCGGTGTTTCCGCGAACGTCAATCAAGAGTTTTTTGTTCGGGCAGGTGCTTACACGCTCGGCTGCACCGGAGATGGCTTTCGGCAGAGCACTTTCACTTGGATCGAAGAAACTTGGCAATGATATTGAAAGCCCAAGCCCCTGCCAGTCCTTGATCTCCACAAATCTCTCGGGCCTCCAGGCCGGATCAGCCTTGCCATGCTCGTTTCTCGGATAGAGCATCGGTGCAGGAACCGTATGCCCATTCTCCACTTTCAAATCGGTTATCTGCCCATTCTCGTCTTTCACGCGATATTCAGTCGTATTCTCTTTCGAAGAAAACCCGAGGTGGGCCAATGCATACGGCCATGCCAGAAGAATCGGTCCAATGACCCGTTTCCTCTGGCGCGTTCCCGCCAGAAATTTCTCTGCGGCGGCTGCAATCTGGCCCAAAGGTGTGCCGTTGACTGCTATCAGCTCTCCTCTTGGCGCAGTTGTTTCCAGTGCGGTGTCAGTTAACTGCACCACCGTTCCGACATTCACAAACCTCAGCGGGAGCACTGAGATGGAATCGTTCGGGATCAGCCGTGTGTGTCCGTTGTCGGGAAGTGCGAGCAAGCGCATCGCGGAAAACAGAAAGGCCTCTTTGGAGCCCTCCAAAGCGTATCGTCGAGTGTCACGAATGCAGCTGTCTATCGTCGCCTGTTCGATCCGCCGAAAGCTGGGATCGGTTGGCAGGACAGTTTCCAGAATTTTCTCGAGGTCTTGCGTCAGGGACATGATTTACGGTGCGCATAGTTGCTCGTCGATGTCCAGATTGGGCCGCGAGGTGCCATCCGCTTAGCGCAAATTCAGTCCGTATTCCCGACCGTCAAAACAGTCGGCAGCCATCGAGGCATGGTTCTTCGGTCCCGTAATTATTTAGACAAGGCAGGTATTATGGTTCACGATTGACGGTTTACAATGTTCTGTCATTGCGGCTAAATCCCCCTATGAGTACGCGACACAACACCACTGTCAATAATAACGGCCCCTCCGGGGTCGTGGATGGTGCGCGCGCGGTTTAGCGTAGCTCATTAATCACCACAGCCCTGCCGGTTTCGGAAGGGCTGTAGGTTTGGCTTCTCCGTATCGGTTTTCCTGGAGAAAGTCATGTCTCACTCCTTCGTTTCGCACGAGTGCCCGATTTCAGAACTGCCCCTTAGCATTGGGCAGCGTGTCAAGCTGCACGGATTCGTCGACACAATTCGCGATCAAAAACACATGCGTTTCATCATCCTGCGTGATGGAACAGGCAAGGTTCAGCTTACTCAGAACAAGGACAATAAAGCTCTCGCCTCAGCACTCGATACTCTGACACCCGAAAGTGCACTCATGGCCACCGGCACGGTCGTTGCTGCCCCGGCAGTAAAACTCGGTGGCCTGGAAGTCATACTCGACGGCGCTGAGGTGTGCGGGCTGGCCGACAGCCTTATACCCATAGCGCGCGATTCCGGCCTCGAAAAATGGCTGGACCACCGGCAGGTAAGTTTGCGCTATCCGGAGCAACAACTGGTCTTTGCTGTACAGACGACCTTGGAAGAGGCGATGCGCGAGTTCTGGAAGCAGTACGGTTTCCGTGAGATTCACTCGCCCAAGCTGATGGGGACTGCAAGCGAGTCAGGAGCTGAAGTTTTCTCTGTCAAATACTTCGACATTACGGCCTTCCTCGCGCAGTCGCCGCAATTCTACAAGCAATTGGCTATCGCCGGCGGCATGGAGAAGGTATTTGAGATCGGTCCGGTCTTCCGTGCCGAACCCTCCTTCACATCGCGGCACGAAACCGAGTTCACCTCCATCGACATGGAGATCAGCTGGATTAAAGACCACCATGAACTGATGGACTTTGAACAACAATGGCTGGCTCATTCCATCCGGGCGGTCGCGGAGGTTCATGGGCCTGCTATCGAGGCTCATTTCGGCGTGAAGGTCGCTCCACCTACGTTACCGTTTCCACAGGTGACTTTTGCCCAAGCCCGCGAAATCCTCAGCCAGCTCGGTCACGTGCTGACGCGACAGGACGACCTTGATACTGAAGGTGAGCGAATCCTCTGCGAACATATTGCGGCACAAACGGGGCATGAGTTCTTGTTTATAACCGACTACCCGGCGAGCAGCCGGGCCTTCTATCATATGCGCCATGAGGGTTGCCCTGACATTACGAAGGGCTTCGATCTCCTCTGGCGTGGCCTTGAAATCACGACTGGTGCGCAACGGGAGCATCGCCGCGAGCGCCTTGTTGCGCAGGCAGAGCAACGCGGATTGAAGCTGGACGGCCTATCCGACTATTTTGATTTCTTTCGGTTTGGCTGCCCGCCCCACGGAGGTATGGGGGTGGGGCTTGGTCGCATCATGATGCGCCTTCTCAACGCCGCCAGCATAAGGGAGGTCAAATTGCTCAGCCGGACACCGAAGCGGCTGCGGCCCTGAGTGACCGCTACATGTACCAGACGGCGCGCGCTGATCGCGCGTCGTCTTCCGCTGCTTTACAACCCATAAGTCCGTTTTATGCAAATTACCGCCATCCGCTTCGCGCCCACAGGGGGCGTTCGCTTTAGCGGCCACGTCCGATACGGGGCCGGAAGCGGATTGTCCGGTTTATAGGCGCCATGTGGGAATAGCCGCCACAGTTTGGCGGCTCGCCTCGTCTAACAATTGACATTGGTTCTAACGTAGCAATCCCGAAACTTGCGGCCCTCCATCCAGAAAAACGAGCACTCGCTTCCCAGGTCATGAAGATGATGAACCATTGTCCCGCACGCGACTTCCATCACAGCGCTAACGGCAAGCCCGCGCTGTGATGAAAGACAGTGTCTCAAACCGCCGAGAACTTCTGAACGGCGGTGACGTCGAAATAGTCCCGCCACTCGACGATCTTGTCCCCTTCAAGCTCAAAAATTCCCATAATCATCACGCGCCCAATTTCACTGCCATCGGCACGCTCGAACCGGTCGAGCCTTTCCGTGAGAACGCGGGATCCATCGGCAGCAATCGCGAGCATATCGATATGGACCGTGGAGATTCCGATCGACGTCTCCAGCTCATCTATCATCGCAATGGCCTCGTCAGCGCCCGTCGTGACTGAAACGCCTTCATTGATCCAGCGCGTACTGGGTGTGAACCAGCGGCGGACGGCTGGCCTTCCGCCGTCTTCAACGAAAGCGGCGCAAAAAGTAGAAACGGTTTCGATTGGGGTGGGCATGCAAGTTTCTCCTGGACCATCAGACGCCTCAATGGCTCTGTCTTGGGACCGATGATAGGACTTGAACCCTAAGGCCACGATGCCGGAACTTCGGTCACTCTTGCCTGATCTTCCGGAATTCTTGATAGAACTGGGCAATCGGGTTAGGGTGGTTTGATGAGCGAACTCGACACAATCCGCGCCGTCGCAATGCGCCATGCTGGCCGTCCTAATCTTAAATTGACTGTTCGTTTACACTCTTGATCATACGACCGAGGTCGATCCGCTGATCTACGATCCTGCGGCATCGTTGGTGATCCAGGGCACGCAGCGCATGTTTATCGGCGACAAGATGTTCGAGTATGGACCCGGCCAAAGCTTGATTGTCGCGGCCGAGATTGCCGCGTTGGGTCAAGTTTGCGAAGCGTCGCCAGACAGACCGTTTGTCGCAATCGGCTTGTATCTGGACGCGCCATTGCTGTCTGACCTCGTTCTTGAGATGGCAGCGATACCAGAGCTGCCGATCGAATCGGGGTATGGCCTCAGCACCGCAAGTACGTCGCTTCTCGGTGCTTGGGGAAGATTGGTGGAGCTCCTTGATCGACCGACCGAAATTCCGGTCATGGCGCAGCCATTGGAGCACGCACTGATGTTTCGGCTGTTAATGGGGCCGCATGGCGGCCTGCTTCGGCAGATTGCCGGGGCTGACTCGCGCCTGATGCACATTCGAAAGGCCATGGCCTGGATACGCGACCATCACACCGAGCGTCTCGATTTCAGGGCGGTCGCGGCGCTTGGAGGCATGAGCGTATCCGTCTTTTACGACCGTTTCAAAGCCGTCGCAGCGGTCAGTCCGTTACAGTATCAAAAGTATATCCGGCTCCACGAAGCCCGGAGGCGCATGATCGCAGGGCAGATGCGTGCATCAGAGGTGGGATTTGCGGTCGGCTATGAAAGCGCTTCGCAATTCAGCCGTGAGTACAAGCGTCTCTTTGGAGCGCCGCCGGGTCAAGACAGCAATAGAGTGAAAGCGAGCCTCGCGAACAACCATCAGCCACAATCGTTTGGTGCTCGACCAGGTGTTTTGTGAGTATTGTGTATGAACACGAGGTCACCACCGACCGTTACGGCCATGCTCGTTCGCTCGCGAACGGACTTCTTCACAACCCTGGTGCATCAGGGCCACCCGTTCGCTTAGTGCTGGTCTCAGCGTGACGGCAAAAATTTACAAAATCCAGGAGGGTTCCGCTGACCGTCTGCTCCTCGCTGGCGCCTCGGCATCCCTGTCCGACAATGTCGTCAGGACCCGTTAATTGTGGACTTTGACAGAAATGCACATTTAGCATTCACGTCACCTGATCTGCGCAAGACAAACCTAACCAGCGATATCTTGGCCGATCGATTGTCTTAAATTACGGATATCGCGGACGGGCGGCGCTCCGAACTGACGCAAATACTCACGGCTGAATTGCGAAGCGCTTTCATAGCCGACCGCATAGGCGACGTCGGAGGCAGTACGGTCGCCGGCGAGTAGCAAATGACGCGCTTCCTGAAGCCGCAGTTGCTTGTGATACTGGATAGGGCTTAGCCCTGTCAGCGCGACAAAGTGGCGGTGCAAGCTGGCGCGGCTCATGCCAGCGGCTTCACACAGCGCCTCAATCCGGAACTGCGTATTGACGTGGTCGCGTATCCATTCAACTGCGCGGCGGATACGACCGAGCGCACCTTCTGGGCGGGCAATGCTACGCAACAGTCGTCCCTGCGGACCTTGCAAGAGACGATACAGCAATTCGCGCTCCGCCATCGGTGCTAGCGCGGGAATGTCTGCTGGTGTGTCGAGTAGCGCCAGCAGCCGATTAAGCGTGTCGCGCAGCGCAGGCGTCATTGGATTGATCGCGATGCCACTACCTGGCATTTCCGCTTCACGCGTGACCGGCATCGTCGAGGCGACCTCGGCGAGAAGCGCCGGATCAAGGACCAGTGAGATCGCCACATAAGGATTGCCGTCGTCAGCGTTATGGATCTGCCCGCTCAAGGGAAGATCAAGTGCACTGACCAGGTACCGAGATGAGTCGTAGCGGAGCAGGTCGTCGTGGATCGCGACGTCCTTCGAACCCTGCAAGATGAAGCAGATCATCGAGCGGTATAGGCACGGCGACGTACCGGAAGTCACCTGTCCAACACTGATTTCCAGGCGCGGGATTGGTGTCTGGGTGATGCCGACCCGCCCGTGGCGGAGTGCGAGATCGCGATGCGGCTGAAGATTATCGGTCATGCCCATGAGTATGACACGTCTCCTCACCTCTGCAAGAGCCTGAGACAATCAGGCAAGACTCTGAGAGCATCAGGCGGCGTTTGGACTGCAAAGTTCCGCTAGATGGTCTGCAGCGGAGGGTCCCTCACAGGCCAACCCTTCAGAAGATTAGGCCATAAGGAGCCAGAGCTATGTCTCAGAAGATCGTACTCATTACTGGAGCCAGCCGCGGTCTCGGCCGCAGCATGGCGCTGCATGTAGCTAAGCGTGGTGTGGGCGTGATCGGCACCTACAGGAACAGCACCGCCGAGGCTCATGCACTCGTCAGCGAGATCGAAGCAATGGGCGGCAACGCTGCAATGCTGGCGCTCGACATCACCGATGCCGCAAGCTTCGCGGCCTTTGCCGAGAACGTCGCCGACACCCTGAAGACGACGTTCGGAGCTGCGCGTTTGGACTACCTGGTGAACAACGCAGGCGAAGGCGTCTATACCATGGTTGCCGACGCGACCGAGGTGCAGTTCGACCAGATGGTCGACATGCACCTAAGGGGTCCAGTGTTCCTGACGCAGAAGCTGCTGCCGCTACTCAATGACGGCGGGCGCGTACTGAACGTCTCAACCGCATTTGTTCGCACGACGATGGCGGGTTATGGCCTCTATGCGGCTGCCAAGTCGGCGATGCAGACACTCACCAAATTCATGGCAGTTGAACTCGGCGCGCGCCAGATCCGCGTCAACGCCATCGCTCCCGGCGCAATCGCAACGGATTTCGGCGGAGGTGGGGTGCGTGATGACGCGTACATCAACGCCCATGTTGCTGGCACCATTGCACTAGGCCGCGTCGGCGAGTCCGGTGACATTGGCGCCGCGGTAGCTGCAATCCTGTCCGACGATCTGGGCTGGGCAAACGGCACGACGTTCGATGTGTCGGGCGGGCAATCGATCTGACGCAGCACTGAGCGGAGACCTGTCATGACAGACACAAACCTCACCCTTATCAGCCATCCCCTTTGCCCATTCGTCCAGCGCGCGGTGATCCTGCTGCTGGAGAAGGGGGTCGCCTTCGAGCGGATCGATGTTGCCCTGTCGGCAAAACCGCACTGGTTCCTGGCCCTATCGCCGACCGGCAAGGTGCCGGTACTGAAGATTAGACAGCGCAACGGCGAGGATGCAATCCTCTTCGAAAGCGTAGCGATCTGCGAATATCTAAACGAGACCCAAGGTGGCGCAGCTATGTATCCCGGCGGGGCGCTGTTGCGGGCGCGACACCGCGCATGGATCGAATTTGCCACGCAGGCCATGACGGAGGGCTGGCAGTTCCTACATGCCAAAGATGCGGCGACCGCAGATGCCAAACGCGTGGCATTCAGTGATCGCCTGGCAAAGCTTGAGGCGGAATTGGCTGACGGCCCCTATTTCGCTGGGGCAGACTTCGGGCTGGTAGATGCCGTTTACGCGCCACTATTCCGCTATTTCGAGATCATCGACCCGGCCGTATCAGATCCCATCTTCGACGGCTTGCCGCGGTTAACGGCGTGGCGTTCCGCACTCGCTGAACGACCAAGCGTCAGGAATGCCGTCGTCGAAACCTATCCCGAACTCTTCCGCGAACATTTGCGCCTGCAGGGCGCGATCATTGCGGCTTAATCCACATGCGACCGACAGGACCGATCTCATGACAGAACCATCCAAGAGGGCGCTCATTCTCATCGAATATGTCAACGACTGGCTGTCGCCGACCGGCGGCATCTATCCCTCATTCCAGGATCGCGAACAGGTCGATACAGCGATTGCCAATTCGAAGATCATCCTGGCGAAAGCCCGCAGTCGCGGCATGCATGTGATTCACGCCTCACTAAAATTCGAGCCGACCTTCAAAGTGCTCGGCGAAGGCAAGTACGGCCTGCGCAAGATGATGCGCGATTACGGCTCATTCCTGGGCGAGCAGGCAGAGTTCTTCCCGGGCTTCGAACCCGCCGAAGAGGAATTCGTCGTACGCGAGCGCGGCGGTGGCAGCAGCGTTTTCGTGGGCACAACGCTCGACAGCTATCTTCGCAACAACAGGATCTTCGAAATCTACCTCGCCGGCTTCTCGCAACGCCAATGTGTCGAATCCTCGATGCGCAACGCGCACGATCTTGGCTATCACACGAACGTCGTCTACGACGCTTCGGCTGGCTACACCTACACCCGCAAGCAGCAGGACGATTTTGTGACTGAGATTGCGCCCTTCTACGCCAATGCCATCACCACGCAGGACTTCGTGGCACAGGCGTAGCAGCCGAACAAACTTCGGAAGTTCAGCCAATTTCTCGACGTCAGCAATATCCCGCAAGTCGCGTGTCAGGATCGAGGTGAGATAAGATCGCGCCCAATCCTGGCACCGGCGCTCACTCTCGCGGCTAAGGGCTTCGGGGAACCCGCCGAGCAAAACCAACTGAACCAGATCGTCGCCAACAACTGCATTCGGCTGATTTTTCAGCTTTCCTTCAAACAATCCTTCAAGAAAGCTCGGGGAACTCCCGGCGATCTCGGCCCTCGCCAAAGGAAGCATTTGGATAGTTTCCATGCGTCCTGCCAAGCTATCAGCGACTTTCGGCAGCGTCAGCACATTGGCCGACCCGGTCAGGAGAAACCGACCGGGACGGTAGTCTTCATCAACAGACTTCTTGATAGCCAATAGAAGGTCCGGCGCTCGCTGCACCTCATCGATGATGGCTTGATCGAGACCTTGGATAAAACCGACTGGATCATTCCTGGCGGCATCCAGTACCGTCTGATTGTCGAGCGTTATGTAGGTGCGTTCCGAAGTGCCCATCTTCTTGACAAGCGTTGTTTGCCTGCCCGGCGTGGTCCAATTATCAAAACGACGGGCGTATCGGACAGCGCCTCATCTGCCCGCCGCTCTACAAACCGCCCAAACATTCAGCACTCCGAATCTCCGCTGATCGGGACCATCGTATTCGGCTATTTGGAAGTCAATATCCGGCAGATTGGAAGTTAAGTGGCCGATATTTGCGACGAGAAATGCAGGGGAGGACGGATCCACGATACGGAAATTCCGGAAAACATGCCGACAATACCCGTAGACGGCTTAGGCCGGCGCTTTTGCGCCGCCGGCCACTGTCCGCAATGCTCTTAAGCGTAAAAATTGGCACCGCCCGATGCGATCGCTTTTCGCACCGTATCCAAAACTTTATCTGCAGTGCAATCCGGGCTCAGCGTGCGACCTCGTGCCAGGTCCGCGATGGCGAGTTGACAAGTCTCTTTATCAATTCTCAATGTATGGAATGTCTCTTTCCATTCACCATAAACTTTCTCTGCCACATCCATTGCTGTAAGAATTCTTGTCATCAATATTTCTCGTAGGTTTAAAACTGCACAAGGTCTCATCTCGTCACCGCCTTGCGACCAAAGTGGCAACTTACAGTGAGTATACATCGGAGAACTATAAGATTTTCCCACGCGCGCCATTAGACTTTTAGCTTCAGGCGTCCGATCTCCAGAGCCTTCAAACCTGTTGCCCTACACCATAGGATTCCGATCCAGCTTCGCCCGATATACCGGATGACGGTGCGACACGATCGCGTCAACCAGTGCCGGCGGCTTCGAACCTGTCAGCAGCAGCATCTTGCCGGTCTTCATTTCCAGGATCTGATCGGCGGTCATGAGCTTCTGGCGCTGCTCAGCGGTTGAGGTCTTACGGGCCTCGCCGAACTTCGCGGTCGACTGCCTGGTGCGGGTCAGCACTGTCTGATCACCAAGAGCGTTCGCGGCCCAATTGGCGGTTTCGAACTCCGCTCTGCCGAGGCCGAAAATGCGGGTGGTGACGCAGGAGCCGAGAATGCTGGCGGTGTCGCCCTTGCCGTAGACGCTTTCGATCTGGCCCTTGTCCTGGGTAATGAACAGTGCCTCGATGCCGCAGCCGGCGGCGACGTTGGCGATGTTGATCAGCTTTTCCATTCTGCCGAGACGAACAAACTCGTCCAAGACCAGCAGCACGTTCCTTTTCGGCTTCTTCGCGCCTTCGAGGCGTACGGCCATGCCGAGAATGATGTTTGTCAGCAATCGGAGAAAGACGGCCTGGGCTTCTACCTGGTCGAGTGGCACGACCATGAAGAGGTCGGCGCGGCCCTCGAACAGGTTTCCAAGCGAGCATGTCGAGGTGCTGAGAAAGGCGCGCAATTCGTCGGAACGCGCCCAATCGAAAGCCTTCTTGATCGTCGTTTTGATCGCGCCGCGCTCGTTCTCGCCGGCTGCGAGGAAGGTGGCAGCGGCGGCAGCAGGGCGGGTGCCGAATGTCTCCGGCGCACTGGCCCATTCCGTCAGTGTCTTTTCAAAGCCGGCGGAAAACAGCAGGTCCATGACGGTGATGAGGTTGCGATCGGCCTCGGCGCGCCCGGTCATGACGACCTCGATCACGGCGGCAATCATCGATTTCGCCATTTCGGCAAAGTGTGCGCCGTTACCGCCTTCCGGTCGAACAAGCCCCTCGGCAATGACCTCGATGTCGCGGACCAGGTGCGCTTGCCTAATATAATCGAGCGGATTGAAGTGGTCTTTCGACGGCTCGATGACGCCGAAGGGATTGAGAACCACGACCTGACGGCCGAGCGACTGCCGATATCGGCGCGTCACGGCGAAGTTCTCGCCCTTGATGTCGAGGACCGCGACCGGCCCGTCATGGTCGATGATGGCGGGGATGACGACGGATACGCCCTTTCCGGCGCGGGTGCCGGCAATGGCGACATGGTGGCCGGCGCGCCATCCGGTTTTCGGGTTGGGACGGTAGCGCAGCATTGCGCCGCCGGATAGACCGAGTGGCAAGCCGCTGTTGTTGTGCCGGAGCTGGCGCAACTCCTGGCGGTTCATCCAACGGGCGCGCCATGGGCCTTGTTTTGAAATGCGGCTTGACGAAGCTGGGGCGGCAATCGAGATCGCTCGCAGAATGAGGAACAGCGGCACAGGCAGGCCAATGGCGAGGCTGGTTTGCACGCCAAGCTTTTGCGCCTCTGTGAAGCGATCCCAGGTCGAAACCACCCCTCGGACACTTTCGATTCCGGAATAGCCGGCATTTCGCCAAGCCTTGAAGCTGTCGAGCAGGACGCCGGCCGCAATGGTCGGGTCGGTAAGGGCGAGAGCAGACGCGGCAAGGAGGGCAGCCCCCACAGCCAAGCCCGACGCGCTGCGGACGCGGCCCTGGGTGTCTCCTGCCAAGGTCAGCAGCGCAAACCCAAGAAACATGACGAGGATCGCGGCGCGCGCGTTCTGGTAGATGGGTGGCCAGAACAAGGGCGTTGTTTCCATCAGCAGGAAACCTGCCGCAACCACGGCAATGGAAAGGGCATAGCGATAGGGCTGAATGATCAAATTCATGAATCGAAACTCCAGAAGGAAATAAGGGTCAGTTGCGACCGTGACCGGGCGCGATCGGTCGGCCTGTCACGTCTGCTGCGCGACCGCCTCCAGCATCGCTTCGGCTTGCTCCAGCAGGGCGAATGCTTCCATCAGCCCGGTTGAGGCCGTGCCGCTGGAAGGATTGCCGGAGGCGAGCCAGGCGTTCATGAAGGTAGCCTGTGACGCGATGAGCGATTTCAGCGATCCTTCCAAAGCCGCTTGCCGATTTTCGATCATGTCGGTCGAGCGTTTCTCCAGCGCCTCGAACTGCGCGGTTCCGTTCTGCAAGGCGTTCATCAACGTCTCGACGTAACCCAGCAATTCGCGTTCCAGCGGCGACAGGGTCTCGGGCATCGGTGGTCTGGTGGTTTCGGTCATCGGTCAATCTCCCTGGGCGATCTTCAGGCATGGGGTTTTGTCGGTCCCTGCCTGGCAGGTGATCAGTTGAAGGCGGTTGACGTCCCAGGTGAGGACTTTGCCGCTGCCGGTCTGGTTGATCTGCAAGCCCAATTGCCAAAGGCTGGCGCTCTGGGCGCGGTCGATCATCAGACCCGCCCAAAACCAGCTCGCGGTGAAGCTCAACAGGATGATCAGAAAGGCCACCGCGCCCATGGTCAGGAAGAACGGCTGCACCATCGACCGAAGCCGGTTCACGTCCGCCTCGGTCGTCGCCAGTGCCTCGCTCAAGTGCTGTCGGTTCGCGTCCGTGAAGCTGCGGATATCGGTCTCGATTGTAGCTTGCGCGCGCCTCAAGGCTTCGCTCCAGTCGGTCTCGAAGCTCATCGGGAGCGATGGCGTCGAGCCGGCTTCCGGAGCGGCTGGGCTCGCCAGACGATCTTTCAAGCGCTCGCTCAAGGGTATTCTCTCGGGTCCAGTCTTCACGGAACAGGTCTCCTTTCAGGCGCCAGCGCTCGTCCGTCTCCGGATCGCGCACGGTGATGTAGTTTTTTCCGGTGCGCGGCAGGTCGAACCCCGCCGCCGTCAAAGCCTCGGTCATGTTCGGGCGGTCACGGATGTCGCCGGTCTCGATGCGCTGGACGATCCAGTCATGGATCAACTCGCGGGCATCGCCGCGCCTGACGCTTTCGATGAGGCTGACGGTCTCGCGGGCGCGCTCTGGCGCCATCGGATCGTTCCAGCCGTGTTCCTTATTCAGAACATCGCGCAGGGCGTCGTAGTGCTTCTGGTAGCCGGGCGGCGCGATATTGAGGCTGCGCCCGCTCACCAGCTCCATGCGCGGCGTCACGAAATGCAACTCGACGCGGCCCTCATGGGTGTGGCGCACCCACAGCATATCGCGCTGGTCGGCTTCGAGGCCGGCAAAGGCAAGGTTCTCGAAGGTGTCCATCACCTGCCGTTGCTGGGCAGGGTTCGGCGCGTCCTCAGCCGTGAACGCGATGACTCCGGCCCGATAGGTCCACTGGTGCGGGCAGGTGTCGATCAGCGCGCGCATGCGGTCGGCATCGCCGCGCAGCACTTCGGGCAGAGGCTTGCGGGCGAACAGCATGACCCCGCCGCGCTCGTCGCGGATCGCGTTGCGGTTCTGATCGTAAGCGACGACGTCGCGCTCGACCAGATAGTCAACCGGTCCCGATCCGCCGCCCTGACCGTTTCGGAAGAACTTGATCAGCACGGCGCGCCATCCTTGGCGGTGAACTGCTCAAGCGTTTCCGATAGCGCCCGCTCGATGGCGACCAGGCGCGTGGCAACCGTGATTGCGTCGATGGCGGACACCTGGCCCTGAACCTGGGCCGCGTTCAGCCATCGCGCGATCTGGTTGAGGTTGCCGCCGATCCGGGCGACGGCGCGCACCAGCTCCGGGTCCACCTTCGGAACCGGACGGCGGCGGCGCGCCTCGGTGAGGCCGAGCGCTTCCCGCATCAGCGTGGCGAAGGGCAGACCGGCCCGCGCTGCGCGGGCGGTCAGCGCCTGCTTTTCCGATGCGGTGCAGCGGAAAACCACGACGGCATTGAGTTCGCCTTTGGGCGATCGCCGCGTGCTCTTGGTGGGGTTTGAAGGGGAGGTCTGCCTCCCCTCACAAGGCTCCCTGTCAGAAGGCTCGCCGTATGACAGGGGTTGCCTTGCTCCCTTCAAATCGCCGTCCGTCATGACGCCCTCCGAAGGTCGGTTTGTCGGGGAGTTTCGGTGGCAATGTGGTCAGGGCGGCGGCTGAAGAAAGCGATCCAGTCCAGCGCACCTGGGCTCGTCTCGTCCGGTGGCCAATATCCCGGCAAGGCATAACCTGGCTTGCCGGTTTTCACGGTTGGCAAGCCCAGGGTTTCGATAGATGGAAGCCCGTGACGGCGTAGCCAGGCGCACCACTGCTCGACCTGATCCGCCTTGGTCTCAGCCACGAAAACGAGCGGGACGGCTCGCCGGGTCTCGACGCGCAGCGGGGCGTCCTCGCGCGGGTTAGGTCTATTTATTTTTTCTTTCTCTGGGTTTGGTGGACATATTTGTCCCTCTTCGCCAGACACATCTGACCGCCTTTCCGGACGAATTTTACCGCCTTTGTCAGGGTAAAGGGTGACAACTTTGTCCGTCTTTTCGCGGGCGTCCGATGCGCGTAAAATCGATGCTGCTGGGGGACGATATTCTGTGTTGTGCCCGACGCCATTTCCGCGCTCGACCTCGAACCATCCTTTCACCTCAGGTTCATGGACGGCGCGCTGAATGGTCTTGACGCTCTTGCCGGTCGCGTCGGCAATCGTTTGACAGGACAGCCATGGGGCATCGATACCATCGGGAAGAATGATTTCCGTGTGGACGACACCCTGCTTTGCGGTAAAGTCATGGGTAATGCCGTCACGCTGGTTGAGGATTTTGCTGGCGGTGCGATAGGCGATGGCGGCGACGGCACTTTTGCCGGCACTGCGGCCGACCGGTTTTACACTGCAATGATAGATCGCCATGCCGGTCTCCCGATAAAACGCGCCGGCAGAAAAACCCGATTCCGGCCCGGTCCCGCCCGCGGGTGAGCGGAAACAACCGGACGTCAGCCCTTCGATGTCTGGCCTGTCGCCAGGGTGCCAACTCGTAAGTGCGCCCTTGTCGAATTCAGTCTAGCGGGACGGGGGATGGCTGGCTCTATGGTGAATTCACCAGAATGCGCTGCAAATCGATCCTCGTTACCCTTGCCTCGATAACGAAGAGAGCAATGGAGACGGTGATGGATGCAGGCAGGTTCGGGGAAACGAAACGGCGGTCAGGGACAAGGGGTGTCCGGCAAAACACCGGCATCGGAACGGACCGGGAAAGCCCAAGGCTGGCCGTGCTGATCGACGCTGACAATGTCTCGTCAAAAATCGTGGACGGGCTGTTCGGTGTGGTCGCAACGCTCGGCGACGCGACGGTCCGGCGTCTCTATGGCGACTGGACGCAGGCAAACATGAGGGGCTGGAAAAGCCGGCTTGCGGATCATGCCATCCGGCCGGTGCAGCAGTTTGCCAGCTGTCCGGGAAAGAACGCCACCGATGGCGCCATGATCATCGATGCGATGGATCTTTTGCACCGGAACCGCCTTGACGGTTTCTGCATCGTCTCGAGTGATGGCGACTTTACCCGGCTGGCGGTACGCATCCGCGAAGAGGGGATCGCCGTGCACGGATTTGGTGGCCGGCAGACACCGTCTTCCTTCATTGCCGCCTGCAGCAGCTTTACCCGTTTCGACAGGCTGCGGCCGTCCAAAGAGATGCGGTGGCTCTCCGCCACAACAGCAGACGCAACACAGACCGCCGGCAGGGAAACAGATCTCTCCGCCCATGTCGAGCAGCAGATGCTGGCGATGATCGAAGAGGCCGTGTCTGCCAGCAGGGAAGAAGATGGCTGGTCACCACTGGCAAAGGTCGGTCTGTGGCTTGCCCTGCATGAGCCGTCCTTCAATCCGCGCCACTTCGGTTTTGCCGGGCTTGGCGGTTTCGTTGAGGCCTGCCCTGCCATAAACGTCCGGCGCTGTGGCGAGGGCGGTCATCTGGTGAGGGTGAGGCTGGTGGAGAACAAGGTCCCCACAGCTTGCGAGGTAACCCGTGATGGTGCGTAAACCGGTTGCCCGTCGCATCGAGGAACTGGAGGCACGCAAGCGCTCGCTGATGGCACGGCTTGCCGCACGGGAACGGCGGCTTGAGGTACGGCGGAAAATGCTGCTGGGCACATGGATGGTCAGCGAACTTCGACAATCGGCAGAGGGGCCGGACGTGCGGATGTTGCGCGACTTGCTGCGGCGCCAGCTGCCGCAGATGACGCTGCGGGATGCCGATCGTCAACTGCTTGAGGATTTGCTCAATGGGGAAAACGCGGACGGGAACGGTTGACGTTTGCTGGCGGTCAGCCGAGCTGGCGTTCAATCGCGGCCTTGTCGATCACCGACCAGACCCTGCGGATTTTGTTGTGCCCGAACTCGTAGAAAACGTGCTCGCAGAACTGAACCTTCCTGCCATTGACCGGGAGACCCATGAAGGTGGCCTTGGGCGTGCAATCGAACGAAAGCCGGGCAGCAATCCTGTTCGCGTCGCTGACAAGGATATCTGCTTCAAACCGCAGGTCGGGAATGTCCGCAAAATCCTGGACCAGCATGTCGCGATAGCCCGACAGGCCGAATGGTCGGCCGTTGTGTTCGACTGTATCGTCGACGAAGGTGCCGAGTTCATCGAAGGCCTGACGGTTGAGGCAGTCGAGGTAAGCCAGATAGATGTCCTGAAGTTTCGGCATGGGTTTCTCCGTGTCGATCAAAGGTCAAACCGGTTTCGGCGTCAGCGCCGCGGCAGCCGTTTTGTGCGAGGTTCGCAGTCCGTTTTGCCGGCGGAATAACGGTCCGCTACTGAACAGGTGCAGTTTTGGATGGTCAACCGGTGACGAGTTTGCAACTGCCGCTATGAAGTCGATAGAACCCGTCCTGCGGAACGGGAAGTTCGGGCATCTGCACCGGGGTTGCCATCATCTTTTGCCCAGATCAGCGGCGGAAACGCCGAGCGCGACGGCCAAGGGCAACCTGGCTTTCTCAGGCATTATGGCGAGTCCTGAAGTGATCGCTTCCTGCCATGCGGGACCGCGTTCCCACGCCTCGTTCCAGGCGTCGGCCAGTGAATATCCTTGCCGGGTTTCCACCAGTGCCTCTGACAACAGGAATGCCTGTTGAAGATCCTTGTCACGCTTTGCCCTGCCCAGGGCATCGTTGCGCCTGCGGGACGCGACAATCAACTTGTGAATGGCATAGCGCTCGGGAGCGGGAACATTGACGCTCACGCCCTCTCTATACAGCAGCACCGTTCTCACGGGTTCGTAGATCAGATAGTCCAGGAAGCGAAGGTTTTCCGCCGACGCACCGCCGAGAGCAGGCATGGGTGACGGCTTGCCCGTATGGTCGTTCGACCCGCGGTTCCCCGTCAGGAACTCCACGCGATAGTTGTCCGAGTTCACGAAGGCGACCACACGCGCCTTGTCCGCCTGATGTGGTACCGCTCTGAAGGACGGATCGACGGTATGCAAGACGTCCAGGATTGGTGGCAGGCTGTCCCCAATCTCTGAGCTTATTGCAAAATCCTGGGCGTAGTCGGCGTCGCCCGTCTGGAGCGCGGCATTTGGAAGGCGAACCCCGAGCAGCCCTGAATAGCAGCTGAACGCAACCGAGCCTATGATAAGCGCTCGAAGGCGAAACAATCCGGCATCTGCAAGAGCTTTCGTTACTTCGCCGGCAAAACGTTCAGGCGCCGCCATGCCACCAGTTCGTGTAAGGGCGTTAACGAGCCGACGCCGCTCTCTGAGGTCGTCTTTGACTTCCCTGTGGGCGTGTACCCTCGCGGTTATTTCCGCGTCTGCTTCCGGCCCTACATAGCGCCGCTTGTCACCATCGGGGGTCGGATACTCGAAGTACCAGTAACCCTTGCCTTTAACGGGGACGTTCACGAACCGTCCATTATGAGGGAAGTCGGTGGAGAACTGCCCATCGAACGATCGCTGCGCCAGTTCCGCGAACATTGTCCTGTATGCGAGGTCAATCTGTTTCAAGACATGCGATCCTTGCGGCGACGTGTGTCATTATAAGGTTTTGTTTTTTTCCTTATAACCGGGATCGCGATAAATCGGCACAGTCGTTATAAGGAAATTCAAAAATCCTTATAACCGCTTCCATTTGCCATGGCAACCGGTCGTCAGGGCACTGCCCCTGAAACCGGCCAAGGCAGTTCCGGACAGTTTCGCCGTGACGGAGGAGGTAGATTGTCGGTGCAGACACGCGTGTTTCACCCATTTCTGCGTTATCGGTCGCCATCGATCGATGCATCCAGACGGAAACGCGTCGATTGCAGCGCATTGATGACCGAGTGCAGGGCAGCCTGTTTGTCCTCGTTCGATACTGACAGGACGTGATGTTCAAAGACGCCCAGATCGGCAAACTGCGCATGAAGATCGGCGACGACAAGCGGATCGCCGAGGCTGTCGCCACCGCGTGCCTGACAGCGTTCGATCGCCTCTGTCACTGTCGTGCGCAGCACGATGTAATGCAGCGGGCGCGAAAGCGCCATGAAGGCCGGCAGCCAGTCCGGTCGCACGACGCCATCGAGGATGACGAAATAACCTCCGTCGGCGTAGCGACCGGCAACGTCGGCGGCGATCTGCATGATCATCCGGTTCTGATGATCGGACTCCGGAAGCCAGGGATCGATGCGGCCATGCTTGATGTAACCCCACAGATCATCGCTGTGGAAATGCACCTTTGGCAGGCCGGGCAGGCGTGCAAGCGTTTCGGCGATTGTGGACTTGCCGGAGCCGGGATGGCCGGAGAGAAGGAGTATGTGGCCGGAAAGGTTGTTATGAATGGTCATTGCGCAATCCTTCATTCCACCGGATCGATCGTCAACCGCCTGCTGCCGATCTCGCTGTTCGCGTGATAAAGAGCTGCGCTCGAAAGTCTGATATGGCGCAATTTTTGGGAAAGGATCAGGTGCAATTTCGCTCTTTAGCGAAGATGCTCGCTCGGTACCGTAACTCGCCGTTATATGTGTAGGCGATTTACGGCAACGGAATGTAATTGTCTTTGTTGACGAGAACACCAAACGTGACGTCGTTGTCTACGAACTTCACGCCGGCTTGTTCTAAAACAAAGCGTATATTCTCGATCGTTGATTCCTTGAGGTCCTCACCTTTTTCTAGGCGGACCAGGGTGTTTGTCGATATTCCCGCATGTTCCGCAAGTTCGACAATTCCCCATCCTAAAGCGGCACGCGCCATCCTCACTTGAACAGAAAACATGAAAATCGCCATAATTTAGCGAAAAATATTGCTTCGCTACCAATTCCAGTTACTATCAGATGTCTGCGTTATGCAGGCGGCCGAATCAGGCGTCCTACCGCCTGACTCGACCTGACCACAATCTAGCTATCAGGAGCTTGGATCATGGCTGATTCTGAGAATAGCAGAACTTTACCTAAAATTTCGTGCGCAAATGCATTCCCCAACGAGACGTTTGTCGACAACCTGCCAAGCGTGATCAACCGGCGCAATCTTTTGCCGCTGGCCGCACGGATCCTGCCGATGCTGCTCAACGATCTTCCCTCGCGCACGATTGCCGGACCGGTCCATGCCAAGGAGCTGTGGCCGGACTGGTATGACATGTATCAGCAGCGGCTTGCCGCCGAGCGGGAATGCCGGGAACTTGAGGCGCGACTGCTCGAAGAGACCGGCGGTCGTCCTGCTGTCGTGATTGCAGTTGACGATGGTGGTCCATCGGCAGGGACGGTGTCCTCTTTCGAGGAGATCAGGGAACTTGCGCCGCGGATTGGTGCTGAAGCCGCAGAGAGCGCGCGTCTGGAGTTGCTGAGACTGAGACGGGCATGGAATGCGGCTGACCGTCGCATCGGTTACAGCGCCAGTCTTGCGAAGGCGCAGGACCTTGCCCGGTTCGAGGGTATTGCCGGGCGTGTGCTGATTTCGCTGCAACCCTATTACATCCACGACATTGCCGCCAAGCTTCACTGCATGCTGGTGATGTATGATCCGGAGCTTCGCAACGAAGAGACCCCATGGCCGGAACTGCGCAAGATGCTGCGTGAGCTGATCCAGCCGCACTGGTCTGTGATCGAGCCGCAGTCGCGTATCCGCCTGCTGCGGCCGAAGACGCGCGAGAGGCGGTTTCAGGAGGAAAGGGACAGGATTGCCGTGTGAGCGGCGTGACGCAGGCCCGGCAGGCGCGGCAGCGGTCTGTGGTGACACAGTATCGTCGCCGGGCCTTCAGCGCCCTGTGATGGTCAGCCAGCGAAGCACGCCACGCCCTGCCTATGCGGCAAGGCTTGTCACCAGACAGGCGGATGCCAGAAGCAGGGTGACGACGGTGAAGAATATCAGAGCTGCCGCCAGTTCATCCAACCTGCCGTCGCGTTCATTGCGATTCCAGTCGTAAGCCATAGCCAACCTCCATCGTTGCTGAGACGGAAGGGTGGCTCCGCATGGTTAATAAAATCCTAATATTTGCGGGCTGAATGTTGCCGGTATGATCTGGCATTTGGCCGTCCGACGATGGCGCCGCCCCTCAACCGGCAGGTTTGACGAGGCTGATTTCGGTTTTGCTGTCGAGGACGATATGCAGGTCGCGTATCATGGCGGCTGCCTGCAGCAGGGCGTTCCGGATCTCTTCATCGCTGCGCCATCCGCGTTCGATTGACAGGGCGACGGTGTGGATGTCGAGGAGACTGTCACGGCCGGGGCCGGATGGGATGCCGATTGTTTCGCGCATGTCGCGGATTGTTGTGACGGCCCGTTCGAGCATACACCGCTTCTGCCAGCCGTCGAGGCGATCAAGCCTGTTGGCGTCGCGGATGAGCTCGGCAATGAAACTGTTGGTCAGGGTCATGGGACGAGGGTGCCGGGTCGGCTGACGGGCGTCAATGGAAGACCTTCGAGGTAAGCTTCAGGCCCCGAAGTTGACGCCAGGCTGTGATGCCGATGCATCACGGCGCGTGGATACAGACGTGAGGTTTTTTATCGTTATCTCTTAATTATTCCTATTTCTATCATAGCTTTGGTTGGTTTTCCGGAAGTAAAATATGAGGCGTGCATCATGCTGGCCCTTTTTTTGGACGGTCGATGGCTGAGTGCTGAGTGCAGAAATCCGGGGTTGCGTTCCGCTTGTGCAAAATGAGATTATCGGCGCGGAGATTGCCGGAAAGCGAACGTCGATCAGTCTGCGACCTCCCGGGGGATCGTTTGGCGTGGAGGTTGTCTACCGTAACAAAATGGCGGTGAGACCAAAACGGAGTGACGATATGAAAAACGGAGCGTGCACGTTCCGACGTCGGTACCTCAAGGTATCGACAATCAGCTGCTTTGCCGCATTTTTGAGCTTCGGGGAAGCCGCGGCCACGCCGGCGGATACGATGGTCGACCGCCTTCTCGACATCTGTGAAGCGTCCACTGTGCAAGAAGCGATGGTGAACGGCGACAAACTCGACTGGCAGCGTCTGTCCAATGCCGACGTTGAGGAGTGGCGTCGCAACTTCGTCGGTTTTAATGGCGGTTCTGTTGATCTCGTGGGTTGGCGACATAAGAGGGAGGGCGGAGTGGAGTTATTGTCGTTCTGGATTGCCGCTGGTCCTGATGGACACAAGGCATGCGCGTTTACCACGCCAAGGCCTGCCGGTTTCATGGATGCATTATCGGAGCGGCTTGGAGCACCAGACAATCTCGACAAGAATGATGCGATAAATAGCGTAACCGCACTGTGGAAGCGGGGCGCGGTGGATTATTCCTTTGTTCAGGTCGGCACGTCCGTCGTCATTAATATCAGCTCAAGTCGATGAGATGCACTATTCCCGGGGCACGATAACAAGCACGTTGAAACCCTCATCAATGTTGAATGTCTGCGGATTGAGCAGTTTGTTGCCATAGGTGGAACTGAACCAGCACGCGGTCTTCTCATCATGAATTGCCGTTACGGTTTCCCGGACGCTTCTGTTGATCGCGTCTATGATTTCGGTCCCTGTCTTGCCCCGCCTGTTGAGATGCATGAGTTTTTTCCGCGCGGGGCTTTCTGCATCGGAAACCGCGATGGATACCCTGTCCGTTGAATAGCTTTTTACCCGAACCCGCAGTCGCTTCGGCCGCGCTGCATCAAACCGGTCGTTAATTTCCTTGATACGCGCCTTGATGTCAGCATCGGCCCGGCGCTCCCCGGGCAAAACATCATCCGCCGGCGCAAGCTCGTCGGCGAACTGCGCGCGCGCCACTTCCGCAGCGTGATGCGCATAGGCAAGATGTGTCACCGGCAGGGCCCTCAGCCATTTGCGCCGTTGCGTGATCGCCATCGACTTTGCCGCCTCTTCGCCCAGTTTGGCGACGGAGAAGTTCTCGCGTTTCTGCCCCTCCCTGGTCATTAAGGTTGCCTGCCACACATCGCCTTCGGCTGTCTCAACACGCCTGACGCCGGAGATGCCGCTTCGGTTGTTCTTGCGCAGAAGCACGGCCTGCTCGATGTTGGTGGCGGGCGGAATGGCAAGAATGATGGCGTCGCGGTAGGCGCGTGCCTGACGGTAGGCGGCATCGCCGGAACCGTAGATGCTGTCCTTGAACAGCCTGACAATCCGGTGGCCCCGCCGCCTGATACTGACCCACCAGCCGGAGCCGTGGCGAGCCCCGGCTGCTTCTTCGCGGCTAAGGCCGTAGGTACCGGCATCGTGTTTTGTATGTCTCGGATTTCTTTCGATGGTCACTCCGTGCCCCGGCCTGTCAGATTTCATAGATGGATATTTGGCGTATCCAGGTTGTAGAATTCATGTTGAATCCTTGGTTTCGCCACAATGTTTGATTGCATTCTGTCGAGATTTTGACAGCTGATTGATTTTTTGAGCTCTGCTATCGAGGTTCGCAATGAATGACCAGCCCTCATCCTCTGACTTCATTCAGGCGAGTCGTGTGCTCAAGGTCAAGTCGCCTTTGGGCGAGGATCAGCTTCTTCCGGAGCGTCTGACGGTCGAGGAAGGCGTATCGCAACTCTTCGATATTCGCCTGACGGTGCGGGCCAAGAAGGAAGCGGTCAAGCCAGAGGAACTGATCGGGCGGCTGGTCGATGTTTCGGTCGAGGTGCAACAGGGCGATGGCGAAGAGGGCAGCGGCATCCGTCGCCCGTTCAACGGCCTGGTGACGGAGCTGCATGAGGGTCCGCCGATCACACGCGGGATGCGCTCTTATGCGCTGACCATCCGCCCGCAAATGTGGCTTCTGTCGCGCCGGTCGGATTGCCGTATCTGGATGGACAAGACGGCGGTCGAGGTCGTCGAGACGCTGTTTTCCGAACACGGCATTCCCGCACCAGATACGTCGGGCATCATTTCGCCGCCGCCTGCACAGCACTACAGCGTCC
Source organism: Agrobacterium sp. CFBP2214 (assembly GCF_030209895.1). Classification (NCBI taxonomy): domain Bacteria; kingdom Pseudomonadati; phylum Pseudomonadota; class Alphaproteobacteria; order Hyphomicrobiales; family Rhizobiaceae; genus Agrobacterium; species Agrobacterium sp. CFBP2214. Next base: position 14,049 of record NZ_JARVRC010000011.1, on the reverse strand, counting down.
AGTTTAACGAGACCGACCTCGACTATCTTTTGCGCCGCTTTGAAGAGGACGGCCTGTTCTACTGGTTCAGCCATGAGGATGGTTCCCACAAGCTGCATGTGGCCGATAGCGCCAGTGGCTGGCTTGGGCCGTCGCCGGCCGCCCAGGGGGAGGGGACGGTGCGTCTGGCGCAGGGGTCTTCGGATCGCAACCACATCAACGACTGGGCACGGCGTTTCTCCTATGTCCCGGGCCAGCGCGCTGGCGCGGACTGGAATTTCGAGACGCCGGGCATGGTGCCGGGTACGATGACGCCGTCGCTGGTGCAGATGCCGGATGCGACGAAGCGCGAGCTCTACGAATACCCGGCCCGCATCAGGACAGTCGAAGAAGCGGAGCGGGCGCAGAAACTGCGCACCCAGGCGATCGAGGCCGACCACGACCGGGTATTCGGTTCGTCGACCTCGCGCATTCTGGAGGCCGGCCGCCGCTTCACGCCTTACGAGGTCGCCCACCCTGAACACGCCTATGAAGAGCATGTGATCATCAGGGCAAGCCACAATATCGTCGATCTCTCCTATGAGACCAATGGCAACGAGCCGGAATATCGCAATCACTTTGAGGCAATTCCGGCCCGTGTGCCGCTGACGCCGCACCGGTCAACAAAACGCCCGCGCATCGAAGGCACGCAGGTGGCGATCGTCGCCGGCCCTGAAGGCGAAGAAATCCATCCTGACCAGTATGGCCGTATCAAGCTGTGGTTCCCGTGGGATCGCAAGGCGAAGAAGGATGGCACGGATACGTGCTGGGTGCGGGTGGCGCAGAACTGGGCGGGCTCCACGTGGGGCGGGCAGATTATTCCGCGCATCGGCATGGAAGTGATGGTGGCCTTCGTGGATGGCGATCCCGACCGGCCGCTGGTGACGGGGGTGGTGCCGAATGCACGTCAGACGGTGCCGTATGAACTGCCGGCCAACAAGACGAAGAGCGTGTTCCGAACCAACACGCATAAAGGACAGGGCTTTAATGAGTTGCGTTTTGAAGACGAGGCTTTTCAGGAAGAAATAAGAATAACCGCACAACGGGATATGAATACAATAATACATAATAACGAATCAAAAATATCGATGAATAATTCTTCTTCCGCTGTTCTCAACAATAAGCTTTCGGAGGTGCTGGGCGACTCCGTGACTTCAGTTTCTGGAACTTTTACTATCTATACAGGTCCATCGGGAATTAGCGCTATGATGGATCGGCAAATCGGATATTCTTCCAACCTCTTATCGGGTGTCGCTGCATCGATGCGACCTGACCTTTTTGAGAGTAGCGGTAGTCCAGGCGACTTTACGATCATCTCGGATGGAAGCCACAATGTGACGGTTCGACAGAGCGCTCAGTATCACATCGGTTCCAACTACAATACAAGTGTCGTTGAGAGCCAGTTTGCTCAGGTTGGAAAAAACTATTCGTTAAGTGTTGCTGGCTCGGCCTCATCATTTGTCGGCAAATACCGCACTGAGCAGGTGGGTGAAAAATTTGTAATTTTCTGCGGGAAAACGCGTCTGTCGTTTGACAAAGAGGGCAACATCGAGATCACCGGCGTGGACATCGTGATCTCTGGTGAGAACTCAATAAAGCTCAAGTCGAAACGCATTGATTTGAATTGAGGCTTCTAGATGGATCAGGGATCAAAACAAAGGCTGAACAATCTTTGCGCCATCTTCAAGATACGGCCGCAGGCCACAGAGATCAATCCGGAGTTGGCATTGGCACTTTTAAGTCACCTTTACGCGATGCCCGCGATCGCCGATAAGAGTGCGCGAAGGAACTATGGCAACCAAATTCTCGGCAACACGAGCGGGGTTTTCGACCCATATTCAGAATTCGTAGGCGGGTTGGGAAGTAACGTCATCATGATGCAGGAGTTTCCGCAATGGTACGCCAATCTCGGAAAATCCACCGCGCAACTCGTGGAAATTTACGCCGATCTGGAGCGCACTGTTTATTGGCTTAATAAGGCCGGATGGGGCGCCGGCATGGCAGCGGGCGGCGCCGGGATTGCGGAGGCGATTGACAAGGGTTCTGTCAAGGCTGGGGCTAAACGTGGTGTGGACCGACTCGTTGGCCGAAGCGCCATTATTGAGGCCTTGCAAAAGCGTTTTGGGGCAAGATTAGGAGCCACGGCCGGGGTGGCAGGCGTCGTGGTGATTGTTGGCGGTACAATTGCCTATCACAGTGCCTTGCAGCAAATGGAAGAAATACGAAATATTCTGCTTGATCGATTTCATAGCGGTCAGATGACTGACGAGCAGTACAAACAGGTTTTCGGAACTCAAGTTGATCCAGCGCTCGTCAAGAAATATTGGGAAATGTAATCATATGCAACGCATCAGGATGCGAAAAAAAACAGCTTACTTCGTTTTCGTAGCATTATTTGCAGCGCTTTTTTCGATCGCGTGGATTGTATTCGGCCCGTTTTCATTAGGTGCTTTCGTTGCGTTTATCGCCCTGCTGTTCGGCATGAGGCTGATTTTGCGAAGGTGCTTTGAATTTTACGAGGGTTGAAGGGACTCGTGAAGTGATTGGTTGAATCAGTATGGGGGTTGTGAGGGGCGCGCCTGAAAATTATGTTAAAGCAATTACTTAGAAGAATGGAAGCGAATCCTTCCAGGTTTCTGGCTCGGTCGCGGGTGGCTCGGCAACTCGGCGTTTCCTGCTTGAACAGACTGACTTCCAGTTGGGGATTGTAGATATGCCACCAGCCCATCGCCGTTCCGACATAGGCTCAGGCCATTCTTGCCATTTCCCGCCTACGCTTGCGACGGGCGGTAGCCCGAATATATTCGTCAACAACAAGCCGTTAATGCGGGTAGGTGATGCGTATGTTCCCCATGGATGCCCGGTTTGTCCGGAACCCTCACATGGTCGCAAGCTCGCTGCTGGCTCGGCAACAGTCTTCATCAATGGCAAGCCCGCTGGCCGCATGGGGGATGCGATCGATTGTGGTGGGCAGGCGCAAACGGGCTCCTCCAATGTTTTTATCGGTGATGGTTCCGGCTCGAGTAAAATCGGAGACGCTGGCGGCACCGATTGCCAGAAAGATATGGCAGCGAGATCGATGCCGATGGTGCGGGGATAGTTTTAATGCTCCGTAACCCCAGTGACGAGAGACGGCAGGACACGGCATCTCAAGCTTTGCTGAAAGCAGTTTGCGAACTCGCGGCCAATCCGCAAAAGCGTGTTTACGCCGCGATGGATGGCTCGCAATACAGCGATCTGCCGCAACTGCTGAAAGAGGCGAACATTGCCCACCGACCGCTCTACCGTTATGCGGACGGTGATTACGACGTAGTCCTCGGCGGGCCTTGGCTGGTCGACCCTTACCAAGCCGCCATATCCTATTCTACGGGAGCTCCGTCATGGGTGGATGAAGTCGAGGATGATCTGTCCGAAGAGGTTCTGCACGCGCGCTCGGCCGCGCTTTCCGCGCATATGGTGTCATCCCTGCGGGGAGGTGATCCGACAGGTGATGGAATGTTGCCAGTGCCCGAAGGTGACAAAATAACGGTCGAGGAGCGCCTTCGGAAAATAATCGTATTGAGCCAGCGGAAATCTGCTGTGGTGTTCTGGTCCGGTGGAGACGGTTTCGCTCCTGAGCGGCTTTATCGGCATCTGCGCCGTCTCAACCGCATATTTGTGCCGAAGACCTGGGAGGACCCTGAGGTTTCGAGTGAGTTGCCGCGCGGGGGAAAGGCCTCACCTGCAGCTGAAGCCGATCTCTCAGCCTCTGACAGCGTGACGTCCGCTGGGTATGAGCCGCTCATTTTCCGGCACGCGGATGCGAATGTCATGATGCAGATTATTCCTGCACTCGATGAAACCCAGCTCGATAATCTTTTTGGTCCTGCCACCCAGCTATTATTCGCACCCGGTGGCGAATGGGGTGGCGGAGTGAAACGCGCGAGGAGGGCGTTTTCGTTTGATCGGGCGCGCCGTGGGCCGCTGATCCTGTCGAAAGATATGATGGCATCCATTTCTGACGTGCGGGAGCAGGCCTCGCGCCGCAGGATATCCGATTATCTCGAGCGTCACGCTGCAGATCACCTTAAAGATATGGACGAGAAAGAGCGTGACATCTGGATAAGGGCTCACATTCGCGAGGCAAGTTCGCTTGGCGTGCGTTCCGAGGCGGATCTGGGACGCTGGTGCTATCTTCAGGCGATAACGGGTGGTCGGTTGATGCGACAACGGGGCGTCTCCGACTATATGATGAGTAAGGGAGAAGTGACACCGGATGAGAAAGTGCGGTTGTTGCTACGGTCCGTTAGCGTAGCTTCGCAGCGCGGGGTGACCGCATGACAACGCTTGTTGCCGGCGCGCCGCTTCTGGCGGGAGGGCCGCCTGGCTGGGTGGCGTATGGTGTTCTTGCGGCGGTAACAATCATCGGCGGCGCCTACATCGTCAGTCAACAGATGTCCAAGGCGGATGAAGACGCGGACAACGCGTTGCAAAACGATGATGCGTCTGACTGTACGGGTGACTGCGCGGAGGCGAAGGAGAAAAAAGAGGAGGAAAAGATCGGGGAGATGGATGCGGATTCCACCCAGAAACCCGGTGACAAGGATTTCAACAGAGACAGGCCTGGGACCGTCAACGATGCGAACAAGGATTTTGACGACCTTGTGGGAGACAACGCGATCGATAAAGGAAATGGTATTAGGATAGGCAAGCTGTCTGACGGCCGGACCGTAACGGTGCGACCTGAAAGTAAAAGCAATGGGCCAACACTCGATATTATCAAGCCGAACGGACGGCCTTTCCGAAAATACAGATATCCCGGGGGCCCGTCGACATGAGGCGAAGATGAAATCCCATCGATATGGAATAGATAAGGAATTCTGCCGCAGGAACGGTTGCAGGATTTTCTTTGGCGTAGACTGGCTGGATGATACCGAATTTGAAGCCTTTGAGGCATTTTTCGGCTCGCGTCAATTGTTCGTCTCAAGCGGGGATAAACCGCTCGAGGGCGCATCCGCCTCCTCGTTTTCCGAAGCTGTGAAACTGGAGAGTGGATTTGTCGATGAAGACAAGTATATTCTGTCGCCGAATGACGCGCTCATTTATGTGAGCGATGATCGAGATGTTTTCCTCGTCGCCGCATCAAGCGAGCGTCTTGCAACGTTGATTGCCGAAATTTCGGCCCGCGGCGGGAGAACATATTCTTCCCTTGTGCGCACAGGCACAATCGAACCCAAGAAACAGGTCAGGGCGTATTTCGATTATTGGGCAGATCTGAACTTCGAGATCGACTGACATCTAGGCAGAATGTCCGTACAACCCCACTCCTTGCGAAGGCGGATATCGTTTCGCCTGCGATTATGCAGCGCTCGACGGCCTTTTGCACAAAGTTCGCCGCCCAGAATGAAGCTACAAGTCGCTTGAGATTATTGACCAGATCGACCAGCAGGAACTCTGTTGTTACTATAGCCGGGAAATCCGGTTTCATCCGGAAATCAAAGATGCGGTTGCCGAGTTTGATGGGGTCGTGGCGTTTTCTGTTATAGACAACGGTTTCGTTGTAAAGCCGCGTAGCCCCGACACCGAGCGCATATAGACGTTTGGCGTGAGCAACAGGAAAGGGTTGTCCTTGAGAAACGTTTCAACCAGGTCATGGTCACGGGCCGGGGCGTTGCCGAAGCTTGTTGTTTTCGGGCGGATGTAGACGCCCGAGAGTTTGGTCAGCTCTCCGGCGTCCATCAGCTTTCGAAGATCCCGATCCACCGGCGTGATCCATCGCGCCAGGTCCGATCTGCGATATACCTTGCCTGGGATCAGGTGCTGTTTCAGTTGGCCCAGTCTGGTCAAAATGTTCACCCGTCCTCAGAACAGGAGGTCGAGCGAATGATGCAAATATTTTCATTAAATTCATGCAGCATTGCGTTGTGTTTGCGAGCCACGGTTATTTGGCAAAACCGTGTGGGCGGTAATCCGGATATATTGACCCATTTCAATGAAGCGATATCGACTGTTTTCCAATTAATTGGCCCATTGTAATGGGTCATTTCAGACGCCTCTTGCCGGCTGCGGAGATTGCAACGCCGGCTTCGGGGCGTGCGGGCCTCATGTTAACGAGGAAGGTCGAGGCGCCCGAGGCATACCGCCACCTGTGATCAGCCTTCCGGATTTTGCTTCATCACCGGCGACGGCTTTCCGTGTGTATTCGGCCATCCAAATGCAACGAGGATGGCAACGACCATCATGGCGCATGACAGCAGGAAGGTGAGGCGCATTCCGGTGGCGATGGCGGATGTTGTCGCCCTGGTAAAATCCTCCGTCCCGACGGCGATGGAAAATACGGCGCCCATGGCAGAAGCGCCGGCGATCAGCCCCATATTGCGCGACAGGCCGAGTAATCCCGAGACCGTTCCGCGCCGGTTACCGGGCACGTCCGAAAGGGCCGCTGTGTTGTTGGCGGCCTGGAAGAGCTGATAGCCGGGCGTCAGTACGATGAGGGACAGTACATAGCCTGTAACTCCGATCATGTTTGGCATGAACGCGAGAAGCGATGTGCCTGTGGTCAGGAGCAGGAGACCGATCACGAGCACACGGTGGCTTCCCCAGGTATCCACCAGCCGGCCGGAGGGTACGCCGCTGACGACGGAGATGACCGGGCCGATCATCATGACGAGGCCGACCTTGGTCGCCGTCATCGCGAGGCCGAGACCGAGGTAGAAGGGACCGACGACCAGTGTCGTCATCATAACGGCAGCGACGAGGATGTTGACGATGAGATTTGGTACCAGAGAGCGGTTCATCACCGACCACAGGCTTGCTGATATGGTTCTGCCCTTGCCGGTGTCGGCGGGAAGTACCGATATGGCCATGATCAGTGCCAGGGCCGCCAGCGGCACCTGCACCCAGAATATGGCGCGCCAGCCTGCCAGCGGGATCAGGAGCCCGCCGAGCGATGGGCCAAGCGCCGTTCCCAGCGCCGAAACAGTGCCGAGCAGGCCCATTGCCCGCCCGACACGGTCCTCGTTTGCGGTCTGGCGCATCAGTGCCATCGGGAGCGTCATCAGGAAAGCCGCGCCGACACCTTGAACAGCGCGAGCGCCGATCAGCAGCCACAGCGTGGGGGCGATCGCGCAAAGCAGCGAGGAGAGGGCGAAAATGACCATCCCGGTGACGAGCATGGGCTTCAGCCCGAAACGGTCGCCGAGCCGGCCAGCGATCAGCACCGAGCAGGTCAATGCGACGAGATAGCCGACGACCACTGCCTGAACCTGCGAGAAAGGCGCGAAAAATGCCTCTGCGAGCGACGGCAGTGCGATGTTGGCGATACTGGTGCCAAGCGAGGCGAGCAACATTGCCAATGCAAGCGTCGCCGTAATGCCTGTTTGCGGCGTCCCCGACGGAATTGATTTTACCTGTTCCAATGCCTTGTCCTCTTGTTTCGAGTTCCGTACGGGAGCATGCTGCCACTTCAAGTCAACTTGAGGTCAAGTATGAAATTGCTGGATATTGGGGAGGTCGCGGCGCAAAGCGGAATCAAGCCTTCGGCGCTGCGTTATTATGAGGAGGCCGGGCTGATTTCCTCGGTCTCGCGGCATGGTATGCGCCGGCAGTTTCCGCCGGAAGTGTTGTTACAGCTCAAACTGGTTGCGATGGGCAAATCGGCGGGGTTCTCGCTGGACGAGATTGCCGGCATGTTTGGCGTGAATGGTTTGCCGGACCTTCCGCGCGACGTGCTTCATCAGAAAGCCGATGCGATCGACCGGCAGATCCACGAGCTGACCGCGCTGCGCGACACGCTTCGTCACGTGGCCGATTGCCCTGCGCCTTCGCATATGGAGTGCCCGACATTCCGGCGGTTGGTCAACGTTGCGGGAAAGCGTGAAAAGATCGAGAGACCGAAAAGAGGCCGTAGTTTCCGTAATGTTTCCTGAGGTGACCAGACGCAGGGCACGGAAAGAACCACGACTGAATCTGGATTGGTAAAAGCTCATCCACCCTTGAGACAGGCCGATGTCGTCTGCTTCCCTGCGATGTGGTGTGATCTGGCAGGTGGAGGCAAAAATCAACCGGGAGGTTTTTTACGAAAGTGATCCCGGCATACTGTCGAGGATGCTTCGCGTCCGCGCCAGAGGTGTTTTGCCGTCGACAATTTGATCCGCTATTCTCACTTTATCAATCATTTGCATATTTTTTTGGAAGTGGAATATGAGGGTGGGTGGACCACGTCCGGTTCAATTCATTTGTCAAACCCGGTCACACAAAGGCGGGTCCGTCGCTCCCTTTGGATGGCGAGGCGGTTTTGAGATATCCCGGTTTACTCAATTGGGTTGAGTCTTCTGATGAACATCCAAACCGGGATACGGGTTGCCGGGCCATACATGTCGGAGACTCCAAAGGATGCTTCCCTGGGCGCGAGATTTCCCGATCAGGATGATTTAATACCGCAGGGAGTCAAGCTTACCGATCAGGAAGCGGCTACTGATCTCCTGGAAATCTTCCTGTACGGTAAGTAATCCGATGGAGGTTGACGATGTTCAGGTCTGCGCGCTTTCGGCGCTGCTATCAGGGAAAGACGCAAAGCGCTTGGCTGGACGCAAACCGGGCTTGCTGCCCGTTCGGGAACGGGTGAACGCTTCATCGTCGAGCTTGAATCCGGCAAACCGAGCTGCCAGCCCGAAAAGGCACTGATCGTCGCGCGCACCGTCGGCATCGAGATCGGCGATCTCAGGACCGCTCGGGCTGCTCCATCCACGCTGGACGATGACCTCAGCGGACATTTCTGCCCGATCACGACAACTCCACCAGTGTGTCGAGGAAGGCGCGCACGGCCGGGTTGGACCGTCGGCTCCCGGGCCACAGCGCCGTGATATTGTGCCGATCCACCGCGTAATCGGCCAGAACCGGCACGAGCGCTCCACGCCTCACCCAGGCGCTGGCCATAAAACTGGTTGCCATTCCGATGCCGGCACCCGCTGCGATCGTCGCAAGCACGGCTTCGCTCGCGTCAACGATAATGCCGGAGGTCGGCACGATCTCCACCTCCCTGTCCCGGATGCGGAAAGGCCAGCGAAATAGCTGGCCGCTACTCTGGTAGCGCAGGCTGACGGTGTTGTGCGCTTCCAATTGGTCCGGATGGTTTGGCGGGCTGCGCCCGGCAAGATATTCGGGCGAGGCGTAGCAGCATAACCTATACGGTAAGAGCCGGCGTGAAAGCAGGCGCGAGTCTGACAGATCGCCGATGCGGACTGCCATATCGAAGCCGCCATCGATCAGATCCACCATGTGGTCGCTCAAACGCAGATCTATATCAACCTTCGGATGGAGCCTGCGAAACCGGGGGAGCACTGGTGCTATTACGTGCAGGCCGATCGGCAACGATGCCGCAATCCGTAATGTACCAGCGGGCTCAGTGCGCGCCGCTTTCGCCGCCTGCGCGATTTCCTCGGCGTCGTGGAGAAGCCGAAGCGCTCGCTCATGCAGGTCGCGCCCTTCGGCGGTCAGGGTCAGGGACCGTGTCGTGCGCGTGAACAGCGAAACGCCGAGCTGCTTTTCCAACCGCTGAATGCTTTTGCTGACTGCCGAGGGCGAGATAGATAGCGATCGCGCAGCGGCAGTGTAGCTTCCGAGCGAGCCGGCGCGCGCGAAGGCAATAAGTCCCGTCAGTCTGTCAAATCCAATTTGTTCCGTCATGGCACTATTAAAGAGAATTACGCCGATATTATCAACTCAAGACATTGGTCATATCTTCGGTCATGGAAACCAGATATCCAGGCGAGGCAATATGACTGAGATGATGAAAGCCGTGCGATTGCACGAATTCGGAGGCCCCGGGGTTCTGCTGTATGAGGATGCGCCCCGACCGGCAATATCAGCGGATGAGGTGCTCGTCCGCGTTTATGCCGCAAGCCTCAACCCGCCGGATCTTTATCTGCGGGACGGTTATCGGGCTCTGCCGCCCGAGTGGCAGCCCAGTCCCGCGTTCCCACTGATTCCGGGCACCGACGTATCCGGCGTGGTGGCGGCCGTCGGCGATGACGTGTCTGGATTTGGCATTGGCGACGAGGTCTATGCGATGGTCCGGTTTCCGCAAGACCTGATGACGGGCAGCAGCGCCTATGCCGAATATGTTCGTGTTCCGGCATCGGAGCTGGCGCTGAAGCCTGCCGCGATCGACCATATCCAGGCGGCCGGTGCACCGATGTCGCTTCTGACGGCGTGGCAATTCCTGGTCGATCCGGGTCACGATGTGCCGAACCCTTTCCAGAACTTCCCGCACGCACCGGTGTCGCTGGACGGCAAGACCGTGCTGGTGAACGGTGCCGGAGGTGGGGTCGGTCATCTGGCCGTCCAGATCGCAAAATGGAAAGGTGCAAGGGTGATCGCCGTTGCTTCCGGCAAGCATGAAGCGCTTCTCAAGGAACTCCGCGCCGATATTTTCATCGACTACAGGAAAGCGGCTGCGGAAACAGTGGCGAAGGATGTTGATCTGGTGCTCGATGCCGTCGGCGGCACGAATATGGAACGCTTTCTTCCCGGCATCAAGCCGAATGGCGCCCTGTTTCTCGTCAACCCGCTGGGCTTCTCAGGCCATGACGAAGCCGCCCGGCGAAAGATCACCGTCTCAACGACGCAGGTGCGTTCGAACGGCGCACAACTGGCAGAGGCTGGCCGTCTGCTTAATGCCGGCTCCCTTCGGGTGGTGATCGACAGTACCTATCCGCTAGCCGAGGCATCGGCAGCGCATCGTCGTGCTTCTGAAGGGAGCATCCAGGGCAAGGTCGTGCTGGTCGCCGCCTGATCACCTGTTGGCCAGTCAAGGCCCGACCGCCGCGAACAGGCGGCCGGGGCGCTGATGGAGGGAATATCCGATGCTCATTATAACGGGCTATATGCACGTCGATCCGGCCGATCTGGCGCAATTCATGACAGAACTGGATGTGCTGGCATCCGCAACACGGAAGCGTCCGGGAAGCATCACCTATGATGCCGCCGCGGTCGATCCACTATCAGGGCGATTGCTGATATCGGAACGTTGGGTCGATCAGGCGGCGCTCAGTGCTCATCTGCAGGCAGCCGACACTGTCGCGTTTGTCGGCCGCTGGAGCGGCAAAATGCGAGGCGAAATCCGGAAATACGATGCGTTGAACGAACGCGACATCATGGATTGCTGATGCGCCTTCCTGGTTGAAGGTCTACCTCTGCCTGGAGCCGACAGCAGGCGGGACTGCCCTCTGCGGCCGAACTGTCGTGATCTTCTCCAGGGTTTCCGGTCATCGGATAACCGGTTCGCCGTGGTAGCGGCGTCTCGAAGGCTTGGATACACCAAATCCAACTTCCATCATCAGGCGTGGGGTTTCTTTTGCCAAAGTACCCATATGGAAGCCGAAAAGGATCCTCGACAAAACCCGTTCCCGCACCCCCCGTCACATTCAAGGGACTGTCAGCACCGTAGTATTCGACGACCTCCTCCGACGGATGGCCAACCAGCATGGTCAACTGATGTTTCAGACGCCGACGTCGATGACGTACAGCGAGTTCGAGTGCCCTACCGGAAAGCGCCGCAATGAGGCCGATGCCTCGGTGATTGGCGCCGTCCGGTTGCCTTTACTTTCTGGCGCCGCAATGTTGTTGCCGCAGTTCATATTGCTTGAGCGGTCGTGCAGTCGGTATCATCCTTTCTTTGACGCTTTCTGGCTGCATTGACACCAAAGATTCCGGGCCTGTGATCCTTGGGTAGAAAGCAAGCGCGATGATGGCGATGCGCAGAAAGGCATAACGCCCATGTTCCTTGGGCACGCGCGGAACTTGCTATTTGTTTAAGTGCTATTATATTGGCATTAATGAGTCAAAATGGCGCATGGGTGATAATATGTTGGCATTTAAAATGTCTTCCCCTGTAGAGGTTATTCGGGACCTGGCGGATAGAATGAAGCGCCGACGGATCCAGCAAGGATTGACCCAACGCGAATTGGCTGCGAGATCGAGTGTTTCCTACGGATCGCTGAGGCTATTTGAAGAAACCGGCAAAATTTCTCTCGAGAGTCTCGTGAAAATTGCCTTTGCTCTTGAGGCGGAGGCGGAATTTGAACGGCTGTTCCCGGGTCGGCCGCCACAGAATATCGATGATGTCATTGATCGTCCTCTCAAGCAGCGTGTGCGCCGGAAATGAAGTTCACGTCAATCCAGAAGATGAGCGTTTATCTGGAGCTCGAAGGGAATGAGAGAAAGCTCGGGACGCTTGCCTGGAGCAGCGGCGAACGGAGGGCGTATTTCGAGTACGCGGCGGAGTTTCTGGCGGCGCCCCTTTTGGTTTCACCATTCCATATGATGGCCTCCACTGGATTGATTGCGGCGCCTCGCGATCCATTTGACGGGCTTCACGGGCTGTTCAACGACAGCCTGCCGGATGGTTGGGGTCGGCTGTTGCTGGACCGCCGGCTTCAGCGGGCGGGCATCGACTATACCCGGCTTACCCCGATCGACCGTCTGTCGGCAGTGGGCAGAACGGGAATGGGCGCGCTCTCATATGTTCCTGAATTGCCAGATGACCAGGAGCCTCAGGCCGTCACCGATCTCGACTGGTTCGCTGATCAGGTCGAGTTGGTGCAGGCTGAAATGGACGTGGCTGATATTGACAGCTTGCAGGGCGCGCAGGGTGGATCTGCGGGCGCGCGGCCGAAGATTATGATCGGCTTCAACCAGGCGGAAAACAGGTGCGTTCTGGATTATGGCCAACGGTTGGACCCGGGGTTTGAGAGGTGGATGGTCAAGGCACCGAGTTTCGATGATCCGCGGGAGATCGGTGCGGAAGAAAAAGCCTATTCGCTTATGGCCGTCGCTGCAGGACTGACGATGGCCGACACCCTGCTGCTGGAGACCAGGAAAGGACGACGGCTTTTTGCGACGAAACGTTTTGACAGGACCCCTGCCGGCAGGCTCCACATGCACACGGCAAGCGGCCTGCTGAATGCCAGCCATCGTGAAGCGAGTGTGAACTATGAGCAACTGCACAAGCTTACTCACATAATGACCCGCGACGCTACTGAAGTCCTGAAGATGTTCCGAAACATGGTGTTCAATGTCTATGCCAGAAATCGCGACGACCATGCGAAGAACCACGCCCTTCTTATGGACGGGAATAGTCGCTGGTCTCTGGCACCCGCATACGATCTTACTTTTTCCTCGGGACCAGGTGGAGAGCACAGCGCCGCAATAGCCGGGGAAGGCAGGAATCCCGGCATATCTCACCTTCTGGCGGTCTCCAGAGGGGCCTCGATTTCAGATCAGGATGCGCGGGAAGTTATAGAGCAGGTTAGAGCGGCCGTAGACCGTTGGCCTGAGTTTGCTGGGGAAGTTCAGTTATCCAGATCCCGGACCGCTGAACTCGACAAGTTCTTGAATGGTAATCGGCTGGCTTAAAGGCCCATGTTTCGATGGATCGGATTTCCGCAGGCCGGATGCCACAAACGTGGAAAATTCCTGAAACTTTTAGAAATTGGAAGTTTCAGGAATTATGTCTTCGTTGGTGGACCATGCCGAGATGCAGGAAGGCGGTGACATGTCATCAGCGGCAGCATTCCAGGTTGTCGTATTCGAAGACCGGAAGGGTGGGTGTGGTGGCCCTAGAATATTTTACTGACACAAATCCAACAAATACATATATTATTATTTTTATACTTTGATGACGGAATTAATTACTACTTATAGACTTGAGCGAACGATTGATCACAGCGCGCCATTGATCTGAGACACGGAAGAGTCATCATTAAACATATAATTTATGCTGAAGTGATATGAAAACATATAAAATATTGCAAACGAACCATTGCTGACAGAGGGAGGGAGTTTAATTGGCGGATTTTGCTTGTTTTATGGACAGGCAATTGGAGCCGCTTGTAACTGGATGATTTTATATAGGTTTTTATATGGGGTGTGATTATTTATTGGTGAGAACGAGAAGGAATCTGATTGAGAAATGACTGAAAAAGCGATGAAAATTGATGGCGATCGATTATAATAACAATATCATGATATTGTTATTATAATCGATCGCCA
>NZ_JARVRC010000005.1:0-260423 GCF_030209895.1 Agrobacterium sp. CFBP2214 | reverse complement strand
GTCGGCCAGATCTCCAACCTCTCAATGCCTGAGATTATACAGAAGCTGGATTTGCAGGATCGCAGGGATAGACCGAGACCCGGAAGAACAGCGCGGACGTAATCGTCCTGTGCCCTGCCAAGAGGGGTAGTCGGGCGCTAATCTACCGTGCGACTCCCGCCGAGAACGCGGATTTGATGAGTGTTTCGGTATATTCCGCCGTCGGCCTGTTGAATATGTCGTCCGTTTCTCCCTCCTCCACAATCTTCCCGTTTCTCATGACGATGACGTAATCCGAAATGGCTTTGACGACAGAAAGGTCGTGGCTGATGAAGATGTAAGAAAGGCCGTGCGTTTTTTGCAAATCGCGCAGCAGGTCGATAACCTGGCCCTGAACGGATCGGTCCAGCGCCGATGTAGGTTCGTCGAGAATGACGACATCAGGCTTAAGGATGATCGCGCGGGCAATTGCGATACGCTGACGTTGTCCGCCTGAAAACTCGTGAGGGTAACGGTTGCGGGCGGCGGGATCGAGACCGACTTCTTTCAGCGCTTCGATTGCGCGTTTGTCACGCTCCGCCCGGCTGAGTTGCTGCTCATGCACGAACAGACCTTCGGTGATTATTTCTCCGACAGTCTGTCTCGGCGAGAGAGAGCCATAGGGATCCTGGAACACCAGCTGTAGATGCCGTCGCAAAGGCCGCATGGCCTTTCGGTCGAGGCCGCTGATTTCCGTCGCGCCAAAGAAAATGCGGCCATTTGCATGGGCAAGACGCAAAAGCGCGCGACCGAGCGTGGACTTGCCCGATCCCGATTCACCGACGATGCCGATGGTCTGTCCCTGGTGAAGGCTGAAATTGACGTCATCGACGGCCCGAAACCTGCTCGGCTTCGACAGGAAGCCGCCGGGGATTTTATAATCGACTGTCACGTTCTGGCCGGAAAGAACGATCGGCGCCTCTTTACCGACTGCAGGCTTGTGCCCGCTGGGTTCTGCGTCAAGAAGCATCCTGGTGTATTCCGCCTGCGGACGATCGAAGATATCCTCCGTCGTGCCGGTCTCGACAATCTCGCCGCGGCGCATGACGGCGACGCGATCGGCAAAGTGGCGGACAACGCCGAGATCATGCGTGATCAGGACTATGGCCATGCCGAAGCGTTGCTGCAACGACTTCAGAAGGTCGAGAATCTGCGCCTGGATCGTTACATCAAGCGCAGTCGTCGGCTCATCTGCAATCAGAATGTCCGGTTCATTTGCGAGAGCCATGGCAATCATGACTCGCTGGCGCTGGCCGCCGGAGAGTTCGTGTGGGTAGCTGTCTATGCGCCGCTCCGGATCAGGAATTCCCACGAGCTTCAGGAGTTCGAGAACGCGTGCACGCGCTTGTCTTTTGCTGCCACCTTTGTGGTGGATGATCGGTTCGGCGATTTGCGCGCCTATCCTGTAGAGGGGATCGAGCGAGGTCATCGGCTCCTGGAAAATCATGGTGATTTTCGCGCCGCGGATGTCGTTCAGTTTGCTGACCGGCAGACCGATCAGCTCGCGCCCACGATATTTTGCCGAGCCCTCAATAACGCCGTTGGATGCAAGCAGCCCCATGATGCCCATCATGGTCTGGCTTTTGCCGGAACCGGATTCGCCGACAACGGCGAGCGTTTCCCCCGGTTTGACGTCAAGATCGATGCCTTTAACGGCATTCACCGTGCCATCAGGCGTGGTGAAATCGACCTTGAGATTGCGGACGGTGAGGATGGTTTCAGATGTCTTGGTCATATCAACGATCCTTGGGATCGAGCGCATCACGCAACCCATCGCCCACGAAATTGAGCGAAAACAGGGTCAGCACGAAGAAGATCGCCGGAAATATCAGGAGCCATGGTGCCGATTGGATATTGTTGGCACCTTCGGAAATCAGCGCGCCCCAGCTCGTCAACGGCGCCTGCACGCCAAGACCGAGGAAGGAGAGGAAGCTTTCCAGAAGAATGACCTTAGGCACGACAACGGTGACGAAGACGACGACGGGCCCGATCGTATTGGGAATGATGTGGCGGCGGATGATCTGCCAGTCGCTCAAACCCAAGGCTTGGGCAGCACTCACAAATTCCCGCCGTTTCAAGGCGAGCGTCTGGCCGCGCACGATACGCGCCATATCCAGCCATTCCACGGCGCCGATGACAAGGAAGATCAGGATGAAGCTGCGGCCGAAAAAGACCACCAGAACGACCACCAGAAAGACGAAAGGCAGCGAATAGAGGATTTCGACGAAACGCATCATCACATTGTCGACGCGCCCCCCGATATACCCCGCCGTAGCACCGTAAACGACGCCGATCCCAAGCGAAACGAGACTGGCGAGAACGCCGACGGTGATCGAGATCTGCCCACCCAGCATCACGCGAGCCAGCATGTCGCGACCGTTCGAATCCGTACCGAAGAAGAAGTATTCGCGGTTTACCTCGCCTTCCAGCTTCAGCGTCCGGCCTTCATCTTCGGTGGCGACGACATTCGTATTTTCGAATTCGTTGGCGCGGTCGAAATAACGTGTCGCGCGCGGGTCGATCGGGCTACTGGAGGTGATGGTTGCCGTGAAGGTCTGCCCCTCCACGGAAAATTCCTTCAGTTCCACGCGCGCGCGGCCTGCGACGCCCTCCATCACGCCCTGAAGGTTGTTCACATCCGGGCGTGGCTCAAGGCTTGGCGCCACGGAGACATAGGACGAAAACACCTGATCATAGGTGTGCGTAAGGAAATTCGGACCGATAAATGAGAAAAGCGTAATCAGCACGAGCATGATGGAGCCAGCCATGGCCGCCTTGTTTCGTTTGAAACGCAGGGCTGCCAGCTGGAACAGGCTTCGGCTTTTCACCGATGGTTGAGGGGCAATATTGCCGGAGATATCAGTCATGTCTGACCCTCGGATCGAGCAGGCCGTAGAGAATATCGACCACGAGATTGAACACGATGACAAAAATGGCGACGAGAACGACGGTTCCCATGACCAGCGTATAGTCACGATTGATGGCGCCAAGAACGAAGTAGCGGCCGACGCCGGGGATCGTGAAGATCGTCTCGACGACCGCCGAACCGGTGAGCAGGGCTGCGGCACAGGGCGCGAGATAAGAAACGACCGGAAGCATCGCCGCGCGCATGGCGTGGAACACCACCACGCTGCGCGCTGGAAGACCATAAGCCTTGGCGGTGCGGATATGGTCCATCCGCAGAGCCTCGATCATGGCACCGCGCGTCAGGCGCGCGATAACCGCAAGCTGCGGCAAAGCGAGCGCGATCATTGGAAGAATGAGATATCGCAGCGATCCGTCGCCCCAGCTGCCTGCCGGCAGAAGCCCGAGCATGACGGCGAAGATCAGCGTCAGAACAGGTGCGACAACGAAGTTCGGCACGGTGACGCCGACTGTCGAAATCGACATGATCGAGAAATCGAAGGCGCTGTTCTGCTTGAGCGCGGCGAAGGTGCCGGCAAGAACGCCGCCCACCAGCGCCAATAGAAGAGCATAGCTGCCGAGTTCCAGCGAATAGGGCAGACCCTTGCCGATCAACTGGGCGACGGTGTTGTCCTTGTAGATGTAGCTCGGACCGAAATCGCCGGTGACGGCATTGCCGAGATAGATGAGATACTGGCGCCACAATGGTTCATCCAGATGATAGGTTCTCATCAGGTTTTCCATCGTCTGCGGCGGCAGGGGGCGTTCAAGATTGAACGGACCGCCCGGTGCGAAACGCATCAGGAAAAACGAAATCGTGACGACGATAAACAACGTCGGCACGGCGCTCGCCAAACGGCGCAGAATAAACGAGATCATGGTTTTTCGGGCTCCGGCATGGCACGGCGGGTTTTGTCGCCGTGCCAGTGCTGCTTATTCGGAAACGCTCAGAAAGCGGCTGAGGTGTTCGTTGGCAGCATTATCTTCCCAACCCTTGACGCGGTTGGAAACCAGCCAGAGATCGGCCTGCGTGAGAAGCGGAGCAACCGGCTGTTCCTTCATGAGGATCGTTTCTGCCTCATGCAGCAGCTTGGAGCGCGCTGCCGGATCCTTTTCGTCATAGGATTTCTTCATCAACGCATCATATTCGGCGTTGTTGAACTTGGCGTAATTGAAGGTCTTGTTGGAGGATATGGAAAGCGCGAGGAAGTTTTCCGCATCCGCATAGTCGGCAACCCAGCCAGCACGCGCGACATTGAATTTGCCGCCTTCCTGCAGGTAGCCATAGTGCGAGGCGACGTCGAGGTTCACCAGCGACACCTTTGCGCCAAAGGTGTTCTTCCACATATCTGCAATAGCGGTGGCAACACGCTCATGGTTCGGGTTGGTGTTGTAGCGGATTTCGACGGAAAGAGGCTTGCCGCCCTCACCGTAGCCGGCTTCCTTCATGAGTTTTAGGGCTTCGTCTTCGCGATCAAGCTGGGACAGCGTCGCAAAGTCGGCCTTGGCTGGCTCGCCGTAGGAAGCCATACCGGGGGGAACCATCGAGTAGGCCGGAACCTGAGAGCCGCTGTAGATTTCCTTGGCGAGGAAATCGCGGTCCACCGCCATCGACAGGGCTCGGCGGACCCGGACGTCGTTATAGGGCGCTTCGCGGGTATCGAAGGTGTAGTAATAGGTCGCAAGCGTCGGCGAAACGTGAACCTGTTCACCATAGGCCTTGCGCAGACGGTCGATCTGATCTGCGGAAAAATTGTAGGCGAGGTCCATTTCCTTCGCTTCGAAACGGCGAACGGATGCGGCCTGGTCATCCACCGGGTAGAAGATGACCTTATCGATCTTGGTGTTTGCTGCGTCCCAGAAACTGGTGTTCTTGACGACCGTCAGGCTGTCATTCGGGACATGCGCTTCGAGCTTGTATGCACCGTTCGAGACCATGACACCAGGCTTTACGAAATTCGTGCCGTTCTTTTCGTAGCTCGCCTTTGAGATGGGCAGAGCCGCCTGATGGGCAAGCAGTTCAACGAAGAAGGGTGTCGGGCGCTCGAGTGTGATCTCAAGGGTCTTGTCATCCACCGCCTTCACGCCGAGCTGCTCAACCGGCGTTTCGCCCTTGTTGATCTTTTCGGCGTTCTTGATCGGGTAGAGAATATTCGCATATTTTGCGGCGGTCTTCGGGTCCTCGACGCGCTGGTAGGAGAAAACGAAATCTCCAGCCGTTACCGGAGTACCATCTGACCACTTCGCATCCGCGCGCAGCTTGAACGTGTAGACTGTGCCATCCTCAGACAGCGTCCAGCTTTCCGCCGTACCGGGAATGATCTTGCCGGCAGCATCGTAAATGGTGAGACCTTCATAAAGGTCTTTCAGGATAAAGGCTTCGATGTTGATCGAGGTTTGTGCCTGATCGAGCGTCTGTGGTTCCCCAGCATTACCACGGTGCAGAACTGTTTCTGCTAGTGCGGAACTGGCGCCGATCAGAAGCGATCCTGCCAGCAGAGTGATGCGAACTTTTGTTGTTATCGACATTGTTTTCTTTCCCCGTGAATATTTTGAGCCCACAAACAAGGCCAAATTGCTTCAAAGCGCAACCACAATAACGCAACCACAATAAATTGTGAGTTCTGGGGAAACCGCGCGTTTCACTTGGGATGACGTATCCAGCCTCCCGCGCTTGACCCGAGAGTTTCTTGTAGAAAACTTTGGTGGGAACTCGTCCGGCGGCAGGCTGTCGCGCAGCGAAAATGCCGGCCTTCGGGGGGCCGAACGGTTCGCGCCGCGACCTTGCCGATGCGTTATCCCTTTATCCCGCTCGCCGCGATGCTGGAGATGAACAGCCTCTGCAGGCAGAGATAAAAGATCAGCACCGGCAGCGTGATGATGGTGAGATAAGCCATCACCTCACCCCAGGGTGTGTTGAGCTGGAAGAAATATTGCAGCCCCACCATCACCGGCCTGTAGGCCTCGGACTGGGTAACGAGAAGCGGCCATAGATATTGCTGGCTGTACATGACGAGAAACTTCAGGATCGCAGCCGTTGCAATGACCGGGCCGCTGAGCGGCATCACCACCTGCGCGTAAATCCGCAGCCAGCCAGCCCCGTCGATGCGTGCGGCCTCCAGCAACTCCTTCGGCAGATCCTTGAAATATTGCACGAAGAGGAAAATCGTCAGCCCGTCTGCGATCCATGGAATGATCTGCACATGCCAGGAATTGAGCCATCCCCAGGTAAACCCATTGCTGCCGATCCATGGCAGGTTGTTGACTTCCAGCAGCAGCGGCACGGCAATGGTTTCAAAGGGAATGATGAGGGTGGAGAGGATGACCGAGAAGAGAACATCCTTTCCACGCCAGTTCAAAAAGGTGAAAGCGAAGGCGGCAAGTGAGCCAAGCAGCAGGGCGAGAAAGACGGTAACGCCCGTTACCAGCACCGAGTTGAATATGAAGGTCGCAATCGGCGCTCGGGCAAAAGCCGCGGTGTAGTTTTCGAGCGAAAGGTCTCCCACCGGCAGGAAAGCTCGTATCGACGTGGCATCACTGAGCAGCTGGTCGTTCGGTTTCAGCGACGAGAAGCCCATGAACAGTAGGGGCAAAATGAAGATCGCGGCGAAAGCCAGCATGAGTACATAGTTGCCGATGAGAAAAGCGAGGCTTTTGCGTTGTCCGGCCTGCATTATTGCTTCTCCCTTGTCAGGTATCGCTGGGTGAGCGATATGCACAGGACAAGCAGGAACAGGACGACCGAGATTGCCGAACCTGCCGCGATGTCCTGCTGTCGGTATCCCCGCTCAACCGCCTGATAGACGATGCTCTGCGTCGAATCGCGGGGTCCGCCCTTGGTCATCACATCGATCTGCGCAAAAAGGGCAAAAGCCTGCATGGTAATGACGATGATAATCAGCACGGCCGTGTTGCGCAGCAGCGGCCAGGTTATCATGCTGAACTTCTGCCAGCGGCTCGCTCCTTCGATATCAGCCGCCTCGTAAAGATCCGGAGAGATTGTTTGCAGGCCGGAAAGCCATATGACCATGTGGAAACCGACGCCCTGCCAGACTGACATCACCAGAATGGCCCACAGGGCGGTATCGGTTCTGCCCAGCCAGTCGACTGGCTGGAACAGCCCGAAGCTCATGTAACTCAAAAGGCTGTTCAGAAGACCGTTATCCGCCGCATAGATAAACCGCCAGAGCAGGGCCACCACCACCACCGACAGCACCACAGGCATGAAGTAGATCGCACGGAAAATCGTGACGCCGGGAATTTTCTGGTTCACCAACAGGGCAAGAAACAACGCAAGTGCTGCCTGAACCGGCGCAACGACCGCCACGAAGGAAAGCGTATTGACGAGTGCTGTCAAAAACACAACGTCGCGCGCCAGAATGACGATCTGGTTCTCGCCCCAGGTGAAGCTCTTATATTCCCGCATCCCTTCCAGATGGGGATAGTCGGGATTGTTGCGGGTGAAATTGCGAATTCGCGGATAGGAGATGGCGCCATCCGCACCCTGCTTGAGGCTCCCATCCGCCTCCCTTTCCGGCTCGAGCGTGAGCACGCCGATACCCAGCAGCCGGGTGTAGTTTTCAACGCCGACAAACTCGGTGGGATTGGGAGATGTCAGCCGCTGGTTGGTGAAGGAAAAACCGAGCCCCAGCAGAAAGGGCGTGATCAGGAACAGCCCGATCAGCACCATGGCCGGTCCAGCCATGAACCAGCCCGTGAAACCGTCCCGGGTCAGTTTCCCCTTTGAGGAAAAGAGCGCCATCGATCACATGCCCCTATTTGGGTTGGTAACCGGAATTGCGCTCTATGTTGTTGTTTATCTCGTCGGTTGCATTGTCCAGCGTGTCGGCAACATCCGCGCCGTTGGCAATGTCGGACACAGCCTTGGAAAAGACCGGCGAGATGAAGGCGTAAGCTGGCGTCACCGGACGCAATGTTCCCTGACGCTTGGAGAGCTCGAAGAAAACCTCGAGCTGGCCGCCCTGCTTGTAATTCTTCGTCATCTGGGCCGCCGAAGACGTGGCCGGGATCAGGCCGATCGCATCGGAGAACTGCGCGAGATATTTGTCCTGTATGGCGAATTCGATGAAGGCGGATGCGCCTTCGGGATGTTTGCTGGTGGCCGACACGCCAAACTGCCAGGACCCGGCGCCGATCTTCGGACCGTTCCCGAAGTCAGGGGCCGGCAGGAACAGCAGGTCGTCTCCATATTTCTCCAGAGCCTTCACCGCAACCCAGTTGCCCATCCATTGGAGGGCGTGGCGGCCCTCCAGAAATCCGGTTTCATGGTCGGCAGGCGACTGCGATGTTCCGGGTGCGAGCTTCTTCTGGAACAGGGACTGCCACCATTCTCCGAACTTGATGGCACTGTCTCCGTTAAGGACGTTCTCGGCGGTTTGATAATTTTCCTTGTCGATCAAACTGCCGCCGAAGCTTTCCAGAAACGGGCTGAAGGCATAGCTGTACCATTCGGTTTTATCGGCCATGCCGAGGTCGATCGCATAGTCGAACTTGCCGCTGGCCGCGAGCTTTTCGAGTGCTGCATTAAATTCTTCGCCGCTCCATGGCTGGTCCAGCGTTGGAATGCGAATGCCATTGTCATCAAGAACCGATTTGCGGGCGAAGACCGCGACGGCTGCGTCCCACAGGCCGACTGAATAGAGCTTGTCTCCCCACTTCCCGACGGCGCCCGGCAGGAAATTGGCAAGCTTTGCCTCATCGATCTGCAGTGGCTGCAGATAACCGGACCACGCCCAGTTTGGCATGTTTGGGCCGTCGACATCCAGAATGTCAGGCAGCTTGTTGGAGAGCGCAGCGGCGGTGACGGACTCGTTATATGCGCTCTGGGGAAATTCCTGAAGCGAGACCCGCCAGTCTGACTGAGACGAATTGAAGTCCTCGATAATGCCCGCCAGGATCTTGCGTTCTTCAACATTGCCCGCACCATGATACCACATCGTCAGGTCGGTTTGTGCCAATGCGGAAGTGGAAAAAAGCATCGACAGGGCAGTGGCTGCTCCGGCAAAAATGGCTTTGGTGGTCATAGATGGTCCTCCTCCTGAAGAAGGGTAACTTCACCATCTACAGATTGTTCCGCAGAAAATTCGCATTCGGACAACAGTGTCCTATTGCGAAAGCCTCGCTACGGCGGCTGCAAGTTCCGCTCCATCTCCGCCGTTGCGGCAATCTTTTGCAGCATACGCTTGGGGACGTTCGATCCGTTGACCGGCCCCGAGCGTATGCTGTCTGCCTTTGAAGCAGTGATTCCTGGCGGCCTCGGCCCGATCCGGGGAACGCCGGCCGGCGTCGTCGTTCTCGGTATCTCCCAGGCGGCTGGCAATAGGTGGCTCCAATGGCTTGTTTCGCTGCAAACCGAGTCGTAATCGGCTGCGAAAGGTTCCAGGAACCTTACGACTAAACCCGGTTAGCGATCACACAACGCCGTTGATAGAGCCAGATAAGACCTAGTCCCTTTTTTGTTCAATCGAAACCGTTGCAGTCCGGCCCGCTATCAGTTGCACGCCATCAGGGATCTCGTCGATCGATATCCGCACCGGAATCCTCTGGGCCAGACGAACCCATGAGAATGTTGGTGCCACACTTGCGAGAGCACCTGCGGAATCGCTGCGCTCCCGATCCTCGATGCCGGCCGCGATGCTTGCGACGTGCCCGATCACAGGTTCAGGCTCACCCATGATGTCGATCCTCACCCGATTGTTGACGTGGAGCCGGGGAAGCTTTGTCTCTTCGAAATATCCTGCGACATAGATGGATTCTCTTTCTACCAGCACCCCGATGGCATTACCCGAAGAGACATAGTTTCCGCGGCGCAAAGAGAAGTTCGTGACGACCCCAGTTGCGGGCGCTTTCACGGTTGTCCGCTCCAGGTTGAGCGCGGCGAGATCCCGGGTGGCAAGCGCAGATTGATATGAAGCGTCTGCCTGATGCATCTGGCTTTCCGCCTGCTGCTGCTGCTTCAGGCTGGCAGCCTCTTTCGAGGCGAGCAACTGATATCGTTCGAAATCGGCTCTTGCCAGTTCCGCGGAAGCCCTGGCGCTCCGCACCTGAGCTTCCGCGTCACGCAGTGCAAGCTCGAAACGAAGTGTTTCGATACGAAATAGCGTTGCGCCTTTCTCCACCCACTCGTTGTCCGACACCAGAACTTCCGTGACGGGGCCGGAGACATCGGGAGCCAACCTGACAATGTCGGCACGGACATGAGCGTCGCGGGTCCATGGCGCTTCCATGTAAAACGACCATAGGTGCATGCTCAGCACCGCAGCACAAGCGACCATAGACAGGGTCAAAAGAACCCGACCCGAAATATGTGTGACATTCTTCATCTTTGAAACCAGCTCATAGCAATTGAAAACACGCCGAGAAGGGTGACGTAGAGTGCGACGTTGAACAGCGAACGATGCCATACCAGCCGATAGAACCCGATCTTGGAGAGAGCCGATGCAAGAGCGCGGAGGACGCCGTAGGTGAACAGGGCGAGCGCCGCGAACGATGGCAGGAAGGCGCCATAGAGATCGAATTGTCCGGTCATGCCGCCATCTCGCTTGCAGGTGGCGTCGAGAAGCCCGGCGGATCAGCGTCCGGCGCAAGGCAAACACGAAGGGCGACGACCTGCACCAGAAGCTCCCGTTCCGCAGCCGCCGTGAGAGTGCCCGGAGCGGAAAGAACAAGCTCGTCCAAAACCGCAAGGGCATTTTCCAATGACTCACGGCGTCTGGTGGACTTCAGGTCGTATAGCCCTTCCACTGCCTTGAAGACGGCTTCCATTTTACAACGAACTGGCTCGGACGCTTCATCCGCAAGCCGCTGCATCTCCGCCACATGAAGGCCTGTGCGCAAATCCCGAATAAGATCGGCATTCGCGGCATCGGAAGTCGATGGGAGTTTTGCCGCTCGCGAAGCAAACAGACCGGCGATATCGATGACGTGATGGTGCGTGACATGAGCGTCTGCATGTCTGCCGGCGGCGATTTTCGCAACGTGCCCCTGTGTAACGGAAAAAAGCCTTCTGGCGTTTGTCTCCGCCCTTACGGACCGGAAGATACCGCAGACTATAATCGTCCAGACCATGGCAAGTACGGTGGCAATCCCCGTGTTCGAGAATGTGATGAAGTCGCTGCTCTGGTGTGCCTGGAGTGTGAGGAGAAGGGGAAAATTTATGCACAATCCCATGCCGACGAGTGCCAGCGACGGCACCGCGAGACTTATTCCCGCCGGGATCAGGAATAGCCCAAGTGCCGCGACGAGCGGCACGAAACCGTCGATCGCCGGAAGGATCGCGAAACCGTAGACGAATGCTGCGATGACAGAGCCAATCGTTACGCGGACAAACTTGCGCATCGCCGGAACCGGATCATCCATTGTGGCAAGGAGGCAGCAAGTGACCCCTGATATCTGCGCAAACGTCATTCCATCTGGCCAGCCGCTTGCGATCCAGAAGAAGATTGATGTCGCCAGGCAGATCGCCACTGAAAGCGCCGACAGCAAAGCCATTCCGATGTCGCGATGCTGGGCTGGCATTGTCTCGGGCGCCGTGAAGCGGCGGGTCGCTCTCGCCGTATTCTCTTCTTCCAGAGATTCTCGAAGAGTGCGGCACTCGTCGGATATCCGAAGAATATTCACGAGATTCCGCGAAGCGTTGGCGAGGAGAAGATTTTCCCAGGAATGAAGCGTATCGGACGGAGCAAGCGCATCGATCTCGACTTTCAGGCGTTCTGGGGTATTCGTCGAACGAGAAGCCACCCGTGCAATCACAACCAGAGCCCATTGCGCGCCGGAGGTATTCAGCCTGGTCAATGAGCGCCGCAAATCTTCGAGTTCAGCCAGTAATGGAAGTAAGGACACCATTCGGTGCTGCAGCGATCGGGTCAACGAAACAGCACGTCGATATCTGGAGCCGTCATATTGAAGATGCGTCGTAAACGAGCGCATTTCCACAGCATCCGCCGCGAGACCTTGTCGCTCCATCCTGCTCTGGATTTCGCTTACCTCTCCGACTGCCGTCGTGGCGAGGAGCGTTCGCGTCTTTGCCATCCATGCGTCGATCCGACCGACGAGAACGTTGCCCACATGGGCAGGAAAGACGACATGGCTGACGATCGAGGCGCACGTGATGGCAAGACCGATCTCCTCAATGCGCGATACGACCGTATCAAACGTGTTTGCGGGAGCCGTGACCAGCGGCAAACCCGCAAGAAGCACCGTATATCCGGCCAGTAGCGGAACATAGCTTCGGGGCGTGCGGTCGAGAAGACTGATGAAGGTGCATACCGAGACCCAGGCAATGATCGCGGCAGAAAGCAGTATAGGCTCGTTTGCGAGGGTGGGAACCATGAGGATCGTCGCGCCGCCGCCGATGAGAGTTCCGAGCAGTCGATAGACTGACTTGGAGGAGATCGCGCCCGAAAGCGGATGAGCGACGATGTAAACCGTAGCTACCGCCCAAAACGGTCGAGGCAGATCGAAGTTGATAGCGATGAAATAAGCCAGCATTGCCGCTGCGAACGTCTTCAAGGAAAAAATGACGTTGGCGGTGGTGACGACCGGGCGGGTGTTCACGCCTCATCTCCCGGCCGGGAGCTTCCGGTGGGGAGGTCTCGCTGGTTGTCGGCATCGGTGAGACCGTAGATTGCCGGTGAAACATAGCAGAAGGGCGGTGCCGCCAGGCAGGCATTCATATAGGCTTCAGCCGGGTCGGCACACGAAACAGTCGAGGTGGCTTTGGGCCGGCGGGCAAGGAACGTGTGGATTTTCAAGAGGAAGGCGCGTGTAAGCTTCCTCAAAAAGGTTATGCGCGTGGACCCGATCCGCCTGCGCGGTACGGGCAGGATGCAAAGTCTGCGAGAGCACCTGTGAGGCAATCGAATTTCAGTCGGTACTATATCGGACCACCAGTGAGGGTCGTGCTTTTGAATTGCCATCGTCATTCTCCGAAATCTTTTCGGATGATCCTATCGACAAGGCACTCGGAGGAATTTAGATATCCTCTCAAATGATCACTAAATCCAACCAGCCTCCGATGTCTCTTTCCGCAGCTCTCTTCGACCATGAGCTCGAAGAGTCCACGGCGCGAGCGCATGCCTTCAGGATCGACGTATCGCAAAACGAGCGCGAAGCTCCCGAGCACCAACATCGCAAGGGCCAACTCGTCATGGCTTTGCGAGGCGGGATCACCTGTCGCGTTCCAAGCGGGATGTGGATGGTGCCGCCTCATTGTGGTGTCTGGGTTCCAGGGGGCATGCCGCATAGCAATGTCGCGACCGCCAATGCTCGTCTGTTCTTCCTGTTCATTGAGCCGGGCGCCGCCGACCTTCCGGACCGGTGCTGCACGCTTTCCCTATCCCCGCTTGTCAGGGAACTTATCATCGAGATGGCTGACCAGTCCGAAGTCGCGATGGTGGATACCGAACTCTTCACCACATTGCTTCTATCGGCCTTGTCGCGTATGCCCATAGAGGATCTGCATCTGCCGATAACCGATGAACCTCGGCTTGCTCGGATCGCGTCGGCACTGGTCGACGATCCTTCTGACCGAAGCACGATAGCGCGATGGGCGACACGAGTGGCGTTGAGCGAAAATTCCCTCGCCCGTCTCGTTCAACGGGAGACCGGCCTAACTTTCGGGCGTTGGCGGCAGCAGTTACAGTTGATCATCGCGCTGCGAAGTCTTGCAGCGGGGGCAACAGTGCAGCAGGTTTCGGGCGACCTTGGGTATGAGTCCGTATCTGCCTTCATAACGATGTTCAAGAAAGCGCTCGGTACATCTCCGGCCAGGTATCTCAAGACCTTCGACCAATAATCATAAAGGGAATGCTGTCACTAAAGCGCAGGTTGGGCTTGAACAAGTTTTGATGGAGAGTCGCCTGTCAGCTCTATTCGGCCTATTCTGACTGAGCCCTCAATCTGCCTGTTCAAGAGCCTTCGGACTCAATCCTGACGGCCCCGTTTCCCCGGCCAGGCTGTCAGCGCGACGTCGACCAGAGCCTTCAATCTTGCCGTACATGCGCCATCACATGCCTGCGCAGACATGCCCTGAATGATGGCGCCATAAAAGCGCGCGAGGGTATCCGTGTCCGTTTGCTCGGGCAGTTCGCCTTCGCTGACGGCGCGGTCGAACCGCGTCTTGAGAATCTGTATTGCCGCCTCGCGCCATGCTGCCGCTGTGCGGGCGACAGAGGCGTTTTCTTCCGAATGCTGGAGAACGGCGGTAGACACGATGCATCCGCGCGGCTTGTCCGGCTGGGTGTCTCCTTCGGCAATGTCGTAGAGATAAGAGGCGAGCGCCTCGTAGGCCGGTATTTTCGCCTGCAGCATTTCGGAACGGCGTTGGCTTTGCTGCGCGATGCTATGATCGAGCGCCAGCCGGAATAATTCTTCCTTTGAACCGAAGGTCGCGTAGAGGGACGGCGGGGTGATGCCCATCGCATGGGTAAGGTCCGCTATCGAGGTTCCCTCATAGCCGCGTTCCCAGAACAGCCGGGCTGCGACATCGAGCCCTGCATTCCGATCGAGCAGACGCGGTCTGCCGCGTTTTCGCGTTGTTTCAGCCATTATTATATCGATCACTATAAAAATATTGACAGATCATGATTGGCTTTTATTATATCGATCGCTAGTTAAATCGCAACGGAGTGATCCATGTCCCGGAAACTATCCAACAAAGTCGCCCTCATAACGGGCAGTTCACGCGGTATTGGCCGCGCCGCCGCCCTGGCGTTTGCGAAAGAAGGTGCAGGTCTTATCGGCGTCCATTACGGCGCAAATCCCGATGCCGCACAGGCAACGATCCGCGAGATCGAGGCGCTCGGTTCGAAGGCGGTCGCGCTCAATGCCGATCTGCGGGCAGGGAAAGCAGCAACCGACAGCTTGTGGGAGCAGTTTAAGGAAGCCGCGATCGCTTTCACCGGCGCGCCATCGCTCGATATTCTCGTCAACAATGCGGGCATTGCCCCGGCGACACCGTTGAAAGAAACAACGGAAGCCGCGTTCGACGAGTTGATGACGATCAACTTCAAGGCGCCATTCTTCCTTATTCAGGCTGTCGCTGATCATCTCCGCGACAATGGCCGCATTATCAATGTTTCGACCGGTTTCACGCGCATTGCGGCGCCGACGCATCCGGCCTATGCGGCATCCAAGGGTGCGCTTGAGACATTGACGCTGGCACTCGCCCCGGAATTCGGCCGGCGCGGAATTACGGTCAATTCGGTTCTGCCGGGTGTTACTGAAACCGACATGAACGCCGAATGGCTGGCAGCGCCGGAGGCCCGTGCCGGTGCCGAGGCCCTGTCCGTCTTTTCACGTATCGGTCGCGCCGACGATATTGCTGACGTCATCACGTTCCTTGCCTCGGATGATGCCCGCTGGACGACCGGGCAGATGATCGATGCGACAGGCGGTGCGCGGATTTGATCCCGCGAGCGTAGACTTGGATGACGGGTGTCGGGCAGTTTCGCTCGACGCCCGGATGAGGAGGTGGGGCAGCTGTAATCCTCCTCCACCTCGAGTAGACATCTTGTATCCGGGGCCACGCCGCTGGCTTTGTCATGCCCCGCCTCATCTGGTTGCCGGTGTTATCCGTGCTTGCGCGCCCACCGCAGGTTCTGGGTTTGCCCGCCATAACCATAGGCATCGCCGTCGACGGCGTGAACCAGGACATAGCTCGCCTCGTGCACGGGGCCTACCAGCGCGTTCATCCCGTCATAAACCCGCCGGACCCATTCGGTCGTTTCATCTTTTATGTTGGTGTGCTCGGTAATCGAAACCTCGACATAGAAGCTTCCGATCTTCTGGTCGGCGACACTCGATCCGGCAATGATCCAGTCCTCGGGATCGGCACTCTCGACGAGAACCGCGGTGACGGCCGGGTCCTTGTGCAGGATTTCCGCCGTGAGGCGAGAGAGCAGCGCCGCGACTTCCAGCTTTGGGTCGCTTCCGTTTTGGGGTTTGGTGTAACGCGCTTTGATCATGGGCATGGTCTTGTCTCCTTGTTGCCGAGACACCTTGCGCAAATTTCTTCATAATGAGAAGATGAGGATAGATATTCCATACATAGTGATTTCATATGATTGATCTTGAGAGCGTTCGCCTGTTCATTTTCTCCGTCGAGCTCGGCAGCCTGACAAAGGCGGCGGAGGCGGCGGGAACCGTGCAACCGGTCGTCAGCCAAAAATTGAAGTTGCTGGAGCAGCGTGTCGGCAGGCGGCTGATCGACCGTTCGCCGCGTCATCTGCGGCTCACGGAGGATGGTGAGGTGTTTCTGCCGAAGGCGCGCGAGTTGCTCGCCAAACACGAGGAAGCACTGACCTTCAATCATGAATCACCGCTGCACTTCAGCCTGGCTGCGAGTGACCATGCGATCGGGGGCCGCCTTTCGACGGCCATAAGAGCGGTGCGTGCGGCACTTCCTGCCAATGCGGTGATTGAAGTGAATGTAGGCTTTTCCCGGCACGTGAAGGAAAATTTCGCGTCCGGACAGGCGGACGCCGTCATTTTCAGGCGCAACGGCGGTGGCTCTGACGGCGAAATCCTGCGTACTGACAAGCTGGGATGGCGGGCCGCTCCAGACTGGCGGCCACGCGCGAACAGCGCCATCCCGCTGGTGTCGCTGGGAACCGGGTGTGGAGTCCGGGAAATTGCGGTGTCGGAGCTTAGAAGAGCCGGCGTGGATTGGCGCGATGCGTTCACCGCCGGAAGCTGCTCGGCGCTCCATGAAGGAATTCTTGCGGGAGCGGGTGTCGCGCCGCTCGGCGATATTAGCGCCCGTGGCCTGCCCGACAGGGGTGCGGAACTCGGGCTGCCTTCGTTGCCGCCTTCCGATATCGTTCTTCTTTCCCGTGCAAGAACGCCGGCACACGCATCGGCGATCAGAGCGCTGGCCGCAGCCGTATCGGGCACCGGCGATTAGGTGAAGGGGCGGACGTGCTTTAGTTTCCGGTTGCTGTTCGCAGCCCACGGTCAAGTGCGAAGCGCCTTCCTGATATCAAAACCATTCGGGAGGCACGCTTTACGCTATCAATGGGGATCATCCCTTTGTGGATAACGTATAGTGACGTCAGCCCGCATTGCCTAAATCCATGTAAGCGGGTTCAAACTCGTGGCCATCGGGATCGGCGAAGGTGCGGAGATACATGAAACCCAGATCCTGCGGCTCTCGAACATCCGCCTGTCCGCCCGCTTTTGCTGCGGCGTCAACCATGGCATCCACCTCTTCGCGGCTGTCGCGCGAAAGAGCGATCAGCATGCCGTTTGTTTTGTGAGCATCGGCGATCGGTTTGGCGGTGAAGGTCTTGTAATAGTCATGCCGCAGAAGCTGGAAGGTAATCGTGTCCGACCACACCATCGAGCTTGCGTCTTCGTTGGAAAACTCCTCGTTCTTCACGCAGCCGATTGCCCCGTAGAAGGTGGTTGAGACAGCCAGATCTTTCACCGGCAGGTTCAGGAAAATCATTTTGGCCATTGTCTTTCTCCTCTTGCTGGAACGGAATTACAGGAAGGTCTGCTGGAACGTTTCACTCGGATGGATGCAGATGATCTCCAGCCGGTCAGTGCCGATATTTTCAAAGCGATGGGGGATATTGGCAGGCCCGACGACGATGTCTCCCGACGAGCCGCGCGCCCGTTGATCGCCTATCGTGAACTCGGCCTCGCCTTTGCGCACCACCCAGGTTTCGGCATAGGGGTGAACATGCAGATCAGGGCCGCGACCCGGATCGGCATTGACGAGAAAGATGGATACGGCGCTTCCGTATTCGCATCCTTCATAACGCACTGTCCGGCTCTCGTCGGGCTTCGGCTCGTGATGACGGCGTATGGAAAACATCTGGTCTCCTCCCTGAGACAAAACTATCTTCGCGAGAAGATATATGTGCGATTTATCTTCCTGTCAAGATATCTATCTTCTCGCAAAGATATATTCACGGAGCAGGCAAAGCCGTATATGGTTTTCAGAGTGGTAATGGGGTGATGAGATGAAGCAGGCGATGCCGGACACGACGGCGGATCGGACGATTGAAACTGACAGGGAAGATCATGTCGATCGTCTCCGTGGCCAGTGGGCGCGGGAACTGCCTGATATCGATACCGAGCCGATGGCTATCTTCGGGCGCGCCAAACGGCTCAGCAACCTTCTGGCACCGTCAATAGAAGAGACATTCGCCGGCTTTGGTCTCGATCGCGGCGAGTTCGATGTTATCGCCACATTGCGCCGGTCGGGGCCGCCCTACCAGCTGACGCCGACGGAGATGTACACGACGCTGATGCTCTCTTCAGGCGGCCTGACGCACCGGCTCGACCGGTTGGAAAAGGCTGGCCTCATCGAGCGCAGAAAATCGAAGCTCGATGGGCGCAGCGTCGTTGTGTGCCTTATGCCGGCCGGCATCGAGCTGGCGGAAAAGGCGTTTCGCCGGGACATGAGAAGCGAACTGAATTTCCTGCAGGGCCTCACTCCGGACGAGCGCGAGAACCTTGCGGCGCTGCTGAAAAAGCTGGTGCTGGATATCGAGGCCCGGGTGTAGCTTCTGGTGCAAATTCGTTCATTCGAGCGATCTGCAAATCAGAGGCTGTTACCGCGCACCTACGGTTTGCGCCGCCACTAGCCGGGATGTCGTAGAAGGTATTTTTCTAAAGAGATCATTGTGTTTTCCAGGTCTCGAGCAGCATCCTCACAAATTTTTCGGCGGCTGGGGAAAGAGCACTGCTTCGCCTTTGCACGATGCCGATCGTACGGGAGACCACCGGGTTGACGATCGGCCGGGTGATGAGGAATGGATGATCGTCCTGCGGCGTTGCCAGCCGCGGCAGGACTGAAATCCCAAGCCCGGCTTCGACGAGACCGAGTGATGTGTTGAGATGCGTGACCTCATAAAACCAGTTCAATTTCAGATTGTGCCGTGCAAGCGCGCTGTCCAGAAGCGTCCTGTTGCCGCTTGAACGATCCACGACGACCAGCGGATAGGCCTCCAGCTGGTCCCACTCGATCGTTTCGAACGCTGCCAGAGGGTGGTCTTTTCGCATTGCCAGCACGAAGGGGTCATCGATGAGTGGCTCGAATGAAAGCTCGGGATCGGAATTGCCCATCAGGTTGATGCCGAATTCCACCTCGCCTCTGGCGACCGCCTGCAGACCCTCATTGGCCGTCAAGTCCCTGATCCGCAGCCTTATGTGGGGATATTGCTGGCTAAAGGTCTTTATGACGGTGGGAAGAAAGTAAAAAGCGGCGGTGGGGACGCAAGCCATTGTGATCAGCCCGCGCCGTTGCGCGCCGTCCTTCATGGCAAAAAGCGATCCGTCAAATTCCTCGAGCATACGCCGGACGAGGGGCATGACTTCCTGCCCCATGGCGGTGGGTGCGACGTGGCGCGTCGTTCTTTCCAGAAGTGGTGCCCCGATGGCCTGCTCCAGTTTCTGGATGCGGCGGGTGAGCGCCGGTTGCGAGATGTGCAGCGCCTCGGCGGCCCTGTGGAAACTGGCGAGTTCAACCACCGCTTGAAATGCCCGCAGATCCAGAATTTCACAATTGATGCTCATAACGCAATAAAACTCCGAAACATTGCATTTAACAGATTAGACTCTTTTGCTCATATTGCAACAACACGGCGTATTGATCCGCCAAATGCAATATTGAGGCAACCCATGAACGATCTGCTGAAGATACCCTGTGTGCTGATGCGCGGTGGAACGTCGCGTGGACCGTTCTTTCTTGCATCCGATCTTCCGCGTGATCGAGCAGACCGGGACGCGGCCCTTCTTTCCATCATGGGGTCGGGCCATCCGTTGCAGATCGACGGCATTGGCGGAGGCAATCCGGTCACCTCCAAAGTTGCGATTATCGGACCTTCCACGGTTAGGGGCGCCGACATCGATTATCTGTTCGCACAGGTTCGGACCGACAGGCAGTATGTCGATTATTCGCCAAACTGCGGAAACATGCTGGCCGCCGTCGGCCCCTTCGCCATCGAAGCGGGGCTTGTCGAAGCGCAGGGCAACGATACTCTTGTGAGAATTCATAACGTGAATACCGGCAAGCTGATCGAGGCGAAGGTACCGACACGCGGCCGCGAGGTTATTTATCTCGGCGACGCCTCGATCGACGGTGTTCCGGGTCTGGCGGCGCCCATCGCATTGACATTCATGGATGCGGCGGGTGCGAAAACCGGCAAGCTGCTGCCCACCGGAAAGCCGGTTGACGTGATCGATGGCGTCAACGTGACGGCCATAGACTGCGCCATTCCGATGGTTCTCATCCGCGCAGCCGATCTCGGCATGACGGGTTACGAGGATCCGCAAACCCTGAGCGCCCACAAGGATCTCATCGAACGGATGACCCGCATCCGCATTGAGGCCGGAACGTTGATGGGAATGGGCGATGTGAAAGACATGGTCATTCCGAAACCGGTGCTCGTTGCGTCGGCCCGCAGAGGCGGCACTCTCTCGGTACGGTATTTCATGCCCAACGAGTGTCATCCCGCACTGGCGACGACCGGTGCTGTTGGCATCGCAACGGCGGCTGTCACCAAAGGCTCCGTCGCATATGATGTGGCCGGAGGCCTTTCGGTGCCCACCCAGATCCGCATCGAACATCCCGCCGGCTGCCTCGACGTGCAGCTGGAAATGCGAAACGGCGCAATAACGGCCGGACTTGTAAGGACGGCGCGCAGGCTTTTCGAAGGCTTTGCCTTCGCCAAACCAACCGCTGCGATTGAAGACGCAGCCTAGACGCGGCCATAGTGGCGCAAAATATAGTTAAACCGGGAGGAGACCCTTATGCGTAAATATCTGCTTGCAACCGCCGCGCTCTGTGCGCTGGCGGCATCTGCCAATGCCGAATCCGTCAGGATGAGCGTTGGCTCGTACAACCTCAACAACCTGCCTTTCCCCGTGGCCGCCAGTCTAGGCTTCTACAAGGAGGAAGGCCTTGATGTAACGACCGAGAACTTTGCCCAGGGCGGCTCTAAGGTGCTTCAGGCTCTGGTTGCCGGTTCCACCGACGTTGCCGTGGGTTTCTACGATCATACGATCCAGATGCAGTCGCAGAACAAGCACGTGGTCGGCTTCGTGCAGCTTGCCCGTAACTCAGGTCTGGTTCTCGCCGGCAAGAACGACACCGATTTCGATCCGGCCAAGCCCGAGACGATCAAGGGCAAGAAGGTCGGCATCACATCGCCCGGCTCCTCTTCGGACTTCTTCATTCGCTACTACATGAAGCAGCATAATCTCAGCGACAACGACATTTCCATCATCGGTGTCGGTTCGGGCGCTGCGGCCGTTGCAGCCCTGCAGCAGGGCAAGATCGATCTGCTCGTCAATTACGACCCTGCCGCGACCATCGTCGTGGAGCGTGGGCTGGGCAAGATCCTCATCGATGCCCGTAGTGATCAGGGCGCCAAGGATGTCTACGGCGGCATCTATCCGACATCAGTTCTCTACGCGACGCAGGATTATATCAACGCCAATCCCGAAGTGATCCAGAAGGTCACCAATGCAACGGTTCGGGCTCTGCACTGGATGAAGCAGCATTCTGCGGAAGAAATCGTCGCAAAGCTTCCCGATGATTTCGTGTCCGGCGACAAGCAGACTTACATCAAGGCAGTTGAAGCGGCCAAGGCGATCTTCTCCGAAGATGGCAAGTTTGAGCCTGCCGATCTCGAAACGCCGCTGGCCGTCCTGAAAAGCTTCAACGATGCGGTCGCAAAGGCGACAATCGACCTCAACACCACCTACACCAACAAGTTCGTCGAGGCCGCGGCCTCGAAGGCCGCAAACTGAGAGGCCGCCATGTCTTCGCCAGCCAGAAAGCTAGAACCCGTGACGGAACTCAAACCCCAGCCGATGGTGGCAATCGACGACGTGACCATGGCGTTCGGTTCGTTTGTTGCCGTGCAAAACGTAAATCTCAAGGTCGGCGATGGCGAGTTTCTCTCCATCGTTGGGCCGACGGGATGCGGAAAGTCCACCATTCTCAACGCCATCGCGGGCCTGTTGAAGCCAGCGCAGGGCAAGGTTTCCATCGACGGTTCGCTCGTCAAGGGCGTACAGAACAACATCGGATATCTGTTCCAGCAGGACGCGCTTCTTCCCTGGAAGACCGCGTTTCAGAATGTCGAGCTTGGCTTGATGTTCCGCGGCGTTCCCGAAAATGAGCGGCGCGCCAAGGTTCAGGCCTGGCTTGAGAAGGTTGGCCTGAAGGGTTTCGGAGACCGTTTTCCGCACCAGCTCTCCGGTGGACAGCGCAAACGCGTGCAGATGGCGCAGGCGCTCATTACCGAGCCGAAGGTCATCCTGATGGATGAACCCTTCTCCGCATTGGATATTCATACCCGCCACCTCATGCAGAACGAATTGCTGCGCCTGTGGCAGGAGGATCGCCGTGCGGTGGTGATGATCACCCATGATCTGGAAGAGGCGATTGCGCTCGGAGACCGGGTTGTCGTTCTCGCTGCAGGCCCGAAAAGCCGAGTCATCGAGAGTTTCCCTGTCGATCTTGAACGGCCCCGCAACGTTGCGGAAATCAAACTCGATCCAAAATTCATGACGCTCTATCGCGATATATGGGCGTCCCTGCGTGGCGAAGTGGAGAAAAGCTATGCAAGCCGTTAATGTTCGTATCATCCAGATCGTTCTTCTGGTCGTGCTTTTGGGCGGGTGGCAGCTCGGTGTCACCTCGGGCGCCATCGACCGCTTCTTCTTTCCCGCGCCCTATGACATCGTCAAACAGGTGATTGACTGGGTTGCCGATGCCGGTTTTTACAAGCATGTCGGCATCACGCTGAGCGAAACGGTGCTTGGCTATCTCATCGGAACAGGTCTCGGCGTCGGCGCCGGCGTCTGGCTGGGCCTCAGCCCCTTCGTCGCCCGGGTGCTTGATCCGTTCATCAAGGCCGTGAATGCCATTCCGCGTGTCGTTCTGGCCCCGATCTTCGTGCTCTGGCTCGGTCTTGGCCTGTGGTCGAAGGTTGCGCTTGCGGTTACGCTCGTCTTCTTCGTCACGTTCTTCAACGCCATGCAGGGCGTGCGCGAAGTGAACCCGGTCGTGCTTTCCAATACCCGCATTCTTGGTGCGAAGCGCTCGGATCTGCTGCGTCATGTCTATTTCCCGGCGGCGGCGAGCTGGATCTTATCGTCGCTGCGCACTTCCGTCGGATTTGCGGTGGTCGGCGCAATCATCGGCGAATATCTGGGAGCTTCCGCTGGCCTCGGTTACCTGATCGCCCGCTCGGAAGGAAACTTCGATGCGGTCGGTGTTTTTGCGGGCATCATCATCCTCGCGGTCTTTGTTCTTATTATTGACCTCATTCTGGATTTTGCGGAGAAGAGGTTGATTACCTGGCGACCGAATGCAGGCGAGGAGCGTCCTGCGTAAGCGGACTGAAACAGGAATATTCCGTCGGGGGCGGTCCTTGATCGCCCCTTTTAAATGCCTGAGCCTTGCACGCAAAATAGGGCGTTCAAATCCTTCCATCCGCTAGACCAATTGCGATGCTGGACATCTATTGCGCCGATTTCTACACCGCCTTCATGCCGCCGGACTCGGGCTGCCTCGAACTCGCCGGCTCCATCGATCTTGATGCGCACCGTTTGCTTGCGGCCCTGTTCGACAAGGGCCGGCAGGCTTGCGCGGACCTCAGCTACTTCGACGACGCGCTGCTTGAACCCGCGCAGGTCGCGATATTGCTGAACATCCTCCTGATAAACGAATATGTTCTGAAAGGTAACGCGTGAAGGCAGATGGCGAGCTCTCTTCTGGCTTGCCTTTGGCGAGATGCTCCTATTGGCCGGGGGCTTTACGCTGCTTTTGCTTGTGCTGCTGGTGCCTTCGCGGCTTCTAAGCTTCCCAATCGCAGGTGCATGTGTGCTGGCCAGCCTGCCTCTCTCGACGTATAACTCCACCGATTCCGTCGTATGAACGAAGCTAGGGATACCCATGTTCGAGAGGTGTGTTTGGCATAATGAGCCGCAGCAATGGTCGCTCGATAACCAGGTCCTCCACGTCACCACTGATAAAGGCTCCGATTTCTGGCGTGAGACCTATTATGGCTTTACGCGCGATAGCGGGCACTTCTTCGGAATGGAATGGCAGGGGGATTTCACCGCTTCATTGCGGATCCATGGACGTTATGAGGAACTGTACGATCAGGCAGGGATCATGGTCCGGATTGATGAGTCACACTGGATCAAGGCGGGTATCGAATTG
Source organism: Agrobacterium sp. CFBP2214 (assembly GCF_030209895.1). NCBI lineage: Bacteria > Pseudomonadati > Pseudomonadota > Alphaproteobacteria > Hyphomicrobiales > Rhizobiaceae > Agrobacterium > Agrobacterium sp. CFBP2214. The sequence goes on along the minus strand of NZ_JARVRC010000005.1, from coordinate 236,293 downwards.
TCGGACGGTGTTGCCTGCATCGGCAATGTGCTGACTCTGGGGCGCTCGGACTGGTCCACAACTGCCTACGCAGGCGACGCGTCTGATCTGTATCTGCGCGTCACCGTTGCGGATGGCGTGCTGCGCGTTCAAACATCCGCTGATGGAATCCGCTGGCCTCTTCTAAAACTTTGCCCGTTTCCAAAATCGCAATTTTATCAGGTCGGGCCCATGTGCTGCACACCGGAGCGCGAGGGCCTGGAGGTCAGGTTTTCCGAGTTCCGTGTTGGACCTCCGCTCGGCAAAGCCCTTCATGACCTGACGTGAGAAATATCCGAAAAATCATCCGTTGCGGGGCAGAGCCACCGCGATGTCGGTCAGCTTTGCGGCGTCGGTTTCCGGCATAGCCGCAGAGGCCGCCGCTACACGTGAAAATGATGCCTGAACGGGTTTGCGGTGCAGCGGATTGTCAGCAATTGCATAGTCCGGGTAACACTTCATTTAGTGATTTTGTGAAATCTAAAATACGCAGGTTCCAAGGTTTCATCGGCGGAGCCGGTAGAACAAGTGAAGCCTCCTCGGCCTGCCTGGCGGCGGTTCGAAAATGGCGCTCGCTTGTCGCCCTATGAGGAGGGGCAACAGCTACCCGCGATGTTTCATCATATATTCCCCGGCCTCCCGCGAGGGCGGCTGGAGGAGTGCTTGCCTTGAGGCCATTCATGTCTTTCCTGAAGAATACCAAGATAAAAACGAAGGTCGTTTTTGTCATCTCGCTGATGAGCCTGATGTCGCTTTCCGGAATAAGCTACGTCAGCCTGCAATATCAAAAAACCGACAACGTCTATAGCGACTTCATCGGCCATGAGGCCCTTGCTGCGGTTCTGAACGCCAGAACCAGCGGAAACCTCAATGCGCTCGGCATGCAGATGCTTCGCGCCAGCCTTAACGAGCCGGCCAGCGGCGATTTCGAAGCTGCCGTCAAAACCTTTAGAGCCGACCGTAAGCAACTCGAGGAACGCCAGAACAAGATCATGGAGCTGGTGCCGGCGCGCACGGAAGCCGCCCGCGATATCCTCAAGGGTGTTGTCGAAGTCGAAGAGATCGGTAATCAGGTCATCGCCCTCATGCAGGCAGGGCAACGCGCCGAAGCGCAGCAGATGGCGCTTAACGTGCTTCGAAAAATTGCCGAAGTCTCGCCGAAGATCAGTGCCGGCAATGAGCAGCTCATCCAGGTCATGAATGAGGGGAGAGAGCGTCTTACAGCCAGCACCAATACGACGATCTGGACGGGTTTGATTACGCTCGCGCTCGTTTCTCTGGCTGTGATCGCACTTGGCCTGCTTGTTTCCTCCCGAGGCATCACCACCCCGATTGCGCGGCTTCGTGCACGCATGGAATCGCTGGCGGCGGGTGATACGGCGAGCGAAATCGCCGGAATGGATCGCAGGGATGAAGTTGGCCAGATGGCCGCCGCCGTTCAGGCATTTCGCGAAGGCGCAATCGAGCGCCTCCGGCTTGAGAATGAAACGGAGGCCAACCGGTCGACTTCGGAAAAGGACCGGATCGAGCGCGAGAAACAGAAGGCCAGGGAAGCTGCCGATGTACAGTTTGCCGTCGACAATCTTGCCACAGCCCTTTCGAAGATCGCCCAGGGCGACGTCACTTACCGGATCGTTGAGCCATTCGTCTCCGGCCTTGACGGTATCCGTGGTGATTTCAACCGGGCTGCGGAGCAGTTGCAGTCGACCTTGAGCCAGGTGGCGCAGAACGCACGCGGCATCGATGCCGGCGCCAACGAGATCAGGTCTGCGGCAGACGATCTGGCGAGACGCACGGAGCAGCAGGCTGCCGCCGTCGAAGAGACTGCGGCTGCGCTGGAAGAGATCACCACGACGGTGAAAGACGCCACGAAACGGGCGCAGGAAGCGGGTCACCTCGTCGGCCGCGCAAAAGTCGGCGCTGAAAAGTCCGGAGAGGTGGTGCAGCAGGCCGTTGCGGCAATGGAGCAGATCGCGACATCCGCCAATGAGATTTCCAATATCATCGGCGTGATCGACGAGATCGCGTTCCAGACCAACCTTCTGGCGCTGAATGCGGGCGTTGAAGCAGCCCGTGCGGGAGAGGCGGGCAAAGGCTTTGCCGTTGTCGCGCAGGAGGTTCGCGAACTGGCGCAGCGCTCCGCCGGCGCCGCCAAGGAGATCAAGAACCTGATCACGACATCGAACGGGCAGGTTCAGCAGGGTGTACAGCTGGTTGGCGAAACCGGCAGGGCGCTGGAACTGATCGTGACGGAGGTGAAGGAAATCAACCGGCACGTTGCGGCCATCGCGGAATCGGCGCAGGAGCAATCCTCAGGTCTTCAGCAGATCAATACGGCCGTGAACCAGATGGATCAGGACACCCAGAAGAACGCCGCCATGGTGGAAGAAAGCACTGCCGCCAGCCACGGCCTTGCGCGCGAGGCGTCTTCGCTGAACGGGCTCATCGCCCAGTTCAAACTGTCGGAAGGTTCGTTCAGCGAGGCCGCTGCGCCAGTGCGTTCGGCTTCACCTGCCGACAGGCCCGCTCGTTCTCCCGCCCGCGCCCTGGGCGGCAGGATCAAGGCTGCGTTTTCCGGCAATGCGGCACTGAATACCGCGGCGGATAATTGGGAGGAGTTTTGATCCCTGTCCCGCTCTTATGCCGGCCTCAGCTGAGGGACTAAAAGCACCGCTTTGAACATTGGCACCGGGGATCGGAGGTTTTGGAACCTGATCCCCGGTGTTCTGCTTTTGGGCGACATGAGCCCGGAACTGCCATCCATCTATGCGCTTGCATGGTGGTCAAGCCGGCTGGGGCTTCACCGGTTTTCAGGTCTGCTCACGAGCGAAAGTCAGACGTCCAGGTAGGACAAAATGGTTGCAGCGACGTCAGACGCCTCCTGCGTCTCACTCGAAGCGTTCGCTGATGTGTCGGTCCCGGCCGCACTGTCCGGGGTCGCAGCCTGCTGCTCGGTGGTTGAGATGAAGGAGGCGATATCCTGCACGGAGCTGTTTGTGGGCTTTGCGCTATTTAATGCCGTAACCTGCGCCGAGGTCATGGCGGCGATCTGACCTGGCGTGAAGGCGGCCGCCTGGGATGTTGTCAAGGCAGCGAGCGTACCGGTGCTCAATCCCGAGATCGCGCTCGAACTCAAGCTAATGATCTGCTCGGTGGAAAATGTTGTGAGGTCGTCGCCGCCAAGCGCGGCTGCCTGCATCGCATTGAGGGCGCTGACCTGGGACAGTGACAGCGCTCCGATTTGCGCAGATCCCATTGCCGCCATCTGGCCGTAGCTCAGCGAGGCCACCTGGCTTGTCGTCAAGGCGGCGATCTCCTGAGGCGACAGGGACGCTACAACGGCGGTGGACAACCCCCTGATCGCCGTCGAATTGATGGCAGCAAGCTCGCCGGTCGAGAATGTTGCCAGATCTTCAGTCGTCAACCCCGCAAGTCCGGCCGAACTTAATGCGGTGATCTGGCTTGTAGAGAGTGCTTCGATCTGATCCCTGCCAAGGGCGTTGATCTGATCGCCAGTCAATCCGGCGACGCCAGCCGTACTGAGGGCTGCGACCTCAGCGGTGGAAAGAGCGGCGATAAAGCCCGTGGACAGTCCCTTTATCGCGCTTGAGCCGATCGCGGCGAGTTCTTCTGTCGAGAAGGTTTCCAGCATCTCCGCAGACAGGCCCTTGAGTGCATCCGAATTCAACGATGCGATCTGACGGGTGGATAATGCCTGAACCTGTTCAATGCTCAACGCGCCGGTCTGCGCGCTGCCAAGGCCTGCGATCGCCTTGGCGTCCAGAGCAGCTATCTGGTTTACGGAAAGGGAGGCGATGTCGGCCGTATCCAAAGCCGCAACCTGTTTGGAGGTGAGGGCGGCGATCTGGGCATTGGTCAGCGCGTTCACCTGACCGGTGCCGAGGGCGGCGATCTGGTCCGTGGTCAGGCCCGGCATTGCCGCCGCACCCAAGGCTGCGATCTGAGCTGTCGTCAGCGAAGCGATCGTTGCTGCCGACAGGCCCGAGACCGCACTCGAGCTGATGGCAGCCAGCTCAGCGGCGGTGAATGTATCGAGATCATCGGCGCCAAGGGCCGCAATCTGTTTCGAACCGAGAGCACCGATCTGAGCGCTGGTGAAGGCCTCGACCTGAGCGGTGTTGAGGGCCGTGATCTGATCAGCGGTCAGGCCTGCCGCGCCCGCCGTGCTGAGGGCCACGATCTGGGCTGCTGAAAGCGAGGCGATGCCGGCTACGCTGAGAGCCGCAACCTGCTTGGAGGTGAGGGCGCCGACCTGGGCGCTGGTGAGGGCCTCGACCTGGGTGATGCTGAGCGCCGCGATCTGGTCGGTGGTCAGGCCGGGTAGCGCCGCCGTGCCCAGGGCCGCGATCTGAGCTGTCGTCAGCGAAGCGATTGCAGCCGTCGACAGGCCCGAGATTGCACTCGAGCCGATGGCAGCCAGTTCGGCGGCGGTGAATGTATCAAGATCATCGGCGCTAAGCGCCGCAATCTGTTTTGCGCTGAGAGCACCGATCTGAGCACTGGTGAGGGCCTCGACCTGAGCGGTGTTGAGGGCCGCGATCTGGTCAGTGGTCAGGCCGGCTATACCCGCGGTGCTGAGCGCGGCTATCTGGGTTGCCGAAAGCGAGGCGATGCTGGCCACGCTGAGAGCCGCAACCTGTTTGGAGGTGAGGGCACCCACCTGGGTACTCATCAGGGCGTCCACCTGATCACTGGTCAGGACGGCGACCTGTCCGGTGTTCAGTCCACCAATGCCGGCCGTGCTCAACGCTGCGATCTGAGCCGTGGTCATCGACGCCACGGTTTCCGCTGACAGACCTGGGACGGCATTCGAACTGATCGCCGCGATGTCCTTGGTCGAGAACGTTGCTATGTCATCCGTACTCAAGACTGCAATCTGTTTCGAGCTGAGAGCACCGACCTGGATATCGGTCAGGGCCTCGACCTGCGTGGTGTCGAGGGCCGCGATCTGATCAGTGGTCAGGCCCGTTATACCGCCGGTGCTGAGGGCGGCGATCTGGGCCGCCGAAAGCGAGGCAATGTCAGCCACGCTGAGAGCCGCAACCTGTTTGGAGGTGAGCGCAGCAATCTGGGTATTGGTCAGAACGTCCACCTGATCGCCAGTCAAGGCGGCGACCTGTCCCGTGCTCAGCGCGCCGATGCCGGCCGTACTCAGCGCGGCGATCTGCGCTGTTGTCAGCGACGCTATGGTTTGCGTTGACAGGCCCGGGACCGCATTCGAACTGAGCGCGGCAATGTCTCTGGTCGAGAACGTTGCGATATCGTCTGCGCCCAGGGCCGCTACCTGCGTCGAGCTGAGTGCGCCGACCTGGGCGCTGGTCAAGGCCTCGACCTGAGCGGTACTCAAGGCGGCGACCTGCCCGGTGCTCAGTGCGCCAATGCCCGCCGTGCTCAGCGCTGCAATCTGGGCTGTCGTCAGCGACGCCATGGTTTCCGTTGATAAACCCGCGACCGCATTCGGACTGATCGCGGCGATGTCCTTGGTCGAGAATGTTGCAATGTCGTCCGCGCTCAAGGCCGCTATCTGTTTGGAGCTGAGAGCGCTGACCTGGGCGGTGGTCAAGGCCTCGACCTGGGCGATGCTCAGGGCCGCGATCTGCACGGTGCTCAACGCCGCGATGCTTTGCATATTCAGGGCGGCGATCTGGGCTGTCGTCAGGGAGGCGATGGTCTCCGCCGACAATCCTGAGATCGCACTCGAACTGATCGCGGCAATGTCCTTGGTCGTGAATTTCGCCAGATCGTCCGTTCCCAGCTGTGCAATCTGTGTGGAGCCGAGATTGACGATCTGCGCACTCGTCAGGGCTTCAGCCTGGCTGGTGCTGAGGGTCGCCAGTTGCTGCGAGCTAAGTCCCGCAATGCCCGCAGCGCTCAGGGAGGCAATCTGGGCGGTTGAAAGAGCGGCTATGTCGTCTGTACCAAGGGTGGCGACCTGTGCCGCGCTCAGCCGCCCCATCTGCTTGGTCGACAGTCTGGAAACCTGATCGGTGCTGAGGGCGGCGATCTGGCTGCTCGAAAGTCCGACGATGCCAGAGGTGCTCATTGCCGCGAGCTGGGCCACGGAAAGCGATGCGATATTGTCCGTGCTCAACGCCGCAATCTGTCCCGAGCTGAGAGCTCCGATCTGGACGGTGGTCAAGGCCGAGAACTGATCGATGCTGAGGGCTGCAATCTGATCCGTGGTCAGACCCTTGACGCCCGCAGCACTCAACATGGCTGTTTGGTTGGTGGACAAGGCGGTCACATCGTTGCCCAGGGCGGCGACCTGTGCTGCGCTCAATGCCTTGATCTGCGCGGCGGATAGAAGGCTGACCTGATTGCCGCTCAGGGCTTCGATCTGGTCGGAGGTCAGGCCGGTAATAGCACTGGTGCTCAGGGCACTGATCTGAGCCGTGGTGAGGGCTGCGATAACATCCGTGTTCAGGCCCGGCATGGCTCTGTTGGTGATGGCTGCGATATCGGCGGTCGAGAATGTCGCCAGATCTTCAATGCTCAGGGCCGCAATTTGCGTTGAACTCAGTGACTTCACCTGTGTCGGCGACAGGGCCTCGACCTGGCCGGTGCTCAATGCTTCGACCTGATCGGCCGTCAGGCCGGCGATGGCGCTGGTGGTCAGGGCTGCGATCTGGGCGGTGGTCAGCGCTGCGATTGCGTCCGTGCTGAGGCCGGCCATGGCCTTGCTCGTGATCGCCGCAATATCGGCGGTCGAAAATGTCGCTATGTCCTCCGCGCTCAGAGCCGCAAGTTGTACCGAGTTCAGCAACTTCACCTGTGCCGAGGACAGGGCTTCGACCTGCTGGGTACTAAAGGCTTCGATCTGATCGGCGATCAGGTTTGCGATCACCCCTGTGTTGAGGGCGGCAATCTGAGCGGTTGACAGGGCCTCGATCTGAGCAGCGCTTAGGGCCTGGAATTGCGCGACGCCAAGCGCGTTCATCTGGGCCGTCGTCAATGCGGCGACCTGATCTCTGGTAAGCGCGCCGATCGTCTCCGTGCCCAGACGTGGCATGGCTTTGGCGGTAATCTCCGCGATATCGGCGGTTGAGAATGTCGCTATATCCTCCGCACTCAGGACCACGAATTGTGCTGCACTCAACGATCTCACCTGTGCCGGTGACAGGGCTTCGACCTGGCTCGTGCTTAAGGCGGCGATGTGCGTTGTTTTGAGCGCGGCAATCTGAGCCGTCGTCAATGCGGCGATCTGGGCGGTGCTCAGGCTTTCGATCTGGTCGATTGTCAGACCCGCAATCGCACTTGCATTGAGGGCGGCGATCCGATCAGGGGTAAACTCTGCGATTGCTTCGGTGCTGAGGCCCGGCATGGCTTTGACGGTAATCGCCGCGATGTCGGCGGTGGAGAATGTCGCTATGTCATCTGTGCCGAGGGCCGCGAGTTGCATCGAGCTCAACACCCTGACCTGTGCCGGCGTAAGGGCTTCGGCCTGATCCGGGCTCAGGACCGCGATCTGGTCGGTTGTCAGGCTTGCAACGGCGCTTGTGCTCAGGGCCGCGATTTGATCCGGGGTCAGTCCTGCAATCACTTCCGTGCTCAGGCCCGGCACGGCTCTGTTCGTGATCGCGGCCATATCAGCGGTTGAGAATGTTGCGATATCTTCCGCGCTCAGGGCGGCAATTTGCGTCGCACTGAGGGCGCGCACCTGAGATGAGGTCAAAGCCTCCGCTTGATCGGTCGTCAGGGCCTGAAGCTGGGTGGTGGTGAGCGCAGAAACCTGGCTCGAATTCAGACTTTTAATGGCGTATTGATCGAGAATATTGAGTTGATCCAGCGTCAGGCCAACGATGGCGACCTGCGAAATGGCGCTCAACTGTTGCGAGTTGAGGACTTTGACATCCTCTACATCCAACGCCGCGATCTGAGCCGACGAGAGCGCTTTGATCTGCGTTGTGGAAAGCGACGCCACGTCGTCGGTTGTCCAGGCTGCGACCGCCTCTGTCGAAAGATATCTGATCTGATTGACATTCAGGGAAGAAATGATCGACGTCATGTCTGAAAAATCCTAAAGTCCAAGCTTAACAGGTGGATTTTCCGCCCAAGCCCCCCAAAGGGGCATCGGTTATTCGGGTCCACCATTTTTCAGATGTTGATTACGCAATCGGGCTTGCCTGAACCTGAAGTTGCTACGTCTCAGCCGATCTCCCTTTGCGATACTTGTCTTTAACGCCGCCGGCGAGGGACGTTATGCCGTCGCGGCAAAACGTCGGCGAGCTCCGGTAAAGCCGGCGGGTGTTATGGAGAAGAACGCGACAGATCCGTCTCAGACGGGCGAATGCAGAAATGCCGGCATGGGTGCGCCCTCCGATTGCCTGGCGAGATAGAGGCGGGCGGTATCGAGCGCCTCTCGAATGGTCGCATCCATGTCGAGATAACGATAGGTCCCCAGCCGTCCGACAAAGGTTACCGACGCTTCCCGTTCGGCACGCGCCACATATTCGGCAAGCTGTTCTTTGTCTTCGACCAGCCGGATGGGATAATAGGGAATGTCCTGCGGGCCGCATTCATGGGAGAACTCCCTGTAGCAGACGGAGCCTGCATGTTCCTCCCACGGAGAAAAGTGCTTGTGTTCGGTGATGCGGGTAAAGGGTACCGCAACATCGCCATAGTTCATCACCGCGCAGCCCTGGTAGTCGCCGTCATAGGTGAAGCGTTCGAAGTTCAGCGTCCGGTATGCCAGGCGGCCGAATTCGAAGTCGAAATAACCGTCAAGCGGACCGGAATAGAAAACGTGCCCGGAGGCGGGCGCCTCGGTGCGCTGGAAATGTGTGCCAAGCCTGACGGTGATGTTCGGATGATCGAGGATGCGCTCGATCATGTCCGTATAGCCGGTTTCCGGCATGCCCTGATATTTGTGGAAGAAGTAGTTGTCGTCATAGTTGAAGCGCACCGGTAGGCGCTTCAGGATCGAGGCCGGCAGCTCTGTCGGCGAGCAGCCCCATTGCTTCTCGGTATATCCCTTGAAGAAGGCCTCATAGAGATCGCGGCCGACGAAGCGTAGCGCCTGCTCCTCAAAGGTCTGTGGGTCGGTAATCGACTTGTCGGCCTTTTCCTCGATGAAGGCCCGGGCTTCATCGGGTCGGAAATTCTTGCCGAAAAACTGGTTGATCGTATGCAGATTGACCGGCAGCGAATAGACGCGCTCGCCGCTCGTCGTCTTGACGCGGTTCTTGTAGGGCATGAACGTCTGGAAGCCGTTCACATAGTCCCAGACTTCCTTGTCGTCGGTATGGAAGATATGCGGACCGTAAACATGCACCATGACGCCAGTCTCACTGTCGCGTTCGGTGTGGCAATTGCCGGCAATGTGATCGCGGGCGTCGACGATGTCGACCATATGGCCTGCCAGTGCAAGCTCCCGGCCAATGACTGCGCCGGAAAGCCCGGCGCCCACAATGACAATTCTTTCGTCCGCGAACATTGGTAATCAGTCCTGTTCATACGTCGCCCGGCGGGCGGTCAAGATTTGCATCGAAGAGCTGCCGTGCAGCGCGTGCCCCGGCCGGTCGAGAATAGTCCGCGCTCAGTTGTCCGGTTTCTGCCAGAGGCGACGGTCATAGGGGATTGGCGCATAGTCGTGCCACTGGGTGAGCTTCTTGAGGTAGCGGTTGCGGTAGCTCTGCTCGTCTTCAAACTCTATGTTCTCGAAAACGGCTTCCGCGCCCAGTTCGTAATAGAGATCGAGATTGCTGAGATCCGGCACCGGTGTCTCGCCGCGCTCACATTCGCCCTGCATTTGCCAGAACAGCTCTTCCAGACGTTGCGCCAGAGCGGGAATATCGCGCAATACGCTGGTGTCGCGCTGCCGGGCGATCGATTCTCTAACCTCCAGAAGGCTCTTCCGGTCGCGTTCGAAACCGATGGCGCGTGCGACATAATCTTCCGGCGAAGAACAAATCATTTCCGGAACACCCGCTGCTGTGACGATGCTGCCGCAGAAGCGCGCCGCAAATGTCTTGCCGGGCATGGTGAGGACGGGCAGGCCGGATGTTATCGCATCCGCGGCTGTGGAGTGAGCGCCATAGGGGAACGTATCCAGAAACAGATCGGCGACGCCAATACGGGCAATATGTTGCGGGTTCGGGACCTTCGGCGCAAATACGAGCCGTTCCGGTGCGATGCCACTTTTTTCTGCGATGCCTTGCAGGTGCTGATTGACATCTTCATCGCCCGCCAGCAACCACAACAGGCTGCCGGGCGTTTCAGACAGGATCGTCATCCATCGCGCAAAGCAGCTTTCGGTAATCTTCTGCATGCCATTGAAGCTGGCATAAACGAATGCATCCTCCGGCAGTCCGACCTCGGCCCGGCTTGGCCGGGCGGCGATTGGGCGCTTGCGATCAAGCGGCTGGTCACACGCGATGCGCAGGACTTTTTCGGAGTAATAGATGTCGTTCTCCGGCGGGATCATGTAGCCGTCGGAGATCAGATAATGATGGAAGGGGCTTCCCATCGATCCGGGATAGCCGCAGAAACTGACGATAACAGGCGAGGGACGATAGGCGAAAATCTTCGTGCGAGCGTCCTTGGTGTAGCCATTCACGTCGATCAGGATATCAATGTCGTCGGAAATGATCTGCGATGCCGCCGCGGCATCGTCGAGGCCATGGATATCCCGCCAGCAATGAACCGCCGCCTTGATCCGCTCCTGCGTGCTGTCAGTGTTGCGGACGTTACCGCAATAATAGGCGAAAACCTCAAGGCTGTTCTTGTCATGCAACTCCAGAACCTCGCAAAGAGCGAAGCCCACGGCATGGTCGCGAAGATCCGACGAGAGGTAGCCGACGCGCAGCCGCTCACCGGTCCCGGACTTCTGCTTCGGTGATCTGCGCGGAAAACGGCTGAGGTCCGGGCGCGTGCCGACCACCGTTTTGCTATAGCGATATGCCTTGGCCAGCTGGAACATCGGATCGTCGGCGTAACAGCTCAGCGTCAGCGACGACATGGCGTCGAGCATCTTGCGGGCAGGGACGTGGTTCGAGGGCGCAAGCACCGGCCATTTGCACTGCCGCTGCCGCAATGACACCCAGTGCTGGCCTGCTTCCGGCAATTCCGGCCGCAACTCGAACGCCTGCAGCAAGGCGGTCTCAGCGTCATCAAGCTTTCCAGCGCCTTCGAGGACCCGGCCGATGTTCTGCAGGGCCATATGCCGATGGCCCACCGCTTCGGCGTCGAGATGTTTCGTTGTCTCGGCATAATGCGACCACTGTTCCACAGCCTGGCCGATCAATCCGCTATCTTCAAGGACACGGCCGAGATTGATGTGGCCGGGAGCGAATTGCGGATTGGCCTTCAAACAGGCGCGGAATGCCTGTACGGCGCCCGCGCGGTCGCCGAGCTGGCTGAGCGCGACGGCATAGTTGAAATAGGCAAGATGAATGACGGGATTGTTGTCGTTGAATGCGACCCAGGTCTTGTAGAGTTCCACAGCAGCGGCTCGTTGGCCGGCGGCATTGAGCGCCTCGGTCACGCTCAGCAGATCCATGAGACTTAACCGTTGGTTCCGCGCAAGATCAAGTGCGCTGGGAGCGGTGTCGTCATTTGAAGGAGAGACGTGGTTGGCGGTCATGACATCCTGCGGCAAGGCGACAAAGGGTCGAAGATAAAAACGGCCTGTTGATGGGCCGTATTTAGCTATCGCAGGTAACTTGCCTGTGGCTGGATGTGTTTGAGGCGGGGTTGCGTGTCCAGATCAGCCGGCGGCCCGGCGGGGCGAAGGTTTCTCCCAGTCAGGCGCCGGCTTCTGAGGCGTTGATGCTGTCGTGCTGCAATAAGGATCGCTCACATGTCTAGCGACGGGAATGTTTCATCCTGTAGCTCGCCAGAGCGATTGACGGGTTTATCCTATAGACACTGTCGAAGTCTTCGTCTGTGAAGTATTGGTATGAATGTGCGACATATTCCCGGAAAAGACCGTGCAGGTCCTCCCGCATCTGCTTGGCCGCCCATTCCAGCAGACCTGCCTTGAAGACGATGAAGATCGGGTAATATTTTGCCCTGAAGATCGGATTTTCCAGGAAAAGCTTTTCGGTGTCTTTCAGCGCCGCGAACATTTCAAGTCGGCGCTCGTCGAAAGTGCTCGTATGCTGCTCCCGTCCCGGGATGAGGCGATGTGTTGTCAGGCTGCTGTTAATGGCCAGAAAGCGCCCGGCATTCATATAGGCCGCCCAATGCGGCAGGATGTCTTCGTTGATCCGCGCCGTGGAGAAGCGCCATTTCGTCTGGTGAATGAAAGATGTCCGCAGTATCTTGTTCCACGGGTAGTTGATCGTCACCAGGAATTGCGCGGTCGAGTCGAGATCGATCATGGCGCTGTCGCGACTACCGAGGACGCTATCCCAGATATTCTTGTCGATAGGCGCCATTTCGCCAGGAGCGCCACCGGCCGTTCTCAGCACGCTATATCTGAATGCCGCGACATCGATATTCGTCTCGTCCATCAGGGGCAGAACGGTATCGACGGCTCCCCCATGCAGGAGGTCGTCAGCATCGTGAAACAGGCAATATTCGCTGTCGATTGTCGCCAGCGCCCTGTTGCGGGCGACGCCCGGGCCGGTGTTCGTCTCGCTGCGCATCAGCCTTATATTGGCGTGCCGCGCCATGTATTGCTCAACGATGTCGCAGGTATTGTCGGCGGAGGCATCGTCGACAACGACGATATCCATTTCGGTTTCATTACGCAGAACACTGTCGAGTGTCTCGGCGATAAGACTGGCCATGTTGAAGGCCGGAATGATGATGGATATTTTTGCCATGACAGAGACTGAATGTCCTTCTGGGGCATTCTGCAATTAAAATGTTACGACGCGGCCCTGAGCCGCGTCGTAGGTTTTCTGGTCGTTTAAGTCTTATACTGCCTTGTAGGCTTTGATGACCGCCTCGACCTGTGCATCGTTCATGACCTTGAGCTGCTGGGGCGAGAGAGCGCCGGCCTGGGCGCTGTTCAGACCACCAATGGCAGCTGTGGAGAGACCGGCGACGGCATTTGCGCTGATCGCTTTGATTTCATCGGTCGAGAAGAGTGCCAGTTCGCTGCTGTTCAGGGTCGCGATCTGTGCGGAGCTGAGGCCGGAAACCTGATCGGAGTTGAGGGCCTTGATCTGGTCGGTCGACAGGGCCGCGAACTGTGCCGAAGAGAGCGCTGAGGCCTGTGCTTTGCTCAGGGCGGCGACGTTATCGGTGCTCAGCTTGCTGGCATCGAGGCCTGCGAGTGCCTTGGTGCTGATGGCCTTGACCTCGTCGGTCGAGAAGGTGGCAAGGCTATCAGAGGACAGGGCGCCAAGCTGTGCCGAAGACAGGCCAGCGATCTGCGTCTTTGTCAGTGCCGCGGCGTTTGCGGTGCCGAGGCCCGCGAGCGCCGCCGCGGAAAGACCGGCGATGGCATTTGCGCTGATCGCTTTGATCTCATCGGTCGAGAAGAGTGCCAGTTCGCTGCTGCTCAGGGTCGCAACCTGGGCGGAGCTGAGACCGGCGACCTGATCGGAGCCGAGGGCCGTGATCTGATCGGTCGAGAGAGCTGCGAACTGCGCCGTGGAAAGTGCTGCGGCCTGTGTTCTGCTCAGGGCGGCGATGTTACCGGTGCTCAGCTTGCTGACGTCGAGGCCTGCCAGTGCCTTGGTGCTGATGGCTTTGACCTCATCGGCGGAGAAGGTGGCAAGGCTGTCGGAAGACAGGGCGTTGAGCTGTGTCGAAGACAGGCCGGCGATCTGCGTCTTGGTCAATGCCGCAGCGTTTTCGGTGCCGAGACCGGTCAGGGTAAGACCGGCGATGGCATTGGCGCTGAGAGCCTTGATCTCGTCGGTCGAGAACAGCGCCAGTTCGCTGCTGCTCAGGGTGGCGACCTGTGCGGAGCTGAGGCCGGCAACCTGATCGGAGTTAAGGGCCTTGATCTGATCGGTCGAGAGAGCTGCAAACTGCGCCGAGGACAGTGCCGCTGCCTGCGTTCTGCTCAGGGCGGCGATGTTACCGGTGCTCAGCTTGGTGACGTCGATGCCTGCGAGAGCCTTCGTGCTGATGGCCTTGACTTCATCGGCGGAGAAGGTGGCAAGGCTGTCGGAAGACAGGGCGTTCAGCTGTGTCGAAGACAGGCCGGCGATCTGCGTTTTTGTCAGAGCGGCGGCGTTTTCGGTGCCGAGACCAGCCAGGGTAAGACCGGCGATGGCATTGGCGCTGATGGCCTTGATCTCGTCGGTCGAGAAGAGTGCCAGTTCGCTGCTGTTCAGGGTCGCAACCTGGGCGGAGCTGAGACCGGCAACCTGATCGGAGTTGAGGGCCTTGATCTGATCGGTCGAGAGAGCTGCGAACTGTGTCGAGGACAGTGCCGAAATCTGCGTTCTGCTCAGGGCCGCAATGTTGCCGGTGCTCAGCTTGCTGGCATCAAGACCGGCGAGGGCTCTGGTGCTGATGGCCTTGACCTCGTCGGCAGAGAAGGTGGCAAGGTTGTCGGAGGACAGGGCGTTGAGCTGTGCCGAAGACAGGCCAGCGATCTGCGTCTTTGTCAGTGCGGTGGCGTTTTCTGTACCGAGGCCAGCAAGTGCAGCGGCGGAAAGACCGGCGATGGCATTGGCGCTGATAGCCTTGATCTCGTCAGAGGAGAACAATGCCAGTTCGCTGCTGTTCAGGGTGGCGACCTGTGCGGAGCTGAGACCGGCGACCTGATCGGAGGTGAGTGCCTTGATCTGATCGGTCGAGAGAGCTGCGAACTGCGCCGAGGAAAGCGCCGCTGCCTGCGTTCTGCTCAGGGCGGCGATGTTACCGGTGCTCAGCTTGGTGACGTCGATGCCAGCGAGTGCCTTGGTGCTGATGGCCTTGACTTCATCGGCGGAGAAGGTGGCAAGGCTGTCGGAGGACAGGGCGTTCAGCTGTGTCGAAGACAGGCCGGCGATCTGCGTCTTTGTCAGAGCGGCGGCGTTTTCGGTGCCGAGACCAGCCAGGGTAAGACCGGCGATGGCATTGGCGCTGATGGCCTTGATTTCGTCGGTCGAGAACAGAGCCAGTTCGCTGCTGTTCAGGGTGGCAACCTGTGCGGAGCTGAGACCGGCGATCTGATCGGAGTTGAGCGCCTTGATCTGATCGGTCGAGAGAGCTGCGAACTGTGCCGAGGACAGTGCCGAAATCTGCGTTCTGCTCAGGGCGGCGATGTTGCCAGTGCTCAGCTTGGTGACGTCGAGGCCGGCGAGGAGCTTGGTGCTGATGGCCTTGACTTCATCGGCGGAGAAGGTGGCAAGGCTGTCGGAGGACAGGGCGTTCAGCTGCGTCGAAGACAGGGCGGCGATCTGAGACTTTGTCAGAGCGGCGGCGTTTTCGGTGCTGAGGGCAGCAAGTGCAGCCGCAGAAAGGCCGGCAATTGCATTGGCGCTAATGGCCTTGATTTCGTCGGTCGAGAACAGAGCCAGTTCGCTGCTGTTCAGGGTTGCAACCTGTGCGGAGTTGAGACCGGCGACCTGAGCCGAGTTAAGAGCCTTGATCTGGTCGGTTGAGAGGGCGTCGATCTGGCTGGTGTAAAGTGCCGTAACCTGAGACGCCGACAGGCCGCTGATCTGAGCGGAGCTCAGTTTTGCGATCTGGGTCAGGGTCAGTCCCTTAAAGGCGCTTACGGAAATGGCCCGGAGGTCTTCAGAGCTGAAGAGCGCAAGGTTATCTGTGCTCAAAGAAGCGATCTGAGACGACGAGAGGGCCTTGATCTTGGTGCTGTCAAGGGCATTCACGTCTTCAGAGGTTAGGCTGGCAATGGTGGACGTGGAAAGCTTGGAAATCTGCACAGCAGACAGTGAGGAAAGAATCGAAGTCATGAACGTGTCCTTTACCGAATGGCGACTGGTCACGCCTATCTGCCGCCAGACACTGCCCATGATGACAGCGGTCCGACATCCGCAAATAAAGCGAAATTGTGGAGAACATGGCTCATGTGAACCTGCGCTGGAAAGGCATCATGCAATTCGAGCCGGAGAACGGGGCCCGGATTTTCCACGCTAGCTTGTGCGAATGCCGCTTAATAATTTCCGCCGCTTAACATCTTCGCGACGTGCGTGTCATATCAGGCGAACATTTAAAGCCTAGTTAATATTTGGAGGGGGCGCGTTTATTCTTGATGTTTGCGTATCTTAGAGCTTTATAGAGTATAAAATTGCGAATCCAATTACCCAGTCGGTCGGTTTTCACTGCGGGAAACCAGATATGTCCGCGCTCGTATAAGTAGCGCCCGTTTGAGCAGGCGGGAGCGCAAGGGTTTAATGTTTATTGTCGGTCAAAACGGAACAACAATTCTTGTCGCAAGCTGATTCGCTGATGTAACGGGCGTCAGCCGCAGTCAATAATTTGCTTTGTCTCCTTTATATCGGGTGCCGTGAAGTTTGTTTTTAGGGAGAGGAAGCTGTGATTTCCCGTTTCGTGGATATGGCAATGCTTTAGGCGGGCAGACGCGGGCCGCGATGATCCGCCACGAATGCCGGCCGGTTTGGGTTCAGGGCGGTTGTTCCGATAGGAGGTCAACCCTCCGTATCAGGCATGATGGCGCAGGGCGTCGATGATCACCTTCATCGCCGGAGACATCTGACGCCTGCTCGGATAATAGAGGTGATAGCCGGTGAAGGGCTCGCTCCAATTGTCCAGAACCGCCTGCAATCTCCCTTCAGCGATGTGCGCCTCGACGAGGTCTTCCGGAACGTATGCGATCCCGTAGCCTTTCATCGCGGCGTCGATCTGGGAGATCGAGGAATTGAAGCTTAGTTGTCCGTCAACCCTGACCCGCAGCTCCCGCCCGTCCTTTTCAAATTCCCAGGCGTAAAATCCACCCCAGGTTGCCTGACGTGTATTGATGCAGACATGGCCGACCAGATCCTGGGGTATGACAGGGATGCCGTGTCTGACGAAATAGTCTGGCGAAGCCACGGCTCTCAGACGCCAGTCCGGGCCGATCCGAACGGCGATCATGTCCCTGTCGACGCTCTCGCCCAGTCGCACGCCGGCGTCGAAGCGTTCCTCGACAATATTGCGCATGCCATTGTCGCTATAGAGCTCAATACGAATGTCGGGATAGTTGGACAGGACGCGGCCCAGTTTCGGCCAGACGGTTGTTTGCAGGGCGTGATCGGACAGGGTGAGGCGCAAGGTGCCTGAGGGCTTTTCGCGAAAGGCGACGAGATCCGCCAGATCCGCCTCGATCCCCTGAAATCGCGGAGCGATAGATAAAAGCAGGCGTTCGCCGGCTTCCGTCGTGGCCACGCTGCGTGTCGTCCGCGTCAGCAGGCGCACGCCCAGCCGGGCTTCAAGCTGCTTGATTGTATAGCTCAATGTCGATTGCGATGTTCCGAGCGTCGCCGCAGCCTTCGTAAAGCTCCGCTCTTTGGCAACCTCCATGAACCAGAGGAGATCCTTCATATCCTCTCGCTGCATCAAAAACCTCTGATTAATATTGAATTTCGATAAGTCCATGCGAATTAGCACGGATTGTCCGCAAAGTCGCCCGGCAATATCTTCCCGCCATCGAAAGAAACCGGGATTTTAGTGGGATCTGGCGAATGACTCTCACCTATGACGAAAAGATGGGCAGCAGACATGCGGCATGGAGCGCCGTGTTTTGCATGACGCTCTGCGCCTTCGTGTTGATCGCTTCGGAATTCATGCCCGTCAGTCTGCTGACGCCGATCGCCGCCGATCTCGGCGTTTCAGAAGGTAATACGGGGCAGGCGATCTCCATCTCCGGCATCTTTGCGGTTATCACCAGCCTGTTGATTACCGGCCTGACCCGGCGGCTGGACCGGCGCGTTGTCGTACTCGGCCTCACGGCGCTCTTGATGGTGTCCGGCATCGTGGTCACCCTTGCACCGTCTTTCCCGCTCTTGATGCTTGGCCGGGCATTGCTCGGAATCTCGATCGGCGGCTTCTGGTCGATGTCCACCGCGATCGTGATGCGTCTCGTCTCCCATGATCAGGTGCCGAAAGCACTTGCACTGCTGAATGCCGGCAACGCGGTTGCGGCAACGGTTTCCGCCCCACTTGGCAGCCTGCTGGGCGCCTATATCGGCTGGCGCGGCGCCTTCTTTCTGGTCGTGCCTATCGGCCTGCTTGCGCTCCTGTGGCAATGGATCGTCCTGCCGGAACTTCCGCCGCGCCGCGCCCTTTCATCCGCGAATGTCTTCAGGCTGCTTGGACGTCCAGCCGTCACGGCGGGCATGGTCGCGATCCTGCTGTTGTTCATGGGTCAGTTCGCACTTTTTACTTATCTGCGGCCCTTTCTCGAGCAGGTCACGCGGGTCGAAATCACGATGCTGTCGCTGCTGCTGCTGATCATGGGATTGGCGGGGGCGGTTGGAACCTGGGTCGTCGGCCGGCTGCTGCAACACCGTCTCTTCAGCATTCTTGCGATCATTCCCCTGTTGATGGCCGGTATCGCGCTCTTCATGGTCGCCTTTGGCGACGCGAAACTTCCTGTCGCAGCCGCACTTGTCGGCTGGGGTTTCGTTGGAACCGCCGCACCGGTTGGCTGGGGCACCTGGCTGAGCTGCATTCTGCCTGATGATGCCGAGACCGGCGGCGGGCTGCAGGTTGCCGTCATTCAACTGGCGATCACGGCGGGGGCCTCGGTCGGCGGCATTTTATTCGACAGTTTCGGCTGGTGGTCGGCCTTCACACTGAGCGCATTGTTGCTCTGCGGTTCCTCGCTTGCCTCTTTTGTCGCCTGGCGGCTGGCGCGGAGGCGATCGTGAATGGTCGCCCGGCGGTTTTCGCCCGACGCATCCTGCTGGCGATGGCCGCCGCCTTCATCCTGCCCGGGCGAGCTTTCAGCAAAG
Organism: Agrobacterium sp. CFBP2214; assembly: GCF_030209895.1. Classification (NCBI taxonomy): domain Bacteria; kingdom Pseudomonadati; phylum Pseudomonadota; class Alphaproteobacteria; order Hyphomicrobiales; family Rhizobiaceae; genus Agrobacterium; species Agrobacterium sp. CFBP2214. Next base: position 217,451 of record NZ_JARVRC010000005.1, on the reverse strand, counting down.
GCGGGCCTAACAATCAGGAGAGGACCGATTTGAAGATCAAGCTGATTTTCGCAGAAAACACGATGATAGCGACGCTCTACAACAATCCGTCAGCCCGCGATTTCGCGTCCATGCTGCCGCTCGACGTCAGGATCGCTGACTTCGGCTCCAACGAGAAGATCGCCTATCTCCCTCGAAAGCTGACGGTCGAAGGCCACGGTCCGTTCGAAAACGAGCGACCTTACGACCTTTGTTATTACATGCCCTGGGGCAATCTCGCGATGTTCTATGCCGACTACAGGCATCCCGGCCTCATCCGGCTGGGACGCTTCGATAAAGGCTATGAAGCGCTTCATATCCCCGGGGAATTTCCGCTGCGCATCGAACGCGTCCAATGAACCGAACCACAACAGGAGTTCCCAGCATGAGCAAGCCAGTTGAAACTGATGAAACCTGCAATACCGGCAGGCGCAACCTGATGAAGGCAACGGGCATCGCCGTCGCCGCAATGGGCATGGTGCCGATGGCGAGCGCGACGCAGGCTTTCGCCCAAACCTCTTCATGGGACAAGGTCTTCCCGAAGAGCGACAATGTCGATCACCAGAAGGTCTCGTTCAAGAACCGCTACGGCATTACCCTGGCAGGTGACCTCTACCTGCCAAAGAACCGCGAAAGTGCGCCTTTGGCCGCCCTTGTCATCAGCGGCCCCTTCGGTGCGGTAAAAGAACAGTCATCCGGTCTTTATGCGCAGACCATGGCGGAGCGCGGATTTGCCGCGCTGGCGTTCGATCCCTCCTATACCGGAGAAAGCGGCGGCGAGCCCCGGAACGTCGCCTCGCCGGATATCAATACCGAGGACTTCAGCGCCGCGGTGGATTACATCGGGCTGCAATCCTATGTGGATCGCGAGCGTATCGGTGTCATCGGTATCTGCGGCTGGGGCGGCATGGCGCTGAACGCTGTCGCGGCGGACAAGCGCGTGAAGGCGGTCGTGGCCAGCACCATGTATGACATGACGCGGGCCATGTCCAAAGGCTACAACGACAGCGTTACCCTCGAACAGCGCGCACAGGCGCTGGAGCAGATGAGCCGGCAGCGCTGGCAGGATGCGGAAAAGGGAAGCCCCGCCTATCAGCCGCCTTATAACGATCTCAAGGGTGGCGAAGCGCAGTTCCTGATCGACTATCACGACTACTACCGGACGCCGCGCGGCTATCATGCGCGTGCTGTCAATTCGGGTAATTCCTGGACGCAGACGACACCCCTGTCGTTCATGAACATGCCGATCCTGACCTATATCGCCGAAATATCGCCGCGCCCGGTGATGTTCATCCATGGCGAGAAAGCGCATTCCCGATATTTCAGCGAGACAGCTTTCACTGCCGCTGCCGAACCGAAGGAACTCGTGATCATTCCGGACGCCAACCATACGGACCTGTATGACCGCGCCGACAAAATCCCGTTCGACCGGATCGCCGCCTTCTTCAGCCAGCATCTGGCCTAGAGGCCCGACCATCAGAACGTTGCGGCAGCCCCGGCTATTGCCATTTCTTGCTGCCGCCACGCTAAGCCACGCATCAGGCCGACGCGCTCGTGCGCGTCGGCGGGGTCAAGGTCGCCGGCTCTAGTCCAGCATCACCATATGCGCCGGCAATTGTTCCTCGAAGAATTTCGAGAAGGTCGCGATACGGGGCGGCAGCGTCTGATAGGGCGGATAATAGAGCGTCAGCCAGAGTTCGGGCGGCGCCCAGCCGGGCAGGACATGAACGAGCCGGCCGCTATGGATATGCTCGGCGATATTAAATCCCGGCAGCATCGCCACGCCCGCGCCATCTGCCGCCATATCGGCCAGAACCTCGCCGCTATTGGCGCTGAATGCGCGGCCGGCCGAGATGGCGATGCTCGATCCGCCGTCTGACAGGACCCAGTTCTCCCGCCGGCTTTCACCGCTATAGGCAAGGCAATCGTCAGGGGTCAGTTCGCTTGGATGTTCCATCTGCGTGAAGCGGCTGCCCGGTGCCGCCACCAATATTCGCGGCACGGCCCTGATCTTGCGCCAGATGGTGAATTTGTCTGACGGGGCGGACGAGATGCGGATCGCCAGATCGTAGTCGTCATCCACGATATTGATCAGGCCGTCCGACAGGGAAATCTCGAAGCACATTTTTGGATAGAGTTCCCGGAAACCCGACAGGATCGGCGGCAGCACCGTCTTGCCAAGCCATGTCGGCGCGCTGATCCTCAGGCGCCCCTCATCGGCCTTATGGGCGTTGCGGACATCGCGCCGGGCGTTCTCAAGCGCCTCGACCGCCGGCTGGATCTGTGCGGCGAAGATGGCGCCGTCCGTCGTCAAGGAAACCTGTCGGGTGGTGCGGACAAACAACTGCACACCGAGATCGTCTTCAAGCGCGGCAATCGCACGGGTGACGGCAGCCGCCGTCATGCCCAGTTCACGGGCGACCTGCGCGAAGTTGCGCTTTTCGGCCGCCATCAGAAAGGTTTTCAGAGCTTTATGGTCGTTCATCTCTATTATTTCAAAAATCGCAATTCATTCGAGAGAAATATTGCAATTCCGCGATGCAATCAAGCGGGTTACATCTCTGTCCATCGAAACGGACACACCAACAACGAAAGGCGCCGCCGATGATCAAGGATATCAAGGGCCTGCACCACGTCACCTCGATGGCGTCGGATGCGCGGCAGAACAACAGTTTCTTCACCGATACGCTCGGCCTGCGCCGGGTCAAGAAAACCGTCAACTTTGACGAACCCAGCGTCTATCACCTTTATTACGGCGACGAAAATGGCACGCCCGGCACGGTCATGACCTATTTTCCCTTCGCCAACATGATGGCCGGCCGTCCCGGCGTCGGCGAGGTGGGCGAGACGCAGTTTTCCATCCCGAAGGGTTCGCTGGGCTTCTGGAAAGAGCGCCTGCTTGCCAAAGGCGCCGCCGGCCTTCAGGCCGACACGGTTTTCGGCGCCGAGCGCCTGCGCTTCACCGGTCCCGATGGCGATGGACTTGCGCTGATCGAAACGGAGAATGATGCCCGCGCCCCCTGGCTGGCCGAGGGTATTTCCGAAGACAGCGCCATACGGGGCTTCACCGGCGCGCGCTTCAATCTGAACGACACGGCCGCGACTGAGGAACTCCTTCGTTTCATGGGCTATGAACGGGCTGATGCTGAAGGCAATGTGACGCGCTTCATCATTCCCGGCGGCAACGGGGCCGACACGATCGATCTTGCGGCCCTGCCGAAGACGCCCTTTGCCCGTCCGGGGGCAGGTTCGGTCCACCATATCGCTTTCGCAGTCGAAAACCGCGAAAAGCAGCTGGAAGTGCGCAAGGCGCTGATGGATACGGGCTATCAGGTCACCCCCGTCATCGACCGCGATTATTTCTGGGCGATCTATTTCCGCACGCCGGGCGGCATTCTGTTCGAAGTCGCCACCAATGAACCCGGTTTCGACCGTGACGAGGATACCGCGCATCTGGGCGAAGCGCTCAAGCTGCCGAGCCGCTACGAGCCTTTCCGCAACCAGATCGAGGCCAACCTCGCTCCCCTTGCGGCATAAAGCGGGTCTCTGATCCGCGTCCACTGACCAAAACAGATTTATACTTTTCAAGACGGCTGCCCCTGCCGGGCAGCCGACCGGCGAAGCCTTCCTAGTTTCCACCGCCGTAGATCGGCAATCACCACCTGAACGGAGAACTGAAAATGTCCAAGCTCGAAGTCCTTACCCCCGCCAACAGCCAGCTCATCTTCATCGACCAGCAGCCGCAGATGGCTTTCGGTGTGCAGTCGATCGATCGCCAGACCCTGAAGAACAATGTCGTCGGCCTCGCCAAGGCGGCAAAGATTTTCAACATCCCGACGACCATCACCACGGTTGAAACGGAAAGCTTCTCCGGTAACACCTTCCCGGAACTGCTCGCGGTTTTCCCGGAAAACGACATTCTCGAGCGTACCTCGATGAATTCCTGGGACGACCAGAATGTCCGCGATGCGCTGGCGAAGAACGCCGCTGGTGGCCGCAGGAAGATCGTCGTCTCCGGCCTGTGGACGGAAGTCTGCAACACCACCTTCGCACTCTCGGCGCTCCATGATGTCGCGGATTACGAGATCTACATGGTGGCGGACGCCTCCGGCGGCACCTCTCTCGACGCGCATAAATATGCCATGGACCGCATGGTGCAGGCCGGCATCATTCCCGTGACCTGGCAGCAGGTGCTGCTCGAATGGCAGCGCGACTGGGCACGCAAGGAAACCTATGACGCCGTCACCGCACTGGTGAAGGAACATTCCGGCGCCTACGGTATGGGCATCGATTATGCCGTCACCCATGTCCACGGCGGTGCCGAGCGCGTCAAGCACGGCAAGCGCATCGGCCCCAACCCGGCCAAGAAATAAGCTTTCAACCACGCCGCGCCGGCAGGATCGTCATCCAGTCCGGTGCGGCTTTTACCCATCGAGGAGGTTTCGATGAAAGTCTATCTTCTGTCCCTTGGCGCCGGTCTGCTGGTCGGCATCGTTTACAGCCTGCTCAATGTGCGTTCTCCCGCACCACCCGTCATCGCTCTCGTCGGTCTGCTCGGCATATTGGTTGGAGAGCAGATCATCCCTTTCGCGAAGACGATCGTCGGTAAGGAACCGGCCGCCGTTTCGTGGATCAACCAGATCAAGCCGCATATGTTCGGCCATATGCCGAAGGGTGGCGCTGAAACAACTGGCCTTGCCGAGGTCAAACAGCCTATCAACCGGGAGAGAAGCTGATGCCGACACGACGCACCTTTCTTGGCGCGGCTTCGAGCCTTGCCTTTCCGAATCTGTTTTCACCGGCTAAGGCCGCTGATCTCATCAAGACCGGAGGTTCTTCCATGCATCCAGATACGATCCTTCACAACGGCCGCGTCACGACGCTCGATCGCGGCAATCCGAATGCAACGGCAGTGGCCATCAAGGATGGCCTGTTCCTGGAAGTGGGAAGCGATGCCGAGGTCATGGCCCTTGCCGGGCCGGATACGAAGATCGTCGACCTGAAGGGCAAGCGGGTTCTGCCCGGCCTGATCGACAATCATACCCACGTCGTGCGCGGCGGCCTGAACTTCAACATGGAACTGCGCTGGGATGGCGTGCGCTCGCTTGCCGATGCCATGGACATGCTGAAGCGTCAGGTGGCTATTACCCCGGCCCCGCAATGGGTGCGGGTCGTGGGCGGTTTCACCGAGCATCAATTCGTTGAAAAGCGCCTGCCGACCATCGAGGAAATCAATGCGGTGGCGCCGGATACGCCGGTCTTCCTGCTGCATCTCTACGACCGGGCGCTGCTGAACGGCGCAGCGCTTCGTGCCGTCGGTTACACCAAGGATACGCCGAACCCGCCCGGCGGCGAGATCACCCGCGATGCGAACGGCAATCCGACCGGCCTGCTGCTCGCCAAGCCGAATGCCGGCATCCTCTATTCGACGCTCGCCAAGGGGCCGAAGCTGCCTCTCGATTATCAGGTCAATTCCACCCGCCACTTCATGCGCGAGCTGAACAGGCTGGGTGTGACCGGCGTGATCGACGCGGGCGGCGGCTTCCAGAATTACCCTGATGATTACGAAGTGATCCAGAAGCTGTCGGATGAGAACCAGATGACGGTTCGGCTGGCCTACAACCTCTTCACCCAGAAGCCGAAGCAGGAGAAGGAGGACTTCCTCAACTGGACGTCATCGGTCAAATACAAGCAGGGTAACGACTACTTCCGGCACAATGGTGCAGGCGAAATGCTGGTCTTTTCCGCTGCCGATTTCGAGGATTTCCGCCAGCCACGGCCGGACATGCCGCCGGAAATGGAAGGCGAGCTTGAAGACGTTGTCCGGATTCTGGCGGAAAACCGCTGGCCCTGGCGTCTGCACGCCACCTATGACGAGACCATTTCGCGGGCGCTGGATGTCTTCGAAAAGGTCAACCGGGATATCCCGCTCGAAGGGTTGAACTGGTTTTTCGATCATGCCGAAACCATCTCCGACCGCTCGATCGACCGCATCGCCGCGCTTGGCGGCGGCATCGCAACCCAGCACCGCATGGCCTATCAGGGCGAATATTTCGTTGAACGGTATGGCCAGGGCGTGGCGGAGGCCACACCGCCGATTGCGCGGATGCTGGAAAAGGGCGTGAACGTTTCGGCCGGTACGGATGCAACACGCGTCGCCTCCTATAATCCGTGGGTGTCGCTGTTCTGGATGGTGACGGGCAAGACGGTGGGCGGCATGCAGCTTTATCCGCGCGCCAACTGCCTCGACCGCGAGACGGCGCTGCGCATGTGGACCGAAAAAGTCACCTGGTTCTCCAACGAGGAAGGCAAGAAGGGCCGCATCGAAAAAGGCCAGTTCGCCGATCTCGTGGTGCCGGACAAGGATTATTTCTCCTGCGCGGAGGATGAAATCTCCTTCCTTACCTCCGAACTGACCATGGTCGGCGGCAAGATCGTCTATGGCGCCGGCGACTTCAGGACGCTTGATGAAAGCAATATTCCGCCGGCGATGCCCGACTGGTCGCCTGTGCGAACCTTCGGCGGTTATGCCGCCTGGGGTGAGCCGCAGGGTGCCGGAAAGAACTCGCTCAGACGGGCGGCGATCTCGTCCTGCGGCTGTGCCAGTGATTGCGGTGTGCATGGTCACGACCATGCCGGCGCATGGACGTCGAAACTGCCGATTGCCGATCTGAAGGGCTTTTTCGGCGCTCTCGGCTGCTCCTGCTGGGCGGTCTGAGGCTGATTGGCAAGATAAATCCAACGGGCAGTGGATTGCCGCTGCCCGTTGTCTGCGAAAGATCCGGCGATAAAAAGAATATTACAAAATTCGCAATTATATAGAAACTATTGATGCAATTGTTGGCGGTAATCCTTTGCGCCAATATCGCTCCATCACATGAACGCAGCGCCGCTCGAACCGACCGGCCAGATCGCAGGAGCAAAAAATGACCGAGCCATCTTCAACCCTTCGCCTTCGCGGCTTCCTCGCAAATGTCGTTGCCGCCCCCGCCACAAAGACCCTTGCGCTTCTGGCGCTTTGCTCGGCCTATATTCAGGGGCCGCTGACCAAGATCTTCGACTTCCCCGGCGCGATCGCCGAGATGAACCATTTTGGCCTTCAGCCGGCGGCCGCATTCGCCGTCGTCGTCATCCTGTTCGAACTCACCGCCTCCGCATTGGTGGTGTCGGGCTTCCTGCGTTGGGCCGGTGCTCTGGCACTTGCGGGCTTCACGCTTCTGGCCACCTTCATCGCTCTTCGCTTCTGGGAAATGGCGCCCGGCATGGACCGCATGATGGCCACCAACGCCTTCTTCGAGCATCTTGGCCTTGCCGGCGCCTTCATCATCGTCGCCGCAATCGATCTCACGAAAGGAACAGGCAAATGAGTGCCGCAAAATCCTCGGCGAGCAGCTTTGCTCCTCTTGCGCAACCAGTTTTCGCCGTCCTCTGGGCCGCGACGGTGCTCGGCAATACCGGCAGTTTCATGCGTGATGTCGCCAGTTCATGGCTGATGACCGATCTTTCGGCCTCGCCGGCGGCCGTCGCCATGGTTCAGGCGGCAGGGACGCTGCCGATCTTTCTTCTGGCAATTCCGGCCGGCGTGCTGACCGATATTCTCGACCGCCGCAAATTCCTGATCGCCGTGCAGCTGTTGCTGGCCTCCGTCAGCGTCACCCTCATGGTTCTGGCCCAAACCGGCCTGTTGTCCGTCAGCGCGCTGATCGGTCTCACCTTCCTCGGCGGCATCGGCGCCGCGCTGATGGGCCCGACCTGGCAGGCCATCGTGCCGGAGCTGGTGAAACGTGAGGATATCAAGAGCGCCGTGGCGCTGAACTCGCTCGGCATCAACATCGCCCGTTCCATCGGCCCGGCCGCCGGCGGCATCCTGCTCGCGGCCTTCGGGGCGGCCTTTACCTATGGCGCTGATGTCGCCAGCTATTTCGTGGTTATCGCCGCCCTTCTGTGGTGGCCACGGGCAAAGAACGCCAATGATGCACTGGCGGAAGGTTTCTTCGGCGCATTCCGGGCGGGCCTTCGTTATACCCGCGCCAGCAAGCCGCTGCATGTCGTCCTGCTGCGGGCAGCGATCTTCTTTGCATTCGCCAGTGCTGTCTGGGCACTGCTCCCTCTGGTCGCCCGGCAACTGCTCGGTGGAGATGCGAGCTTCTACGGTATCCTGCTCGGTGCCGTCGGTGCCGGCGCCATCTGCGGCGCGCTGGTCATGCCGAAGCTGCGCGAACGTTTCGATGCCGATGCCCTGTTGCTGGGTGCGGCTCTCACGACTGCGCTCGTCATGGCTGGACTGTCCTTCGCACCGCCAAAGTGGCTTGCCATCATCATCCTGCTGTTCCTCGGTGGCGCATGGATCACGGCGCTGACGACGCTGAATGGCGCAGCCCAGGCAGTTCTGCCGAACTGGGTGCGTGGCCGTGGCCTTGCCGTTTATCTCACCGTCTTCAATGGCGCGATGACGGCCGGCAGCCTTGGCTGGGGTGCTGTTGGTGAAGCCACAGGCGTGCCGGGTGCGTTGCTGATCGGCGCTGCGGGATTGCTGGTTGCGGGCCTCGTCATGCACCGTCTGAAACTGCCTGCGGGCGATGCGGATATGGTGCCGTCCAACCATTGGCCCGAACCGCTCGTTGCCGAGCCGGTGGCTCATGATCGCGGCCCGGTTCTGATCCTGATCGAATATAATGTCGAAAAGCATCACCGTTCCGATTTCCTGCATGCGCTGGACGAACTCTCCCAGGAACGTCGCCGCGATGGCGCCTATGGCTGGGGCGTGACGGAAGACTCCGCCGATCCGCAGAAGATTGTCGAATGGTTCATGGTGGAATCCTGGGCTGAACATCTGCGCCAGCACAAGCGGGTTTCCCATGCCGACGCGGATTTGCAGGGCAAGGTGCTGGCTTACCATTCCGGACTGGAAAAGCCTGTCGTGCGGCACTTCCTAACAATCAACCGTCCGGGGAAGGCATAAGACAGAAAGGGGCCGAAAGGCCCCTTTTTTGTTGTTGCCGTTGCACCTGTCCGGCTATTGCGTAATCCGCTCCAGCACGCGGCTCAATGCGTCTTTCAGCGCCCCTGAGCCGCCCTTGCCGTCGAAGTCCAGCAGCACCTGCTCGTTGAGGCCGCCTTTTGTCGCGAATTCACGGCTGATCCCGTTGAAATCCGCCTTGCTTCCAGCAAGCACCGCCACCTCGGAGAGGCCGGCGAAGAGGGGGGCAAGATAAGCGCGCGCCTTTTCTTCCGGCAGACCATTCTCGGCCAGCCATTCGGTCGTGGTCTGCATGATGCCGAAATAGGTGGCCATCAGAGCGCTGGCCGCGGCCAGAAGGTCGTATTCCGCCTTGGTCTCGCATTCCACCGCATTGCCGAGCACGTTGAAGATTGCGGCAGTATCTGTATCGGCGGGATAGATGGCGGTGACGCCCTTGCGCCGGGCGACGAAGGGTAGCGGGATCGCCTGGGTGAGACGCACATCCGCGCCGATCCAGTCCAGGAGCGACTCGCGGCTGGTTGCCGCCACGACGCTGATGACCTTCTGCCCGTCGCGGAACCGGAGAGGCCGGATGACCTCTTCGGCGATCTGCGGACGGATCGCGAGCATGACGGTATCGCAGCCATCGACGATCGCCTGATTGTCGCCGGAGATGATCACCTGCGGAAAATCGACTGCAAGCCTGGCCGAGATATCCGCGCTGCGCTGGGACACCATGACATGCGGCAAGGCGGTAGGCCTGGCGAGCAGGCCGCGCACCATCGCATCCGTGATGGCACCCGTTCCGATAAAGCCGATTTTCTGGGGAAGGGACATGAGGGGACTCCACTGCAGCGATTGGACCGAGAGAGACATCGGCCGGGTCATTTTCGCCCGATGCTAGATTTTCCGCCGGTAGTTGTCGACAAGCGGACGGTGTCAATCTGCGTGATCATGGTCACGATCCCGGCCGATGCTCGCGAAAGGCGGCGGCGAGCGTGCGTAACGCCTCCCGGGATCTGCTGTCCGTCAGGGTCGAGAACATGATGATTTCGGTAGAGGGCAGGGGTGGCAGGCCAAAACGCTGGCTGACCTCCACCGTGCCGGGTGGTGCAAGACGGGAGGAGAAGGCGGAAACCGCAAGCCCGGCCGAGACGGCTGCCGTCACCATCGACGATGTGCCGCCAAGAAACACCTCCGTCCACGCAATCGCCGCCGCATCCAGGGCGCGGGTGGCTATGTCACGCACACCACAGGCGGGTGAGAGCGCCGCCAGCCGCAGCGGTTCACCCTGACGGTGTTCGAATTGCGGGGTTGCATACCAGCCGAAATGTTCCGGTCCCAGCACCTCGCCGTCGCGCCGGTCGTCCTCGCGGCGGATGATTGCCGCATCGATCTCTCCGCGGTCGAAGGCATCTAGCAGGGATCGGGAATGATCCATCCGCACTTCAATCGTAAGCCCGGGGTCGTGGTCGTTGAGACGTGCAAGAAGGGTCGGAACCTCCGGTCCCGCCACATGGGCGGCAATACCAAGGCCGAAACGGCGGCGCGGCGAGGAAAGCCCTGCAAGAGCCCGATCATGCGCGGCGAGAAACTCGCGGGCGGGTGCCAGAAATACCGCACCCTGTGCGGATAGCCGCACGGAGCGGGGTGTGCGTTCGAGCAGCCGCTGGCCGAGCCTGTCCTCCAGCCGTTTGAGCTTGACGCTGATGGCGCCCTGGGTGGTGCCGAGCGCTTCGGCAGCGCGGGTGAAGCTCTGCATATCAGCGATGGTGACGAAGGCCTCGACGGCCTCAACATCCAGCGTGCTCATGTCGATTATTCCGATTTGTTGTCTCTGAAATAGCCAATCATCCAATTCAGTTATGGTCAAGCTTTGTCTAGCCTGCCTCCTCCACAGATCGGTTTTCGCCATTGCGCGCCGACCCATGAAAGGCTGAAGAATGACCCTTGCCGTTACCGCACCAGCGGGCAGCAGAAGCGCCACGGCGCTCGCTGCCGTCTGTCTCTCCGCCCTGATGTTCGGACTGGAAATTTCCAGCGTTCCGGCGATCCTGCCAACACTCGAACAGGTGCTGCACGCGGATTTCCGGCAGCTTCAGTGGATCATGAATGCCTATACGATCGGCGTGACGATGGTGCTGATGGCGACGGGCGCGCTGGCCGATCGCTTCGGCCGCAAACGTGTCTTCATCGCCAGCATCGCCGCTTTCTCGCTGTCCTCTCTCGCCTGCGGAATGACGGAAAACGTCTCGGTGCTGATCGGCGCGCGTTTCCTGCAGGGACTGAGCGGCGGGGCGATGCTGGTGTGCCAGATCGCCATCCTGTCGCATCAGTTCCGCACGGCCCGTGAACGCGGCATGGCGTTCGGCTGGTGGGGCATCGTCTCGGGCGTGGGGCTGGGTTTCGGCCCGATCATCGGCGGCGCCATCGTTGCGCTGTGGAGCTGGGAATGGGTGTTCCTCGTTCACGTCGCGCTTGGCGTGGGAACATGGCTGCTCGCCGCCGGTGGTGTGGGAGAATCGCGAGATCCGGAAGCGGCGCGTCTCGATATTGCCGGCATGGTCACGCTCTCGGTTGCCGTTTTTTGCCTTGCCTTTTTCATCACGCAGGGACCCGAACTCGGTTTTGTGGGCCCGGCGGCGCTTCTGATCCTTGGCGTCTCGGTTGCGAGCTTCATCGCCTTCGTGTTCGCTGAAAAGCTCAACACGCGACCGATGTTCGACTTCTCCGTCTTCCGCATCCGGCCTTTTTCCGGGGCGATCATCGGTTCGGCGGCGATGAACATCAGCTTCTGGCCGTTCATGATCTATCTGCCGATCTGGTTTCAGGCAGGCCTCGGTTATGACAGCGTCACCGCCGGCCTCGGCCTGCTTGCCTATACGCTGCCGGCGCTGGTGGTGCCGCCTTTGGCGGAGCGCCTGTCGTTGCGTTACCAGCCGCGCCTCGTCATACCGGCCGGACTGTTCATCATCGGCCTCGGTTTCATGTTGATGAAATTGGGAAGCGGCATCGAAAATGCGAGCTGGCTCACCATGCTGCCCGGCTGCATCCTTGCCGGTATCGGGCTCGGACTGACCAATACGCCTGTTACCAACACCACCACAGGGGCGGTTTCCCCCGCCCGTTCCGGCATGGCTTCGGGTATCGACATGAGCGCGCGCATGATCTCGCTCGCCATCAACATCCCGATCATGGGCTTTATTCTGGTCGAGGGCGTCCGGGCTTCGCTTCGGGCAAACCTGCCAACAGGTGCTGACATCAATGCGTTGCAGTCGCTTGCGGAAAAGATCGCGGCGGGCACCGCCGGCGCGGCGCAGGGTGTTTCGGAAGAGCTCATCCATCAGGCGCTTGCGGACGGTTTTGGTCTGGTCATGCTTTATGCCGGCATCAGCGTCTGGCTCCTTGCCGCCATCAGTTTCATGATCTTCGGTCCGGCGCGAAAACCTGCCCATGGTTAGCGCGAAGTCCCAGGCAACCTGGGACGAGCCTCAGCCGCTTTCGTTTACTCCGGCCTCGGCAAGACGTTTGCCGAGGCTGAAAAAAGAGGACTTCATTTGGCTGCGTTTATCTCCACCCTCAAGGTTGGAGAAGGGCACCTTGAAACCGAATATTTCATCCGGCTCGCCAGAGCGTTCCCGCCAGAATGCATCGATGTCCGAAACCATCATTTTTTGCCGTCGGGCGCGCCGGTAACGGATGGGGTGTCTGGAGTGGGCGACAGCGAAATAGTCATGTGCATCCTCACCGGCGAGACCTTGCAGAACCATCAGTGCAGCCTCCTTGGGACGAAGTCCCGAGAGATCGCGCGTCATCGACACCATTTGTTCCTTCGCGGCGCGCGGACCCTGCATGCCGCCAACGACAATCGTGTGGTTCTGTGTTTCGCACCCTTCCACGAAAGTAAACGTTGCCGTCCACAGAACGGTGTTGTCATGGCTATCCATGAGTCTGATGGAAAACGCACCCTCGTGTCGGCCGCCGCAACAATCCGCCAAGGCCAGTATGCATCGATATTCATCGTTCCGGCCGCAAACGGTGCCCATATCAATGGTTTTTCCCGCCCACAGCCCGGCCATCACGCTCCTGGAAAAATGCCGGTCCGCAATTGCGAAATTATCCATGAGAAAAGCCAGCCGTCTCTTCTGGGAAACTTTATTGATAAGAAGTTTCGACAGGGGTTTCTGGAGAAGGTCGTCATGCGGGAGCGGTAATTTTCGCTCTGTTGAAAAATCCGCCAGAAACCGCCACCACCGAAAGGTGACCAATGGATTGATCGCAAAACGCAGCCAGAAAAGGACCGCCCGCTTCCAGTAGGCGCGTCGGGCAAAGGTCATAATTCTCCAGAGCAACAAAAAACGGGGTGTTTCCGAAACTGTCTCGGCCACATCATCCGTGACCGGGAGTTTCTCTGCCAGAACGGCAGCATCTTGAATGCGCGACATAAATGGGCTTCCGGCAGAACATGGTGTTCAGCCGGGGCATGCGCCGGAATTGTCAAGATTCTGTCGAGAAACAGCCTGTCCCATGTGAAGACCGGTTCGTCGCCTCAGCGCAAAAACAAGCAACCGCAAAGAGACGGTTGGCCGGGATATTTTAGGAGGCTTCCCCGAAGACAATCGTCACGATAGTTCCGCCATCCGGCCGCGCCTTTATCTGGAGATCGCTGTCATGCGCCCGTGCGATTGCGCGGGCAATCGACAGGCCGAGACCTGTGCCACCGGTTTTGCGCGCGCGCGACGGTTCCGTCCGCCAGAAGAGTTCGATGCCGTGCGCCTCGACGCCAGCGGGAAAGCCCGGCCCCTTATCCTCGATCGCGACAAAGGCGCGCCCGTCCTGAACCCCGGTCGAACAACGCAGAAACCCGCCGCTCGCCGCGTAGCGGCGCACATTATCCATCAGAATCAGCAGAAGCTGCCGAAGGCGTTGTCGATCGCCGCAAACGGGTGCGGGCTCCAGCGACATATTGAGATCAATGCCGACCTCATCCATCAGTGGCCGGGCCGCTTCAGCCACCGCCGCGCATTCGGCGGCAAGATCAAGCGGTTCGGTGTCTTTGACGAGACTGTTGGTTTCCGCCAGCGAAAGTGTGCGCAAATCGTCAACAAGACGCGCCAGTCCCTCAACATGGACGATGAGGTGGCGAATGGCTTGCTTGTCGAGGGGAAAGACATCATCCGCGATGCCGTGCAAACGGCCCCGCAGGATCGTGAGTGGGGTGCGCAGCTCGTGGGCCACTGCCATCGTGTTGAACTTCAGCCGGCGTTCCATCATCTGAAGTTCCCGCGTCAGAGTCTCGAAACTGTCGACCAGAAATGCGACTTCGGTGATGGGGCTCGCCTTGATCTTTGCGCCGCCGCTGAAGTTGCCGGTCGCCATGCGCCGCGCGGCATCAGCAAGTTCGCCGAGAGGTGCGGCAATGCGCCGAGATATGAAATAACCAAGCAAGCTGCACAGGAAGACACCGAGCAATCCGAAGACGAACACCGATTTGATAAGCTCGTTATCTGCCTGATCTTCCAGGCCCGGCAAAACCTCGACAAGGGCTTGAAGTTGGCGTTGATCCGGCATCATGCCCAGGTCGATATCCGAGAAGGCCTTGGCGGCATCGGGCGACAGCTGGGCGATGATGCGCTCCTCAATGTTGTCCGCATACCAGGAAACGCCGAAATAGACCAAAGCAACGGCAAAGATGAGCATCGTGGTGATGGTGATCGCCGTCATCGTGCGCAGGCGGAGTCGCCAGGGCTTCATGGTTTTTGCTCCCCGGCCAGCCGATAACCGACGCTGCGCACCGAGACCAGATAACCGCAGGCGCCATGATCCGTCAGTTTCTTGCGCAGATTGGCGATATGTGTGTCGATGGTGCGCGCCAGCGCATCGCTTTCCGGCAGGCAGGCGTCGAGAATGTCGGCGCGCTGAAAGGCGTGGGTGGGACGGCGCGTCATATGGGCGAGGATCCGGAACTCGCTCAGCGTCAGGGGCAGAACGGCCCGCTCTCCACCATGGCAGACGGCCGCAACATAAGCTTCGGTGTCCACTTCGATGGCCCCGAAGCGCAAAACCCCGCCGGAGCCTGGCTGTCGCGTGCGTTTCAGCACGGCATTCACCCGGGCGATCAACTCATGCGGGTTGAAAGGTTTGACGATGTAATCGTCAGCGCCGAGGCGAAGGCCGGTCAGCTTGTCCATATCCTCCGCAAGAGAGGTGACCATGATGACGGGCGTTTCCCGTTCCCGCCGGATGCGGTTCAGCACCTCGATGCCATCGAATTTCGGCAGGCGGATGTCGAGGAGAACCAGATCCGGCCTCAACATGGAGAAATGGGTCAGCGCCGTTTCTCCATCGCTGGCTCTGACGGTTCTGTATCCTTCGCGAATGAGATAGGCGTCCAGAATCTGAATGATATCAGGGTCGTCTTCGACGATCAGAATAAGCCCTTTGTCCATGCTGAACCCGCAAATTTATTCATATATAGGCTGTGGTGGTGGCGGGACGCTAAGCGGATGCGAAACGTCGGGCAAGAGCCTCTATCCTCTAATAAAGCCAATGCGCACCGCTTTCCTTGCAGTCTTGTGTCTTTCTCCGCAATGCCTTGACATTTCTGCGGAAGAGAACTGGTCATGCACCAGTCTCTCGCCAGTAAAACCCACCAAAAGAAGCGGAATTGGACCCGGCGGTCGAAATTTCGCGCAAACGCCGTCTTTGTCGTCCGTCAGGCATTTGCGAGTGCTTCCGGCAGCCCCTCTCTGCAGGCTCTGCTGGTCGCCTTTGCGATGATGATCGTCTTTACGATCAGGCCGGATATCGATCTTGAAGTGAGCCGGCAATTCTGGGCGGGCGGTTTCACCCTCGGTGAGGACGAGTTCCTGATTGCCGTCCGTGATCTGAACCGCATGCTTCCGGCGGTCTTGTTATCAGGACTTGCGGGCATGCTTTTCGCCATGCCATTTTCGCGCGGCTTGCCGCGGCTTTTGCCGCCACATAAGCTACTGTTTATTATGGTATTTTTTGCTATTGGACCAGGAGCCACGGTGCATGCCCTGAAAAACCTGTTCGGCAGGGCAAGGCCGCGGCATCTCGCAGAGTTCGGGGGAGAGCTGGTTTTTACGCCGGTTCTTTCCCTCAATGGCAGCTGCGCCCGAAACTGCTCTTTTCCTTCCGGTGAAAGTGCTTCCGCAGTCGCCCTCCTGGCCTTCATCATCCTCCTGCCAGAGAAATTTCGCCTGATAGGCACCGCAATACTGGCGCCGTTTATCGTGATTGTCTCCCTGAACAGGGTGGCGATGGGGGCTCACTTCCTCTCCGATGTCCTGATTGCATGGCCCTTGATGCTCGTGGTGTTCCTTCTGCTCCAACGGCCGTTCATGAACAATCGGCAGGCGATAGACGCGGCCTTCTCGCCCAAGGTCGGCGGGTCGCGGCCCGCCGTAGGACCAAGGCCATTTGCCGAACACTAGAGTTCGCAGGACGTCCTGACACCAATACAGAAAGGGCAGCGGAAAACCGCTGCCCTTTCTGTTTCTTTTGGACCGGCTGCTGAGGCCTTATTTCACCTGTGCGACGACAAGCTTGCCTTCGGCGCGTTCTGCAATGAACTCGATATTGGCGCCTTCCTTGAGCCTGGCGAGGAGCGCATCGTCCTTGACGCGGAACACCATCGTCATGGCCGGCATGTCGAGGTTCTTCAGTTCTTCATGGATGATGGTGACCTTTTTGGCCGCAGCATCAACCTTCTTGACCGTTCCCTTGGTGAATTCCTCTGCGAATGCACTGAGGGGAGCGGTGAGCAGGAGTGCTGCTGCGACGGTGATTTTAACGATGGTCTTCATGGTCATATTCCTTTGTTGCTGGATTATTTTGCAGAAACTTTGAGATCGCCGCGCATGCCGGCCTCGTAATGTCCGGGTTTCAGGCAGGCGAATTCGAACATGCCGTCATTGGTGAATTTCCAGACGATTTCGCCGCTCTCGCCCGGCGCGAGGCTGATCGCGTTCGGATTGTCGTGTTCCATCTCCGGCGCCTTCTCCATGGCGGCCTTGTGCTCCAGATTGGCCTTCTGTTCATCGAGAATGAATTCATGGTCCAGTTCGCCGACATTCTTCACGACAAAGCGAACCGTCTTACCCTTCTTGAATTCGAACTTGGCGGGCGTGAACAGCATCTTGCCGTCGGGCGTTTCCTTCATCGTCACCTGAATGGTCTGGGTCACCTTGGCCTTGTCGCCGGGTTCGCCGATCGCCATCGCTGCATGGCCGCCGCCGTGGGTGCCCGATGCCAGGGCAGGCGTGGCGAGAGCGGTGAGAAGCAGTGCAAGTTTCAATTTGGTCATTCTGTATGTTCCTTGATTTTGATGGGGTCGTTGGTCTGCGCAATCAGCCGTGTTTCATCGGTTGCGGCGTGATCTGCGTTTTGGGGTCGGTGTTTTTCTGTGTATCCGGCAACTCGCCGGTCCATTCCCAGGCCTGGGTTCCGGGCGGGTTTTCGTACCAGCCGGGATCGGCGTAATCGCCCGCGGAGATGCCTTCACGAACCTTCACCACGGAGAACATGCCGCCCATCTCGATGGGGCCGTGCGGACCCCATCCCGTCATCATCGGAACGGTGTTCTCAGGGATCTCCATTTCCATCGCGCCCATATCGGCCATGCCGGCGGTGCCCATCGGCATATATTCCGGCCGGACCTTGCGGATCTTTTCGGTGACGGTCTTCTTGTCGACGCCGATGAAGGTCGGGACGTCATGGCCCATCGCGTTCATCGTGTGGTGCGACTTGTGGCAATGGATTGCCCAGTCACCGACATATTTGGCGTCGAATTCATAGGCGCGCATCGCACCCACGGGGATGTCGATGCTGACCTCCGGCCATCGCGCCTCGGGCCGCACCCAGCCGCCATCCGTGCAGGTCACTTCGAAATCGTAACCGTGCATGTGGATCGGGTGGTTGGTCATGGTCAGGTTGCCGACGCGCACGCGCACCCGGTCGTCCTTGGAAACCACCAGTGGATCGATGCCCGGAAACACCCGGCTGTTCCATGACCACAGATTGAAGTCGGTCATGGTCATGATCTTCGGCACATAGGAGCCGGGATCGATGTCGAAGGCATTGATGAGGAACACGAAGTCGCGATCCACGGGCATGAATGCCGGGTCCTTCGGGTGGATCACGAAAAAGCCCATCATGCCCATCGCCATCTGCACCATCTCGTCCGAATGCGGGTGGTACATGAAGGTGCCCGACTTCACGAGATCGAACTCGTAGACGAAGGTCTTGCCGACAGGGATATGCGGCTGCGACAGGCCGCCGACGCCGTCCATGCCCGACGGCAGGATCATGCCGTGCCAGTGGATCGTTGTATGTTCCGGCAGCTTGTTGGTGACGAAAATACGCACCCGGTCGCCTTCGACGGCTTCGATGGTCGGGCCCGGCGACTGGCCGTTATAGCCCCACAGCCGGGCGGTCATGCCCTCCGCCATTTCGCGCTCCACCGGCTCGGCGACAAGGTGGAATTCCTTGACGCCATTGTTCATCCGGAAGGGCAGGGTCCAGCCGTTGAGGGTAACGACCGGGTTGTAATCGGGGCCGGTGGTGGGCTTGACCGGAGCCTGGGTCGCGGCCGTTTCCATCACGGCTGCTTCCGGCAGGCTGCTATTCGATGTTTTCGCCCAGGCCGCCGTGGAGACCATAGCGGCGCCGACACCCAGAAAGTTTCTTCTATTGAACATGGTGATTTCCTTTCTCAATGTCCGCCACCGCCGCCAGCGGCGGCAACCTCGGTCTCCGCACCTGCCGCAGCACCTGTACCTCCGCCGTAGATGGCGGGAGCGAGGCCGGCCTCCGCGAGCCAGAAGTCGCGTTTGGCATTGATGGCCAGCAGGCTTGAATTGACCTTTTCCCGGCTGTCGGCGAGCAGTTCGAAGGTGTTGGTGATCATGCCGTTATAGGTCAGCAGCGACTGCTCCTCGATCTTGGTGCGCAGCGGCACCACGCTGTTGCGATAGTGCCGGGCGATGTCGTAATTCGAGCGATAGGCCTGATAGGCCGAGCGGGCTTCCGAGCGGACATTGACCGCCTTTTCCGCCAGCAGGTTTGCCGCGCGCATATAGGCAAGTTCGGATTCCCGCATGCGCGCCTGACCGGAATCGAAGATCGGAATGACGAATTCCAGCTCGGCATTGCCGGTCGTCTGTTTGTGTTTTTCGCCGTCTTCCAGCTCGCGTTCGGTCTCGAAGCCCGAGCGGATTTCGAGATCGGTCACGTATCGGGTGGCCTCGGTGAGCTTGAACGATCGTGCGGTGGCCTCCAGATCGAGCCTGGCCATTTGTAGGTCCACACGGCGCTGCAGCGCCTCGGCCTCGATCATGTCCCGTTTGTTAAGCGCCTTCGGAAGCGGGGGCAGGCGGTTGGGAATGGTGTATTCGATATCCGCTCCCCACAGTCCCATCAGCCGCGTCAGTTCCTCCTTGGCAAGACGGGCCTCAAGTCGCGCCTTGGCGATCTGACCGGTCAGTTCGGCATAAAAGACCTGCTCGCGGGCCTGACCTTCCTTGTTGAGCGAGCCGGCTTCTCCAAGCTTGACGGCAAGTTCCGAGGCGGCATCCGCCGCGGTCTGCGCCTGCGCCAGCTGGCCGACATTTTCCCATGCTGCCACTGCGGTGATCCAGGCGCGGCGGGTATCCGACGCCAGTTGCAGCGTCTTCAGCGCGGCCGCGAGCTGCGCCTTGCGGAAACCGGTATCGGCGATCTCGACATTTTCCTTGAGGGTAGCGAGCGCCAGAATATTGGTGACGACGACACCTTCGATCGCCTTGTAGGCCCTGAGCCCCGGGGTGCCGATCCCCGTCAGCCCAATGCCGACCCGCGGATTGACCAGCATGGTGGATTGCCATGCGGTGGCGGCGGATTCGCCGAGATCGGCATAGGCCGCCTGAAGGCCCTTGTTGTTCAGGAGCGCAACCTGCACCGCCGTCTCGACATCAAGGGTCTTGCTGGTTGTCATCAGCGATTTGACGCGGGCCTGCGTCGCCTGCGCCTCGGCCCGGTTCTGCACCCAGACCGCCTGCTTGCCTGTTGCTTCGGATGTTCGGGCCGAAACATTGGTGAAACCGGCGTCGCGCGACGCATATTGGGCGGCTGTGACGCAGCCGCCGAGAAGAAACGGCAGGCAAAGGGTGGCCGCGAGTTTAGCGCCGAGCTTGAATGTGCGTGATGTCATGATGCATCTCCTTTCGGAGCCTGTGCATCGTTCTGGTTACGCCAGGGCTTCGGGTCCACCGGCGCGCGGTGCGTGTAACCCGCAACCGGGGTTTGATAGCGGATGGGCCCCGCGCCAAGCGTCGGGTTTGCCGCATCGTCATAGGAGGCGGCGTCGTTCATCAGGGATGTGGCTGTGCAGCCGCCCAGAAGCAGGGGCGCTGCAACCACAATATAAATCGGGTTCATGGATATTTTCCGAACAGGAGATGCAACGGCGCGACGGCGCTAAAGCCGCTCACGCACGGTCATTGCCCAAAGGCGGGCTTTGCCTGTTCAGATATTCGGGGGGCGGTGAAGCAGCGGGGTCTGGCCGAGCGCCTTGCTGTCGTCAAGGAAGGAACGGATGCTGTTGACGACGGGTCTGCCAGTGGTGTCGTGGCTGATCAGGACCGCCATGCCGAGACAGAAATCGCCGCAGCATTGGGGCTTTGCGGTTTTTTGGGTGCCGCTATCATGCTCGGCGGCCATATCTTTGTGATCATGACTGTCGGACATCATGGCTGAACCGCCGTGATCCATCATGGCGGACTGATCGTGCTGCATTCCACCGGCTTCGGCAGGATGCATTGCGGCATTGACAGTGGAAACGCTATAGCCCGCCAGTGACAGGATCATCACCAGTCTGAACAACAGGGCCATCAATTTCGATGCTCGCAACATCTCACGCATGCTGGATAGAAAAGCTGCAGTCCTGTGATTTGTCAATGGATATCCCTCATAACCATCAACGAAAGCCTTTATGTCGCGCTTGATGCGGAGCCAAACCTTCCAGTCGAATGGCAGGGCGTGCAGTTTGTCCGCAGCTCACACGACGTCGATGAAGGCATCATCGAGAATGAGAAGCTTGCGGGCCTGTGTGCGGGCATATTCCTCGTAAAAGCCCTGCGAGATCCAGAGCGCGGAACGGCCGCGCCGTCCGCTCCAGCCTATGCCGCCGATCAGTTCGGCCGCTGCAAGCTTGCGGCCGACATGGATGCGTGACACGGAGAGGGAGGTCGCCAGCTGTGTCACGGTTTCCACATCGGTCACACGTTTGCCCTGTTCGGGCGGTCTTTCCCAGTCGATCCCGGCGATAAGGCGGTCCATCAGCAGGCCGCCCGCATCGAACCAGTTGAAAATGATGGAAAGCGGGCCGGGGCAGCGCACCTCCGGATGTGACAGAAACGCCTGTGATACACGGGGGTGGATATGGGGAAGCAGGGCTTCCGATCGCCTGATGAAGCGCGATGCCCTGAAGCCCTCATCGAGCAGGTCCAGCGCCTGAAAATGCACGTCGTACCATTGCGCGAGCATCGCCAGCGCCGGGGCTGAAGGCGCCACCCCATTGCCCGGCCCGTTGCCGGATTGGTCGACCGGGCGTGTCATTCCGCGTTTCAGCGCCGCTTTGAAGAAGGCATAGGCAACGCTGTGGCTGGCGAGCCCGTGCCGGAGCGCCAGATGGCCGAAATCTTCCCGCGTCAGGGCTGCTTCTCCCGTTGCCGTTTCACAGTCCCCGCATTTCTGAAAATAGAGCGCCAGAAGCGCATGGCAAAGAAGCCGGTTCTGGCGTGTTGCGAAGAGCGCGGTCATCTCGGGCGAGCCTTCGTAGAGGGCGATAAAGCTACCCGATAGAAGCCGCAGCGCGGCCGCGAAGGGCTCTTTCTGCAGCATCGCCTCTATTTCGCAGGGTGCCGGACCGCGGCCATCGGCGACGACGGCCGGTAGTCGGGAAATCGCAAAGTCGAAAAAATTGGTCATGGGCCGCGCTCCGGAATGGGATGGTCTAGCGGCCTTACAGGAGCTGAAATGGCGCGTCTTCTCATTGCGCGCAGAGGTGAAATTTTAAGCCGACGGCATATCCGCAGCGCGGGCGTCACCGGGCGTCATGCCATAGGTGCCGGCGAACACACGGTAAAATGTTGCAAGGCTGTCGAAGCCGCAGCCATAGGCGATCTGTGTGACCGGCAGAGCGGGGAATGCCAGCAGCAACCGCTTCGCTTCCTCGATCCGCATGGAGGAGAGCGTGCGGGAAAACGACAGTTCCGCACCCTCGAAAACCACATGCAATTGCCGAAGCGAAATGCCCAGTTCCTTCGCGACTGCGGCAGGGGTGAGGTTCTGCCGGGATTTTTTTCGTATCATGATGTCCTGGGCCGCATAACAGAGCCCGGTCCTGAGCGCGGCGCGCACCTCCGGCATGGCGGGCGAAAGCCGTCCGCGCGCCGTCATGGCAAGCCGGGCGATATGCGTGACATCGCGTGCGGGATCGATGAGCCTGCCGGGGGCAGCGTTCAGCGCGTTGAAAAGGGCCCGGAAGGGCAGGGCGAAACTATTGTTTTCCGCATAACGCGTCGCAAACAGGTCATCGGTGGCCTGACCGAGCATGACCTCGTAGTCCACGGGGATTTTTAGCATCTTGTAGTGAAAATCGGCCTCGTTTCCCGGTATCGCGTCATAGGGCAAGTCGGAATAGTTGATGGTGATATCGCCGCCGCCGACGGCGTGAACCTGATCCCTGCCGGCATGCAGAAACCCCGAACCCTTGACCTGCAGGCCGATGCAGAGGCTGTTGCCGGCAATGCGGGCAATATCGGCTTCCGTGCGGTTTACCCGGTAAGACGAAGCGCGCATTTCTGTTGCCACGGCGCCGGCGACGGCGCGCGCCTGAAACGAACCCTTGAAACTGTGGCGAAGATCCCGTGCAAGCTCGATCGTCACGCCAAACAGGCTTTTGCCGCGCACTTCGCGCCATTGGTCGAAGCGGTGTTCGGGCAAAAAATCGTCGGTTGCGAAGCGGACTATGGTGTTCGTGGCTTGATCCTCCCCGACGATCCCGGCGGCCTATTTTTCCGTTGCGCGAAATCGAAGATGAACGAGTGGATAGGGTCGCCCCTGTCCGTCCAGATCGGAGCGTCCGGTCGGTTCGAATCCCAGCCGACGATAAAAACCCATGGCCTCGCCGTTCTGTTCGTTGACGTCAGTGGTCAGCGCGGGATGAAGCGCAAGCGCCCTCTGCACCAGTGCCTTGCCGATGCCCTGGCCATGATGGTCCGGATCGATGAAAAGCGCCTCCATATGCCCTTCATGCAGAAACATGAAACCGAGGACATGGTCAGAAGCATCGACGGCCAGCGTCAGCGGCGCCTGTGGCAGGAAAGCGTCGACTTCCTCCCCGATCGCGGCGCGATCCGCCGGCAGGAGGAACTGGTGGGTGGCGTCGACTGCTTTGCTCCATATGTCGAGGATGCGGACAGCGTCGCGGCTCTCGGAGGGACGAAGTGCGATCATGTCTCACCCTTAGCAAGTGCGGAGTTTTCACGCCATTGGCCGATCCGATCTTTTCCGTGAGTGCGTGCGTATTCAATGAATTTCAGCATTGAAACCCGGCGATTCTGATCCCGCATGTGCCGCCCATCTCTCCTCTCGGAAATTTTTCTCGAAAAAGTGCTTGCAAAAAGCAGCCCGAAAAAAATAGATAAAAAGAACTTCTATCTATTTATTTTGAGGGAGAGATCGACAGATGGACCAGATCGTCACGCAAATCGACAGAAACCCAGCTCCGATTCTAGATATTGGCAGCAGCTTGTCACTCGAAGAAGCAAAAATTATCTATAATTTGCCGTTTAACGATCTCCTGTTCCGCGCCCAGCAGGTGCATCGCTGTCATTTCGATCCCAATGCCATCCAGATGAGCCGGCTTTTATCCATCAAGACCGGCGGCTGCCCGGAGGATTGTGGTTATTGCAGCCAGTCCGCCCGCAACCCCACCGGCCTCAAGGCCTCCAAACTGATGGAAGTGGAGCGGGTGCTGACTGAGGCGCGCAAGGCGAAGGAAGGCGGGGCGACGCGCTATTGCATGGGGGCTGCCTGGCGTAATCCCAAGGAGCGCGACATGGAGGCGGTGGTGGCCATGGTCGAGGGCGTGAAGGCGCTCGGCATGGAAACCTGCATGACCCTCGGCATGCTGACCCCGGAACAATCCGAACGGCTGGCCGATGCCGGTCTCGACTACTACAATCACAACGTCGACACGTCCGAGCGGTTTTATTCGCAGATCATTACCACCCGTACCTTCGAGGACCGGCTGGAAACGCTTGCCAATGTCCGCGATGCCGGCATCAAGGTCTGCGCCGGCGGTATTCTCGGCATGGGGGAAACGGTGGAAGACCGGATTTCGATGCTGGTGACGCTCGCCAACCTGCCGGTTCCGCCGGAAAGCGTGCCGATAAACATGCTGATCCCGATCCCCGGCTCGAAGCTCGCCAATGCCGATCCCGTTGATCCCATCGATTTCATCCGCACCATCGCGCTGGCGCGTATCCTGATGCCGCGTTCGCATGTGCGGCTTTCGGCCGGGCGTACGGAGATGAGCGATGAGACACAGGCGCTCTGTTTCCTGGCCGGTGCCAATTCCATCTTCATCGGTGAGACACTGCTGACGGCGGATAATCCGGGTGAGGACCACGATACGGCGCTTTTCCGCCGGCTGGGCCTGAAGCCGATGGAACTGCAGCCCACGGAATTGCAGTCTGGGGAGACGGGAGGGTGCCGGTGAATCTCACGGCGCTCTTCCCCTATGAGGCAAAGCTCGCCGGCCTGCAGCGCAAGTCGCGGCTGCGCGTGCTCGCTCCCCAGGAGGGGATCGATTTCACCTCCAACGACTATCTTGGCCTTGCCGATTCACCCCGGCTGAAGGAGGCATTTGCCGATGCCATCGGAAGGGGCGTGCCGGCAGGGGCCGGCGGCTCGCGGCTGCTGCGCGGCAACCACCGCGAACATGAGGCGCTGGAAGCGGAAGCAGCGGGGCTGTTCGGGGCTGAAAAAGCAATCTATTTCGGCAGCGGTTTTGCCGCCAATGTCGCGCTGTTCTCCACATTGCCGCTGCGGGAAGACCTCGTCCTTCACGACGCCCTCATCCATGCCAGCGTCCATGATGGTATTGCCGCCGGCAAGGCGAAGGTGATCGCCGTGCCGCATAATCAGGTCGAGGCATTCGAACGGGAAATAATCCGCTGGCGGCGGGAGGGTGGCCGGGGCCGCCCGTGGATCGCTGTCGAAAGCCTTTATTCCATGGATGGGGACCGTGCCCCGCTTGCGGCCCTGGCTGATCTTGCCGGGAAACATGAGGGCTTCCTTGTCGTCGACGAGGCGCATGCGACCGGCGTGTTCGGCCCCGGCGGGCGCGGCCTTGCCGCGGAGCTGGAAGGCCACGGCAATGTGGTGGCGTTGCACACCTGCGGCAAGGCGCTCGGCCTTTCCGGCGCGCTTTTGAGCCTGCCGGCGGTTCTTGCCGATTATCTCGTCAACCGCGCCCGCGGTTTCATCTATTCGACCGCGCCTTCGCCGCTGATGGCGGCGGCCGTGCGGGAAGCCCTGCGTATCATCGTCGATGAGCCGTGGCGGCGTTTGCGGCTGGCGGAGCTGGTAAACTTTGCCGGCGAAGAGCTTCGCTCCCGGCTTGGCGTTGCCCCCGGCGGCTCGCAGATATTACCGGTGATGATCGGTGACAATGCCCGTTCGCTTCGTATCGCCGCGCATCTGCGGGAAGGCGGTTTCGATGTGCGCGCGATCCGCCCGCCGACGGTGCCGGAAGGCACGGCGCGCCTGCGCATCGCCATCACGCTCAACGTGGATGAGAGACAGATCGCCGATATGGTAGGGCTGCTTGCCGTTTCGCTGGCGGAGGAGCGGAAATGAGCCCTCGTTTCGTCATTTCAGGCACCGACACGGGCATCGGCAAGACGGTTTTTTCCGCGGCGCTGACCCACGCCCTGCAGGCATATTACTGGAAGCCCGTGCAATCCGGGCTGGAGGAAGAAACAGACAGTGAGACGGTGGAACGGCTGGGGGGTGTGCCGCAGGCCCGTATCGTGCCGGAGGCCTATCGCCTGAAAATGCCGGCCTCGCCACATCTGTCGGCCCACCTTGAGAATGTAACGATCGATCCCGCGCTTCTGATGCCGCCGCAAACGGATGGACCTCTTGTCATCGAGGGGGCGGGCGGGCTTCTGGTGCCGCTGACAGACACATTGCTGTTCGCCGATATTTTCGCCCGCTGGCAAATTCCGCTTGTGCTGTGCGCAAGGACCTCGCTTGGCACCATCAACCACACGCTGCTCTCGCTTGAGGCGTTGCGGCGTCGCGCCATTCCGGTGCAGGGCGTGGTCTTCATCGGCGACGAGAACCGGGAAAATGAGTGCGTCATCGCCAATGTCGGCGCTGTTCGCCTGCTTGGCCGTCTGCCGCGCCTGCCGGAGATGACATCAGAGGCGCTGCATCAGGCATTTGCCCGACACTTCAATCTCGCTGATTTTCTGGAGGCGCCTGCATGAGCCGTTCCCCTGTCTGGCATCCTTTCACCCAGCACGGGCTGGAACCGCCGATGAAACGCGTCGTATCAGCGGAAGGCGCATTTCTCGTCGATGAGGACGGCAATCGCCTGTTCGACGGCATTTCCTCCTGGTGGGTCATCACCCACGGGCACCGGCATCCCGGGATCATGGCGGCCATCCGCGCCGCGACAGAAGCCTTCGACCAGGTCATTTTCGCCGAGTTCTCCCATGAACCCGCAGAAACGCTGGCGCGCGGGCTGATCGAACTTGCACCCAACGGGTTAAGCCACGTGTTCTATTCCGATAGCGGCTCGACTGCGGTTGAGGTGGCGCTGAAAATGGCGCTCGGCTATTTCCACAATCGCGGGGAAAAGCGCGACCGTATCGTGGTGATGGAGCATGGTTATCACGGCGATACGATCGGCACCATGTCGACAGGTGAGCGCGGCGTGTTCAATGCCGCTTACGAGCCGTTGCTCTTCGGTGTCGACCGGCTGGCTTTTCCGCAAGCGGGCGGTGAACAGCAGACATTGGACATGTTCGAGAGCTTCTGCCGTTCGGGCCGCATCGCCGCCTTGCTGATCGAGCCGCTGGTGCTCGGAGCCGGCGGAATGAAGATGTACGGTGCGGATATACTGGCCGGGCTGAAACAGATCGCCGAGCGCCATGGCTGTCTCGTCATCGCAGACGAAGTGATGACGGGCTGGGGCAGAACGGGAACCCTGTTCGCCTGCGAACAGGCAGGTATTTCGCCGGATATTCTGTGCACATCCAAAGGGCTTACGGGCGGCTCGCTGCCGCTCGCCGCAACGCTGTGCAGCGTGGAAATCTTCGATGCGCATTTTTCAACAGATCGCCGCAAGACTTTTTTCCATTCCAGTTCCTATACGGCCAATCCGATTGCCTGTGCTGCCGCTGTCGCCAATCTTCAGGTCTGGCGGGATGAGCCCGTGCTTCAGCGCATTGGGCAATTGCAACAGATGTTGCGCGACAATCTCCGGCGATTTGCGGATGACCGGCGTTTCACCGGCATCCGGCAAATGGGGACCATCGCGGCGCTCGACCTCGTGGTGCCTGCCGGTGGTTATCTCGCCGAGGCGGGCCCGCGCATGCGGCAATTGTTCCGCGAGCGCGGGTTCGTCATCCGCCCGCTCGGCAATGTGCTTTATCTGATGCCGCCCTATTGTTCGACGGGGGAAGATCTGACCAGCGCCTTTGACGCCATCGACGAGGTGGCCGGGATCGTCACCGAAACCGCATCGTTAAAATCGCGTGCGGCCGGCATCGCGTGAAAACAGCGTACGGCCGTGTTCAGCCTGTTCCAGAACCGTCTCCGAAAGCCCTGACAATGCAGACCCGTTCTTCCCGCATGGCCGGTTTTGGTCATGCCGTTCCGTCAAGATGTGTCGATAATGCCGAGATAGAGGCCAGCCTCGGGCTGGAGGCCGGCTGGATCGAGAGGCGCACCGGCATCCGCACGCGTTATTGGGCGCAAGAGGGTGACACGTTGAGCGGCCTTGCCGCAAGAGCCGGCCGCATGGCGCTGGAAGATGCGGAAATTGGCTCCGCCGAGATCGCGCTGACGCTGCTTGCAACTTCTACACCGGATCATCTTCTGCCACCCTCGGCGCCGCTGCTCGCACACCGGCTGGGCCTCGTCCGATCCGGCGCGATCGATCTCGCTGGGGCCTGTTCCGGCTTTCTTTATGCGCTCACCCTTGCCGATGGCTTTGTCCGCACCCACGGCCGCGCCGTGCTCGTCGTTGCCGCCAATATATTGAGCCGCCGTATCAATCCGGTGGAAAGGGCAAGCGCGGTCCTGTTCGCTGATGCCGCCGGCGCCGTTGTACTCAAGCCCTGCAAAGAGGCGCAGCGTGGGCTTTTGTCAGCCGATCTTGTTGCGGATGGCGGCGGTTATGATCTGATCCAGATAGCGGCGGGAGGCAGTAGCCAGCCGTTCTCTGCCGATACATCCGCCGAAGAGGTGCTAATGACAATGCGCGATGGCCGCGAGGTCTTCTCCCGCGCCGTGATGCTGATGACAGAGACCTCGAAAAGGGTGCTGAACGAGGCCGGAATGACGGCAGCCGACATCGACCGTTTCGTACCCCATCAGGCCAATGCCCGCATGTTTGACGCCGTCTGCGGCAATCTCGGTATCAACAGGCAAAAGACGGTTCGCACGATAGAAAGCTTCGGCAATTCCTCCGCCGCAACCATTCCGCTTTCGCTGTCCGTCGCCAATGCCGAAAGGCCTTTCGCGGAAGGCGAAACCCTGCTTTTAACAGCGGCTGGCGCGGGCATGTCTGGTGGAGCGGTCGTTTATCGCGTTTGAACGGGGCATCGCGATGACGCGGACCATTCCAAACTCAAGAAGCTGATTTTATTTGGAGATATTTGGCTGGGGAACCTGGATTCGAACCAAGATTAACGGAGTCAGAGTCCGTCGTTCTACCATTGAACTATTCCCCAAAAGCCTGAAGCACGTTGCCGCGTTCGCTTTGGTGGGTCGTCATATAGATGATTTATTGCGGGGCGCAAGTCGAAAAAATCGAAAAATGCGTTTTATCCCTGTTTTGCGTTTCGTCTCAGGGGTCAGAGCCGTGCGCGGGTGGAGCGCGGGGTGGAGAGCAGGAGGCTGGTCTCGCTGCCGGTGATGCCGGGCACCAGGCGGATGCGGCGGAGCACCGCGTCGAAATCGCTGAGTGTGGCGGCGTTGAGTTCCACGATCAGGTCCCAGCGGCCGTTGGTGCTGTGGATTTCGGATATTTCCGGAAAACCGCCAAGGGTGCGGATGACACGATCAGTCACATGGCCTTCAATCTCGATCATCATGATGCCGCGGATCGCCGCCTCCACCGCGTCGGCGCGTAGAATGACGGTGTAACCGATGATGGTGCCGTCGTTCTCCATTCTTTCGATGCGCGAGCGCACCGTCGCGCGCGAGGTTTCCGTCTCGATTGCGAGATCAGAAATGCTGCGCCTGCCATTATGCCGCAAAAGGGTGATGAGCCGTTCGTCGAGATTATCCATGATGACCAGTTTGATAAATTAATTCTAGCAGATCGATAGCTTATTTCGATAATATTGCCAATATTTGATGTTCATTTCGCCAGGTCATTGTGTTGAACTGGGTGTGTTGGCAGGAAAGCGAGGACGGGAATGGAAATCAGGTTGATCGGTGCGCCGCTGCAGATCGGGGCCGGGCAATTGGGATGCGAGATGGGCCCCAGCGCCTATCGCGTCGCAGGGCTGGCACACGCTCTCGAAGAACTGGGGCATCGGGTCGTCGATACCGGCAATGTGACGCCCGCGCCGTTGCGAGAATTTTGCCATCCCAACCCGGCGGTGCATCATCTGGCTGAAACCGTGGCCTGGACGGAGGCGCTGACGGAGGCTGCCTATCGTGAAAGCGCCGGCGCTGTGCCGATCTTCCTCGGCGGCGATCATGCGATTTCTGCGGGGACGGTCGCCGGCATGGCGCGCCGGGTGGCAGAGAGCGGTCGGCCATTCTTCGTGCTCTGGCTCGATGCCCATACCGATTACCACACGCTGGAAACGACGCGCAGCGGCAATCTGCACGGCACGCCGGTTGCCTATTTCAGCGGGCGAAAGGGGTTTGAGGGTTATTTCCCGCCGCTTTCCCATGCGGTTCCTGAAGACAATATCGGCATGATCGGCATCCGCAGCGTTGATCCGGCCGAAAGGGCCGCACTGGAAGAGAGCGGCATCACCGTTCACGACATGCGTTCGATAGACGAACACGGCGTTGCCGTTCTCCTGCGTCAATTTTTGGCGCGGGTTCAGGCGGCAAACGGGCTTTTGCATGTCAGTCTCGATGTCGATTTTCTTGAGCCGTCCATCGCGCCGGCCGTCGGCACCACGGTTCCGGGTGGCGCGACGTTCCGCGAGGCGCATCTCGTCATGGAAATGCTGCATGATAGCGGGCTGGTCTGCAGTCTTGATCTCGTGGAGCTCAACCCGTTTCTCGACGAGCGCGGCAGAACCGCGACCCTGATGGTCGATCTTGCCGCCAGCCTGCTGGGCAAGCGGGTCATGGACCGCCCGACACGGGCCGGCTGAAAGGGGTGATGTGATGACCGTGATACCGAACCTCAATATCGTGCCCTTCGTCAGCGTCGATCAGATGATGAAACTCGTGCTGCGCGTGGGTATCGATACGTTCCTGCGCGAGCTTGCCGATGTGGTGGAAGAGGATTTCCGCCGCTGGGAAAGCTTCGACAAGACGCCGCGCATCGCCTCGCATTCGAAGGAAGGTGTCATCGAACTGATGCCGACCAGCGATGGCACGCTTTACGGCTTCAAATATGTCAACGGCCATCCGAAGAACATGAGAGAAGGCCGCCAGACCGTGACGGCCTTCGGCGTGCTTTCCGATGTCGGCAATGGTTATCCGCTGCTTCTGACCGAGATGACGATCCTGACGGCGCTGCGCACCGCCGCAACATCAGCCGTCGCGGCGAAATATCTCGCCCGCAAAAATTCCCGCTCCATGGCCATCATCGGCAATGGCGCGCAGAGCGAATTCCAGGCGCGCGCTTTCAAGGCGATTCTTGGCATCGACACGTTGCGCCTTTTCGATATCGACCGGTCCGCCAGTGAAAAATGCGCCCGTAATCTCGCCGGGCAGGGTTTTGCCATCAAGATCTGCGAGAGCGCGCAGGAAGCGGTCGAAGGGGCTGACATCATCACAACAGTTACCGCTGACAAGCAATATGCGACGATCCTGACCGACAACATGGTCGGGCCCGGCATTCACATCAACGCCGTCGGCGGCGATTGCCCCGGCAAGACGGAATTGCATCGGGACATCCTTTTGCGATCGGATATTTTCGTGGAATATCCACCGCAGACGCGCATTGAAGGTGAAATCCAGCAATTGCCGGCGGATTATCCCATTACCGAGCTCTGGCAGGTCATTGCCGGCGCAAGGGAGGGACGGGCAAGCGACAGGCAGATCACGCTGTTCGACAGCGTTGGTTTCGCGACCGAAGATTTTTCGGCTTTGCGTTACGTGCGTTCAAAACTGCCATCCACGGGCCTTTATACGGAGCTTGATCTGCTGGCCGATCCGGATGAGCCGCGTGATCTGTTTGGGATGCTTCTGCGTTGTGAGGCGGCTCTCGTCTGATCGATCTCGCCGGGCGTGAGGCTCAGGCTTGGCGGCGGCTCCTCCTGGCAACCACATGTTCCCGCCAGATGGTGAAAAGGCCGGCGGCAATAACGATCGCCGCACCGATCACCATGTTTGATGTCACGACCTCGCCATAGATGGTGACGCCGATGATGGAGACGAGCACCAGCTGGTAATAGGAAAAGGGTTGCACCGAGGCGGCATCCGCCAGTTCGAATGCTTTTATCAGGCAATAATGGCCGCTCATGCCGGTAATGCAGAGCGCCAGCATCCATCCCCAATCCTGCGGAGCGAGGTTGACCCAATAAAACGGGCCGACCAGCGTCAGCGCCGCCGCACCGGCCACGCCGGTATAGAAGAAGCTGGTCATCGCTGAATCGCTCTTGCTGCCGAGGCGGGTCAGGACACTGTAGAGCGCCAGCATGAAGGCGGCCACGAAGGTGATGATCAGCTTGTTGTCGAAGCCTTCGCCATCCGGCTTGAGGATGACGAGAACGCCGATGAAGCCGACAAAAATGGCGCACCAGCGTCGCCAGCCCACATGTTCTCCCAGCAACGGCGTGGACAATGCCGCAACGATCAGCGGCGCGGAGGCGAGGATGGAATGGCTGTGCGCCAGCCCGACGACGGCGAAGGAGAAGATGGAAAAAACGATCTGCACGGCAAGAAGCACACCGCGGCCGATTTGCAGCCAGGGACGGTTGGCCATGACGGCGCCCCTGATGCCGCCGGCGGATTTTGCAGCCATCAGCAGAACAAAAACGGCAAAGGCCCAGTATCGCAGCATGGCCACGAAGACCGGCGGATAGGCGCTGCCCAGATGCTTCGAAATGCCATCCTGCGCCGCAAAGATCGTGAAAGCGACAAGCGCATAAACAAAGCCGGTCCTGGGTGATGGCATGAAAAAACCGCTATCCGACTGCCGCCGGCAAAAGAGTATTCGGGGTGAATGAGGTGGGTAACAGCCATATGTTATGGCCGTACCTTGTCAGACAACCTTATTTTCCGAATAGCTGCCATGCAAGTCCGGAAGCTGCCTTCTCAAAGGTCAATTGCTGGAATGTAATTTTGCGATGCTCTCCCCCTCATCCCTGTGCTTGTCACAGGGATCCAGCCAGTCCAAGTCCTTGGACTGAAAGCGGTCCTCCCGCCGCGCAGACGCGCGTCGGCTGGTTCCTGTGACGAGCACAGGAATGAGGGCGGTGGGTGCGCCAGCCTATTGTGATATCTGAGAGGTGCGACGCGCTGCAGGTTGACGTGGAGCTTGGATGATGTGGGCCTGCTGCCGAAGGCCTTGGGACAGGCACGGCTGTCCGCCGTCAACAATTGCGCGGCGGACAGAGGGTTCAGCAAGACGCACAGCGTCCCGATTGTGGCTTCAGCCGATCTTTACGGCCGCCTTCGAGGCGGTGGATTTCAGCGCGGCGTCGGCCAGCTTCAGCGCGACCAGCCCGTCCTTGATGGAAGGCGAGGGCGCGACATTGTTTTCGATGCTGTCGATGAAGGCGGTGATTTCCGCAGCATAGGCCGCCGTGTAACGCGTCATGAAGAAGTCATGCAGCGGCGGGCGGGTGTAACCTTCCGCATTGGCGATTTCGATGGAAACCGGGCGCTGGTTTTCGGCCGCTGCCGAACCGAGCGAGCCGTGCACTTCGATGCGCTGGTCGTAACCATAGGTCGCGCGGCGAGAGTTCGAAATGACCGCCTGCCTGCCGCTTTTCGTCGTCAGGATGATGCTGGCGCTGTCAAAATCACCCAGCGCACCGATCTCCGGATTGACGAGAACCGAACCGGTTGCAAACACGCTTTCCACTTCCTCGCCGAGCAGGAAGCGGGCCATATCGAAATCATGAATGGTCATGTCGCGGAAGATACCGCCGGAGACCTTGATATATTCGGCCGGCGGCGGGCCGGGGTCGCGGCTGGTGATGGTCACCATTTCCACCTTGCCGATGCGGCCATCTTCGATGACCTTGTGAACGGCCTGGAAATGCGGGTCGAAACGGCGGTTGAAACCGAGCATCACCTTCGCACCGGTTTCCTCAACCACCTTCGCGCAGGCTTCCGCGCGGGCAACATCGAGATCGACGGGCTTTTCGCAGAAGATCGCCTTGCCGGCCCGGGCGAAACGCTCGATCAGGTCGGCATGGGTGTTGGTCGGCGTGCAGATGATGACGGCATCGATCGTCTTGTCGGCCAGAACCTCATCGATCGTGCTGACCTTGCACTGCGCTTCGCGGGCGATTGCTTCCGCAGCACCGGCCATGGCGTCCACAACGGCCACCAGCTGCGCACGGCTGTCGGTGGTGATCGCCTTGGCGTGGACCTTGCCGATCCGTCCAGCGCCGAGCAGTGCCAATTTCGTAACCATCTTTCCTCCGGTTTCTCACACCCGCCCTTCACTCCCGGAAAGACAGAATATGAATGCAAGCAATGTTTCGATATGGAATATATGTTCTATTTTGCTAGATCGACATCGCAGATGTGTCAAGCGTTTTGAGAGGGGACGGAACAGCGGAAACGGCATCGCCGAAAAGGCGCCCGCAACAAAGCGTCACCTCCGTCAGAAGGAGCCGTGCGGGGTGGAGCAAGGTGGGTGAAGGCGACCCGTTCAGTCGGAGATTATGTTCGTCTCTGGCGGAAGCGCGTAAACCTCGACCGGGGTTTCCAGTCCGCGCAGCAGCCATGGGCCGAGATTTTCGAGCTTTTCCTGATGTCCTGCCATGCGGACGAATTCTTCGGAGAAAAGCACGTTGCGCCCGGTCTCCTTGGTCAGTGTTTCCAGCCGCGAGGCGATGTTGACGGCGGGGCCGATGACGGTGAAATCGAGGCGGGTTTTCGAACCGATATTGCCGTACATGACATCACCGACATGCACGCCGATGCCGTAACCCAGGGAATCGTGGCCCTTCCGGCGATTGATTTCATTGAGCGCAACGAGGCTCTTCTGCGCGCTGGCGATGGCTTTCAACAGGTTTTCGCAGGCCTTGGGATCGCTGAGCGGGAAAATCGCCAGCAATCCGTCGCCCATGAATTTCAGAATTTCGCCGCCGAATTCCTCGATGGGATCGCACATGGCGTCGAAATAACCGTTCAGAAGCTCGATGACATCGTCGCGCGGCCAGAGGTCGGAAATATGGGTGAAGTTGCGCAGGTCGCAGATCAGGATCGCCGCGCCCACCGTCATGCCGCTGCCGCGCGTCGTTGCGC
The DNA here is from genome assembly GCF_030209895.1 of Agrobacterium sp. CFBP2214. Taxonomy (NCBI): domain Bacteria; kingdom Pseudomonadati; phylum Pseudomonadota; class Alphaproteobacteria; order Hyphomicrobiales; family Rhizobiaceae; genus Agrobacterium; species Agrobacterium sp. CFBP2214. The sequence goes on along the minus strand of NZ_JARVRC010000005.1, from coordinate 182,539 downwards.
CATTGAGGATCTTTTCACCCGCATGCGGCCCTACATAGGTCTCCAGCAGGGTGCGCGTCATGCGGTTTTTCAGGCGTATTTCGCTGACCAGCGCGAGCGCCGGTAGCAGGTTTTTCAAGGCGAGGATTTCACTGTCGGAAAAACCGCCGGGCCGGTCACTGGAGAATGTGGCGACATGGCGCTTGCCAAAGGTGTGTTCGATCGGCCAGGCGCAATAATCCGTCAGCCCTTCGGCCCGCAGATCTTCGTAGATCGTATAGCCGGGTTCATCGATCTCCTCTCCGTTCAGCCGGTGGCGAACTTCGGTGGCGCCCTGATGAATGTCGTTGATGGGGCTGTTGAGATATTCGGGCGTATTTTCAGACCCATAGCCATAGGTGGCGATCTCGGCGGAGGACAGGCCGGCTTTCCACAGGATGCGCGCGCCAAGCCATTGCGGATGGCGAATGCGGAAAGCGAGCACGCCCCGCGCCACGGAAATTCCGCTCGCCCGCAGCCTGCTGCAGAGCTCGACGAATATCTCGTCGATAAAGCGTTCGTCCTTGGTGCCGGTGATGAGCCAGTCGAGAATTTCCGTCTTTTCCGCTGGCCACAATTCATCCAGTGCTGAAGAAACGCGTTCTTCGGTGTCGAGACTTAGTGTCATGGCAGGATTCCGGAGGTTGTTGCTGCTCTCGCACGGGCAGGGCACATGTCGAACTCGGCCGAACATGGTCGCTCGTGAACCCCATGTGGTGCCGGATAACGAAAATGTTAAGAGAGGGGCGTGGAAAATGTTCCGGAAGGGATTGGCGGCATCAGGCCACGCGCGCCGCCCGGATGTTCCCGGGAACATTGTCCCCCGGCGGCGCTGAGATTTTTGGTGATCGCTAGAAGGATCAGATAACGGTTTCGACGGGAATATGCAGTGCGGCGGCAACGCGCCTGATGCGCAGCGGATCGCTGTCCGTGCCGTCTTCCAGGGCGCGTATTTCGCTGGTGGTCAGGCCGCAGGTCACGGCAAGCTGTTCGACCGTATATCCGGCGAGATTGCGAGCGGTGAGGACTTTTTTGGCGAAAGGAGCATCGGTTTCGTGATCGGAATCGGGTTGTGAGACTGAAATTGTCATTTGCATCTCCCTGATGGTGGACACTTAAATGCGGGCGGCAAAGAAAAGTTGCCGGGCCGAATGCGACCGCGTTGCCGGAGAAGAAATCGGTGTTGCAACGCAGCGAGGAACATAGCGGCTTCATCCACCTACGCAATAGTTAAATTTTGTTAAGATTCGTGATCGCTGCATTCCTGCGGCGCGTCTTGCCGGGAAAAGGCCGAAAAAATGCCGTTTTTCGGGGTTTCCGCGGGGGTTAGGGCGGCTTTCGCTACAGCATGCCCCAGGCGCGAAACCGGCCACGACCCGTCACTTCCCGTAATTCCAGCTGGTTGGCGAGGCCGATCGCGCCCTGCGGCGTGGTGCCGAGTTCCTTGACGATCATCGCCGCCGAGACCACCGGCCGGGAGACGACAAGCTCCACGAGTTCAGGCAAACGCGAGGAGGAACGCCGGCCGGCCAGCTTGCGCATCATGCGCTCGCGCGCGTGGGTCAGCCGGTCATGTTCCTTCATGCCGGCCTGTGCCGCTTCGTAGAAGCTGTCGAGAAGGGCGATAAGGCGCTGCGTCTGGTGTCTCGCGTGCCGGCGCTCGCGTGGGATCGCGCGAAGACCGGCGCTCAGCGCCGGCAGGTGATCGGGCGTGACGGCGCCGTCGCGCAGAAAAGCGGAGGCCAGAAGCCGGCCGAGCCAGGGGCTGCGTTGCAGCACCTCGATCATGTTCCAGGCGTCGAGCAGGATGGCGGTGCGAAGAATTGCGGGTAATTCCTCTGTGCGTGCATGCACCTCCCACCATTCTTTCAGTCTTTCATCCTCGTCCCAGTCGGGTTCGTTGATGATCGCATGGCTTTCCTCCCGGTGCATCGTCGGAAGCGCGTTGCCGGTGGTAATCGCATCGAGCGTTGCGGCGCTGCGCGCCAGAAGCGCGTCCAGCTCGGAAAAAGCGCCATCCAGCGATGTTTCCCCCTCCACGTCGGCTTCTTCATCAAGGGAGTGATCGAGCGTTTGTCCGGGGGGCGCTGCCTCTTCGGCAAGCGCGGCCCTGCCGCGGAGCCTCGAAAGACCCGGTGCGGTAAAGGCCCAGCCGGCGGCATTGGAAAAGATCAGCCGCCTTGAACGGAGAATCCGGTGTGCCGCCGTCATTTCATGGGTCGGTGCGCGCACATCCATATGCGCGTCATGCAGCACCAGATCTTCCATATGGACGAGTTCGCCGTCCACCCACATAGAGGAAATGGCGTCGGTGAAATCCTGCCTTTCGATGAAGCCGTGTTTCATCGGTGACCGGGCGATCCGCTCGTCCAGCCGCGCCAGCGCCTCGCCGGCACGGGCGGCGGCAATGAGGAGCTTTTCGATCTGGATGTCCGATATATCGTAAATCATTGATATTTTTTAGTTTGAGCGCGGGCGGCTTACAAGGCGGATCACAGTCGCGGCGCTTTTTACTTTCTCGGTGTCTACCCAAAATCCCGACGAGAAGACCGGTGGTTAAAGGTCGGGAGCCACGAGGGTCTTGGAAGCCCTGACTGTTTCCTCGGCAATATTGCGATGCGGTATAAACTTGCGCACTGCAATATGACGGGTATATACCCCCACCGAGAGCGACAAATTATCACACCTTCCGTTCGCCCTTCCATCTCCAGACGAAGATGAATTGGAGTTTACCCGTGAATATTATGGCAAATGGTCCTGCCACGGCACCGGACCAGAAAACCCGTTTGAAATCCATTATCGGCGGATCGGCGGGCAACCTCGTCGAATGGTACGACTGGTACGTCTATTCGGCCTTCACCCTTTATTTCGCGCCGGTGTTTTTCCCTTCCGGAAACCAGACCGCCGAACTCCTGAGTGCGGCCGCCGTTTTTGCTGTCGGATTTCTGATGCGGCCCATCGGGGCCTGGTTCATGGGCACCTATGCCGACCGCAAGGGCCGCAAGGCCGGCCTGACACTGTCAGTCACGCTGATGTGTCTCGGCTCGCTGCTGATCGCAATCACGCCCGGCCATGAGACGATCGGCATTGCCGCACCGGCCATTCTGGTTTTCGCCCGCCTTCTGCAGGGTATCAGCGTTGGTGGCGAATATGGCGCGAGCGCGACCTATCTCAGCGAAATGGCCGGAAAGAACCGCCGCGGTTTCTTCTCCAGTTTCCAGTATGTGACACTGATTTCCGGTCAGCTTCTGGCGCTGGCGGTGCTTTTGGTGCTGCAGCGGGCCTTGACACCGGAGCAGCTTGGCTCCTGGGGCTGGCGCATTCCCTTCTTCATCGGCGGCATCCTGGCGATCGCGGTGTTCTATATCCGCCGTGGCCTTGCCGAGACGCAGTCCTTCGAAAACGCCAAGAGCGGAGCCGCCGACAAGCCGAAATCCAGCGGATGGGCGCTGTTCAAGCACTATCCGAGGGAAGCGCTGATGGTGATGGCGCTGACATCAGGCGGCACGCTCGCCTTTTATGCCTATACGACCTATCTGCAGAAGTTCCTCGTCAACACGTCAGGTTTCAGCAAGGAAAGCGCCACCGAAATTACCACGGCTGCGCTCTTCGTCTTCATGCTGTGCCAGCCGATTGCCGGCGCGCTTTCGGACAAGATCGGCCGCAAGCCGCTGATGGTGGGCTTCGGCATTCTTGGCACGCTGTTCACCTACGCAATCTTCAGCACGCTTTCGACGACGACCGATCCGATCATGGCTTTCGCCCTCGTGCTGGTCGGTCTGTTGATCGTTACCGGCTACACTTCCATCAATGCGGTGGTGAAGGCGGAAATGTTCCCCGCCCATATCCGCGCGCTTGGCGTGGCTCTGCCCTATGCGCTGGCAAACACCATATTCGGCGGAACGGCGGAATTCGTGGCCCTGAAGTTCAAGCAGATCGGCCACGAAAACTGGTTCTTCTGGTATGTGACGATCATGATCGCGTTGTCGCTGGTGGTTTATGTGAAGATGCGCGATACGCGCGATCACAGCCATATCCACGAGGATTGAGCCCCTCCGCTCTATCCGAACCGATAAAAGCTCCGCCTTCCCGGCGGGGTTTTTGTTTTCAGCGCATTCAGGCGGCTTCGACCGGAAGAACGATGCGGGCCTCAAAACCGTCCTGCCGGCCCGGCGCCGGAGAGGAAAGCACCAGCTCTCCGCCGGTCTGCTCCACCAGGCTTTTGACGATGGCAAGGCCGAGCCCGGTGCCATCAGCCGAGGTCTGGCCTCGGGTAAAACGCGTCGTCAGCTTGGGTAGGAGCGCCCCGTCGATTGCCGGGCCGGAATTCACGACGCGGATCGTGCCGTCTGTTTCGGCGACGACCTGCACGGGGCTTTCCGGCGGGCTGTGGATCAGCGCGTTTTCGAGGAGGTTGCGGATGATGATGCCGAAGGCATCCGCGCCTATCTTGCAGGATAGGCCGCCTTCACAGCGATTGGTGAAGCGGATGCGGGATGAGCCGATTGCCGTTCTCATCATATCGTCGATGACGAGTTCGAGAACGGGAATGAGATCGTTCGCCTTGTCGGTAACCCCGATCCTTGCTTCCGCCCGCGACATCTGAAGCAGTTTTTCGGCGAGATGGCCGAGATGCTGCAGGGATTTTTCGATATTTTCCACGCGCGGCGCCAGTTCCGGCGGGATGTCGGCATGGAGCCGCTGCGCCTGCGCCAAGGCACCGGCAATCGGCGTGCGCAATTCATGGGCGCTGTTGGCGGTGAATTCCCGTTCCGCCTCGATTGCCGATCGCAACCGCCCGAGCAGCAGATTGACCGAACGGGCGATGGGATGAAGTTCGGCCGGAAAGGGCTGTGTTGGCAGCGGTGCGAGATTGCCTCCATCCTTCTTGCCGATGTCGTCGCGCAGGGTCTGTATCGGTCGCAATGTCCTGCGCACCACGACGATGACGGCGAAAATGCTGGCGGGAATGAGGATGAGAACGGGAAGCAGCAGCGCGGTGCCCGCCTCTTCGATCGCCTCGCGGCGATTGGCGAAGGCATCGGCGACCTGCAGGAAATAATTGCCGTCCGGTGTCGCAACCGTAAAGATGCGCTGGGTCGCGGTTTCGGAAAAACCGGGTTCGAGCGAGACCTCGAAAGGCTCCGTCGAACTGTCATGCGAATGCAGCACCACCTGTCCTTCCCGGTCGCGAACCTGATAGGTCAGATACTCCGCCCGTTCCGACGTCTGGTTGAGCTTTTGCGCGGCAGGCGCGGTATTGTTTTCCCTGAGGTCGTCCACCAGCAGGGGCAGCAGCCTTTCGGCGGTTTCCTTAACACCGGCGTCGAAAATCTCGGCGAATTCGTCCTGCATCACCATGACGCCCAATCCGCAGGCGAGAAGCCAGGATATGGCGACAACGCTCGTCAGCGCTGTGACGAGTTTGCGGGTCATGCTGGTCGGTCTGGCCATATCTGCCTGCCTGCCGTTCTTACCTGATGGTGTAGCCGACGCCGCGCACGGTCTCGACGCGGTCATGGCCGATTTTCTTGCGCAGCCGGCTGATATAGACCTCGACCGTGTTGCTTTCTATTTCCGCGCCGAATTCGTAAAGCGTGTCGTGCAATTGCGCTTTCGAGACGACCGCGCCGGGATGTTCGACGAGTTTTTCGAGCACGGCCCATTCCCGGGCGCTCAGCGTCTGCGCCGTTCCGTCAACGGTGATATTGCGCGCCACCTGGTTGATCTCGATGCCGGGCAGGCGGATGACGGGGGCCGAGCGCCCTTCGTAACGGCGCGAGACCGCCAGCATGCGCGCTGAAAGCTCGTTGAGATCGAAGGGCTTGACCAGATAGTCGTCGGCCCCGGCATTCAGCCCGGCAATCCGGTCGGAGACCTGATCATGGGCCGTCAGAATGATGACAGGTGTCGCGTCGTCGCGCCTGCGCAGGGTTTGCAGAAGGGTGATGCCTTCGCCATCCGGCAGGCGCATGTCGAGCAGGATCAGGCCATAACCCATGGTCAGCGTCGCCGCCATGGCGTCACCCAGCGTCTTGAACCAGTCGACAGCGTGACCCGCCGCGGCGACATGGTCTCGCAGCGCTTCCCCCAGCACATGATCGTCTTCAACAAGCAGAACCCGCAAGACAGCTCCCTCTATCGCTTCGTCCTGCGTATCTCTTTCTCCGGATAAGCGTCAAGCACGGTGTTTCAGCTGTTCTGGCGCTTGGTGCAGCCGCCGAATACATCGAGCGAGGGATCGTAGACCGAAGTGGAGACGTTCATCATTCCAAGGATGCTGTGGAAATAATTGTCGTGCGAGCGCCCGCCCTCTGCCGCGCTTTTTGCCAGGCAGGCTTTATCCAGCCCCATGGATCTGGCGAAATCGTCATCGAACCAGACGAGAAACGGCACATGGGTCTGCTGGTCGGGCGCAAGCAGATAGGGCGCACCATGCAGGTAGACGCCGTTTTCGCCAAGCGATTCGCCGTGGTCGGACGCATAGATCATGCCCGTCGCCAGCCTGTCGGAACGGGCCTTCAGCTTGTCGATCACGGTCGAAAGGAAGTGGTCGGTATAAAGAAGCGTGTTGTCGTAGGAGTTGACAATCTCCGCATCGGAGCAGTTGCCAAGCTCGGCCGTGCGGCAATCCGGGGTGAATTTGCGGAACTCGTCGGTGTAGCGCAGATAATAGGTCGGCCCATGGCTGCCCATCTGGTGCAGCACGATGACGCTGTCCTTGGTGACGTTGTTGAGCCAGGCGTCGAGCTTGTCGAAGAAGATGTCGTCGCGGCATTCCCCGCCAGTGCAGAAGCGGCTGTCATTGGTCGAGGGCAGATCGAAATAAGGGATGCGGTCGGCCACGTTCTTGCTGCCGGTATTGTTATCCAGCCATGTCGCGCTGACCCCGGCATGGACGAGAACATCCATGACGTTTTCATTGGCGAGCGCCTTGTTGTGACTATATTGCGAACGCGGGAACTTCGAGAACATGCAGGGAATGGAAATTGCCGTCGCAGTGCCGCAACTGGTCGTGTTCGGAAAATAGATCACGCCGCGTTTTGCGAGTTCGGGATTGGTATCGCGCCCATAACCGTTCAGGGAAAAGTTCGCGGCCCGCGCCGTCTCACCCGCCACGATGACGGTGATGCGGGGTTTGCGGACGCCGCCCAATGAAGGCAGAATTTTCGCATCCCTGCCGACCGGGCTGACCTGAATATCGACTTCCTTGCCGGCCAGCGTGAAATAATGAATGGCCGACATGATCGGCGACAGGGGATTGACGCTTTTGACGATATCCTTGTGCTGGCGCACGGCCGTGGTGAAGGTCTTGGAATTGGCGAAGCTGATGATGCCGGCGATGGAAAGACAGATCAGGATGCTGATCGTGTTCCACAAAAGCTTGTCGAGGATCTGCCGGTGTCTGATGCGGACGGCGATGATGACGAGGGACGGCACCAGTCCGTAAATCGCCATATGCCAGAGAAAGCCGGGCGTGATGAGATTGCCTGCCTCCGCCTGTGTCGTCTCCATGGCGTTGCGGATCATGTCGCTGTCGATGACGATGCCGTAACGATCCATGAACCAGGAAGCGGCCGCCGCGGCGAAGACCAGGACGATCAAAAACGGCTTGATGGTATATTTGGCGGAAAAAATGATGATCAGCGCGCTGAGAAGGGCGGCCATGGCGACATAAAGCGCGACGATGGCAACCGGATAGGCGGAAAGATAGGTGTGAACCTTCGACCAGAATGTCCGGTTCGTGAAAAACAGCAGATAGGCCGCCGTCAGCAGGCTGAGCGGCACGCTGCCGATCTCCGGACGATACGTTATTGTTCCCGTCGCTTTCGCGGTAAAAAGAGCCACTGCCAGATCCACCAGATTTCCGATAGGCCGGCGGCAACGAAAAAGGGGCGGGAACGCCGCTGTCCAAGCTGCCGCATGGGCCGATCAATGGCGGATGCTTCATTTTGCTGACATCAACCTGAAAGCTTGTCATGAAAGTGTCACACTCCTTGGTGGATGTCTGGCGGGGGCCGCGTTTCAGATCGATGATCGGCTGGCGATGGAGCGCTCAATTGAGCCCCAGAATGCCTGTGGCGGTGGTGCGGGTTGCAAATATGCGGGTGGCCCTGACCGGCAGCAGGCTGCCTGCGGGCAGGTTCTGGAAGGTCACCGTCGCGCCGGAAAGCAGGGTCAGGCAGAGATGACCACCATTGCCCACATAGATGGCCCGCGTGGGGGAAGGAAGCGGGTTCGTATCATCAGGAACAACCTCGAAAGCATGGGATGCCGGGGATTCGAGGCCTGCGGCGTGGTGTTCGTAAGTCTCAGCCATTGCTGTCTCCCGTAAATCGAAATCTGCCGCGATTATGCGGTACGCCGCGGCCGCGGGGAAAAGCGGGAACAGAAAATGTCCGTACGGGATTTAGGCCTTGCTTCCGGTTTGCCGAAAAGAGCGCCATTCTTTCCGCAATCTCATGTAGTTGCATCGCCCGGCCTGTTGCCGCCGATGCTGCGTAAACGGACGATGACGGGTTTTTTCGTCCACGGGTACTGTCGCGTCAATTGCGGGTATGGAGAATGAAGGCCCTGACGGCGGGAGAGGCTTCCGTTTTCCGGTGGGCGATGGCGAGGTCCGAAGTCGTGGCGCTCGCTGCAAGCGGCACGTAGCGCACGCCCGGCAACCGCAGACAATCGAGCGAGCGCGGCACCAGCGCCACACCGAGGCCGATCGCCACCATGCTGGTAATGGTGGTGTAATCCCGGCCTTCCGGGCTGATCGTCGGCTGGAACCCGGCCTCATTGCAGGCTTCTATCGTATTGTAATGAAAGCCGACATCCGGCGGCTGCCGCGGCGTGATGAAGGTCTCGTCGGCAAGGTTCTTGAGGTCGACCTGCAGCGCAAAGGCCAGGGGATGGTTTTCAGGAAGTGCGGCCACCAGCGGTTCGCGCAGAACCACATGGGTTGTGACGCCTTCCGGAACGGGCGCAGGCGGGCGGATGAAGGCGAAATCCAGGTTGCCGTCGGCGATCTTGGCGAGCTGCAGCCGCATTTCCATCTCGATGAGCTGCAATTCCACGTCGGGATGGGAGGCGCGGAAACTGGCGATGGACTGGATCATCAGGCCGGAATAGGCGGCCGAAGCGACATAACCGATTGAGATGCGGCCCGTCTCGCCGCGATCGACGCGTTTGAGCGCCGCAAGTGTCGCCTCGGCATTGGCGAGAATTTTGCGGGCGTCCTCATAAAGAAGCTGGCCGGGCGTGGTGAGCTTCACCGATCGCCTTGTCCGGTCAAGCAACGGCATGCCGACGATCTGCTCGAGCGCCATGATCTGCTGGCTCAAACCCGGCTGGGCAATGCCGAGGCGGGCGGCGGCGCGCTCGAAATTTCGCTCATCCACCAGCGTGGTGAAATAGCGCAGGTGCCGCAGCTCGAACGCGTCCGCCCGGTTTGCCGGTTTCCTGCCCATCATCACGGCCTTTCCTGACGGATTTGAATAATTCCAAGCTATTATCCGTGAGAATTTTCATAATCAGTAGTTCTGAAAAAATCCAGTTTCACTTATTGGATCACAATCCGCTCCTTGCGTAATAAGATGACTTAAATTCTCCAGAAAAATAACCGTCTCATGGCGGCGCGGTTGATGAAGGGTCTTGGCGTGCAGGGAAAATCTAAACACATTTCCATTCTGGCGGGCGGTTGCGCTGCCATCGCCTATGTGGCGTTCGTGACCTCCGGCGTTGCCCTTGCGCAGGAAGCCGGAACGACGGTGCTGCAGACCATCACCGTGGACGGCGCGAAAAATCAGGACCCCAAGGCGCCGGTGAAGGGCTATGTGGCAAAAACCAGCGCCAGCGCCACCAAGACGGGGCGATCCCTCATCGAGACGCCGCAATCGGTTTCCGTCATCACCAGGGATCAGATGGATGCGCAGAATATCCGTAATCTCAGCGAGGCGCTGAATTATGTGCCTGGCGTCGTCGCGCAGCCGTTTGGGGCGGATCCACGTTTCGATGCGCCGCGCATTCGCGGCTTTCAGGGTAACCAGCTGCAGTTCCTCAACAGTCTGCGGCTGATGCGCACGGCCGGTGCGCCGTCTTATGAGGTCTACGGTCTGGAGCGGGTGGAAGTCATTCGCGGGCCGGCCTCGGTGCTTTACGGTCAGGGTAATCCCGGCGGTCTCATCAATCTCATCAGCAAGCGGCCGACTTTCGAGCGTTTCGGCGAAGTCGGAGCGCAGATCGGCAGCTTCGATTATTACCAGTCGATGTTCGATATTGGTGGGCCGGTCGCGGATAGCGACAGTTTTGCCTATCGCCTCACCGGCCTTGCCCGCAACGCCCATCTTCAGACGGACAATCTGCAGAATGACCGTTATTTCATCGCCCCGGCGCTGACATGGCAGCCCGACGAGGATACGAAACTGACGGTTCTCGCCTCCTATCAGCACGACAATCCGAGTTCACCGTCTGGTCTGCCGCCGGCGCTGACCTATCTGAGACCAGGCAACATGCTGGATCGCAGCTTTTATGTCGGCGATCCCTCTTTCGATACCTCAAGCCGCAAGTTCACCAATATCGGCTATGAGTTCGAGCACCGTTTCGACGAGACCTTCACCTTCCGGCAGAATGCGCGTTATTCCAATTTCGACTGGTCCTACCGGGCGCTCGGCATGTCTTCGACCAGCGGCGGCATGATCGGCAATCTCATCCGCCGCAATGCGACGTTCCAGGATGAATTGCTGAACACCTTCAACATCGACAACAGCCTGCAGGCGGAGTTCTCCACGGGACCAGTCGACCACACCCTGCTTGTCGGGCTGGATTACCGCTATTTCGACAATAACGTCAAAACCGAATTCTGGGCCGCGACGCCGCTCAATCCCGTCAATCCTGTTTATGGCGGGCCGATCAGTCTCACCTCGCGCACGCTTTATGCCGATGTGAAGACGGATATTTCCCAGATCGGTCTTTATGCGCAGGACGAGATGGCCTTTGAGAACTGGCGGGTCACCGCCGGTCTGCGGCAGGATTGGGCAAGCACCGGCGGCACGACGTTCAACGGAACGACCTACCGCGCGCTCGACAAGGACGATCACAAGCTGACGGGCCGTGTCGGCGTCAGTTACCTCTTCGATGGCGGCATCGCGCCCTATGTCAGTTATGCCACCTCCTTCGAGCCGGTGCCGCAGCCGGCTGTCGGCGATGCGCCCAAGCCGACCACAGGCGAACAATGGGAAGCCGGCGTCAAATACCAGCCCGAGGGTTTTGACGGTTTCTTCTCGGCGGCGATCTACGATCTGAAACAAAAGAACGTCACGACGACGGTGGGCGGGGTAACGCAGCAGATGGACGAGGCGCATGTGAGGGGCCTCGAACTGGAAGGCGTCGCAAGCCTTGCAGACGGGCTCGACCTGCGGGCGGCCTATACCTACATGGACAGCGAGGTCTCCGGCCGTGTGAACAACGGCAAGGAACTGGATAGCACGCCCCGGCACGCCGCCAGCCTCTGGCTGGATTATACCTTCCCGGAAGATACGGCGCTTGAGGGCTTCGGTATCGGCGGCGGTGTCCGTTATGTCGGAAAACGTTATGGCGATGCCGCCAATGCCTTCGAGATGAAGGGCCTCGCCCTGCTCGATCTCGGCGTGCATTACGAGAAGAACGGCTACCGCGCTTCGCTTCTGGTGCAAAACTTGACTGATAAAGAATATATTTCTAGTTGCTCCACTTTCGGATGCTATTACGGTGACGGCAGGACCGTTATGGGCAAGCTGACCTACCGTTGGTAACGCCATATCAAAGTGAAGCAGCAGGGGCATGACGCGTAAGGATCGATGGATTTCCCCCCTCTGGGGGCGGCGGGAATTTTTAAGCCTGCTCGCCGCCTCGGCTCTTGCGGGCAAGGCGCGGGCAGCAGTGACGCCGCGCATCGCCGCCATCGACTGGGCCATGCTGGAAACATCTGTGGCGCTCGGCGTCATGCCGGTGGCGGCGACGGAACTCATCCAGTTCCGGGCCGGCGCGGTCGAGCCTGATATCCCTGAAACTGTCGCCGATCTCGGCCTGCGCGGCGCTCCGAATTTCGAGCTTCTGCAGCTCACCCGGCCAGAGCTCATTCTGATTTCGCCTTTCTACACACGTTATACCGGCAGGCTGGAAGCGATCGCCCCCGTCTTTTCGCTGCCCTTTTACGTGAAGGGCGAGCCGCCTTTCGAAAAGGCGCTGGCGGCGGTCACCGCGCTTGGTGAAAAGCTCGGGCGGGCCGAAGAGGCGCGCAAGGTTCTGGGTGAAACGGAAGCGGCACTGCAAGCCATGCGGACCCGTCTTGCCGGTTTTTCCGCACGGCCGACCTATGTCATCAACATAGGCGACGCCCGGCATTTTCGTGCCTTTGGTGCGGATAGCATGTTCGGGGATGTTCTTGGCCGTCTGGGGCTGACCAATGCCTGGGTGGATCGGTCGCAATTCACCTTCGCGGCCCCGGTGCCGCTTGAAAACCTCGCCGCCTCATCCGATGCGCGCATCGTCATCGTCTCCGATATTCCGGTGGAGGCGCGGGAAACTCTGCGCAACAGCGCCATCTGGCGCGCGCTGCCTGCCGTGCGCGAAAATCGGGTGGTGACGCTTGCCAATGTCGGCCCCTATGGCGGCATCACCGCCGGCATGCGTTTCGCGAGGCTTCTGACCGAAGCGCTCTCGGCACGGGGAGAAGCCCTGTGATGGTGCGGCCTCTCCCGCTTTTCTTCGGGCTTTTGTTCATTCTGGCCTGCGGTCTTTCCCTGCATGCCGGGTTGCTGCGGCTGCCTTTCGGTGCGTGGCCCGGCCTGCCTTTTGATGCCGCCGCCATGTCGATGGATCAGGTCATCCTCGCTTTCAGCCTGATGCCGCGTGTGGCGGTCGCCATTCTGGCGGGCGCGATGCTGGGTCTCTCGGGCGCGCTTTTTCAGCAATTGCTGCGCAACCCGATCGCTGATCCCTCGACGCTCGGCATCTCGGCTGGCGCGCAACTGGCCATCGTCATCGCCACGCTGTTCTTTCCCTCGGTGCTGGATGGCAACCGCGCACTGGTGGCGCTTGCCGGCGCTGCCGCTGCCGCCGGTATTGTCTTCCTGCTTGGCTGGCGACGCTCCTTCGAACCGGTAACCATGGTGGTGGCAGGGCTCCTGGTCGGCATTACCGCCGCATCCGTTTCCGCGGCGCTGACGCTCGCGCAGGGCGAATATCTGATGTCGCTCGTGGTCTGGAATGGCGGCTCGCTCAGTCAGCAGGATTGGTCGAACGCCCTGTCTCTCACCTTTCAGCTTCTCGTGGGGCTTGTCCTGACGGGCCTGCTGGTTAGGCCGCTGACGGTTCTCGGTCTCGGCGATTCCGGCGCGCGATCGCTCGGCGTATCGCTGTTTTCGATCAGGCTCGCCGTCGCCGCCGTCGCCGTCATGCTGGCCGCCTTCGTCGCTTCGGCGGTTGGCCTCGTCAGCTTCATCGGCCTTGCGGCACCCGCGCTCACCCGGGCGCTTGGCGTGCGGCGCTCCTCTTCGGTGCTCTTCGTTTCCCCGCTTCTGGGCGGCCTGCTGCTCTGGTTCTGCGACGGTATCGTGCAACTTCTGGCAAACAAGACGGCGGAAGTTTTCCCGACCGGCGCGGTGACGGCCCTGATCGGCGGCCCGCTGCTTCTCTGGCTGCTGCCGAAAATCCGGCCGACCGACGTGCATCGCGGCGAAGGCGTCGATCTCGCGACAAGACGCGGGTTTACGGCCCTGCTGCCGATGCTCATCGTCATGGCCGCGCTGATCTTTGCAGCACTCGCCATCGGCAGGGGGCCTCAGGGCTGGACAATGCTGGGGGCGGGTGACCTGCAAAGCCTTCTGCCCTTCCGCTGGCCCCGGCTGATGGCGGCCATCGCCGCCGGCGGTCTTCTCGCCATGGCGGGTGCTCTTTTGCAGCGGCTCACCGGCAATCCGATGGCAAGCCCGGAGGTCATCGGCGTCAGCGGCGGCGCAGGCCTCGGTTTTGCCGCCGCCATCACGATTTTTCCGGCGGCCGGTCTGTTCGAGCTGTTTTGCGGCGCCGGCATCGGCTCGGCGGGCGTCATGATCCTCGTCCTGTTCTTTTCCGTGCGCCGGCATCTGGCGCCAGAAAAAATCCTGCTCGCCGGCATTGCTATCAGTTCGCTCTGCTCGGCGGTGCTTTCGGCGCTGCTTGCGATTGGTGACCAGCGGGCATGGCAGATTCTCGCCTGGCTCAGCGGCTCTGGTTCGACCGCGACACCGGCTTCGGCAATCTTTCTCGCCATTCTTTCCATCGTGCTTCTGGCGACTGCCCTGTCGGTGACGCGCTGGTTGACGATCCTGCCGCTTGGCCGGGATGTGCCGCTCTCGCTCGGGCTGCCGCTCGGCCTGGCGCGTATCGCCGTCATCGCGGTGGCGGGTATCGCCACGGGGGCCGCCTCGCTGCTCGTCGGTCCCTTGAGTTTCGTCGGGCTGATGGCGCCGCACATTGCGCTTCGCGCCGGCTTCACCACGCCGCGCGATCATCTGTTGGCTTCTTTCCTGTTCGGCGCGGTGCTGATGGCGCTTTCCGATCTCGGGGCGCGAACGGTGACCTTTCCCTATGAACTGCCGCTCGGGCTTTTTGCGGCTCTGGCCGGCGCGCCCTATCTGATCTGGCTTTCAGGCAGGCGCCAATGATTTATTTGAACATTTACGGAGATGAGAACCATGGGTGAGGCAGCACTTGCCGTCGATTACGACGATATCCCGCTTTTTTCTCTTGATGGCGTCACGATGGAAGTGCCGGGCAGGACATTGCTGCACCCACTGACGGCAAGTTTTGCGACCGGCAAGACCATCGGTCTGATCGGTCATAACGGTTCGGGAAAATCGACGCTGCTCAAGATTCTCGCACGCATTCAGGAACCGACGGCGGGCAAGGTCTCGTTCGAGGGAAAATCACTCGGCGCCTGGGGCAATCGCGAATTTGCGCGAAAGCTCGCCTATCTGCCGCAATATACGCCGGCTGCTTCCGGCATGCTGGCCAAGGAGCTGGTGGCGCTCGGCCGTTATCCCTGGCACGGGGCGCTCGGGCAATTTAGCAAGGCGGATCAGGAGAAGGTGGACGAGGCGATCGAGCTTACCGATACCATCGCCTTCCGCGACCGGCTGGTCGATACGCTTTCCGGCGGCGAGCGCCAGCGCGTGTGGCTTGCCATGCTGGTGGCCCAGAACGCTGAAAGCCTGCTTCTCGATGAACCCATCTCCGCACTCGACATGGCGCACCAGATCGAAGTGCTTTCGCTGGTTCAGAGACTGTCGCGCGAAAAGGGTCTTGGCGTCATCGTGGTGCTGCATGACGTCAACATGGCAGCACGCTTCTGCGATGAGATCGTTGCGCTTCATTCCGGCCAGCTTATCGCACGGGGAACGCCGCAGGAGATCATGACGCCGGAGACGTTGCAGCGCATCTATGGCGTTCGCATGGATGTCATGACCCATGCCGCCACCGGCTTTCCCGTCGCTCTGCCGCTTTGAGTTGTTGCAGCAAAACAACGGCCGGCAACGCTGGCTGTTGATGGCGATTCCGCACGCATTTCCCGCCCTAACAATGTCTTAATGGCATCCTACCGCCATCAGACACTGTTAACCGTTCCGCTTTCATCGCCTCCAATTAAGTTGTTTTGGATCGATTTCAGGGAACAAACGTTAACAGTGCGGAATTCAATATCCGGAGAGGGCAAGAAGGGCTGCTGCGGGTAGGAATAAAACAGGAGAAAATCAGATGAAAAAGGCTGTTGCCGTAACTTTTGCCGCATTGACGATGGGCCTTGGCGGAACCGCATCCGCCCTCGCTGCCGACCTTGCAAGATATGAGCCGGCTCCGCAGGAGCAGGACGATCGCAACGGCGTCAAGATCGGTTACCTCACCTGCGATATCGGCGGCGGCGTCGGTTACGTTCTCGGCTCGGCCAAGGAACTGGATTGCACTTTCCAGTCCACCATGGGCGCCCGTCGCACCGACCATTACTCCGGCGCCATCCGCAAGATGGGTGTCGACCTCGGTTTCACCACGCAGGGCCGTCTGGTCTGGGCCGTTTTCGCCCCGACAGCCGGTTACCACCGCGGTTCGCTCGGCGGCCTTTATCAGGGCGCAACGGCTGAAGTCACCGTCGGTCTCGGCGTTGGCACCAACGTTCTCGTTGGCGGCACCTCCGGTTCCATCCAGCTGCAGACGGTCAGCGTGACCGGCCAGGTTGGCCTCAACCTCGCAGCGACCGGTACGTCCGTGACGCTCACGGCCATGAACTGATCGGCGAAATGCCCGGTGTTTTGACCGGGCATTCTGTCGCATGTCAAAAAACGCCCTCTTCGTTGTCAGACGGAGAGGGCGTTGTATTATCCGGACCATGATTTTCATGCCCCAACAAGCTGCTGCGGCGACCGCGTTTTTCCTCCTGCTTGCGTCGAGCGCCTTTGCCGAGGGCGATGCGGCCCATGGCGAGAAGGTCTTCAGCCGCTGCTCCACCTGCCACAGCGTTGACACGCCGCGCACCCGCATGGGGCCGCATCTGATGGGCGTGGTGGGCAGGCCGATGGCTTCCGTGGCTGATTACGGCCATTATTCGCAGGCGCTGAAGGATGCCGGTGCGGCTGACCGGGTATGGTCGGAGGAGAAACTGCAAAAATTCCTTTCCAGCCCGAAGAAGGCTATCCCGGGAAATGCCATGCGCTTTTTCGGCCTCTGGAGCGAAACCGATATAGCCGATCTGATCGCCTATCTGAAAACCCATCCAATGCCGCAATAGGTGTCAGAGCGGTGCTTCGGCGATAATCTCCTCGGCCTCCTCCGCCGTCATCGCCATGACCTTTGAGCCAATCTCGAAGCCGAAACCGTTGCGGGCGAAGGCGGAAAACTCCTTCGATTTGCGTTTTTCATCGAGTTCGACACGACGGAAAGGTCCGAAGGCGCGCTTGCGTGCAAAGATGATGGCGGCGACCAGATCATTGGTTTCCTCAAGCGCGACTGCTGCCGTTTCCCGGGCGATACCCTTGATCTGAAGTTTCTGCGCGAGTCCGCGTTTCGACTTGCCGCTGCGCTGGCCGCTCCGCACGGCAATTTCCGCATAGGCGGTGTCGTCGAGTGCCTTGATGCCATAAGCAAAAGTGACGGCAAATTCGCCGAGCGCCTTCACCTGTGCGGTGCTGATATCCTCGAATTTTTCCCGCGCCTTGCGCGTGATGGCGTCGCGCAGCTGCTTTTCCGTCATCATGCGCTGTTCGAGCCGGTAGAGAGCGGAATTGCGCGCCCAGGACAGCATGCGGCTGGTGGGCTCAACGGCCGGCGTTTCACCATCCAGGGCCATATCGTCGGTCAGGAAGGGGCTGGAATCATCGTTCATTCCGCTTTTATAGCGCGGTGAAGCCGTCTTGCCAGTTCCCTCCCGGCCCGTGTCCTCCGGTTTTTCACCACCTCAAGGCGTTTGCGCGCCGGTTGCGGCGACATAGACGGAGTAGAGCGATTTTGTTGCGGTGATGAAGAGGCGGTTATTTTTCGGGCCGCCGAAGGTGAGGTTCGCGACTGTCTGCGGCACCTTGATCTTGCCGATGAGCGTACCATCAGGCGCAAAGCAGTGGACGCCATCACCGGCGCTGGTCCAGAGGTTTCCAGCCGTATCCAGACGGAAACCGTCCGGCAGGCCGCTGTCGAGATTGCAGAATTCCCGGCCATTGGCGAGCTTCACGCCATCCACCACGTCGAAAACGCGGATATGGCGCGGGCGGGAGACATCATGGCTGTAGGAGCTGTCGGCAACATAGAGCTTCGTTTCATCAGGTGAAAACGCGAGACCGTTCGGTTGCACGAAGTCGTCAATGGCGATGTCGATCTTTCCGGTTGCGGGATCGAGCCGGTAGACATTGCGCGTCTTCTGTTCTGGCTCTGCCTTGTATCCCTCATAGTCGGAAAGAATGCCGTAGGTGGGGTCGGTGAACCAGACACTGCCATCGGATTTGACCACCACGTCATTGGGGGAGTTTAGCCGCTTGCCGCCGTAGCTGTCGGCGAGAACGGTGATCGAGCCGTCGACTTCGGTGCGGGTGACGCGACGGCCGCCATGTTCGCAGGAGACAAGTCGCCCCTGCCGGTCGCGTGTGTTGCCATTGGTGAAGTTGGAAGGCTGGCGGAACACCGAGATCCCGCCATCCGGCACCCAGCGCAACATACGCTCATTGGGAATATCGCTGAACAGCAGGCAGTTCAGATCGGCAACCCACACCGGTCCTTCGGCCCAGCGGCAGCCGGAATAAAGCTCTTCCAGTTCCGCGTTGCCGACGATCAGATGGCGGAAGCGGTCATCGTGGATTTCGTAAGGGGAGGTCTTGTCTGTGGTCATGAGCGTCGTCCGCTTGAGGGCTTGTCGTTCGGGGTTCAGCGCGTGGCCTTGGGGCCGCTTGCCAGAAGGATGACTGATATGATGATGAGGCCGGTGAGGATGAGGCGGATACCCGCGCCGAAACCATAGGTATTCAGCATCGATACCACCAGGAACATGAAGAGCGAAGCGCCCCAGATGCCGGGAACATTGGAATCGCCGCCCGCCACCGCCGTGCCGCCGATGACAACGACGGCGATGGACATCAGCAGGTATTCCGATCCCATGTTGAGTGCTGCGCCGCCGGAAAAACTGGCGAGCAGATAACCGGCAATCGCCGCCAGCACCGCGCAGAGCACATAGGTGACGAAGCGGGTTCCATCCACCGGAATGCCTGTCATGCGGGCGGCGAAGGTGCTCTGGCCGATCGCGGAAATCCAGCGTCCGTAAAATGTGCGGTCGAGCAGCAGCCAGGCGATGACCGAGAGCAGCAGCGCGACGAGCGCCACGTTCGGAATGCCGAAAGAACTGGACGTGGCGAAAGTGGCCAGTGTTTCCGGCGGTTTGATGCGCAGGCCGCGGTTGGACCAGATGGCGATGGACTGCACGATGAAGCTCATGGACAGCGTCGCAATGATCGGCGGAATGCGCAGGAGCTTGATCAGCGTGTAATTGCCGATGCCGATGGCGATGCCGATCAGGATGGCGATCAGCAATCCCGGCAGGATGAGACCATCGGACACATCCATGAATTTGAGGGCCAGCGTGCCTGATAGCGTCATCGTTGCAGGAACGCAGAGGTCGATATTACCAGGTCCGAGCGTGATGACGAACATCTGGCCGATGCCGACGATGACGGAAAAGGCCGCGAATGTCAGCGCTGCGTGCGACAGGCCGAAGGAGCTTGCACCGCCGGTGAAGAGCACCGTGATAATCCAGACGACAGCCGTTGCGGCAAAGGACCATATCCACGGTTTTTTGGAGAAGGACGAAAGCCCGTTCATTGGTTTTTCTCCCGCTTTTCGAGACGGTTGAGCAGGATGCGCAGCGCAAGCACGATGATGAGGATCGCCCCTTGAGCGCCGATCTGCCAGTCTGGCGAAATGCGCATGAAGGACAGGAAGGAGCCGGCGAGCGTCAGCGTCAGCGCGCCGATGACGGCGCCGATGGGTGAAACCCGGCCGCCGACGAATTCGCCGCCGCCTAAAATGACGCCTGCAATCGACAGCAGCGTGTAGCGAAGCGCGATATTGGCATCAGCCGATGTCGTCAGCCCGACAAGTGCGATGCCCGACAGCACCGCGAAGAAACCGGCCAGCGCAAAGGTGGCGGCGCGGATGCCGACGACCGACCAGCCGGAGCGTTCGACCGAGCGGAAATTGCCGCCGACGCCGCGCATCAGCACGCCGAAGGAGGAGCGCATGACGATGTAATGGGCGACGACCGCAATCACGATGCTGGCGACAATGGCAATCGGCACGAGCGGCGGTTTTGCCGTCATCAGTGCGCGGATGAAGGCGGGTGCCTGGCCGCCGGGCGAGGGGAGGATGAGAACGGCAAGGCCGCCCCAGACGAAACTCATGCCAAGCGTGACAACGATGGAGGGCAGGGCGCGGATATGGATGATGGCGCCCAACAGGGCATAAACCGCAATCGCACCGGCAAAGATCGCAATACCAAGCAGCGGCGTGGTTTGCAGGAAGGTGGCGGTGACGCAGGCGCAGAAACTGACGAAGGTGCCCATCGACAGATCGAGATCGTTGACGGACATGATCAGCATCTGCGCAATGGTGGCAAGCGCGATCGGCACCGCCAGATTGAACAGCAGGTTGAGGCCGGTATAGCTCATGGCGCGCGGCTGCATGTAGAAGACGGCGGCGAGCAGGAAGGCGAGCGAGGCGGCGGGAATGATGAGGCGAAGGGCGCTGGCGGAGAGTTTCATGCGTGATCTTCTCCGGAAAAGGAGGCGGCCAGCACATTCTGCTCGGTGATGTCCTCGCCCACCAGTTCGGCCTGAATGGCGCCGTCGCGGAAAACATAGACCCGGTCACAAAGGCGGATTTCGTCCATTTCGGTGGAATACCAGATGAAGGTGCGGCCGTGGGAGGCTTCGGTTCTCAAGATATCGTAGACCTCCTGTTTGGTGCCGATATCGACGCCACGCATCGGGTCGTCCATCAAAACGGTGCTGGCTGTAGTGGCGAGGGCGCGGGCGAACAGAACCTTCTGCTGGTTGCCGCCGGACAGCGAAAGAATTTTGTTGCCCATGTCGGGCGTGCGGATTTCGATGCGCTTTTTCCATTGCGCGCCGAGTTCGGTTTCCTTGCCCCTGTCCACCATGCCCGCGGATGAAATATCCCTGAGCGAAGCGATGGAAAGGTTCTTCAGGATGCTCCACAGCGGGAAGGTCCCGTTCAGGCTGCGGTCCCCCGCCACGAAGGCGATATCGGTCTTGCGCGCGGGCAGCCAGCTGCTGTTACGGGCAAGGTAAAGTTCGAGAAGCGCTTCGGTCTGGCCATGGCCGCCGAGACCGGCGAGGCCGATGATCTCGCCGCGAAATGCCTCGAAGGCAAGGCCTTCACCCCGACGCGGCGGCATGGAAAGTACTTTTTCGCCCGCCTTGCGGTTTTCGCTTTTTTGCCTGTCCTGTTCCTTGACGACGCTGCCCATGGCTTCCACCAGCGTGCGTGTCGTGAATTCGCCCGCCGGCCGATTGGCGACCACACGGCCGTCCTTCATCACCACGATGCGGGTGGCCGTCGAAAGAATTTCGCCGAGAATATGCGAGATCAGCAGAACGGAGCCGCCGGTGCGCACGAAACGGCGGACATAATCCATCAATTGCTCGCCAAGACCGGCATCGAGCGAGGACGTCGGCTCATCGAGAATGACAAGTCTCGGTGCATCAGGGGTTCGGCAGAAATTGATGGCGATTTCCACCATCTGCCGCTCGGCGATGGAAAGTTCGGCAATCGTCAGCTCGCAATCAATGCCGTGGCCGGGAAAAATCTCGTCCAGCGTCTGCCGGATCATGATGAGCGCGCGCCCGCGCCAGTTCCGCCCGCTGATTGCGGCATGCATGATGCGGACATTTTCGCTGATTGTGAGGTTGGGGCAGAGCGACAATTCCTGAAACACGCAGCGCACGCCGCTGGCGCGGGCGGCCGCGATGCCGTGGCGACCTTGCTCGCCGCGATAGGAAATGGAACCCTCATGCGGCGTCAGCCCGCCATTGATGACGTTGACGATGGTGGATTTGCCCGCGCCATTGTGGCCCACGAGCCCGAGGCATTCTCCCGTGCGGATGACGAGATCGGCCCCATCAAGCGCCCTTACCGCGCCGAACACGACCTTCACGCCGCGCGCGGCGACGACTTCTTCCGCCTCGATGATGTCATTCATGAGCAATTACGCCAGTGATCTGAAAATCGGATAATATCGGTGGCTATTGCGGCGCCCGTTCCGGGAGCGCCGCAATATTCAGGCTCTAAGCCGATCCGGCCTATTTGGCCGATGCGATGGCCTTCTGCGCGTCTTCCTGCGAATATTCGACATTCGCGACGCCGCCTTTCTGGGTCGTCTTGAGATTTTCCTCAAGGTTGCCCTGGTCGATGCGCAGGAAAGGCACGGTCAGGTCCTTCTTCACGTCCTTGCCGTCGAGGATCTGCTGCGCCACCCAGAAAGCGAGTGTCGAGACGCCGGGAGCGATGGAGACGGACATGGTCTCGTAGCCGCTTGCGTCCTTCTGCTGTTTCCACCATTGCAGTTCGTCTTCACGGTTGCCCATCACAATGGTGGGTGTCGGGCGCTTGGCGGCGGCGAAAGCCTGTGCCGCGCCGTAACCATCGCCGCCCTGCGTCACGACGGCCGCGACTTCGGGAAGGCTCGGCAGAATGCCGGCGACGGCGCGCTGCGCGACGTCCTGCGCCCAGTCGCCATTGACGGAGCCGACGATCTTGAACTGCGGATTCTTTGCGACGGCGTCGACGATGCCGGCATGGATTTCGTCATCGACCGAAACGCCGGCCAGACCGCGGATTTCGAGTAGGTTGCCGCCCTTCGGCATGGCCTTGGCGAGATAGTCGATCTGGCTTGCGCCCATCGCCTTGAAATCAACAGCGATGCGCCAGGCGCAGGGCTCGGTGACGATGCCGTCGAAGGACACGACGGTGATGCCGGCGTCACAGGCTTCCTTCACCGCGCCGTTGAGGGCTGTAGGCGAAGCGGCGTTGATGACGATGGCGTCATAACCTTGAAGAATGAGGTTCTGGATCTGCGCCGCCTGTTCGGTTGCCTGGTTTTCGGCGGTCGTGAAGGCGTCTGCGGCGGCAACCTGTTTGTCGGCAACCGCCTGTTTGGTGATCTTGTCCCAGCTGGTCAGCATCGCCTGACGCCAGGAATTGCCAGCGTAATTGTTTGAAAGCGCGATTTTTTTGGCCGACGTGTCGGCATGAGCGGTGATCGGCAGAGCTGCGCATGCGACAGCGGCCGATGCCAAAAGCATCTTCCTGAAAGCCATTTGATTTCCTCCCTCGTGGCTTGCCCTTTTCGAGCCCGGAATCCTTGCGCGCCGCAAATCTCCTCGGCGGCAGGCGGAATTCCTTTGCACTGGAGCTCCTTTCCCCAGTAGAAGCGAGAATGACCAAGAAGATTTGGCTTGTATAGGCGGATCGCGGCAATCTTCCTGCGGGTTTCCGCAGAAAGCTTGCGGGAACCCGCAGGACGAAACGCCACTGCCGGGCGCAGAATGAATGATGCGGCACCCAATGGGTTCAAACTTCGCCGCAGAGGTCGAAGGCAGACGCTTGGGAGGGCGTCCGCACATGCTGGATACGCCGAAAAGCGCTCTTTTTCACCATTATATGGGCATTTCGCGGCTGCTTGCCGGGCAGCTGGAATTTAATGCCATCATTCAGGCGGTCGCCACGGAGATCAGCCATATCATCCCGCATGACCATATGGATGTCTGCATCAAGCAGCTGGATGACAAATATCATATCGCCTATGAGAGCGGTCTCGTCAGCGCCTGGAGCCGGCAGCCGCCCGCCCTTCTCACCGGAAGCCCGATCCGTTCGCTGCTGTCAGGCGAGGTCGAGCACCTGTTAAGCGGTGACGCCTGCTCCGATCCGCGCTTCCACTTCGAAGGGGCGTTTTCCAGCCCGATCATCGAACTTAATCTGCATAGCCGCCTGCATGTGCCGATGAAGGTGCATGGCGACATCATTGGCGCGCTCAGTTGCTCGTCGCACCAGTCGAACGCCTATACGATGGAGGATGTGACGAATGCCCGCGCGGTTGCGGATCTGCTGGCGCCCTATTTCTACGCCATCCGTGCCGCCGAGCAGGCCAAACGCTCGGCCATTGAAGAGGCGCGCGCCAATGCCCGCGAGGAGGGTTTGAGGCTGGGCGCCTTGCAATTGACCGAGGCTCTGGAGGCCGAGCGGCAGCGTATCGGCATGGACCTGCATGACCAGACGCTGGCGGACCTGACCCGGCTGGCGCGGCGCATCGAACGCATGAGCCATACCCCGGACGTTTCGGGCGAAATGCTCGAGCCGGTGGTGCGCAGCCTGCAGCATTGCATGCAGGATCTGCGTGAAATCATCGAGGAGGCGAAACCCTCCATCCTGCAATTGTTCGGCGTTGTCGAGGCCATCGAGACCTATGTAGACCGCTCCGTGCGCGATAGCGGGTCGGCAATCGACTGGTCGGTGAGCGATGAGACGGAAGGGCTGGTGGAAAGGCTCGACAAGACGGTGGCGATATCGCTGTTCCGCATCGTACAGGAGGCAGTGAACAATGCCATTCGCCATGCCCAGCCGGAAACCATTGCCGTAACGCTTGTCGCCATCGATGGAGGCTTGCGGGTGACGGTGAGTGATGACGGCAGCGGCGGCGGCGAAGGCGGGGCGTCCGGCGGCCTCGGCATCGGCAACATGAAGACGCGGGCGCGGCTGATTTCAGCCAGGTTCGATATTGGCGGCAACGGCAAGGGGGCGGGAACCCGCATCACAGTGACCTTGCCGGCGGATGCTTTCGACCGGCGGGAGGATTTATGACATGGACGTGCTGATCGTTGAGGACGATGCGCTGCACCGCGCCTATCTGAACGAGGCGGTGCGTGCCGCCCTGCCGGAATGCGACAATGTGCTGGAGGCGGCCAACGGCAGAACCGGCGAAAAGCTGGCGCGGGAAAATCGCGCCGCCCACATCGTCATGGATTTGCAGATGAACGAGCGCAACGGCATAGAGGCGGCGCGCACCATCTGGAAGGAGCGGCCGGACACCCGCATCCTGTTCTGGTCCAACTATTCCGACGAGGCCTATGTGCGTGGTGTCTCCCGCATCGTGCCAGAGGGCGCCGCTTACGGTTACGTGCTGAAATCGGCATCCGATGACCGTCTGCGGCTGGCCTTGCGCAGCATCTTTATCGAGGCGCAATGCGTGATCGACCGGGAAGTGCGCGGGCTGCAGGAAAAGAGCCTCGGCAAGGCGCATGGCTTTACCGATTCCGAATACGAAATCCTTGTCGATGTCGCGCTCGGCCTCACCGACAAGGCGATTGCGCGCCGCCGCAACCTGTCGCTGCGCAGCGTGCAGAACCGCCTGCAAAGCCTGTATGAGAAACTGAACGTGCATCAGGCGGCTGGCGATGACGACGCGGAAGGGCGGTATAATCTTCGAACCCGCGCTGTCACTGTCGCCTTCCTGCGCAAGCTTTTGAATTACAGCGCGCTGGAAAGGGCCGAGCGCGAACTGGCGGAATGGGCGGGAAACCGCTGACCCTCAGGGCAGGAAGGCAAGCAGCCGTCTTTCATCCGCCCTCAGGCCGGAGACGGGCTTTGCCCCGACCTTCAAGATGCGGCCGAGTTTTTTCTGGGCTTTTTCCTCAGCCGCTATGTCGAGAACGGCGGGATGCACATAGCTCTTGCGGCAGATGGCGGGCGTATTGGAAAGCTCCGCCGCAGCCGCCTGGCACATGCCCTTTATGCTCGGTTTTTCACCTGATGCCACATGCTCCATTGCGTTGCAGAAGGCCGCGAGCGTTCCACCCCAGGTGCGGAAGGTCTTGGCGGAAATGCCGGTGCCGCCGATGCGCGAGAGGTAGGCATTGAGATCGCTGGAATCGACCGAATGCACCCGGTTTTCGCTATCCTGCCAGACGAAGAGTTCCTTGCCGGGCAGATCGGCGATCTCCTCGAGGATTTTTTGCAGGCGCGGGTGGCGCAATTGCCGTCTCACCTTTTGCCCGCCCTTGGCGGCGAAGCGCAGTTCGATGGTTTCACCGAAGGAAACGTGGCGCTTGAGCAATGTCGTTGCGCCATAGGTGCCGTTGGTTTCGAGATAGGAGCGATTGCCGACGCGCAGATAGGCGGCATCGAGCAGCAACGTGAGCGCGGCAAGCGTCATCTCCTGCCCGTGATCCTGTTTTTCGATATCGGCGATGGCGCGGCGGCGGATGGCGGGCAGCGCCTTGCCGAAGCTTTTGAGCTGAAAGAACTTCGTTTCGCCCCTGAGCGCGTGCCAGTCGGGGTGATAGCGATACTGTTTTCGCCCGCGTGCATCAAAGCCGGTTGCCTGCAAATGCCCTGATGGGTCGATGCAGATCCAGACGTCCCTATAGGCGGGCGGCACACCGAGCGATTTGATGCGTTTCAGTTCGACGCTGTCGGAGAGAAGCTCGCCGCCCGGCAGGCGGTAACAGAAACCGCGCCCGCGTTTTTCGCGGGAAATACCCGGTTCCTGATCGTTGACATAGGCAAGTCCGATTTTTGCAAGAAGGCGGGTGGCTGGTTGTGGCATCGTTTTTTCCGGCAGGTTTCACGCTGCGGCAAACGAAAAACAGGCCGCCTTCGTTCCGGCGGCCTGTCGTTCCGGTCGTTAGTTTTCTCAGCCGGCCTTGGCGATCCGCACAATCTGCGATTCACCACCGCCGCGCTCCTCGGTCACGGCATAAACCGCGCCGTCAGGCCCGACCTTCACGTCGCGGATACGCGCCTCAAGGGGAAGACGGCTTTCGGTCGCAACCTTGTCGCCGTCGATGTGCAGGATGACGAGGCCCTGGCTCACCAGACCGCCGACGATGAAGGCGCCCTTCCATTCGGGAATAAGGTCGCCATCATAATAGGCCATGCCGGAGGGACCGATGACCGGGTCCCAATAATAGACCGGCTGCTCCATGCCTTCTTTGGCGGTAGCGCCTTCGCCAACCGAGCGGCCGCTATATTCGACGCCGTAGGTGATGACCGGCCAGCCGTAGTTCAGGCCCGCTTTGGGCAGGTTCAGCTCATCGCCGCCCTTTGGCCCGTGTTCCACGGTCCAGAGCCTGCCCTGGCCATCAAGTGCCGCGGCCTGCAGGTTGCGGTGGCCATAGCTCCATATTTCAGGAAGGGCGTTCTGCTGGCCGGCGAAGGGGTTGCCTTCAAAGGCCTTGCCTTCAGCATTGATGCGGAAGACCTTGCCGAGCCCGCTCGACAGATCCTGCGCCTGCACGCGCGGCTTTGAATCC
Organism: Agrobacterium sp. CFBP2214; assembly: GCF_030209895.1. NCBI lineage: Bacteria > Pseudomonadati > Pseudomonadota > Alphaproteobacteria > Hyphomicrobiales > Rhizobiaceae > Agrobacterium > Agrobacterium sp. CFBP2214. The sequence goes on along the minus strand of NZ_JARVRC010000005.1, from coordinate 155,660 downwards.
GAACGCTCGCCGACGGTGACATAAAGCTCGTTGTCAGGTCCGAAGACGAGGCGCGAGCCGAAATGCTTGTCGCCGTTATAGGTCGGCATCTGGCGGAAAATCACCGAGACATTTTCCAGTTTCGCCGCGCCGCCATCTTCGGTCAGCTTGGCCGACGCGACGGAGGTGCCGTTGCCGCCATCGCGCGGTTCGGAAAAGGAGAAGAAGATGGTGCGCGATGTTTCGAAATCGGGCGCGAGCGCGATGTCGAGAAGTCCGCCCTGTCCGTCGGACGCCACCTCCGGTACGCCGGCAATCGCCGGGCCTGCCTTGCCGTCGGCGACGATATGCATGGCCCCTTCCTTGGCGGCGACAAGCATGCGGCCATCCGGCAGGAATTCCATGGACCACAGGTGCGGCAGCCCCTCGGCGACGATGGTTTTTTCGACATTCGGCTGGGAGGCGGCCTGCGGCGCGCGTGTCTGGCCCTCAAAAGCCGGCTTCTGATCCGGCGCATTCGGCCGTTTCGTTTCGGCAGCCGGGGCGGTCTGGGCGTGTGCAGCGCCGGCAAAGGGCAGGGCGAGCAGCGCACACAGGATCGTCGAACTCAGAAATCGGTTGTTGTGGAACATGGGTCTCCCTTCCATCGTTACATCAGGCAGAGAACCATTTGGGGAGGATTTCGTTTCCTGCGATAGTTTCAAGAAAACTTGATCGGTCCGTGTGCAGGCTGCACGCTCTTTTCTCATCCATGCGAATTCATAGGGAACCGCAAGGCGGGAGCGACGTTTGGCCTCTGTTATGAGGAGGGCGCCATGCAGATCATCGACAACAAGACCATAGACGGCAACAGAACCAAACCGATCCTGAACGTTGCGGAATTCTGCCGGCGTTACCGGCTGGACAAGGCGGAGGAGACCCGGCTCAGAAAGCTGTTCGGCGAGTTCGCCTCGCGGCACGAGCTTTTGATGAATGCGCAGCGCAAGCCGAGCTTCCGCTGATTATTCTTCCTCGTCGAGAGATTTTCCGAAGATCATGAAGACATCATAACGGGTGTTCTTGCCCATTATCTGATGCGAAGGCTTGCGAATGCCCGGCATCGGCTCGGCGCGCAGGGGCCATTTCAGGACCACCCGCTTTGTCGCATTCTCCAGTGCAGCCTCCATCAACTCCACCTGGTCCGGGTCGGCGCCAACCAGTTCTCTCAGCACCCGCATTTCCTTTTTTACCAGCGCCGTGTTGTGGCGTGGCGGATGCATGGGGTCGACAATCACCACCTCGGGTGAAAGCTCTTTCAGCAGATAGCGTGAATCGCCGTTGAGCAGCGTCATGCGCGCTGCCGCCTCGGCGTAGGCGCCGCCCGCTTCCAGGGCGCGGCGAATGCCATCGGCGAGATGGGCATGCATTTCCGCTGAGCGTTCGATGAGGGTGACGTCAGCCCCGAGGGATGCGAGCAGGAAGGCATCGCGCCCCAACCCGGCCGTGGCATCGACGATTTTTGGCGTTCGGCCTTTGGTGAAACCCGCGGCCTTGGGCAGAGCCTGTCCGCGCCCTTCGCCGGAGCGGAAACGGTGGCCCACCGCACCGCCGACAAAATCCACCACGAAGCTTTCTTTTTGTTCCTTCATCTGCGACCTCAGAACGGGCAGGGCACGGTATAGGTGACGTCACGCCCATCCGGATGGCGGAAGCCAACCTCCTGCGCATGCAGCATCAGGCGCGGTGCGGCGGCGAGCGCCTTACCCTCGGCATAAAACTCATCGCCGAGAATGGGGTGGCCAAGCGCCTTCATATGCACCCGCAATTGGTGGGTGCGGCCGGTGAGGGGTGTCAGCGCCAGCCGCGTTGCCGGAAGCGGTAATCGTTCCAGCACCCGCCAAAGGCTTTGTGCCGGCTTGCCGTTTTCGTGGTCGACCCGGTGGCGGGGCTTGTTTTCGGGATCGATGGCGAGTGGCAGGTCCACTTCTCCCGACTCTCCGGCAACCTCTCCCCAGACAATGGCGACATAGGATTTGCGCGTCTGGCGGTTTTCAAACTGCGACGCAATCGCCGCATGCGCCTTGCGGTTCAGGGACATCAGCACGATGCCTGACGTGTCCTTATCCAGCCGGTTGATCATCAGTGCTTTCGGGAACTGCTTCTGCACACGCGTCATCAGGCTGTCGGAAAGCGCCGGATCGCGCCCCGGCACGGAGAGAAGTCCGCTCGGCTTGTCCAGCACCAGCAGGTCGTCGTCGCGGTGCACGATGGTGAGCCAGGGGTCGAGTGGCGGATTATAGACGGGGTTGGAAAGCTCGGATGACATGTCGCTTCCTTAGCACGAATTGCACATTCGGACAGGCCGCTAGTCGGGAATATGGAGATTGACGCGCCCGCTGGTCAGGTCGCTCAGAAGCCGGGTGAGCCGTTCGGCTTCCTCGACCGGAACCGAGAGCAGCATATCCGCGCCGGTGCCGGTGAAATCTTCCCTTTCCATCCGCAGGTTCTGGGTGGCGGACAGGCGTGATTTCACCAGCGCCAGATCGGAGAAGGGGCAGCTCAGCGTGGCGCTGACATAAGCGATGACCGGTGACGTCTCGCCTAACCGCAGGCAGGCCGCCGCCGTGCCGCCATAGGCGCGCATGAGCCCGCCGCTGCCGAGGAGAATGCCGCCGAACCAGCGGATGACGAGAACCGCGACATTATCCAGCGCCTGGCCGTCGACGGCCTGAAGGATCGGTTTCCCGGCCGTTCCCGAGGGTTCGCCGTCATCGCTGAAACGATAGGTCTGGCCGCTTCGCCATGCCCAGCAATTATGGTTCGCGTCGGGATCGGAATGCGCCGCGAGGAAGTTCTTCGCGTCCTCTTCGCCCGTCACCGGTGCGGCAAAGGCGATGAAGCGGCTTTTCTTGATATCCTGCGAAAAGGTGACGGGGCGGTCGAGCGTGAACATGGGCGTTTCAATAACGCATATATTCGCATGCGGAAATCGGTATAAGGCTCGGAATGGCGAAGATGGCGATGGAGAAGGTTTTGAGCAAGGCGAGGCAGGTTGCTGTTATCGGCGGCGGGCCGGCGGGACTGATGGCGGCCGAGGTGCTTTCGGCCGCGGGCCATGCCGTGACGGTGTTCGAAGCGATGCCGACCGTGGCGCGCAAATTGCTGATGGCCGGAAAATCCGGCCTCAACATCACCCATGCCGAAGACTACGACAGTTTCCGTCAGCGGTTTGGCGAGGCGGAACCACGGCTGCGTGCCGCCCTCGATGATTTCACCCCCGATATGTTGCGCGACTGGGCGCAGGGGCTGGGGCAGGAGACCTTTGTCGGCACCTCGGGCCGGGTGTTTCCCACAGTCATGAAAGCCTCGCCGCTGCTGCGGGCATGGCTCGCCCGGCTGGAGGCGCAGGGCGTAACCATCAGAACGCGGCATCGATGGACGGGTTTTTCCGGAGAGCACCTGGTTTTTTCGACCCCGGAGGGCGAGATCACTATCAAAGCTGATGCCGTGCTGCTGGCGCTGGGCGGCGCAAGCTGGCCGCGTCTCGGCTCCGATGCCGCATGGGTTCCGGCGCTTGCGGCCAGAAGCGTCGAGTTCTCCCCGTTCCGCCCGGCCAATTGCGGTTTCGACGTTGACTGGAGTGATGTCTTCCGTGAGCGTTTTGCGGGTGAAGCGGTGAAATCCACGGTCACCATTTCGCCGGCAGGAGCCTTTCAGGGCGAATTCGTGATAACAAAGCATGGCATTGAGGGCAGCGTGATCTATGCCCATTCCGCCGCCCTGCGCGACCGGCTGGAACAGGCGGGCAAAGTATCGCTCGCGATTGATCTTGCACCGGCACGTACGGTGGAACGTCTCAGCCTCGATCTGGGGAAGCTCGGCCGGAAGGAGAGTTTTGCAAACCGTATGCGCAAGGCGGCCGGCTTATCGGCTGTGAAGGTCGGGCTTCTGCGGGAAATATTTCCCGATATCGCCGCCATGCCGGACGAGTTTGTCGCCGCGAGAATAAAACATGCGGAGATACCGCTTTTGCAGGCCAGACCGATTGCCGAGGCGATTTCGTCGGCCGGCGGTATTGCCTGGAGCGGCCTTGATGAAAGCTACATGCTGGAAAGGCTCCCCGGCATATTCGCTGCCGGGGAAATGCTGGATTGGGAAGCGCCGACCGGCGGTTATCTGCTCACCGCCTGTTTCGCCACCGGCAAGGCCGCCGCGAAGGGCATGGCCGGGTGGCTTGAAGGCTCAGCCTGAGAGCCGTTCTGCCGCGCCCGCTTCTTCACCCGAGGCGGTCCTGACGAGGCAGCGCATGATGGCGTCGGTGGTGACGGCGCCGAGCGCCTTACCATTTTCTCCAACGACCGTGGCGCTGCTGACATTTTCCCGGACGAGCGCGCGCAGGCCCTCTTCAACCGTCATATCCGCATCGAGCTGAAGCCGCGACTGGCCGGAAAACTCCGGCTGCACGATGGCGCCGAGGCGAATGACCCTGCCGCGATTGACCTCCTCGACGAAGGCCTCGATATAACTGTCGGCCGGCGACATGACGATTTCGGCTGCCGTGCCCTGCTGGATGATTTCGCCATCGCGCAGAATGGCGATCTTGTCGCCCAGCCGCAGCGCCTCGTCGAGATCGTGGGTGATGAAGACCACGGTCTTTTTCAATTCCTTCTGCAGTTCCAGAAGCACCGTCTGCATGTCGACGCGGATGAGCGGATCGAGCGCAGAATAGGCTTCGTCCATCAAAAGGATTTCGGCATTATTGGTGAGCGCCCGCGCCAGACCCACACGCTGCTGCATGCCGCCGGAAAGCTGGTTGGGATAATGGTTGGAGAAGCCTTCCAGCCCCACGCGCCTGATCCAGACTTCCGCCCTTTCCTCCCGCTCGCGCTTGTCGACGCCCTGCACTTCAAGGCCATAGACGACATTCTGCAGCACGTTGCGGTGCGGCAAGAGGCCGAATTTCTGGAACACCATCGCCGTCTTGTGGCGGCGAAATTCCAGCAGGTCCGCTTCGTTGAGGCGACAGACATCGGTGCCGCCATAGAGGATTTCGCCGGCGGTCGGGTCGATCAGCCGGTTGACGTGGCGGATCAGCGTCGATTTGCCGGAGCCGGAAAGGCCCATGATAACGGTGATCTGCCCGCCCGGCATGGTGATGTTGATATCACGCAGGCCGAGCACGTGGCCATGTTTGGCATTGAGATCCGCCTTGGACATGCCGGCCTTGACGGGGTCGACATAGTCGGCCGCCTTGGGGCCGAAAATCTTGTAGAGGCTGCGAATTTCGATCGATTGACTAGCCATGCGCCACTTCCCGGTGTTTTTGCAGGCGAAGGCCATAGGCCTGGCTGATGCGGTCGAAGATGATGGCGATGCCGACGATGGCAAGCCCGTTGAATACGCCGAGCGTGAAATACTGGTTGGCGATGGCCTTCAGCACCGGCTGGCCAAGACCCTGCACGCCGATCATCGAGGCAATGACGACCATGGCGAGCGCCATCATGATGGTCTGGTTGATGCCGGCCATGATGGTGGGGAGTGCGAGCGGCAGCTGCACCTTGAAAAGCTTCTGGCGCTTCGAGGAGCCGAAGGCATCGGCAGCCTCCAGCACGTCGTGGTCGACCATGCGGATGCCGAGATTGGTGAGCCGGATCATCGGCGGAATGGCATAGATGACGACGGCGATGACGCCAGGCACGCGGCCGATGCCGAGCAGCATGACGACGGGAATGAGATAGACGAAACTCGGCATCGTCTGCATCACGTCGAGAACGGGATTGACCACGCTCTGCAGGCGGTTGGAGCGCGCCATGGCGATGCCGATAGGCAGGCCGACGACGATGGACAGCACCGCACAGACGAAGATCATCGAGACCGTCTTCATCGTGTCTTCCCACATGCCGAACCAGCCGATGGCGAAGAGAATGCCGCAACACAGCGAAACAATGGTGGCGCTGCGGCTGCCGAACCAGGCGAGCGCGGCGACAATAAGAATAACGACCGGCCAGGGTGCGCCGATCAAAAGCCTTTCCGCCCAGATGAGGAAGCTCTGAAGGGGGGTAAACAGCCCCTCGATTGCGCCGCCATAGGTTCGGGTAAAAGCCCGGAACCCCTCGTCGATGACTTTTTTCAGCGCGCGCAGAGCATCGTCATTCATGGTCGGAAATTTGAAAAGCCATTCCATATCCTGTTCTCCATGACGAACCGGAGGCGGGGATCGATGTCCTCCGCGCTCCGGGAGCAAAATCGCCAGAGCGCCGCGCATCCTTCAGGACGCAAGGCGGAACGCTCTGTTGAACCGGCGCATCGCCACCGAAAGCCTTGGGCATTTCGGAGCCGGTGCGGGCGCGGCGTTGCCGCTGGCGAACGCCGGTTGCCGGGCAGATATGTAAGGACCGGCTTTTAAAGGGCGGCCTTGACCTTTTCCGCGACCTCCGGAGAAACCCAGCCCGTCCAGAGAGCTTCGTTTTCCTTCAGGAACTGCTTGGCGCCATCTTCGCCGGTCGCCTGGTTATCCGTCATCCAGGCGATCAGCTTGTTGACGGTCGCGTTGGTCCAGGCGCGTTTGTTGAGATAGTCCATGGCGGGGCCGGCACGATCGGCAAAGGACTTGCTGACCAGCGTCTGCACGTCGTCCACCTGCCATGCGTTCGGCTTCGGGTCCGGACAATCGGCAACCGAGGTGCAGCGCTTCCATTCTGCCGCATCATAGTCCGTGCCGAATTCGAGCTTTACCATCTCATATTTGCCGAGCAGCGAGGTGGGCGCCCAATAATAGCCGACCCATGGCTGCTTGGCTTCGTAAGCCTTGGCGATGGAACCGTCGAGACCTGCGGCGGAGCCGGTGTCAACGAGGGTGAAGCCGGCCTTTTCACCGCCGAAAGCCTTGAACAGCTGCGCGGTGACGACAGTGCCGCCCCAGCCCTGCGGGCCGTTGAACACGGCGCCCTTCGACTTGTCTTCCGGCGACGGGAAGAGCTCGGGATGTTTGAAGAGGTCCGGAATGGTCTTGAGATCGGGATTGGCATCTGCGAGGTATTTCGGGATCCACCAGCCCTGAACAGCGCCATCGGAAAGAATTTTTGCGGCCGCGACCACTTTGCCGCCTTCCAGACCCTGCTTGACGATTTCCGGCTGCAGGCTGACCCATGCCTCGGGGGCAATATCCGGCTGGCCTTTTTCGGCCATGGAGGTCAGTGTCGGCACGGTGTCGCCGGTCACGATTTCGGCGGAGCATCCATAGCCCTTTTCAAGAATGAACTTGTCCAGGTTGGCGGCAACTTCGGCGGATTGCCAGTTCATGCTGGCGATTGTCACGTTTCCGCAGTCGGCAGCATAGGCTGCGCCGCCTGAAAAGGCGAAGCCGGCGGAAAGAATTGTGGCACCCAAAAGTATTTTCATTTTTGTTCCCTCTGGTCGCGGTGTGGCGAAGACCCGGGTGCTGACGGCACCGCGACCGCCAGCGCCTTTATTGAGGCTTAATAATTGCTTTCTGGCCGTTCCGTTTGCGGCAGATTCTGGCGTATTGAGGATGGCAATTATCAATCAATTATCCGGTCCCGCGAATGCGAGCCTGAAATCCGTGGTGTGGAGACACCGAATTCGCCGCGCCCCTGCGCTCGCGCATCCCAATATTTCGGAAGAACGGAACTTTTTCAGTATTTGAAGAAACCCGGGGGAACAATAAACGGAAGTTTCTGTTTTCTTGGACTTTTATCTTGTTCTGTATTACGGGAGATTTCCTCTCGGTTTTTGTGGTGATGTTGAATGACCAATCTTCGTGCTGCCCCGGTATGGCCGATCGGTGGTGGTGAAACGGGTGAGCTTGTGCGCCGCTTCGACTGGTCGAAGACATCGCTCGGTCCTATTTGCGAATGGCCGCAAAATCTGAGGCAAAAGGCTAATTCCGTCGTCAATTCCCCCATTCCGCAGGTGCTGATGTGGGGCAGGGATCACGTGATGATCTACAATGACGGCTATGCGGAGATCGCCGGCAATTATCACCCGCGGGCGCTGGGCGGAACGGTGCCCGGCATCTGGCCGGAAATATGGGACTGGAACAGCCGTATTCTGGAAGCCGGTTTTCGCGGTGAGGTCATGGCCTATCGCGACCAGCCGATGACGCTGATGCGACATGGCCTGCCGGAAGAGGTGATCTTCGATCTGTTCTACACGCCGATCTACAATGAGGGCGGCACGGTGGACGGCGTTTTGTGTACCGTGCTCGAAAATACCGACAAGGTGAAGGCCGTGGAGGCGCTGGAGCAGAGCCGCAAGGAACTAAGCCGGCTCACCAATGCCCTGCCCATTCTGGTCGGGTATGTCGATCGTGACTACGTTTATAAATTCGCCAATGACGGCTATCTGGAATGGTTCGGCCGCCGCGCCGAGGAGGTGATCGGCCGCAGCGTTCCCGAAATCGTCGGCGAGGCGTTTTTTGAGGCGCGCAGGGCCTATCTGGATCGTGCGCTCGCCGGCGAGAAGATCGTTTCCGACACCGTGATCCGCAGGCCCGACGGCACCATGCGCGCCGCCGAAATCCGCTATGTGCCGCGCTATATCACGGATGGCTCCATCGATGGCATCTATGTGCTGATCATCGATATCGAGGACCGCAAGCGCTCGGAACAGGAAATCCTCATCAGCAACAACCGTTTCCGTGCGGCGGTGGATGCGGTGCACGGCGTGCTGTGGACCAACAGCGCCGATGGCAGGATGCTGGGCGAGCAGCCTGCCTGGGCGGCGCTGACGGGCCAGACTCCGGAAGAATATCAGGGCTTTGGCTGGGCGGACGCCGTCCACCCGGAGGACAGGCAGGGGTCTGTCGAAAGCTGGAACAGCGCGGTCGCGGAAAAGTCGACCTATGTCTGGGAACACCGCGTGCGCCGTCACGACGGCGTCTACCGCACTTTTTTGATCCGCGGCGTGCCGATTTTCGACAAGTCCAGCGCCATTACCGAATGGGTCGGCGTTCACACTGACATAACCGAGCAGCGGCGGGCCGAAGACACCCTCAAGGAACATGCCAGCAATCTCGAGCGCGAAATTCGCCACCGCATCCGGGCGGAAGAGCAGCTTCGGCAATTGAACGAAAGCCTTGAAGCCCGTGTCGAGGCGGAAATGGCGGAGCGCCGCCAGACCGAAAAGGCCCTGCAGCAGGCGCAGAAGATGGAATCCATCGGCCAGCTGACCGGCGGCGTCGCGCATGATTTCAACAATCTTCTGCAGGTGATTGCTGGCAATCTGCAATTGCTCTCCAAGGATGTGATCGGCAACGAGCGCGCCGAAAGGCGGCTGGAAAATGCGCTGGCCGGCGTCCATCGCGGCGCAAAGCTGGCTAACCAGCTGCTGGCCTTCGGCCGTCGCCAGGCGCTGGAACCGCGCGTCATCAATATTTCCCGTTTCGTGACCGGCATGGACGATCTGCTTCGCCGTTCGCTCGGTGAGGCGATCGAGGTGGAGGTCATCACCTCGGGCGGTCTCTGGAACACCTATGCCGATCCCAACCAGGTGGAGAACGCGCTTCTCAATCTCGCCATCAATGCGCGCGACGCCATGGAAGGGCACGGCAAGCTGACCATTGAAGTGGGCAATGCGGTGCTCGACCGCGATTATGCCCGCAAGCATTCGGAGGTTTCGGCGGGGCAATATGTCATGCTCGCCGTCACCGATACCGGGTCGGGCATGTCGCCGGAGATCCTCGAAAAAGTCTTCGAGCCGTTCTTTTCGACCAAACCGGAGGGCAAAGGCACCGGTCTCGGCCTTTCGATGGTCTATGGTTTTGCAAAACAGTCCAGCGGCCACGTCAACATCTATAGCGAGGTGGGGCAGGGCACGACGGTGAAGATGTATCTGCCGCGCTCCGCCGCCGATGAGGACCGGGAAGTAGTGATGCCGACCGGCCCCGTGGAGGGCGGAACGGAAACCATTCTTGTGGTGGAAGATGACGAGGAAGTGCGCAACACCGTCGTCGAGACGCTGAGCGATCTCGGTTACCGGGTGCTCACCGCCCGTGATGCGCAGGCCGGTTTGACGGTGGTGGAAAGCGGCATTCCGATCGATGTCATCTTCACCGACGTGGTAATGCCCGGGCCTTTGAAAAGCCGGGAAATGGCGCGCCGCGCGCAGGAAAGGCTGCCCAACCTCGCCGTTCTCTTCACCTCGGGTTACACCGAAAACTCCATCGTGCATGGCGGCAAGCTGGATGCCGGGGTGGAGCTTCTCTCCAAGCCCTATACGCGCGAAGCGCTGGCACGGCGCATCCGCCATGTGATTGCCAACCGCAAGCAGGTTTCTTTGGCGAGAGCGCGGCCGGCAGTTGCGCCGGGTTATTCCAAGCCTTCCGAACCGGTGAGGACGGTCGAAAACGAAAACCGGTCCATACGCGTCCTTCTGGTCGAAGATGACGAGCTGATCCGGATGAATTCGACGGAGATGCTGGCGGAGAGCGGCTTTGCCGTCGTCGAGGCCGGAAATGCGGCTCAGGCGCTGAAGGTGATCGAGGCAGACCGCATAGATGTTCTCGTCACCGATCTCGGTCTGCCCGACATGAAGGGCGGCGAGCTGGCGGTGGAGGCTCTGCGCCGCAAGCCGGGGCTTGCCATCGTGTTTGCGACGGGCGACAGCCATTTGCCGGAAGGGGCGCCCGAAAGCGCGGTGCTGCTCACCAAGCCCTATGACGAACAGCAGATCGTTTCGGCGGTCGAACAGGCCCATACGGCAAAGAGCGCGGTGGCGGAATAGTCCGCCCGCCGCTTTGTTGCCGGCTCAGTAACCTCTGATCATGTCAACCGTTTCCGGCAGCCTGCCGGTCTCGCGCCATGCGCGGACATTGCCCGCGACGATCCGGGCCGAACTTTCGCGGCTTGTCGGGGCGGAAATATGCGGCAGGACCGTGACTTGCGGGTGCTGCCAGAATGGCGAAGCCGTGGGCAGCGGCTCCTGTTCGAAGACATCGAGAACGGCATGCGAAAGGCGGCCGTCATCGAGCGTCGCGATCAGGTCGTCGGCGACGATGACCGCGCCACGGGCGAAGTTGATCAGCGCCGCCCCCTGTTTCATTGCGGCGAGACGGCCGGCATCGAGAAGGCCACGCGTCGCGTCGGTGAGCGGGACGAGGCAGACGAGAATGTCGCTTTTTTCCAGCAGAGCTTGCAGCCCGGCATCGCCGGTCAGCGTTTCCACGCCTTCTATCACCTTGGCCGAGCGGCTCCAGCCGACGACGTTGAAGCCCGCATGGGTGAGGCGTTCGGCTGCAGCGGTGCCAAGCGCTCCAAGGCCAAGGAGACCGATGGTCATCTCGCCGGGATGGCGGTAGTCCAGCTCCTGCCAAAGGGCCTTTTGCTGGTTTTCACGATAGGCCGGCATGTCGCGCTGCAGATAGTAGGTCCATGCCAGAACGGCTTCGGCCATCACGCGGGAAAGCTCCGGGTCCTTCAGCCGGACGATGGGGGGAGCCTTGTCGCCCAGCTCCAGCACCAGCCGCTCGACGCCCGCCCACAGGCTGTGAATCCATGTGAGGCCCGGAAGCGCGGCGATATCGGCGGGATCGGGATTAGCGACGATGGCAAAGTCCACTGCCCGTCGCTGTTCGTCCGTCAATTCGGAGAAGGAGAGGATGTCCTCCTGCGGCATGGCGGCGCGTAGCGCCTGTTTCCAGACGGCTTCCGTTTCCGCATTCATCCGTGAAACAAAGGCGATGGGTGATGGCATGGGACTGATCCTGCTTGCGATTTTAGCTTTACGCCATCAATGCGCAATTTCGGGGGGCAATACCATGGGTTTATCGTTCGAATCTTCCACAGAATAAAACGGCCCGGTTTTCACCGGGCCGTTTCACGATTACGCCTCTTCCTTCACCGGCGGCTTCGCATCGCCGTAATAGGCCGAGAATTTCTCGTGATAGTGCTCCGAACCACCGGGGCCGGCATAACGCTGCAGTTCCGTCATGTCGGTCTTGTTCAGCACGATGCCGAGCGTCTTGTTGGCGATCTGCGGCTCGTTGGCCATCAGGTTCTGCACCATCTGGATCGGCGTCTTGCCCCATTCGGTGACGAAGACGAAACCGTCCACCTGCGGTGCAAAGGCCTTGGCATCGATGACGGGGACGACAGGCGCCAGGTCGACGATGATGTAATCGCAGGCCTCGCGCGCCGAGTCGATGAATTTGCGCATGCCGGAGGAGGACAACAACTCGCTCGAATGGGCGAACTGGTTGCTGGTCGAAACCGGCAGGATGCCCATTTTCGTGCGCGTATCGACCTTTACCGCCTGCGTCCACGGAATTTCATCGAGCACAACTTCCACCAGGCCGGCGGATTGCCGCGTCGTCAGCATGCGGCTGAGGCCGGGATTGCGGATATCCGCATCGACGACGAGGGTGCGCTTGCCGGTGGAGGCGATCAGACCGGCGAGATTGAGCGCCACGACCGACTTGCCCTCGTTCGGCAGGCAGGAAATGACGCCGATGACCCGGCATTGACGTTCCTGAATGACGACATCCGCGGTCAGCTTCACGTTGCGCAACGTTTCCGCGAAACTGGAGCGCGGGCTATCGACGGCAAGGCGCAGCATTTTCTGGAACGAGACCTGCCCGCTTTCGTCAAGCGTGGCATGTTCGCCGCCGGGGGTGGCGGCGCTGGTGCCGGCCTTGGCGTTTTCCACGCCTCTTTCCCCGATGAAGGGGAGGTAGCCGAGAAAGCGCATGCGCAGATTGTCGCGCACGTCATTGCCGGTGTGGAAGAAGCGGTCCCGGAACTCGAGAAGCGCCGCGATACCCCCGCCCAGCATCAGGCCGAGAACGACCGAAAGCGCCATGGTCATGGTCTTTTTCGGACTGGAAGGCGATGTCGGCAGGCCCGCTTCGGAGATGATGCGTGCCTTGGCGATCGGCAGTGACTGCTTTTGCGAGGCTTCCTCGAAGCGGCCGAGATAGGACTGATAGAGGGTGCGCAGCGCCGTGGACCGCTGTTCGAGTTCACGCAGCTGCACCATGGTGATGTTGGCTTGAGAATTGCGACCAGCTACCTTGTCGATACTGTCACGCAACGACTGCACGCGCGAATTGGCAACGTCGACCTCGTTCTTGAAGCTGCCGGTCAGCTGCTGCAATTCCTGGAAGATTTGCTGCGAAATCTCTTTTTTCTCGGCGTCGAGCGCGGCCGCCTGCGGATGGTCGGCGCCGAATTGCTGGACGATGCCGCGCTGCCTGTCGGAAATGGTGATGTAGCGCTTGCGCAAATCCTGAATGACCGAGTTGTCGGTATCACGGGCCGACACGACGGCATTGTCGACAGCTGTCTCCGGCCCGCGGTCGATAATCGACTTGTACTGGCTGTAGCGGGCAGAGGCAGTAGCTGCATCCGCCTGTGCGGAAATCAGTTGGCCATTAAGATCGGCAAGCTGGCTTTCCGACATAAGCTCACCGCGTGAGGATACGATATTGTTGTCAGACCTGTATTTCTGAACTGCAAGCTCGGCGGCCTGGGCGCGCTGGTTGAGGTCGGTCATGCGTTCCTGCAACCATACAGAAGCGCGCTCGCTGGCGTCGAAATTGGCGTTCAGCTGTTCGGTGAGGTAAGCCTGCGCATAGGTCTTGGCGATCTGCGCTGCCAGCTGACGGTCGGTCGAGCGGGTGGAAATGGCGATGACGGAGCTGCGGCCGACACGTTCCACCGTCAAGGACTGCTGCAGCACGGCGGCGGCCTTTTCGCGGCGTCCGGCGCGGATTGCGGCTTCGGAGACGGGCGGATCGCCCGGCAGGACGAGATCAAGGATACCACGCACGGAGGTTTTGACGAGTTCGACCGGCGACATCGGCGGATTGACGATGATGTCATTCTCGTCGAACTTGGCCTTGTCGACCACTGTCAGCGCCATTTCCTTGGATTTCAAAATTTCCACGGCGCTGGCGATGCGGTTGTCGACGATCTGGGCGGCGGGCACCGGCGATTCCTCTTCCGCATAACGGGAAAGGCTTTCATCCAGCAGCACCTGCGTCATCGCGGTGTAAACGGGGGTCGCAAGCACCAGATAAAGGCCGGCCAGAACCACGGCGGCAATGACGGAGGCGGCAATGACATTAGCACGACGCACCACGGCGGCCCACAGGCGGTCGAGGTCGATGAACGTGTCGGAATCCTTGCCGGACTCCGGAAAACCGATATTGGATTTAAAGGTCTTGTGGTGCATGGACCTACCTTGTGAATTAAAAATGGTACGCGGGAAGCCGAATAAACTCGCCTTCCCGCCCCCCGTTATTGGTGCGCCGGCCGCCTCCCCCGGCGGCGCGATTAAAGTCAGGCCGCCTGGACGCGGCTTTCGTGGTTCGCCACCAGTTCCTTCACCGAAGCGAGAACCTGGGCTTCCATGTCGGCGCGCAGCAGCGAGAAGGCGACGTTTGCGGCAATGAAGCCCTGCTTGCTGCCGCAGTCGAAGGTGCGACCGCTATATTTCTGCGCATGGAAAGACTGCTTTTCCGCAAGCCGCCTCATGCCGTCGGTCAACTGGATTTCATTGCCCGCGCCGCGCTCCTGCTTGGCGAGAATATCGAAGATTTCCGGCTGCAGGATGTAACGGCCATTCAGGTAATAATTCGAAGGCGCCTTGGATGGTTCCGGCTTTTCGACCATTTCGGTGACCGCAAAGCCGTGATTGACCTTCTGGCCGACGCCGACGACGCCATAGGACGAGACTTCTTCCGGCAGGCATTCCTCGACGCCGAGAATATTGCCGCCGACTTCGTCATAAAGCTCCATCAGCCCGGCAATGCAGCCGCGTGCGCCATAGGACACCATGTCAGGCAGAAGCAGCGCGAAAGGCTCCTTGCCCACCAGTTCGCGTGCACACCAGACGGCGTGGCCGAGACCGAGCGGCACCTGCTGGCGCGTATAGCTGACGGTGCCGGCGACGGGCAGCATCTTTTCCAGCTGCAGTACCTGCACGGTCTTGCCGGAACGGGTGAGGGTATTGATGAGTTCAGGCGCGCTGTCGAAATAGTCTTCGATGGCGGTCTTGTTGCGGCTCGTGACGAAAATGATGTGTTCGATACCGGCCTGCATGGCCTCGTCGACGGCATATTGCACGACCGGTCGATCGACGATCGTCAGCATTTCCTTTGGCATCGCCTTGGTGGCGGGCAAAAACCGCGTGCCGTTGCCGGCTACCGGAATGACGGCTTTTCTGACAGTTTTGTTCAGGTCCATCGCGTTCTCCTTCATCAAGGTTTGATCTGTCCCCAGTCCCCGCGCAGATTTCGTCTACGCGTAAATTTCACGAAATCTGTCTTTTCACCCCTGTATTCGCTCCGGGCGCAAACATGGCGTCCCGCAGCCTCCTCAGCCGCACTGCAATCGGCATTCTTAAGTGCCCCAGCACGGCAGGATCTCGGATTGTGGTCTTCAAGGCGCCCAGTACCGAGCGGCTCTTGATGTTTTCCACCAATGTCAAAAAATTATGCGCCAGCCGCAGGCTGCGGGCTCTCGCCTGCTGCGCATCCATGGCGGCGGGCAGCAGAGTGTAATGGCTCAGGAATTCCTGATCCGCCCGCATCATCGCTTCGACGTGATGAAGTTCAAGCACGCGCGAAATCGAGCCTTCGCGGATATTGTAAATGTAACCCGGCTTCGGTTCGATGACGCAGAGGCCGCCGGCGGCGAGCGCCGAGGCGAGCAGGATATAATCCTCGCCGATGCGGATATCCTCGCGGAAGCGCAGTGCCTCGCTATTGAGGAAATCGCGCCGGAACATCGGTTTCATGTAGCCGAAATTGAAGGTGGAGCGGAACAGGATGTTGGAGGAAATAAAGTCCTCAAGCGTGAGGGCGGATCGTTCCTCCAGAAACTCTTCCGGAAACATCGTCTCCATCGGCCTGCCGTCGGTATAGACCACATCGAGATTATCGACAGCGATGTCAGCATTCGCGGCCTCCGCCCGGCACATCATGCAGGCAGAACGCTCCGGGCGGATGACGTCGTCGGAATCGAGCACGGCGATCCAGCGTCCCGTCGCGGCCTCGATGCCGGCATTGCGTGCACCACCCGGACCGCGGTTTTCTTCGAGCGCAAGCAGGCGGATGCGGGGATCGATGGCGGCAATCGCCTCAACGAAGGGGATGGTATCGTCGGCGGAACGGTCGTCGACGACGATAACCTCCAGCGTCACACCCTGCTGGTCGAGCGCGCTTTGAACGGCGGCTTCGATCGTATCGGCGGCATTATAGGCGGCGATGACGAAGCTGATATCGGGCGGGGAGGTGAGATTTTCCATCAGGTCGCCTCCACCGCGCCATACTGGCGGATTTCGCGCACGCCGAAAGCGCCGCTCATCGAGCCCATATGCAGCGCGCCGCGCAGCGCATAACGGTTGCGGCGCACGGCGTTGAAGCCGTTCAAGGCGGCGAATACGCCACAATACAGCATTTTCGAACCTGCCTTCAGCACCTGAACCACACGGCGTGCACCGGGTTTCTTTTCAGCCAGCACGCGGCCGTGGGTCTGGCCGGAGCGGAAGCGGCGTTTGGCAAGCCACATGAAGCTTGCCCGATTTTCCGGAACCGGCTCCGACAAGACGGCGTCTTCCGCAAAGACGATACGGCCGCCTGCGGCGTGAAGATGCGAGAAGAAATGAGTGTCCTCGCCGCCGCTCTGGCCGAGCGCCAGCGCGAAGCGCCGGCCCTTGACCGAGGGCGCATCCATCTTGAGCAGCGTGTTGCAGGTATAGCCGGTGATGATCTCGCCATTGACCCACACCGGAACTGTCGAGTGGAAATCGCCGAGTTTCATCCAGCCCGGCGCATTGTCCCGGTAAACCGCCGTCACGGGGCCGAGGACGGTTTCCGCACCGGTCTCGTCGGCTTTTTCCAGAAGGGCGGCCAGCCAGTGCGGCGGGGCGGTCTCGTCATCATCGATAAAGGCCAGATAATCCGCGCTGCATTCCGACAGGCAGGCATTGCGGGCAATCGAAATATTCGATTTCGGGCAATGAACATAGGTGATCTCGAAGGGTGCGGTTTCACGCAGGCGATCGACGCTTGCCTTGGCGCTCGGCTCCTCGTCATTATCGGCCACAATCAGGCGAACTTTCACGCCTTCCGGCACGTCCAGCTCGAAGAGTGACAGAAGTGTGGCGACGAGTGCCGGGCGTCTGTAGGTGCAGATGCCGATATCGACGGTCTTGAGATTTTGCGTGCCGGTGACGGTGTTGTCGGTCATGAGACAGCCTTTCTTCCCCGGAATTTCAGGAGTTCCAGCCAGAAGCCGGTGGACCAGGCCAGATGCATCACCATCGCCGAAAAGGCGGCGAGCGGGCCGTATGGGTTTTGCTGACCTATTGCCATCCACAAGCCATAACCCACACATGCGGCGATCCAGAGGCCGAGCGGAATAAGTGCGGCCCAATGTACGAGCGACAGTAGCGCGAGAATGAAAACCGGCAGGACGGCGAGCGGAATCATCTGGCGGATTTTCGGGATCGAGCGATGTTTCAGGAGGTTCTTTGCCCGGCCACGGCCATAGGCGAGATATTGCCTGAACAGCGGCATGACGCTTGCGCGCGGATAATAGGTCATGCGGGTCTTGTCGGTCATCCAGAGGCGGAAACCGGATTTGCGTAGCCGGAAATCCAGTTCGGCATCCTCGTTATGGCTGAAGCTCTCGTCATAACCGCCCACCGCATCGAAAGCGGCGATCCGCATCAGCGCGTGGTGGCCATGGTCGATCCAGTGGCCTTTGGCGCCTTCGCGGTGCTTGGAGCCGCCATTGCCGAGCTTGGAATTCTGGGCGATGGCCGTCGCCTTCTGGAAAAGGCCGTGGCCGACCGTATCCATGGCGACGACGACGGAATCCGCGCCGGTGCGCTCGGCGTCCTCGATCAGCCTCTGGCAATAATCATCGGGATAATCGCCATGGGCGTCGATGCGGATGAGGTAATCAAAATCCTCGCCGAAGGTGGCGACGGCAAGATTGATGCCGGCGCTCTGGATGCGCTTCGGATTGGCGAGAAGCGTGACGCGATCGTCCTTTGCGGCAAAGGCGGAAACGATATCGCGGGTTCCATCCGTGCTGCCGCCATCTGCGACCACGATGCGGAAGAGACGCCCTTGCATCGCATCGGTAAATTTGACAAGCAGCCCCTCGATCGTCTTCGCCTCATTGAGGCAGGGTATGACGATCAGCGTTCTGATGCCGGAATGACCAAGACCTTCCATGATTTGCCCCCTACGCACTACACGGGTGAAAACTGCGCTTCGCGGGCGTGGCCGGAGGCGGATTTGGCGAGAGAGGACAAGTGCTGGACCAGCTGACGGCAATCGTCGCGGTCGGTCAGCCATTGTTTCCTGTCTGTTGTCGAGAGGGTGTTGAAGGCGTCCGCATAGATTTGCGGGGTCATCTCCGCAAACAGGGCGGCAAGATCGTCAGCGTCGGCATTCTGCAGGACAAAGCCGATACCGCGCTTTTCGATGAAACGCGCAGTTTCCGTGCCGGCAAGTGCAATCGGCAGGGTGCCATAAAGGCAACCCTCATAAAGCCGGTTGGGCAGAAGCCAGCTCGAATTCTGGCCTTCCTCGAAAAAGTCGATAGCCCAGGTGAACTGCACCTCGTTATAGATGGCGGCGAGGTCTTCGGGGTTCTTGTAAGGTCCGTGGAAATGCACATGCGGGGCGGCGGCTACGAAACCGTCGAAATCTGAAAACTCCGAATAGGCCGGCCGGCCGCGCAGGATGATTTCGACCCTGCCTTGCATGCGTCCGGCAAATTCGGCGAGGATCTCAAGTGATTTGCGGCAGCGAAGCGCGCCGAACCAGCCGATTTTCCACGGCTCGCCGGGGGCGGGCGGGCGCGGTTGCGGGGCGGCGGCAACGGCGGTGTCGAGCGCCAGCACCTTGTTTTCCTGCAGCAGGACGGGAAGGTCGAGGCCCGACACGGGCTTGAAATAATGCTCCACGAAGGCCGGAGAACTGGTGATCAGCAGTTTCGCGTCGCGGGCGAAATAACGCTGGGCGGCGTTCAGCATCTGCCCGGGCTTGCCCTTGTTGAGAAGCAGGCGGTGAATGTCGAGACATTCATAAACCAGTGCCGGCTGCCCGGCATAGATCGACATGGCCCGCTTTGCCAAAGCCAGCATTTCCAGGTTTCTGGCAAGAATGACATCGGGCGCGGGGATGTCGTTCAGGGTCTTGCCCAGCGAGAGGCTGGCTTTCGCCACCGCCGCCATGCGCTGCAGAAACTGCCCGTCGGCGGTTTCCCCGAGCACAACGGGCACGACGCCTTCAATCTCCGCCAGCCGGTTCTGCCCGCGCCGGAAACCGGCCAGCGTGACCCGTGCCCCGCCCGCAAGCAAGGTCAGTACCCGCCGACGAATGGCGGGGTCCGACAGATCATGCGCGAGATAAAGAACATGGGTCATGCAGGGTTCCGGTTGGTTTCATGCGTCAGAGACGCCGCAGCTTAGGTTTTGGTGCAAAAAAATCGGAGCGGTTCAAAAATGCGGTCAATTAAGGGCGCAGGCGATGGACTCTGGAAACTGGCATTTGTCACCGAGCGCCGTGAAGGCAAACCGGTCAACGATCATTTGTGATGGTCCCGCATAGGAGAACCGGCCCATCCAGTCCTTCAGCGTGTCGGTGCCCCACAGGCTGAAGAAAATCTTCTGGGCGTTCTGGGGGATTTTCGTCTCGTCCGTCACTTCATGGACGAGCTTGCCGTTGACGTAATAACGCAGGCGCTGCGGCTCCCAGACGAAAGCGTAGTCGTTGAAGCCGGCATCGGCGCCGCCTTCCACAGGCACCAGCTTCTCATTACCGCCCTTGGCGCAAATATACTGGTTCAGCTGCACCTTGCCCGTGTTCTTGCCGAGAACCTCGAAGTCGATTTCATCGTGCGGCTTCTTGTCGGTCGGGCCGATATAGGTGAAGAAGGCGGAGTTCAGGCCGGAGCCGGTGGCGGCCTTCATCCGTGCTTCATAGGTGCCGTAGCGATAACGCCCCTTGGTCTGGATTTCACCGCAGGCGAAGTTGCGATCACCGGCCTTGGCTTCCTCGAAACCGAGTGTGAGCTGGCCGTTTTCCACCGTTGCCAGCTTCTTCGACCAGGTGCAGTTCTGATGCGCGCCGTTGTTCCAGCCGTCGGAAACGTACCAGAAAGATCGGTCCATGGAATCGAAGTTCTCGATGAAGGACGTGCCGTTGCCTTCCTGCGCGTGGATCGGCGTTGCAAAAGCTGCGGCCGAAAGGGCCGTGGCAAGAAGAATGCGTGTCTGAACGCGGGTGACAAATGTTGTCATTGGTTCACCTCTGTCGTTGCGAATAAAGCGTTTCGGATGTGGGCGGGCCGATCATGGAGGCCCGTTTGGTCGCAAAATCGGTCATCGTCTTGCGTTTGCCGTTGCGGCTTCCGGTGAGCACGGAATAGACGGCCGGTAGATATTTCCGCGTCTGTGCGTTGCTGATGATCAGAATGACAAAGGCGGAAAGTGTCGCGGTGATATAGAAGGCGGGATAGAAGTCCGGCCCGCCCTTGTTCCAGACCATCCACATGATGACGAGCAGGGGATAGTGGGCGCAGAATATCCAGAAGCTCAGGCTGCCGGTTTCGGCAAGCCGCTGGCCAAGCCGGCTGCGGATCAACAGCGCGGAGGATGCCCAGAAGCCGAGCGCGCCGAAGACGGCAAGCAGATTGCGCGACATGTTGAGCCAGAAGGTGAATTCCGGCCCGGTGAGATAAAGTCCCGTCGCCAACATGGCCGAGGCGACAAAGGTCAGCGCCATGATCGGCACGGCGTAGGGGTCGAGCGCCTTGACGTCGATACGGTGGAGGGCAAGCGCGATGCCGAGCGAGAAGCTGAAGAGAATGGATTTCTTCTGGACGATGAAGATCGTCAGGTCAGGCATGGCGGTGATGAAGAGCAGGATGGCGAGGGTCGGCAGGGCGAAGCGGCGCATCAGAAAGGCGAGCACCGGCGACAGCAGAATGCAGACGAACAGGTCGCGCAGGAAATAAAGCGGCACATTTACCGGCAGCTCTTCGAGCGCGGTTCCATGGCTGATGATTTCACGCGGGCTGGCATTCCACAGATCGGGGAAATACCCGATGCCGACATCAAAGAGCTGGATCAGCAATACGGCCGCAAACAGCGCGCCATTCCACAGAAGGAAAGGCAGCAGCACGGTTTTCGACTTGGAGCGGATCGTCGCCGGATAATCGAACCCGCTCATGCCGCGGCGAAACAGCAGATAGCCGGAAATGGCGCTGAGACAGGGAACGCCGATGCGAAACAGCGCATCGCCCAGAAAAACCCGCAGCCAGTCGAAGAAGCCGTAAAGGCCAAGAAACGGGCTGGTCTCGGCATCGTGCGGCACATGGACGAACACGATTCCTGATATCAGCAATATGCGCATCAAGTTGATACGGGAGGATAGGTTCTGATCGACAGTCACATCAGTCACCCCTATTGGGCGGCGTCCACCCACGCCGCGTTGCAACCAGAGCGAACGTAAGCCCGCACTGGAAAGTCTGGTTTCGACTTTGGGATAAAATGTGGCGACGCGGGAAAAACACAAGATTAGATTTTGCGGGTGAATGTCTGGCGTCAGCGCCATTTCTTCGCTGAATAGAAGTCAAATAATTGAAATAACTGCAATTTTTACAAACTCACACATCGTTAAAAATCGCTGAAGCGTGTGAATTTGTCATTTGTCGTGATGTTGCGCTGCAAAAAGACGGGTGACTTTACCTCGCCGCGGTGAATGAAAACCTCGCGGCGAGGGCGCTTAACGGCGGAAATGAGGCGCATTTTTCCGCTATATTTCTAACCTTGGGTTGCAGTGTCCCGCATACGCCGCGATTTGACCATGCCTAAGATTTTCCCAAGCAGCGCGCGTTCGGTGAGCAGGATCAGCACCCCGTAGATGACGCCGCCCACGGCTGCGCCGATGAGAACCTGAAGGGTGGCACTGGGAATGCGCTCAGCCAGAACGTGAAGCAGATAACGCACCGCAACGGCCATCACGAGTGCCGCGATCATCGGCCTGCTGCTGACATAAAGGCCGCGGAAGAACGGTGTGTCGCTCGCCTTGAACACCGCCCAGGAATAGGCGACCAGCGTTACCGCATTGACGATGCAGAGCCAGACCATGGCGTCGATCAGCGTGCCGTAAAGTGCTGCGAGCCACACTGCCACCGTGGTGACGATGGCGCGGATCGTCGCCGACCAGAACAATACGCGGCCGTAACCTGCACCCTTCAGGTAGGGGATGAAGGTGCTGCATGGTGTCAGAATGGCCTTCGATAGCGCCAGCAGGCCGAGAACCGGCCAGGCATAGGCCCAGTTCTGCCCGAAGATGACAAGCATGGCGGGCTCGGCCACGGCCCAGAGGCCGAACATCATCGGCGCCAAGAGCACGGTCAGAACCTGCGTGCTGAACATCAGTGCATCACGACGGCGCTGCGGATCGTCCATCATGCGGCTGAAGGCGGGAAACAGAACGCCCATGACGGCGGACAGAACCACCTGATTGGGAATGCTGGCGAAACGATTGGAGGCGGAATAGGCGCCGGCATCCGCCAGACCCAGGTGTCGGGCAATGACCACCATCGGTGACTGGAAGGTGACGAAATTGGCGATTTCCGAGCCCATCAGCCCCGAACTGAAGCCGAGAAGCGGCACGAGACGGCGCGGTTTCATGACGAAACGCGGGCAGTAGCGGGAAACGGCATAAAGCCCGACAAGCCGGATGAGGGCGGCGGCGAAAAGCTGGATGATGAGCGCCCAGACGCCGAAGCCGAGAAGGGCGAGCACCACGGCGACAACCGCGGCGATGCTTTCCGACGCCATGCTCCAAAGCGCGTCCTTGCTGAAATTCATGCGCCGGGCGAGCAGCGAATAGGCAACATCGCCAGCAAGCTGCAGCGGAATGAGGAAGGCCATGATGCGCAGCAGATAGGCGCTTTCCACTGCACCCAGCAGCCCGCCGAAAAACTCCGCCCAGATGTAGAGGACGGCGGCCATGGTGCAGGAGATCGCCAGATTGGCCCAGAAGACGGTATGGATCGTTTCCATATCCTCTTCCTTCTCGACGATGAGGGCAGAGGTGAGCCCCGCGCCGGCGATCATGGTCAGAAACTGTACAACCGTTAGTCCTACCGCCACCACCCCGAATTCCTCCGGGGAAAGCAACCGTGCAAGAATGGGGACCGTGACAAATTTAAGCCCGAATGTCCCTGTTTTTGATAAAACGCTCCACCCGACATTCGTGGTGATGGTCTTTACATTTGGCGCTGGGGGCATACAAGCATCCTGTTTCTGGAGGCCGGCGGGAGGAAGCCGGTTGGGAGTTGCCGATACCATCGGGGCCGCTTTTAGGATCGGGCCCGACACTTCTTGATCAACGCAAGGGGCGAAACAATGGCAAGATTTACTGTCGTCATTCCCTACTACCAAAAGCAGCACGGTATCTTGGGACGTGCACTCGCATCGGTTTTTGCGCAGACTTACCAGGACTTCGATCTTGTCATCGTCGATGACGAATCGCCATACCCGATCGATCAGGAACTTGCGGAAATTTCGCAGGAACAGAAAGACCGGATTATCGTCATTAAACAGTCCAACGGCGGACCGGGCGGTGCCCGCAATACCGGTCTGGACAATGTGCCAGATGGCACCGACTATGTCGCCTTTCTGGATTCCGACGATATCTGGACACCCGATCATCTGCAGAATGCTGCCTTCGCGCTTCAGACCTATGGCGGCGAGTGCTACTGGGCCTCAATGCAGGCAAGTGACGAATTTTATTATCATTTCGCCATTTCCGAGCTGGAAAAAAATGAGGGTGCGGCAAGGCTTTCCGAGAAGCCGCTGGTGATCGAACTGCCGGATCTGGCAAGTGTGATGCTGCGCAACTGGAGCTTCCTGCATCTCTCCTGCATGGTGATCGGCCGTCCTCTTTTCGAGAAGATCCGCTTCGACCCGGCGCTGCGTCTGGCGGCGGAAGACGTGCTGTTTTTCTGTGATTCCATCCTCGCATCGAAGCGGACGCTTCTGTGTGACGATGCCGGCGCGATGCGTGGCATGGGCGTCAATATCTTCCACAGCATCGACAATACCTCGCCGGAATTCCTGCGCCAGCAGTTCAATACCTGGGTGGCGCTCGATACGCTGGAGGGCCGTTTTTCACGCCGGCCGGACGATGTCGCCTCCATCGCTTCCTATAAAAACACGGCGCGCAAACAGGCGCTGTGGAGCCAGGCGGGCAATCTGAAACGGCGCAAGGCGCCCGAATTCGGACTGCTTCTGAAATGGGCGATGCGCGATCCCGCACTGCTGCGTGCTGCTTTCGAACTCGGTGCCGGAAAAATCGTCCGCTCGAGATGAGCGAATTCTCGCCCACAAGAATTTATATGTTTTTTTACCCAGGAGTGACCTCATGAAACCTTACCACTGGGAATCTCATCATGGCAATTTCGGTGACGATCTCAACCTGTGGCTGTGGGACTTTCTGCTTCCGGGCCTGCGCGATGTGCATGACGATGTCATGCTGGTCGGCGTCGGCACCGTGCTGAACGATGTTCTTTTGCCCGCAAAGCAGCGCAAGCTGGTGATCGGCAGCGGCTATGGTTATGGCGCAGTGCCGGATACCAGCACCGAGTTCTGGGATATTCGCTGCGTGCGCGGCGACAAAACCGCCGCCAAGCTCGGGCTCGCCCCTGAAAAGGGCATTGTCGACCCGGCCGTCATGGTCACCGAGATGCCTGACTTCAAAGGCCTGCCGAAGCTCTACAAGAAGACCTTCGTTCCCCATTGGGAATCGGCGGAATTCGGCATGTGGGAAACGGTCTGCGAACCGGCGGGGCTCACCTATCTCGACCCGCGCGGCGAGGCGAAGGCTGTCATCCGCGCCATCGCCCAGTCGGAATTCATCGTCGCCGAATCCATGCATGGCGCAATCCTTGCCGATGCCTTCCGCGTGCCGTGGGTCGCGGTCAGCACCTCGCCGTCGATCAACAGCTTCAAATGGAGCGACTGGGCCGGCAGCGTGGGTGTCGAATATCAGCCGCGCTACGTGCCGGTTTCAACCCGCGCCGAGGCGGCGAAAAAGGGCTCGCGCTTCTGGGGCATGAGTTTCCCGCCGCCGCCAGGCCCGGTCATTGCCGAGACCGGTTCCGTTTCGATGCATGGGAACCCGACACATTTGGGCGATGTGCTGGTGCGACCGCAGGAGACCCAGTCCCGATCCCTGCGCAAGCTGGCCAAGCAGGTGCTGGCCGCGCCTTCCACACTGGCGCTCTGGCAGGCAAGCCGAGCGGAGCCACGCCTCAGCCCGGATGGCCGGCTGGAGGAGCGCAAGGAGCGTTTCGCCGCCGTTCTGGAAACGGTGAAGCGGGACTATCTCTGAGGGTCCAAGATAGTCCGCGGCGGTGCTTCCTTTCGCGCCACGGATAAAGTGCAGCGGCACCTATGCGTTTGGCAAAAGCGGAGCATCCGCAGGCCGTCACCCCGGGCTTGATCCGGGGTCCAGCGCGATCAAGTCATTGATCGCGAAAGACTCTTTCACGGAGCAGGCGTGCCGTGGCTGGATGCCGGATCGAGTCCGGCATGACGGAGGAGGGAACGGCGGACTTGTCGTCGTTCTTGCGGCAGTGGGTTCTACCCTCACGAAACCGGCGTGCCATCCAGCAGATAACGAACATCCCGCACCGGCGGCGGTTTGCGGAAGCGCGCGGTCTTGTCGGTCCAGATGCCGCGCGTGATGGCGGGCAGGGCGGGCAGCCGCGTCAGGGCGTGGCTCAGCGCACCGCCCATGCCCTTCTGCTTTTTCGCATCGAGAAAATGACGGAGTTCGAATTTGGCGCGGATATGTTTTTCATGTTCGCGCAGGATCGCCGTTTCCTCTGCCGAGAGCCGGCAACCGGCGAGAATGGCCTTGTCCGCCTCATATAGGCGGCGAAGATCTTCGGTGCGGTGACGGCCGCTCAGCGAGTTGCCGCGCACGATCGCGCCGTAACCGCAATGGCGGATGACCTTGTAACGTGCACCGGCGGCCAGCGCCCGCACGTAAAGTTCGTAGTCCTCGCCAAGCCGCAGACCGTCATCGTAACGCAATGCATGTTTGTCGAGAAAAGCGCGGCGTATCACCGGTTTCAGAAAGCCGGTCTCCCCGCGCTCCACACCGGGCCTGGAAATATTACCTTCCACAAATTCCGTGAGCGACAGAAACCGCGCCTGCGGTTCGAAACGGACCGGCTGCATGGAGGATGCGCCGGGGACCGATTGCTGGATGAAGGCAATATTGTCGGCCACGAGATCCCAGTCGTCATCGGCCAGCATGGCGGCGAAACGACCCCGGAAAAAGAAGTCGTCCGCATCGAGAATGCTGATCAACGGCGCGGATGAAATCGAGATGGCGTGGTTGCGCGCGGCCGAAGGGCCGCGATTGACATCGAATCGCACGACCCGCAGACGGCCCGTGCCATCATCCGCCGCATGCGCCACATCGCTCGTCGTATCGGTGGAACCGTCGTCGATAACCACGACTTCCCCGACCTCCGGCTCCACAAGGGCGGAGCGGATGGCTATATCGATCGTTTCGGATGCATTTTTCGCAGCGATGATGACGCAAATGGGCTGTGAACCACTCACCATGTGTTGTCCTTCTGCTTTGACCAACCGTCAGGATTTGGCCAGCAGAAAGTGTCAGGCGTGTGGATGCAAGCGATTTTTTTGCGGCGCAATAAAAGAAGCTGCGTAAAAACTCACATATCGGTCAGTTTGGCGCCATGCGGCGGCGGGCTTTTTACGGCGTCCGCCTGTATTGCCTCGGTGCCACGGTCCCCCGCGAAGGTTTCCCGCATGCGCCGTTTTTCCCGGGCGACCAGAACGAGAATCCCAATAAAATAACCGACTTGCAGAATGACTGCACAGATGAGGGTTTGGATGAATGCCGTGTAGAAGGAGCCGTGGATGAAATATGTCACAACCGCAAAGGCAAGCAATGCACCGATCATGCTGAAAAAAACACGAGGTGCATACATGGTGCTCTCCTCCCGAGAACGATTTCTCCATTTTTGACTGCGCTGCGGCATTTTTCTTCTTTGCAAGAAATATACGATGAGACCGGTGCTGTTTCAACACACATATACTTCTTCTAACGGTTGCGGCATGAAATTTCGGTAATCTTGATTGGTAAATTCCTCGGTAATTGCTGACTTCCCCCGATCGGGGCTGCCTTACCATGCGATTCCATGCTTTTGAGAGACATAAAAGCCTTCTCTTGCGGCCATTGCTCGCTGTCTTACATCCTCTGCAGACTTCGTTAACCATCTCGCCTTTAAAAAGTCGGTATTGATTCCTCAGCAAGAGCAAGGTGCCCGCGTGACAACGAGTTCAGAAGTAATCGCCTTTCCGGCAAAGAACCGTATTGCCGACGTTAAACGATGTGCAACCATGCTCGACCGGCTGCATGGTGTGGAGGCGAATGATTTCTGGCGCAGGGAGTGCCGTGAACTGGCCGCCTATCTGACGGAACTCGGTTATGAGGACGCTGCCATGCGGCGTGAAGTCATGGAGTTTCAAAATGCGGTGCAGGCGGAATTGTGGGCGGGTGACGCCACACCCGAGGCACGCCGAGACAGCCATTGAAACCTCAGCATTTTCCATAAAAAAGCCGGCGGGTGACAGACCCGCCGGCTTTTTTGTTCGTGCCCGTTTGATCAGGAGGCGCCGGCGCCGCGTGTGCGGGCAACGCCGTCAAGTGCCGGCTTATATTTCGGGTCGAGCCGGGCCGCATGCCCATAGGACTTGGCGGCCTTGGCCATCTCGCCGCGCCGCTCATAGACGAGCGCCTGGTTGGCCCAGGATTCTGCCACATTACCGTCAAGCGAAATAGCGTGGTTGAAATCCGCGAAGGCGTTTTCGTCGTCATTGAGTGCGACGTAAGAAAGACCGCGGCCATTATAGGGCTCCGGCGATGTCGACGACAGCGAGATCGCCTTGGAGAAGTCTTCGATGGCCTGGGCATGCTGGTTGCGCAGCTGGTAGATCAGGCCGCGATTGTGCCAGGCGCGTCCGTCGGTGGTTTCAAGCTCGATGGCGCGGGAGAAATCGTTGAAAGCTTCGTTCACGCGTCCGGACTGGCGGTAAAGATTGCCACGGCCGATCAGCGCCACGTCATAGCTCGGATTGATCTGCAGGGCGGCGTTGTAGTCCTGCAAGGCCTGCTGCTGCTGTCCGCTATTACGGTAAACCAGCGCGCGGTTGGCATAGGCCTGGTAAAAGCGCGGGTTGAGCTGCAGCGCCTTGTTGAAATCTTCGATGGCGCGGCGCGAATCACCGGCGCGGCCGTAAGCCGAACCACGGACGTTATAGCCTTCGGGATCCTGCGGATTGGCGTTGATGACCGAGGTAAGCGAGGCGATATTTTCCTGCGAACCCTGGGCGCGGTCGATCCTGAACACATCTTCCGTCTGGTTGGATGTCGCGCAGCCGGAAAGACCGGCAAGGACGGTACAGACGACCAGAGAAGCGCGGAACCCTCTGTTGTTTTTTAATGGCACCCGGCGCGTGGAGGCATCGGAGTTTTTCACAACACAGGCGTCGACAGCGATCATTCGGTGTGGGTTCCCTCGCAGGCCGGTCTCACGATCGTTCTCAAGAACATTCTCCGGCCACAAACACAAAGAGCGGCGGCGAATTGATCGCCCCCGCCCAACAAGCATTCAAAAACGTCCAAAAGACGGCCTATTAACGGCCTGCGCGGGGGCCTGCAACCAGACCTTCGCGCTGTGCACGCTTGCGTGCCAGCTTGCGAACGCGGCGAACGGCTTCAGCCTTTTCGCGGGCGCGCTTCTGGGAGGGCTTTTCGTAGTAATCGCGCATTTTCATTTCACGGAAAATGCCTTCGCGCTGCATCTTTTTCTTCAGGGCGCGGAGCGCCTGATCAACGTTATTGTCGCGGACTAGTACCTGCACGTTAAACCCGTTCCTTTAGTTTGGTTATCTTGCTGTGTGAATAAAGGCATTCACACGCAAACAAAAAATGGTTCGTCCGGCTGTCGAGCTGGGCGATTGGTGACGTGCAATAACAGATCATTTGCAGCAAGTCCAGCCGCTAGCGCATAATCAACCAGCAAAATGCGGCCTGCCCGGAATTCCGCCTGCGATGTCGAAACAAAATCATTGCGACGTCGCAAAATGAATATTGCCTCCCATCCCGATTTGCCATGTGTATGATACGGGCCGGAACTATGTTTACGGCCTCTGGCCGGTTCTTGAGGAGCAGACTGCGAATGCGCAAATATTCCGTTTTTGCCGTGGCGCGTGAGGCGTTGCGGGGTCATAAAGGGTGGGATGCGCAATGGGCTTCACCCGAGCCGCGCAAGGATTATGATGTCGTCATCATCGGCGGCGGCGGGCATGGGCTCGGAGCGGCCTATTACCTTGCCAAGGAACACGGCATTACCAATGTCGCAGTTCTGGAAAAAGGCTGGCTCGGCGGCGGCAATACCGGCCGCAACACCACCATCATCCGCTCCAATTATCTCTATGAAGAGAGCATGGATATTTACGAGCATTCCCTGAAACTGTGGGAAGGCTTGAGCCAGGATCTCAATTACAACGTCATGTATTCGGCGCGCGGCGTGATGATGCTGTCGCACAATATCCATGATCGGCAGTCCTTCAGCCGCCATATCAATGCCAACCGTCTTTATGGCATCGACAATGAATGGCTGACGCCGGAGCAGGCGAAAGCCTATTGCCCGCCGCTCGATATATCCGGCAATGCGCGTTACCCGATCAATGGTGCAGCCCTTCAGCGTCGCGGCGGCACGGCCCGCCACGACGCGGTAGCCTGGGGTTATGCGCGCGCGGCTTCAGACCGCGG
Source organism: Agrobacterium sp. CFBP2214 (assembly GCF_030209895.1). Taxonomy (NCBI): domain Bacteria; kingdom Pseudomonadati; phylum Pseudomonadota; class Alphaproteobacteria; order Hyphomicrobiales; family Rhizobiaceae; genus Agrobacterium; species Agrobacterium sp. CFBP2214. Next base: position 125,830 of record NZ_JARVRC010000005.1, on the reverse strand, counting down.
CGTGCACATCATCCAGAATTGTGAGGTCACGGGCATTCGCCGCGGGCCTGATGGCGCGGTGACGGGCGTGGAGACCAATCGCGGTTTCATTGGCGCGAAAAAAATCGGTGTTTCCGCCGCCGGTCATTCCTCGGTCATCATGAAGATGGCGGACGTGCGTGTTCCCCTGCATTCCAACCCGCTGCAGGCGCTGGTGTCGGAACCGCTAAAGCCTATCTTCCCCTGTGTCGTCATGTCCAACACGGTGCATGCCTATATCTCGCAGTCCGACAAGGGCGAGCTGGTTATCGGCGCTGGCACGGACCAATATAACTCCTATTCGCAGACCGGCGGCCTGCAGATCATCACCCACACGCTCGACGCCATCTGCGAGCTGTTCCCGATCTTCCGCCGCGTCAAGATGATGCGGCAATGGGGCGGGATCACCGACAACACGCCTGATCGTTCCGCTATCCAGAGCGTGACGCCGGTGCAGAACCTCTTCGTCAATTGCGGCTGGGGCACGGGCGGTTTCAAGGCGACGCCGGGTTCGGCCAATCTCTTCGCGCATCTCATCGCCCGTGGCGAACCGCATCGCCTGGCGGCGGGGCTAACGCTTGACCGCTTCCGCACCGGCCGTCTTATCGACGAGGCTGCCGCTGCCGCGGTGGCGCATTGATGCTGGCGGCGGCGGCTATGCTTGCGCTCAATATATCTGGCGCGGCTGCAGCCGTGCCCGCCGGCAGCGTCATTCCCGAGGCTAAGGATTTCCGCAGCCAGAAGATTGCGAAAATGCAGGGTGAGAAAGACTGGCCCTTCGTGGCGGAAAAGGGCCTGCTTCTCTGCGCGCCGAGCCTTACGACGAAGATGGTTTATTTCGTCGGCGAGCAGGACGACGGTAAGCAGGACTACCCCTTCGCGATCGACACCGACATGATGGCGGTTGCCATCGTCAATATGGGCCGGGCCTCGGCGCTGAGGCCATTCGATAATTTCGAGCAACTTTTAAAGCGGCTTTCTCCGTTCGTTTCGATGGGCAGACGGCTGTGTGACCAACCCGCCGGAACAGCGCTTCCGGAAAATTCTCTCTAGGTGGAGCGACGATGCTTCTGATCCATTGCCCCTATTGCGGGGAAGACCGTTCCGAACTGGAATTCCGCTGGGCGGGCGAAGCCCATATTGCCCGGCCGGAAAACATCGCCGATATTTCCGACGAGGCCTTCGCGGAGTATTTCTTCATCCGCGACAATGACAAGGGCCTCGTTTTCGAGCGCTGGCGTCACATTCACGGCTGCGGCCGCTTCTTCAACGCCGCCCGCGATTCGGTGAGCGACAAATTCCTGATGACCTACAAGGCGGGTGAACCTAAACCCGATGCTGAAACGGTCCTTTCCGCAGAAAAGGGAGCCGGGAAATGAGCGGCGATTATCGTATCAAGGGCGCTGGCCGTCTGACCCCCGCCAGAACCGCACGCTTCACCTTCGACGGCAAGATCTATCCGGCGCTGGAGGGCGACACGGTCGCGTCAGCGCTTCTGGCAAATGGCGTGCATCTGATCGGCCGCTCGTTCAAATATCACCGGCCGCGTGGTTTCCTTTCCGCCGGACCGGAAGAGCCGAATGCGCTGATCGATGTCTCACGCGACAGCCTGCGTAAGCAGCCCAATGTTCGCGCCACGGTGCAGGAGGTTTTCGACGGCGCCATCATCGCCTCGCAGAACCGTTTCCCGTCGCTGTCCTTCGATCTGAACGCCATCAACGACGTTCTGTCTCCGATGTTCGCGGCCGGTTTTTATTATAAGACCTTCATGTGGCCGAAGGCCGCCTGGCACAAGATTTACGAACCGCTGATCCGCCGCGCCGCCGGTCTCGGCAAGGCGCCGAGCGAACCGGATGCGGATCACTATTCCGGTCGTTATGCCCATTGCGACGTGCTGGTCGCCGGCGCCGGCGTTGCCGGCCTGACGGCGGCGCTCGCTGCTGCAAAGACCGGGGCCAGCGTCATTCTGGTGGATGAAAATGCCGAAGTTGGCGGCGCGCTGCGTTTCGATACCGGTGCAGTCATCGATGGTCTGCCCGGTTATGAATGGGCGCAGAAGGTTTTCGCCGAACTGAAAGCCCTGCCCAATGTGCGGGTTCTGACGCGCACCACCGCCTTTGGTTATTACAACCACAATTTCGTCGCGCTGGCCGAGCGCGTGACCGACCATCTCGCCACGCCCGCCAGACACCAGCCGCGTGAGCGGCTGTGGCAAGTGCGTGCGAAGAAGATCGTGCTCGCGGCGGGCGCAATCGAGCGCCACATGGTCTTCGCTAACAATGACCGCCCGGGCATCATGCTGGCTGCGGCCGCCCGCACCTACCTCAACCATTATGGTGTGGCCGTCGGCCATAATGTCGGGGTCTACACCGCCCATGATTCGGCCTATGAGACGGCCTTCGATCTCAAGAAGGCGGGGGTGAAGATCGCCGCCATCGTTGATTGCCGGGAGAACCCGGATCAGCGCCTGCTGGACGAAGCACGGGCGCTCGGCATTGAAGTGCTGGCGGGTCACAGTGTTTACAACACCGCCGGCCGCCTGCGCGTCTCCTCGATGACCGTTGGCCGCAATGGTGGCGCCAACAAGCGCAAGATCGCCATCGATGCGCTTGTCGTTTCCGCCGGCTGGACACCCTCGGTGCATCTCTTCTCGCAATCGCGCGGCAAGCTGAAGTTTGACGCGGCTAACCAGCGTTTCCTGCCGGATATCCATGTGCAGAACTGCGTTTCCATCGGCGCCTGCAACGGCACGGATGATCTTTCCGCGATCATTGCCGAAGCGGCAGCTGCCGGTGGCGGTTCGGTGGCGTTTTCCGGCGAGAATGCGCGCGCCTGGACGGGCGGCATGATCGGTGCCGCCGAAGGCGCGGGTGAGGGCACCGGCGTCAAGGCCTTCATCGATTTCCAGCACGATGTCTGCGCCAAGGATATTCGCCTTGCCGTGCGCGAAGGCATGCATTCGGTCGAGCATATCAAGCGCTTCACCACCAACGGCATGGCGTCGGATCAGGGCAAGATGTCCAACATGCATGGTCTCGCCATCGCATCGGAGGCACTTGGGCGGGATTTGCCCAAGGTTGGTCTCACCACCTTCCGCCAGCCCTATACGCCGGTCACCTTCGGCACGCTCATCAACCATTCGCGCGGCGCGCTGTTCGATCCCACCCGCAAGACGCCGATGCACGAGGAAGAGCTTGCGGCCGGCGCGGTTTTCGAGGATGTCGGCAACTGGAAACGCGCCTGGTTCTTCCCGCGGGCGGGCGAGGGCATGCATGAGGCGATCAACCGCGAATGCAAGACGGTGCGTGAGAGCGTCGGGGTGTTCGATGCCTCCACGCTCGGCAAGATCGAGGTGGTCGGCCCGGATGCGGCGAAGTTCCTGAACCTCATCTACACCAATGCCTGGGATACTCTGAAACCCGGCCGCTGCCGTTATGGCATCATGACCCGTGAAGACGGTTTCGTTTACGATGACGGTGTTGTCGGCCGTCTTGCCGAAGACCGGTTCCATGTCACGACGACGACGGGCGGCGCGCCCCGCGTTCTCCAGCACATGGAAGATTATCTCCAGACCGAATTCCCCGATCTCGACGTCTGGCTCACCTCGGCAACCGAACAGTGGGCTGTCATTGCCGTGCAGGGGCCGAAGGCGCGGGAAGTCATCGCGCCCTTCGTTGAGGGTATCGATCTGTCGCCGGAAGCCTTCCCGCATATGGCGGTAGCCGAAGGCAAGTTCTGCGGTGTGCCAACGCGCCTCTTCCGCGTCTCCTTCACCGGCGAACTCGGCTTCGAAATCAATGTGCCGGCCGATTACGGCGCCGCCGTCTGGAGCGCGATCCGCGACAGGGCGGAAGCCGTCGGCGGCTGCCTTTATGGCACCGAAACCATGCATATCCTGCGTGCCGAGAAGGGTTACATCATCGTAGGGCAGGATACGGACGGAACGGTGACACCTGACGATGCCGGGCTTGCCTGGGCCGTTTCGAAAAAGAAGACGGATTTCGTCGGTATCCGCGGGCTGAAACGCCCCGATCTCACGCGCTCCGGCCGTAAGCAGCTTGTTGGCCTGAAGACCAAGGACCGGCTGACCGTTCCGGATGAGGGCGGCCAGATCGTCGTTGATCCGAACCAGCCGAAACCGATGACCATGCTCGGCCATGTCACCTCCGCCTACTGGTCGGAAAATCTCGGCCATTCCATCGCTTTTGCGCTGGTGGCGGATGGCAGGGCGCGCATGGGCGAAACGCTCTATATTCCACTTGCCGATAAAACCATTGCCGTCGAAGTGACCGACATGGTCTTCCTCGACAAGGAAGGAGCCCGTCTCAATGGCTGACATGCTGCACGCAAAACGCAAATCCGTGCTTGAGGATTTTCACGGCGGCTCTCCCTTCGTATCGCTCAAGCCTGCGGCTTCCGCCTCGCGGCTGTCGCTACGCGCACGGGAAAGCGCCGTACCGGCGCTGTCCGAAGCGCTCGGTCTTGCGCTGCCCACCAGCCCGAAGAGTTCCGTCACGTCGGGCCTGCGTTCCGCCCTGTGGATTGGGCCGGATGAATGGCTGGTGATCGATCAGGGCGAAAGCGACCTGATGGCAGCGCTCGCCAATGTTGCGGGCCTGTTTTCGGCAACCGATGTTTCCCACCGCAACACGGCCGTCATCGTCTCCGGCGCTGGCGCGGAAGCAGCGCTCAATGCCGGCTGCCCGCAGGACCTTTCTCACGCAAAATTCCCTGTCGGCGCTTGCTCACGCACCGTCTTCGGCAAGGCGGAAGTGGTGCTGCTGCGCACCGCGGACGATACGTTCCGGGTGGAATGCTGGCGCTCCTTTGCCGAATATGTCGGCGGGCTGCTGCAGGAGGCGGCGGCGGACGTGGCGGTTTAGACTCTTCAAGCGTTTTAAAAAGAGAGCGGCTTATATCTGTCTGAAGACATGGAGTTTTTAAAGCCAAAGTCAGGCAGGGTGTTTAATTTAGAGGGTTTGGACATATGCAACGCCGGCTTCCAGTGCATCTTGGAACTTTAGGCGTTGACGATAACTGGCAAGAAAACCGGCTTTTACGGCATTTCCGCGCTCGTCCGGCGTGCCGTGGTGCCCGGGATTATCAACTGCGTGATCTCCCACGCTGAATTGTGCCTGGGCGATAACCGCTGCCGGGAAATTTGCGTTATCTAGCTTGCGGTTGCCCGCAAAATATCCCGCTAGATAGTCCGCATGTAGCTCTATTCTTTTTACGGTCGGCTGCCCGCGCAATCGGTCGTCTATTCCATATTTATATTGTGCGATATGCCCAAACTCATGAGCGCATACGGCTGCGATGTAAGCGGCGGGATAGGCTGGCTGATTGAGAAATTCCTGTAGAAAACGTAGGCCAAAAAGAACCGTACCGTCCGAGCGCCCCATATAGTTGGCCGAACTGGCATAGGCATTTTTCCCCTTCGCGTCGTCGAGATAAGTGAAGCCGGGCAGGACATCGAAAAGATTACTGAGATAGTTCAGGGTCTGCGCCAGCGCGTAGTCGAAGTCTTTGTCTCCAGACGTGGCGATTGGAGCCTGGCCGTCGACGTAGGAGAACTCCATCGTTTTGTTATCCGTTTCGGATGCAATCTCCGAGGCGGTTAGCGTGCATCCGTTATATGTCTGGCATCGGCATATCCCGGGTAGTGCGAGGCTTGCGCCGCATCCGACAATAAGACTGCGTCTCGTAATCATGGCGTTCACCTCAGGGGCAAAGTTCGGGAAATTTTTGACAGGCCTGATTATCCGAAGGTGGTTTTGGCACCGGATTCGGTGTGGGATTCGGGTTGGGATTGGGATTTGGCGTCGGATTCGGATTCGGAGTCGGGTTTGGATTTGGGTTTCCACCAGGCACCGAATTGAACTGAAAATTCTCAAATCTCTGCGTCATTTGAGAAAATGCAAGCTGCCAATCCGCATATCCATTCTGATGAACGGTCCGGCAAGTCAAAAAACTGCCCAACGGAAGTACATTTTCCCCGCCTATCATAACGTTATGAACAGGTCCAAGTTGTACTAGGGGTAGATAGCGACCTGTTCCACCAGTTTGTTGAAAAATTGCAAATAGTGCATGCTGCCCAAATGCAGATTGCAGTTGTGGCCCTCCCATCTGCAGTAAGGTGGCAATGTTTGCGCACGCATTCATGGCGGCTTGCGATCCCATTTGTTGCTGGGCGAGCGCCGGGGTCGAAATTAACGTCCAAAACATAAGAATATTTATGATTTTTGGGGTTTTGATACGCAATTAGAATCCCCCTCTAGATAAGGTCTCAAGAAGAGGAGCATGGTTGTATTCATTTTACAAGTACTAGTTGGATTTTGGGCAATCTCTTCGTCTAAATTTTTTGCCCTTATTTCCAGCCCCGCCATTGCACCCATCGCCCATGGAAATCGGCGCGGCCAATTTCCTGCTTCTCGCCGGTCGGCCAGATTTGCAGGGTAATGGCGGCACTGCCGGACGTCGTATCCGCCTCCATTTGCAGGCGGGCAAGCGGGGCCTCCAGCGTGGCACGGGTTCCGGCCTCGGCGATCAGTGCCTCGCCTGCCTGTTTCAAGGGATCGGGCAGATATTGCCAGGCGACGGTATGATAGACGACGTGGGCAGTACCCGGATATTGCCTGGCAAGGCGGCGTTTCAGCCAGTCTACGGCGTCGGCCTTTTCGACCTGCAGGCCGTTCTCCACCGCGATCCGCAACGCGGCGGCGATGCGCTCCAGACGGTCGGTCTGGTCGGCCCAGACATAGGACATCAGGCGCAGACGATCCTCGGCCGATGACGGATCGAGCGGGTTGAGATCGCAGCCGGCGCGCTCGATAACCTCGATCCGCCCATGGGGTGGGGTATTGCCGCGCCATTCTGGTGACAGGATAACATCGGATTGTTCGCCCCAGGTGAGTTTGCCGAGGTGATATTGGTAACGGTCGAATTGCAGGTTGAGGCCGGCGCTGGCTCCCACTTCGGAAAGCACCAGCGGTTTGCCGGTCAATTCCGCAATCGAAAGAAAGCCCGGCAGCAGCACGGCGGAACGGCGAACCTCGTTGGTCTGCGGTGGTGATTTCAACCTTTCAAGGATGAAGGCGGAATGAAAACGCAGGGCGCTGGCGCAAGCCTGCCAGAGAGCCTCCTCGTCTTCCGGTGGGATATCGACAAGCGGCGCGATCTTTTCCTTGATGGCAAGCGCATGCAGGGCGCCCGCCAACCGCAGGGGAACGGAATCGCCGGAGGGGCCGACATCGCCGGGCCAGGATAAAATCCGCTCGCCCACCTCCGTCTGGCGGTCGAGCCTTGCTGCCACCGCGCGGCATAGCCGTGCGGTAAAGGGCGAGCCAAGGCTGTCGCAGGCTCTTGCCTGCACGAGGAACGCATTCCTTACGGCTTCGTCATGCATGCGCTCTCTCCCTTGCGGTGGTTTCAGGCGTCTTGCGGCCTGTCCTCCGGGTTGAACTGGCTGATGGTGGTCCAGCGTGCGGTGAGCGCCGGTTTTTTCTCGTTTTCGATTTCCACCGTCACGTCATAAGTCGTCATCAGCATGGCGGCCCCGCGAAAACGCGCTTCCGCCAGCGTGAACCGGCCACGCACCCGCGCGCCGCTTTTGACCGGCGTGACGAAACGGATGGCATCGAAGCCGTAATTGATGCCCATGGTCTGTTCGCGAATGCGGGGCAGGGCATCGTAATTCAGCGCCGAAAGCAGGGAGAGCGTCAGAAATCCATGCGCGATGGTGCCGCCGAAGGGACTTTCCGCTTTGGCGCGTTCCGGGTCGGTGTGGATGAACTGTTCGTCCAGCGTCGCTTTTGCGAAGGCATCAATCATCGTCTGGTCAACGGTGATCCAGTCGGAAACGCCCATTTCCGTACCGACGCGATCCTTCATTTCCGCCAGCGCAATTTCTTTTGTCATGTTACCTCGTCCGCATTGTTTCCCGCGACTTATACGGCTCGTGACGCGAAGGGATCAACTGCGCAGATAAAACACCACCGAACGGGCGGGCAGGAAGGCGGGATTGCCGAAATCCGTACCTATGGCGCGCCAGCCATCACCCGGCAGGGTGAAGGGAACGATCTCGCGGCCGCGATTGATAAGAACGGCAAGCTCGGTATCCTCGCCGGTCTCCCGGTCCGGGGTGGAAAGCAGCATGGCGAAGGCCTGCGCATCCGGTCTTTCCCAATCTGCTGTCGTCATCGGTTCTCCGGCGGGGGCAAGCCATGTCACATCGTCCCTGCCGGAAAAGAAGCCCGTCTCAGAAAACACGCCGAAACGTTTGCGCAATGCGGCAAGAAAGGCCGTGTGGTCGATCAGTTCGGGGACAAGCGATGACCAGTCGACCCAGTTGATCTCATTGTCCTGGCAATAGGCATTGTTGTTGCCCTGCTGGCTGCGGCCGCCCTCGTCGCCCGCCGTCAGCATCAGGGCGCCGCGGCTGACGAAAAGCGTGGAAAGCAGCGCTTTCACATCCGCAAGCCGGGCGGCGACAATGGCGGGATCATCGGTCAGGCCTTCAAAACCATTGTTCCAGGAATGGTTATCATTATGGCCGTCGCGATTGCTTTCGCCGTTCCTTTCATTGTGCTTGCGTTCATGGCTGACAAGATCGAACAGGGTAAAACCGTCATGGGCGGCAAGGAAATTGACGCTGCGGCTTCTCGCGCGGCCATGCCGGGAAAAGATCGGCGATGAGCCGGACAGCGCATTGGCCAGCGCCCCGGTCGTGCCGGCATCACCACGCCAGAAACGGCGCATGTCGTCGCGGGCGCGATCGTTCCACTCGAGGAAGCTTTCAGGGAAATTGCCGAGCTGATATCCGCCGGGACCGATATCCCAGGGTTCGGCGATCAATATCCGGTCGTAAAGCGCCGGGTCCGAATGCATGGCGGCCAGCGTCTCGCTCGCCATGTCGAAGCCGGCGGCCGTTCTTCCGAGCACGGGCGCGAGATCGAAACGGAAGCCGTCCACACCGGCATTCAGAACAAAATGCCTGAGGGAATCGACGATGAGCTGGCGAATATAGGGATGGTCGCAGGCAACCGTGTTGCCGGTGCCGGTATCGTTGACCAGCACGCCCGGTTTTCCCTGTGGGTGACGGAAGGCGGTGAGATTGTCGAGCCCGCGCAACGACAGGATCGAGCCCTCGATATCGCTTTCACCCGTATGGTTGAAGACGAGATCGAGAATGACGCCGATGCCTTCCGCATGCAGCGCCGCAACCGTATCTCGCAATTCCCGCACGCCGCCGGGGCAGAGGCGCGGATCGAGCGCCATGAAGCCGACGGGATTATAACCCCAGGCATTGGAAAGGCCGAGAGGCGGCAGGTGGCGCTCGTCGATCCAAGCGGTGATCGGCATCAATTCCACCGCATCGACGCCGATTTTTTTCAGGTGTGCGAGAATGGCGGGATGGGCAAGTGCTGCGACGGTGCCTCTGATGTCTTTCGGCACCTCGGGATGCAACTGCGTGAAGGATTTGACGGCAAGCTCATAAATCAGCCCGCCTTCGGCAAAAAGCGGCTGATGGCGCTTGACCGGCTCATATTGGGAAAGGACCGCCTTCGGCATGATCTCGCCGGTCTCCGCGCCAAAGGCGTAAAGCGCTGGATCGTGTCGGAAGGGGCGGTCGATCTCCGTGGCATAGGGATCGAGCAGCAGCTTTGCGGGATCGAACCAGAGGCCGTGTTCAGGAGCGTAAATGCCGTGAGCGCGAAAGCCGTATCGCGTGCCGAGGCCGACGTCGGCGACGATCAATCTGTGAATATCGTCTTCGCCGCGCACCATCGGCAGGCGCGCCGTTTCTTTTTCGCCGGTTTTATCGAAAAGGCAGAGATCGATCTGGGAGGCATGCCGGGAATAGACCGTGAATTCCGTTCCGTTTTCCGTCTGGATTGCGCCTTTGGGGAAAACGGAAGTTGTCTGCATGATCAGTCTCTCCGGGGATGGTGTTTCTCTCCCAGAACGGAAAAGGGAGGCAAGGCCGAATGAGGGACGCTTTCAGTGCGTCCCTCATGAGCGGGCGACAAGCCCTTACGTAATAACGCTCGGCGCGTTGCGGCCGGTATGGGCCCTGATGCCGGCGATCGTATCGGCAACGGCAATCAGGTCGGAAAGCGCTTCCTGCGTTTCGATGCCATGACGGGCCGCATCCGCCTCGTAACGCTCGACATAAAGGCGAAGCGTCGCGCCCGCAGTACCGGTGCCGGAAAGGCGCAGCACGATGCGCGAACCGCCTTCGAAGAGGATGCGGATGCCCTGATTTTTGCTGACGGACTGATCGACCGGATCGTGATAGGCAAAATCATCCGCCGCCGCGACCTTCAGATTGCCGTAGCTGGTGCCGGGAAGCGTCGCGAGTTTTTCGCGCAGGGTGGCGACCAGCGTGTTCGCCGCATCCGAATCCACTTCCTCATAGTCGTGGCGCGAATAATAGTTGCGGCCATATTCGGCCCAGTGCCTGGTGACGATGTCTTTCACGCTTTCCTTGCGCGCGGCGACGATGTTCAGCCAGTAGAGCACAGCCCAGAGGCCATCCTTTTCGCGCACATGGTTGGAGCCGGTGCCGAAGCTCTCTTCGCCGCAGATCGTCACCTTGCCGGCATCCATGAGGTTGCCGAAGAATTTCCAGCCGGTCGGCGTCTCATACATGCCAAGGCCGAGTTTTTCGGCGACACGGTCGGCTGCCGCACTTGTCGGCATGGAGCGGGCGATACCGGAAATGCCGGCCGCATAACCGGGGGCGAGTTTGGCATTAGCGGCGATGATGGCCAGACTGTCTGATGGCGTGACGAACATGCCCTTGCCGACGACCATGTTGCGGTCGCCATCGCCATCGGAAGCGGCGCCGAAATCGGGGCCTTCCGGGCTCATGACATCGTCATAAAGCTCCTTGGCGTGGACAAGGTTCGGGTCGGGATGATGGCCGCCGAAATCCGGCAGCGGTGTGGCGTTGCGGACGGAACCCTTCGGTGCGCCGAGGCGCTTTTCGATGATTTCCACGGCATAAGGGCCAGTAACGGCACTCATGGAATCAACCACGACCTTGAAGCCGCCGGCGATAAGCGTGCGGATGGCGTCGAAATCGAACAGCTCTTCCATCAGGGCGGCATAATCGGCGACCGGATCGATCACCTCGACAGTCAGCTCGTCCACCTTGAAGCTGCCGATCTTGTCTAGATCGATATCGGCGGCATCCGAGATTTTGTAGCTGTCGATGACTTTCGAGCGGGCATAGATCGCGTCCGTGATCTTCTCAGGTGCGGGACCACCATTGCCGATATTGTATTTGATGCCGAAATCTTCGGTCGGACCGCCGGGATTATGGCTGGCGGAAAGCACGATGCCGCCGAAGGCCTTGTATTTGCGGATGACGTTGGAGGCGGCGGGTGTGGAGAGAATGCCGCCCTGACCGACCAGAACCTTGCCGAAACCGGCAGCGGCGGCCATCTTGATCGCCTTCTGGATGACTTCGCGGTTGTAATAACGGCCGTCACCACCAATCACCAGCGTCTGGCCCTCAAAGCCTTCGAGTGCGTCGAAGATCGACTGGATGAAGTTCTCCGCGTAATTTTCCTGGGCGAAGACCGGCACCTTCTTGCGCAGGCCGGATGTGCCCGGCTTCTGGTCCTGATAGGGCGTCGTCTTGATGGTTTTGATCATTGTTTCAATGGCCTTTCGAAATAAGCTGGCTGTAAAGCGCGGCGTAGAGACCGGCGCTCTTTTCCCAGGAAACATCGGATTTCATTCCGAGTTTCTGCATTTGTGTCCACAGTTTCGGGTCGTGATAATAACGGACGGTCCGGCGGATCGCCTGTTTCAGACCATCAAGCGTGACGGGTGAAAATTGCACGCCTGTCGCCGATTTATTGGCGATGGCGGCATGGTTGGCGTCGATCACCGTATCGGCAAGGCCGCCGGTGCGGGCGACGACCGGAATGCAGCCATAACGCAGCGCGTAAAGCTGGGTGAGGCCGCAGGGTTCGAAACGCGAGGGAATGATGATCGCGTCGCAGCCCGCCTGCATGAGATGCGACAGGGGTTCGTTGTAACCGATGGCAACGCCGACGCGGCCATGGTGTCGGGATGCCGCCGCCAGAAGCGCGCCTTCCAGCGCCACATCGCCCGCGCCAAGCACCACGAGACGGCCGCCGAGCGAAACGATCTCATCCACGGCTTCCGCCATGAGGTCGATGCCCTTCTGCCAGGTGAGGCGGGAGATGACGCAGAACAGCGGGCTGTCATCATCATCGATGCGGAAATGTTCGGCGACCGCCTTCTTGTTCAGCGCGCGGTTCTTGAGATTGGCGGCCGAATAATTGTCGTGGATCAGATGGTCCGTTGCCGGGTTCCAGACATCGGCATCGATGCCGTTGACGATGCCGTGCAGCACATGGGCGCGGCTGCCGATGACGCCGTGCAGGCCCATGCCGAATTGCGGGGTGAGGATCTCCTCGGCATAGGACGGGCTGACGGTGCTGAGCGCCGTTGCCGTCTGCAGGCCGCCCTTCAGGAAGCTCACATCATTATAATATTCGATGCCTTCCATGCCGAAGGAATGCGGTGGCAGCGCCAGTTTGCTGAAGATATTGGCGCCGAACTGGCCCTGAAAGGCGATGTTGTGGATGGTGAGAAGGCTCGGAATCTCAGGCGTTTCGGCATAACGCATATAGACCGGCGCCATGGCGGCCTGCCAGTCATGGGCATGCACGATATCCGGCCGCCAGCCGGGAAGCGCGCCGGCGGCAATACGGGCTGCCGCGAGCGACAGTGCCGCGAAGCGCTTCCAATTGTCTGGATAGTCCTTGCCGGTCTGGTCGAGATAGGGGCCGCCGGAGCGCTCGTAATAGGCGGGCGCATCGAGAATGAGGAGATCGAGCCCCTCATGCCGTACTTCGAGCACATCGGCTTTTTCGCCGAGCAGATCGGTAAATTCCAGACATTTGACGGGGTCCGTCACGGCGGCTTTCACCGCCGGATATCCGGGTATCAATGTCCGCGTCCTGACGCCAAGGGCCTCGAGCGCGATGGGGAGCGCGCCGGCAACGTCGGCGAGCCCTCCGGTCTTGATCAGGGGATAGACTTCGGATGAAACCGAAAGGACATTCATGGGCTCTACAGGTCCAGCTTGTCGATCATCGATTGGGTGATAAGGCAAATGCCGTTTTCCGTGCGGCGGAAACGCTTGGCATCCAGTTCGGGGTCTTCTCCTACAATCAGTCCTTCCGGAATGACCACTCCATGGTCGATGACGACGTTGCTGAGCTGGGCATGGCGCCCGATCTTCACACTCGGCAGTACTACGGCATTCTCAAGGCGGGAGTATGAATTGGCGCGCACGCCGGTAAACAGGAGGCTGCGGGTGAGGGCCGCACCGGAAATGATGCAGTCTCCCGAAACAACCGAAGACACGGCCGAACCGCGGCGGTTCTCATCGTCATGCACGAATTTCGCCGGCGGGGTGATTTCCGCATAGGTCCAGATCGGCCAGGACTTGTCGTAGATATCGAGGTCAGGCACCACATCCGTGAGATCGATATTGGCCTGCCAGTAGGCATCGATGGTGCCCACGTCGCGCCAGTAAGGACCATGCTCGAAATCCGAGCGGACGCAGGAGTCTGCGAAGCGGTGGGCGACGGCTTTGCCGTGCTTTACGATATAGGGAATGATATCCTTGCCGAAGTCGCGGCTGGAGGTCGGATCGGCGGCGTCGCGGCGCAGCGCTTCCATCAGGAATTTCGTGTGGAAGACATAAATGCCCATGGAGGCAAGCGCGAAGCCTTCATTGCCGGGAATGCCTGGTGGATCGGCCGGCTTTTCGATGAAATCGATGATCTCGTCTTTTTCATTCACATGCATCACGCCGAAACCGGTCGCATCCATGCGCGGTACTTCAAGGCAGCCGATCGTCACGTCAGCGCCGGAATCGACATGCTGCTGCAGCATGTATTCGTAGTCCATCTTATAGATATGGTCGCCGGCGAGGATGACCATATATTCCGGCGCATAGGGCTCGATGATGTCGATATTCTGGTAAACCGCGTCGGCGGTGCCTTCATACCATTGCGTTTCGGAAACGCGCTGGGAGGCGGGAAGAATGTCGAAGCTCTCGTTCCGTTCAGGGCGGAAGAAGTCCCAGCCGCGCTGCAGGTGGCGAATGAGGGAGTGCGCCTTGTATTGCGTGGCGACGCCGATGCGGCGAATGCCGGAATTGAGCGCGTTGGAAAGCGCAAAATCGATGATACGCGCCTTGCCGCCGAAATAGACGGCGGGTTTTGCCCGGCGGTCCGTCAGCTCCTTCAGGCGGCTGCCTCTGCCGCCTGCGAGGACATAGGCCATTGCATCACGCGCCAAAGGCTGAACTCTTTTTTCCGACATGGTGTCCTCCCTCTCTGTCTGTCAGTTTTCCGGTTCGAGCATGATCGTGGCAAGCGGCGGCAGGACGAGCATCGCCCCGATATCGCCGCCGGCATCGACCGCCTGAACGCGTCCGCCATTTCCCTTGCCGCTGCCGCCATAAATTTCGGCATCGGTGTTGAGAATCTCCCGCCACCGCCCCGCCAGAGGCAGCGGCACATAATAATTTTCCCGATAGACCGGGGTGAGGTTGCAGATGACCGCCACCGGCTTTTCGCCGGGCGCCGTGCGCAGCCAGGCGAAGACGGAATTCTCGTGATCATCGACCACAAGCCAGCGGAAGCCGTCAGGTTCGCAGTCACGGGCGTGCAGGGCAGCTTTGGATCGATAGGTGAGGTTGAGATCGCGCACGAGGCGGCGCATGCCCTCATGCATCGGATATTGGCGCAGGTTCCAGTCGAGCGACCCCTTTTCGCTCCATTCGCTCCACTGTGCGAACTCCTGCCCCATGAACAGCAGCTTCTTGCCGGGATAACCCCACATGAAGCCGTAATAGGAGCGGAGATTGGCGAATTTCTGCCAGTCATCGCCGGACATCTTGGCGATCAGCGATCCCTTGCCGTGCACCACCTCGTCGTGGGAAAGCGGAAGCACGAAATTCTCGGTGAAGGCGTAAAGCAGGCCGAAGGTCAGTTCCTGATGGTGGAACTTGCGATGCACCGGCTCACGCGCGAAATAACTCAGCGTGTCGTGCATGAAGCCCATGTTCCATTTGAAGCCGAAACCGAGACCGCCCTCGTGGACGGGCTGGGACACTTTCGGCCACGAGGTGGATTCCTCCGCGATCGTCATGACGCCGGGATGGGTGCCGTAGACGAGCGAATTCATCTTCTGCAGGAAGCGGACGGATTCGAGATTTTCGCGTCCGCCATATTCATTGGGGATCCACTCGCCTTCCTTGCGGGAATAATCGAGATAGAGCATCGAGGCGACCGCATCGACGCGCAGGCCGTCGAGATGGAATTTCTCGGCCCAATAAAGCGCGTTGTTGATGAGGTAGGACATGACCTCGATACGGCCGAAATTGTAGATCGCCGTGTTCCAGTCGGGGTGAAAACCCTGACGCGGATCGGCGTGCTCGTAAAGCGCGGTGCCGTCGAACCAGCGCAACCCGTGCTCATCGGTCGGAAAATGCGCCGGAACCCAGTCGAGAAGAACGCCGATACCGACCTTGTGCGCGCCATTGACGAAACGGGCAAAGCCCTCGGGATCGCCGAAACGGGCGGATGGCGCATAAAGGCCGGTCGTCTGGTAACCCCAGGAGGGATCATAGGGATGTTCGGTGATGGGCAGGAATTCGATATGGGTGAAGCCCATATCCGTACAATAGGGAATGAGCTGGGCGGCGAGTTCATCCCAGCTGAGGAAGGTGCCGTCCTCGCGGCGCTGCCAGGAGCCGGCATGCACCTCATAGATGCTGATCGGTTGGCGGCGCTGGTCCACCTGCGCCCAATGTTCCCGGTGGGCCTGATCTTCCCATTTCTGCGTCAGTTCCGGCGCGGTGACGGAAGCGTTCTTCGGCCGCAATTCGGCGCGGCGGGCATAAGGGTCGGCCTTCAGGGGCAGAAGCTCGCCATTGGCGCCGAGGACTTCGAACTTGTAGGCGCAGCCGGCATAGACGTCAGGCGCGAAGATTTCCCAGATGCCGGTATCCTTGCGGAAGCGCATCACATGCCGGCGGCCATCCCAATTGTTGAAATCGCCGACGACGGAAACACGCCGCGCATTGGGCGCCCACACGGCGAAGTGAAAACCTTCGACGCCTTCGAGTTTCAGCGGATGCGCGCCCATCCTGTCGAAGAGCCTGAGATGCGATCCTTCACGGACGAAATAATCGTCCATGGGTCCGAGAACAGGGCCGAAGCTGTAGGGGTCGGTCACCGCCCATTCGGCATCGTCGCGGCTGGCGCGGTACCGCACCGGCTGGCGCTTTGAAAGATCGATCCGGCCTTCGAAAAAACCATCAGGATCAAGCCGCTTCAATTCACCTACGAAATTTCCATCCAGCGTGAGGACGGAAACCTCCTCGGCGCCCGGAATGAAACAGCGGGCGGAAAACCCTTCCGGCGTCTCGTGAACGCCGAGAAGGGCAAAGGGATTGGAATGCAAACCGCTCTTGATCGCCTCGATTTCAGCCTTCGTGATTTCGCCAGTCTTTTTCTCTTCGGCCGAATTGAGCGGTTTTTTCATCAGGCTCTCCAGATCTCGGTGGCATACTGGCGGATCGTCCTGTCGGACGAGAACCAGCCCATACGCGCCGTGTTGCGCACTGCTTTGGTGTTCCAGCTATCCTGATCGCTCCAGATCGCGTCCACCTTGCGCTGTGCGTCGGCATAGGCGTCGAAATCGGCGGCGACCATGAACCAGTCGCTGTTGTATATGCCGTCGATGAGGGCAGAAAACCGCGAACGATCATCCGGTGAAAACACACCCGACGCGATGGACGACAGAGCCTGCGACAATTCCGCAGACCCTTCGATGATGGCACGCGGATTGTGGCCCTCGGCGCGAGCTCTGGCCACTTCTTCCGCCGTCATGCCGAAGATGACGATGTTCTCAGCGCCGACATGTTCGAGCATTTCCACATTCGCGCCATCGAGCGTGCCGATGGTCAGCGCGCCGTTCAGCGCGAATTTCATGTTGCCGGTGCCGGAGGCTTCCATGCCGGCCGTCGAAATCTGTTCCGAAAGATCGGCGGCGGGAACCATGATTTCGGCAAGCGAGACGTTATAGTTCGGAACAAACACCACTTTGAGAAGCCCGCGCACGGCCGGATCGTTGTTGATGACCCGGGCAATATCGTTGGCAAGCTTGATGATCAGCTTCGCGTTGTGATAACTCGGCGCCGCCTTGCCTGCGAAGAACTTAACGCGCGGCACCCAATCCAGTTCCGGGTGGGAACGGATCTGGTCGTAAAGGGCGACAGTCTCAACAAGGTTCAGAAGCTGGCGCTTATATTCGTGGATGCGCTTGATCTGGATGTCGAACATGGCCGAGGGATCGACGCGGATGCCCATGCGCTGCGCCACCGTATTGGCAAGCCGCACCTTGTTCAGACGCTTCACCTCGGCAAATTTCTCGCGGAAACCGGCATCGTCGGCGAAACGGTCGAGTGCCGTCAGCTTTTCCGCATCATCGAGGAAATCGTCGCCGATCGCTTCCCTGATCAATCCCGTCAGGCCGGGGTTGCACTGCATCAGCCAGCGGCGCGGCGTAATGCCGTTGGTCTTGTTGTTGATACGATCAGGATAAAGGCTGTGCAGGTCGGCAAAGACAGTTTCCTTCATCAGCTCGGTATGAAGTGCGGAAACGCCGTTGATGGAATGCGAGCCGATGAAGGCGAGGTTGCCCATGCGCACCCGGCGCTCGCCGCCTTCATCGATGAGAGAGATGGAACGGATCTGTTGATCCGCCATCTTCTTTTCCTTGCGGGCGAAGAGCAGCGTATTGGCGTTGATGGCGTAAACGATCTGCATGTGCCGCGGCAAAAGGCGCTCGAGCAACGGCACCGGCCAGCTTTCCAGCGCTTCCGGCAGAAGCGTGTGGTTGGTGTAGGAGAAGGTGCCCTGTGTGATCTTCCAGGCTTCGTCGAATTCAAGGCCATGGACATCGCAGAGCAGGCGCATCATTTCGCAGATGGAAATGGCCGGATGCGTGTCGTTAAGCTGGATCGAAACCTTGTCGGGCAGCGAGGTGAAATCCGGGTACTGCTGCAGATGGCGGCGCAGAATGTCCTGCAGCGAAGCGGAGGAGAAGAAGAACTCCTGCCGCAGGCGCAGTTCCTGACCGGCCGGCGTCGCATCGGCGGGGTAGAGAACCCGCGTCAGGCTTTCCGCCTTGTTGCTTTCGCGCAATGCGCCGATATGGTCGCCGGCATTGAAGGCGGCCAAAAGAATGGGATCTATCGGCTGCGCCGACCACAGGCGAAGCGTGTTGACGCGGGTACCGCGCCAGCCGACGACCGGCGTGTCGTAAGCCATGGCGATGACGCGTTCGGCCGGTTTCCAGACGAAGCGCTGCGGATCTTCATAACCGCCGATCGTCTCCACCGATCCGCCGAAGCCGATTTCATAGGAGCTTTCGCGGCGTTCGAATTCCCAGGGGTTGCCATGCGCCAGCCAGGTTTCCGGCAGTTCCACCTGCCATCCATCCGCCATCTGCTGGCGGAAGAGGCCGTGCACGTAACGGATGCCATAGCCATAGGCGGGAATATCGACGGTCGCCATGGATTCCATGAAACAGGCGGCGAGACGGCCAAGGCCGCCATTGCCAAGGGCTGCATCCGGCTCCAGACCGGCGATGACGTCAAGATCGACGCCGAGCGAGGACAGCGCATCGCGGATTTCGTGCATCAGGCCGATATTGGAGATGGCGTCGCGCATCAGGCGGCCGATCAGGAATTCGAGCGACAGGTAATAAACGCGCTTGGAATTGTTGTGATAGGCCTTGCGGGTGGATTCCATCCATTTGTCGATGATGCGGTCGCGGACGACGAGGATGGTTGCGGTCAGCCAGTCGTGCGGCTTGGCGACCTTGACGTCCTTACCGATGCGGTAGGTGAGGCGTTCGATGATTTCCGACGCCATGATTTCCGGGTTGGAACTGCGCGGGGCGGGGCGGGGAAGATCGGCGGCGTTTAGATTATTGATCATTGGTCGGTCAGCACCTTGGTGGGAGGAGAGGGTCTGATGAGGTCGATCCGTGTTGCCTTTGCTGATGCCAGTTTATGCATCGATATGGAGGTGTGGCAACAGCATTTTTTGCGGAAAGTTGAACGGCTTAGGTTTATGAAAAATAAGAATTTTTCTTCCGCGTCCCAAGGATCGCCGAAGGCATTGCCGGCCCTTTATCCGCCGTTCCTGAAGAGGTTTGCGTGGTGGTCGCGATGCCGGGCATCGTTCAAAAAAGGGAGAGAGGCTGCAACACTTTTAAATGGTTCACCGGTCCTGAAATCTGTTTCGCTCTATTATCTTTACACACCAGACCGAAAACCGCGCATATGTTTCGGTCCGATGCTCTAAATCACACACTAGCCTTCGCGGCCGCAAAAATTCAATGAAAATAAATGGGTCGCCGCCACAGCCATGTTTGTCTCGCGTGGCGGCGGTGTGAAAACGGGGCAACACCGTCGTCGAAGACGATGTTTACGGCAGAAAAAAAGGCTCTGTCGTCATTTCCCCGGCGCGGATCGTCACGCGGGTATTCGGCGGAACGGCGCACCAGGGAGTGCAATCGAAGGAAAAGGGCTCCGAACTCAACGCGATGCCTTCTTCCAGGCCGCGCCAGTAGAGCGTCGGCGGCTTGTCATCGCTCGACCAGCGGAAGGCGTGCACGCAATCGCCGTCCATCAGCACGGCGCTGAAGCGCAGTGCGGAGGAAACGCCCGCCGCGACCATCTTTTCCTGACAGAGACGAAGGGCGGTGGAAATTGCGCGCACGGGATCGGCATCAAGGCCAAGGCCGGCGGCGATGAGGAATATTGCTTCGCTGTCGCCGGTGCCGCGTCGGGATGCATAGATATCATCGGGGATAAGGGAGTCGATGTCGCGCCTGATCTGCTCGTAGCCGCCGATCTGGCCGTTATGCATGAAGAGATATTGGCCATGGGCAAAGGGGTGGCAATTGGCGCGGGATACTTCGCCTGAGGTGGCGGAGCGGACATGGGCCATGAACATGCCCGAGCGAAGCTGGTGGCAGAGTGCAGCGAGGTTGGCATCCGACCAGGCGGGCCTGGTATCACGAAAGACGCCGGGCGTTCCGCGTTCGCCATACCAGCCAAGGCCGCAACCGTCGCCATTGACGACGGTTTTCGCTTCTCTTGCGGCCATGGACTGGCTGACCAGTGATGCTTCTGGCTCGATCAGCAGGCTGTCGAGCCAGACGGGTTTACCGGAATAGGCAAAGAGGCGGCACATTCATGCGGCTCTGTCGAAAGCCTTGTTTCCGAGCGCGAAGCCGACGGCGGCCTTCGCGTGAATGGCGGTCGAATCGTAACCGGGCAGCGGCAGGGCGTCGGGGTCGATCAGCAGCGAAATTTCGGTGCAGCCGAGAATGACGGAATCGACGCCGAGTGCGCGAGCCTTGTCGATGACCGCGAGATAGCGTTCACGCGAGCAGGACTTGATCTCGCCCTGGCAGAGTTCGCCGAATATGATGTCGTGGATCGCAGCCCTGTCTTCCGCATCGGGCACGACCACGTCGACGCCGTGGCGGCGCATGCGGTCGGTGTAGAAGCCGTGCTCCATCGTGTAACGGGTGGCGAGCAGAAGCGGCTTGCGGCGTCCATCCGCCTTCAGGGCTGCTGCGGTTTCATCGATGATGTCGATCAGCGCCACGCCGGACATTTTCGCTACGGTGTCAGCGACAAGATGCATGGTGTTGGTGCAGATCAGCACGCAATCGGCACCCGCATTGGCAAGGCGCGCACCGGCAGCGCCCAGAAGAGCGCCTGCCTCATCCCAGCGATCGGCCTTCTGGAGGGCGACGACCTCGGAAAAATCGAGCGAATGCATGACGATATCGGCCGAGACCAGGCCGCCGCGGCTGTCGCGCACGGCCTCATTGATCATGCGGTAATAGGTTGCGGTAGATTCCCAGCTCATGCCGCCGATCAGGCCGATCCGTTTCATAAGAGTTCCCTTATCAAGTTTGATTGAAGACAAGAATGCCATCACCGAAACGAAAACGGCATGCGTTTTTTGGAGGATGGCGCGGCAAGTATGCAAATGTAACGCGCCATATTAGATAATATCGCAAATTTCTTGCGCTGTTGCGTTAACCGGTGCATTCTTAACGGATGATTGACGACCGTGACCGCCGAATCCTTGCGATTCTCCAGGAAAATGCCGAGACCCCACTCGCGGATATCGCAGAGGAGGTTTCCCTGTCGCTATCGGCCTGTTCGCGCCGCATCACGCGGCTGCGAACGGAAGGTTATGTGACGGGCACGATGGCGCTGCTGGACCGACGGAAGATCAACCTGCCGACCACGGTTTTTCTGCTGGTGAGAACGGGCCTGCATGCGGAGGACTGGCTGGACCGGTTCCATGCCGCCGTCAGCACCATACCTGAGATTGTCGAGGTTCACCGGCTGACCGGCAATTTCGACTATATTCTGAAGCTGGTGCTGCCGAATGTCGAATATTACGACACGGTCTATAAACAGATCCTGCGCCGCGTGCAGCTTTACGACATGTCCGCCTATATCTCCATGGAGACGGTTAAGCTGTCGTCTTCGCTGCCGACGACGCATATCTGAGGGCTTATCGAGCCTTATCAGCGCGCCGCCTTGAAACGGACGCCAAAGCGGAAGCCTCGAGTCTCGCCGGGTTGCAGGGTAATCGCATCCGCGAGTTCCTGGTGGTTGAAGGCGTTGGTTGGTGTTTCCACGGGTTCAAGCGCGATGGAGTGCCGCCTGTCGCGGGCGAGCGTATCGCCGGTGAAGACATGCATGTGCCCACGCTCCTGCCATACCGTCAGGCTCGAACCATCGTGCCGGTTTTCGAGCCTCGTCTCGTAAAGCCCGTTTTCGGATGCGACCAGATCGGTGAAGCAGACATCGAGTACATGGCCGGCCAGCGGCGCATAGAGAAAGCGGGTGTCGTCCCGTTTGACTATCCCGCCCTGTGGGTCGCGAAGGGGGATCAGGTCCTCGTCTGTTTCAATCGCCGTTCGCGAGGGCAGCGTGAGAAGAAGGTCGTCGATAGACGTCGTGCCGGGCAGGCGGAAATAGGGATGCCAGCCGGCGGCGAAAGGCAGGGGCCGGTCGTCGCGATTGATGCCGCGTATGTCGATGGTGACCTCATGGCCGGCGAAGCGATATTCCACCTCGATGGCGAGACGGTAGGGATAACCCTTGAAATCCGCAGGCAATATTTCAGTGCGGAAGATAAGGATGCGAGCGCCGTTTTCCTCAAGAGATTGCGCGAGGGCGAAGGGCAGGGCTCTGGCAAATCCGTGGAAGACGAGAGTTTCATGGGCAAGCACCGGTTCAATGCGGTGCGCCTGCCCGCCAAAACTGAATTGGCCATCCGGAATGCGATTGGTGAAGGGTGCGAGAATGCCGTTTCTCACGCCGTTCTGCGATTGCAGTTCGGCAGGCGTCGAATATCCGTCGACAAGATCTTCGCCTTCTCCGCCATCGGCAGAGATCGGCCGCCAGCTCAGAAGCGTCGCGCCCTCAAAAGCGATTTCGGCAATGAAACCGTCTCCGGAAACGGTCAGACCGGCAATCCCCGTGCCTGTCGTGGAGGTAGTCATCGGGAAATTGTCCTTTGCATGCATGCGTCTGCGATGATCGGGGCAATTGCCATGCCGATTCGCCCGATCATCTTCGCTGAAGGACAATTTCGCAATGGCCCGTGGGGGCTGTATCAACAGGCTCCTGCCATTTCATGCCCATCGGGCAATCAGTCCGGAAAGGTGCGTTTCGCGCCGCTGAAAAACTCCATCAGTGCGGCCTGATCCTCTCCACCCAGCCCTGCCGCCGTCAGCATGCGGTGCACTTCGGCGCAAAGTGCCGTCAGTGGCATGGCCGTGTTGGTGCGCCGGGCGAGATCCTGCGCGCCGTTGAGGTCTTTCACCATATTGTCGATACGGCCGGTGCGGCGGTAATCCTTTGCCACGTAACGCGGCATATATTCCTGCAGGATGGCGCTATCGGCGCGGCCGCCCTTCAGCGCCTGCGGGATTTTGGTGGCATTGACGCCGGCATCCAGCGCAAGCTGTGTTGCTTCCGCCACCGCAAGGAAATTCAGCCCGCAGAGAACCTGATTGATGAGTTTCGTCGTCTGTCCCGCGCCGCAGGGTCCCATGTGGGTATAGTTGCTGGCCACATGCCGCAGCACGCGATGCGCATCGGCGACATCCTTTTCGCTGCCGCCGGCCATCAGCGTCAACTGGCCGACAAGCGCCTTGGGCGCACCGCCCGAAAGCGGGCTGTCCACCCAGCGCAGGCCCTTTTCCGCAGCATCGGCCGCCAGCTCCTTGGTCGCTTCCGGATCGATGGAGGACATGTCGATAATGAGTGTGCCGGGCTTTGCCCCCGCCGCCACGCCATCCTTGCCGAAGACGGCGATGCGAACGATTTTCGGGGAATTGAGGCTGAGGATCACCACATCGGAAACTGAAGCCGCTTCCGCCGCCGTGCCGGCGCTCTGCGCGCCGAGGCTCGTCAACGCCGCCACCTTTTCCGCATCCAGATCGAAAACCGTCAGCTGATTGCCGGTCTCGATGAGCCGTGTGCCGATCGCGCCGCCCATGGCGCCGGCGCCGATCAGCGCGACTTTGTTCTTCTCGGTCATGGTGTTCACGGCCTCCTCCCAAAGTGTCGTGGTGTCATCGGTTCAAAACCGGATGGCGGCCGCAGCCGGCCATCCGGTTTTGGTGTTTGTTAAAGCGAAGCGGTGATGCCGCCATCGACGTAAAGAATATGCCCGTTCACGAAGGACGAGGCATCGGATGACAGGAAGATGCAGGCGCCGACGAGCTCTTCGACCTTGCCCCAGCGACCGGCCGGCGTGCGCTTTTCAAGCCATGCCGAAAAGGTGGGATCGGCAACCAGAGCCGCATTGAGCGGCGTATCGAAATAGCCGGGCGCGATGGCGTTGCATTGCAGGCCGTATTTGGCCCAGTCCGTCGCCATGCCTTTCGTCAGATTGCCGACGGCGCCCTTGGTGGCGGTGTAGGGCGCGATGCCGGGGCGGGCAAGGGCGGTCTGAACGCTGGCGATGTTGATGATCTTGCCACGGCCACGGCTGATCATATGGCGCGCCGCGGCCTGTCCGGCGTGGAACACCGAGGCGATGTTGGTCTGCAGCAGGCGCTCGAAGGCATCCGCCGGAAAATCCTCAAGCGGCGTGCGGTGCTGCATGCCGGCATTGTTGACGAGAATATCGATGGGGCCGACCTCCGCTTCGAAACGGTCGATGGCCTCGCGCACCGCGCCATGATCGGTAGCGTCGAAGGCAAGTGTTTTCGCACCCTTGATGCCAGCGGCGGCGGCCTTCAGCTTCGCTTCATCGCGCCCGTTCAGCACCACTTCCGCTCCGGCTTCCGCCAGCCCCTGCGCCAGCGCGAAGCCGATGCCCTGGGACGAACCCGTGATCAGGGCGCGGCGGCCGGAAAGATCGAACAAATTAAGGCCCACTGTTTCCTCCAGTCTCTCGACATTGCATTCATACCGGTTTATGTTATCGATAACATTCATCCCTTTCAGACGTGGATGTCAAGGCTTAAACGCCCGGTTTCGGTACGGATCGGGCGGGCGGGGAGGCTGCACGGCGTGCAAATGCACGGCAGGCGGCGGTGACAGGGATGCGGATTATTTGTCGTGCTGCTCAGGCGCGATGTCGAACGGGAGATATTTATGAGAGCGATTGTTGCCCATGGGGCCAAGGATGTGCGCATCGAGGAACGGCCCGAGGAAGCGCCGGGAGCGGGAGAAGTACGGCTTCGTCTGGTCCGGGGCGGAATTTGCGGCAGCGATCTGCATTATTACAATCACGGAGGCTTCGGCGCGGTGCGGCTTCGTGAGCCGATGGTGCTGGGCCATGAGGTCTCGGCCGTCATCGAAGAACTGGGCGAGGGCGTCGAAGGGCTGAAGGTCGGCGGTCTGGTGGCCGTTTCGCCGTCCCGCCCCTGCAGAACCTGCCGCTTCTGCCAGGAAGGCCTGCACAACCAGTGCCTCAACATGCGCTTTTATGGCAGCGCCATGCCTTTCCCGCATATTCAGGGTGCGTTCCGTGAGGTTCTGGTGGCGGACGCCCTGCAATGCGTGCCGGCCGATGGCCTGAGCGCCGGCGAGGCCGCCATGGCCGAGCCGCTCGCGGTGACGCTGCATGCCACCCGCCGCGCCGGTGATTTGCTGGGAAAACGTGTGCTTGTCACGGGTTGTGGCCCGATCGGAATCCTCTCCATTCTGGCCGCGCGCCGTGCCGGCGCGGCTGAAATCGTCGCCACCGATCTTTCCGATTTCACGCTCGCCAAGGCGCGTGAGGCGGGTGCGGACCGTGTTATCAACAGCAAGGATGAGCCCGACGCGCTTGCCGCCTATGGGGCAAACAAGGGAACTTTCGATGTTCTCTATGAATGCTCGGGTGCCGCCGTGGCGCTTGCCGGTGGTATTACGGCGCTTCGTCCGCGCGGCATCATCGTCCAGCTCGGTCTTGGTGGCGATATGAACCTGCCGATGATGGCGATCACCGCCAAGGAACTGGATCTGCGCGGCTCTTTCCGCTTCCATGAGGAATTCGCCACCGGTGTGGAATTGATGCGCAAGGGCCTGATCGACGTCAAGCCGTTCATCACCCAGACCGTCGATCTCGACGACGCCATCTCGGCCTTCGAATTCGCCTCCGACCGCAGTCGCGCCATGAAGGTGCAGATCGCTTTTTCGTAAGCGCTTTTGCCGCACGGGGAATGTGCGGACGTTTCGATCGGCGGCGGATCTTTCCGCCGCCGATTTTTTAGGGGTGGATTTTTGCCTGCGGCGGCCTGCAGCTATGTTATCGATATCATAAACTGCTTTGGAGTGCGTTATTCCAGCTCAAGGCCGGAATGACGGAGAGAGGGTGACGAACCCGAGCAAACGCCCAGCCTGTCATAAAGCCCCAACACGACTGCCGCATATTTTGCCCTGGCTGCACCCACGAGCATCTTCACCGATGTCGTCTCTGCCCATTTGCACATTTTGACGCAGGTCAAAAAGGTGATTTGCCGCCTGTCTTTTTTTGCGTTATCGAAATTTCAGAAATTACTGAAAATTCAGGAAACAAAGA
Source organism: Agrobacterium sp. CFBP2214 (assembly GCF_030209895.1). Classification (NCBI taxonomy): domain Bacteria; kingdom Pseudomonadati; phylum Pseudomonadota; class Alphaproteobacteria; order Hyphomicrobiales; family Rhizobiaceae; genus Agrobacterium; species Agrobacterium sp. CFBP2214. The sequence goes on along the minus strand of NZ_JARVRC010000005.1, from coordinate 99,620 downwards.
AATGCCAACCAATCTCTCCCCGCTCGTTCAGTCCTTTGTGCTGCATTTCGGTGAGATGGGCAGCCGCTGGGGCATTAACCGCACCGTTGGCCAAGTCTATGCTTTGCTTTACATTTCGCCGCAGCCGTTGTGTGCGGACGATATTGTGGAGGCGCTTGGCATTTCCCGTTCCAACGTGTCGATGAGCCTGAAGGAGCTGCAGGCGTGGAACCTTGCAATTCTCAAGCATTTTCCCGGCGACCGGCGCGATTTTTTCACGACGCCTGATGATGTCTGGCAAATTCTCCGCACCCTTGCCGAAGAGCGCAAGAAGCGCGAGATCGATCCGACGCTCAGCGTGCTGCGTGAAATTCTGATGGAGACGCCGGAAAACGAAGATGAGCGGCATGCGCAAAAGCGCATCGACGAGATGAAGACGCTGATCGAGCAGCTCACCGGCTGGTATGACGATGTGAAGCGGCTGGAGACGGAAAGGCTGGCGTCGCTTCTCGCGCTCGGTTCGAAGGTCACGAAGCTGCTGGAGGCCAAGGACAAGATCGTCTCCCTCGCCAGACCCCGTGGCGCGAAGAAGGACGGGTGAGGAGAGCGGCCGTGAGCATGTCAGTGGAAATCCGCCAGGGGGCCGACGGTGACGGCGCAGTCTGTCCCGCGCCGGCTGCAGTCTCGCCCGATGCGATGGGTCGGCGTAACGCCAACCGCAGAACCTCTCGCGACAGAGCCGATGGGCGGGCGAAAATGACACGCGCGCCGGTGGTGGGGAGATCCCTTGCCCTGCTGCATGTGCTGGCGGCTTTACTGTGGCTGCCGCAGGCGGGTTTGCTTGCCTTTTCCGTCGGAAGAATTGCCGATGGCGCGCCGATGATGGCGATCGTGCCGGCCGCCGCTGCGGTTCTCATCCTCGGCCTCGTCAAGGCGTGGCTGGAAAAGATGGCGGCGCGGCTGTCGTTTCGTGCCGCCCGCGCGGTGCTGTCGCAACGGCGGCTGGAAGCGCTGCAGGCTGTGGCGAAGGTTTCCCCGCTCGATCTGTCGCGCACCGCCTCGGGTGAGGCGGCGGGCGTCGTGGCTGAGGCGGCGGAAGCGCTGGTGCCCTATCTTTCCCGTTTCCAGCCGGCGCGGATGAAGGCCACCATCATTCCCCTGGTTTTCGTGCTGGCGATCTTGCCATTTACCTGGATCGCGGCGCTGGTGCTGTTGCTCGCCATGCCAACCATCCCTCTTTTCATGGCGCTCATCGGCTGGCAGGCGAAGGCCGCCAGTGAAAAGCAGCTTGCCGAGACGGGCAATATGAATGCCTTCCTGCTTGATCGCCTGCGCGGGCTGGAAACGATCCGCACGCTCGAAGCCGTCGATCTGACGGCGGAGCGTCTCAGCGCCGATGCGCAGAACCTCAAGAAGCGGACGATGGCGGTGCTCAGGATCGCCTTTCTCTCCTCGGCGGTGCTGGAGCTTTTCGCAGCGCTCGGCGTTGCCATGACCGCCGTCTATATCGGTTTTCATCTGCTCGGTTTTCTGGATTTCGGCGCCTGGGGCCACAAGCTGACGCTAGCCGAAGGCCTCTTCATCCTGCTTCTGGCGCCGGCGTTTTTCGAACCGCTGCGGGAACTCTCCGCCGTCTGGCACGACCGCGCGGCCGGCGAAGCGGCGCTTGATGCGCTCGGCAAACTGACGGCGGGCGGTGCGACCATCGCGGGAGAGGGTGCGGATGTGGCGTCTGTCCCATCCCCGACGCCCGGCCTCTTGGAGATCGACAATCTTTCCTTTGCTTATCCGAACGCCCGGTCTGTCATCCAAAATCTCAACCTGACGGTTCAACAGGGTGAGCGAGTTGCGATTCTCGGGCCTTCCGGTTGTGGCAAATCCACTGTACTCTCCTTGATTGCCGGGTTGGCCGAGGCTGGAGAGGGTTCGATCAGGATCGGCGGCGTAAAGCTCGACAATGCGACGGCCGATGGGCTGCGCAGGACGATCGGCTGGGTCAGCCAGAAGCCGTTCTTTTTTGCCGGTTCGCTGAAGGCGAATATTCGTTTCGGTCGTTCCGGTGTCAGTGATGGCATGGTGGAAGAGACGCTGCGCCGCACCGGGCTCGATGAACTGACGCATGCGCGCCGGCATCTGCAGATCGGCGATGGCGGATATGGAATCTCGGGCGGGGAGGCGGTGCGGCTTGCCATTGCGCGTGCTTTCGCAGACCCCGCAACGCAGCTTGTTCTGGCCGATGAGCCGACAGCCCATCTTGACCGGGAAACGGCTGCTCTCGTCACGGATAACCTGCTGCAACTGGCAAATGGCAGGACATTGATCGTCGCGACCCATGATCCGGTGCTTGCGGCGCGCATGGACAGGATCGTGGATATGACGGCGATCCATTCGAGGGGGCAGCCATGATCGCGCGTTTTGCGATATTGAGACCCGTTATCGCCCTGTTCTGGTCGGCGCGGCGCGGCATGCTGCTGGCGGGCGCGGTTCTGGCGGTAACGACGGTGCTGGCGGGCATTGGCCTTCTCGGCGTTTCCGGTTGGTTCATCACCGCAACGGCGATTGCCGGTCTTCTGCCCGCAACGGCCTATGCTTTCGATGTCTTTGCCCCTTCGGCCGCCATTCGTCTTCTGGCGCTGGCGCGCACCGCCGCCCGCTATGGCGAGCGCATGACCACCCATGAAGCCACGCTTTCCGTGCTTGCAGCCCTTCGGGAAAAACTGTTTCGCGGTTTTGCCGCGCCGCAGGCCGCGAAATCCCTGGAGGCAAGGCCTGCCCGCCTGCTGAACCGGTTGACGGCGGATATAGACGCGCTTGATTCGCTTTATCTGCGCGTGCTGGTTCCCGCCGCCGTGGCGATCCTCGCCGCGATTGCAACAGGCTTCGGGCTTGCTTTTCTCCATCCGATGGCCGGCATTCTGGCGGCAGCTTTCCTGATCGTGGCGGGGCTTGGAATTTCGGCGCGCTCCGCCCTGCGCGCGGAAACATTCTCGCGCCGCCGGGCAATCGGGCTTGAAGCGCTTCGGGCCAGCACGGCCGACCTCGTGAGCGGACAGACGGAGCTCTTGACCACCGGCCGCCTTTTCGCGCAGGTCGCGGCGGTGAAACGGGCGGATGATTACCTCTCTGCCTGCGACGATAACCTGAACCGTATCGAGACCAATGCCGGTTTTTCCTTCGGAGTTGCAGCGGCCGTTCTTTTGAGCGCAGCCCTTCTCGGCATGGCCTGGCTTGCGGAACAGGGGGCGGTGAGCGCGCCTGCTGCGGCGCTCGGGCTGCTCGTCTGTTTTGCTGCGCTGGAGCCTTTCACGGCGCTGCGTCGTGGGGCGATGGAACTTGGGCGTACGCTATTCTCCGCACGGCGCATCGCGCCGCGTCTCTCGGCAACGGTTGAGGGTCGCTGTCCCGTCTTGCCGGTCAGCGGGATGGCGGCAAAACTCGAAGATGTGCGTCTGGAGCGGGAGGGGAACGACAATCCGGTCCTGACGAATATCAACCTTGCAATCGCTGCCGGGGAGAGGGTTGCGATCGTCGGCCCGAGCGGCGCGGGCAAGACGAGCCTCATCCAGCTTCTGGCGGGTGAATTGCGGCCGGCTGCGGGCACGGTTAGCGCGCTGCCGTCCACTCTTATGACGCAACGCAGCCAGCTTTTTCGCGACAGCATCGCCGACAATCTGCGGCTGGCGAAACCCGCCGCAACCGCGGATGAATTGTGGGATGCGCTGACGGCGGCAGGCCTTGCCGAACATGTCAAATCCCTGGCCGCCGGGCTGGAGACAAGGCTTGGCGAGGCGGGCCAGGGGCTTTCCGGCGGCCAGTCGCGCCGGCTGGCGCTCGCCCGTTTCCTGCTCGCCGACCGGCCGCTCTGGCTTCTCGACGAGGTGACGGAGGGGCTCGACGGTGAGACTGCCCGCGACGTCCTCACCCGGCTGTTTGCCAGGGCGCAGGGAAAGACTGTCGTGATGATCACCCATAATCGCCGCGAGGCGGAATTTGCCGAGCGCATCATCGTGCTGAAAGAGGGGCGTCAATTTGATGAATGTCAAAGCGGCGCCCCGGAATACGGCGTAGTGCTGAATACACTGCGCCCGGACTGAGATTTTTTGAGAGCCGGCGTCGTCTTTGAAATGGAAGGCCGGCCTTCCGGAAAAGGTGGGTAAGACTATGGAACTCGACATAGTGGCGCTGTCGCGCCTGCAATTTGCAGTGACGGCCTTGTATCACTTTCTGTTCGTTCCCCTGACGATCGGACTGTCGGTGGTGATCGCCATCATGGAAACGGTCTATGTCATGACCGGCCGCACGATCTGGCGGCAGATGACGAAATTCTGGGGCACGTTGTTCGGCATCAACTTCGTGCTTGGCGTTTCCACCGGCATCGTCATGGAATTCCAGTTCGGCATGAACTGGAGCTACTACAGCCACTATGTCGGCGATATTTTCGGTGCGCCGCTGGCGATCGAGGGCATGATGGCCTTCTTCCTGGAAGCCACCTTCGTCGGGCTGTTCTTTTTCGGCTGGGATAAATTGTCGAAACTCGGCCATCTCGTCGCGACATGGTGCGTGGCGCTCGGCTCGAATTTTTCGGCGCTATGGATATTGATCGCCAATGGCTGGATGCAGAACCCCACGGGCTCTGCCTTCAATCCCCAGACCATGCGCATGGAAGTGACGGACTTCTTCGAGGTCCTGTTCAACCCGGTGGCGCAGGCGAAGTTCGTTCACACGGTTTCCGCCGGTTACGTGACGGCCTCCATCTTCGTGCTCGGCGTTTCGGCCTGGTATGTGCTGAAAGGCCGCCATGTCGATTTGGCCAAGCGTTCGATGACGGTCGCCGCTTCCTTCGGTCTCGCATCGGCGCTGTCGGTCGTCGTGCTGGGTGACGAAAGCGGTTATCTCTCGACCGAACACCAGAAGATGAAGCTCGCCTCCATCGAGGCCATGTGGGAAACCGAGCCGGCCCCGGCACCCTTCACGGTCATCGGTTTTCCCGATCAGGAAGCGCGCGAGACGCATTTCGCGGTGAAGATCCCGTGGGTGATGGGTCTTATCGGCACCCGCTCGCTCGATACGCAAATTCCGGGCATCAACGATCTGGTGGAGCAAGCCAAGACCCGCATCCGCGACGGCATCAAGGCCTATGACGCGCTGATGCAGATACGCGCCACCGGTAAAGGCGCGCAACTGCCCGAAGAGGTGCGCGGCACCTTTGCGGAACTCGGCCACGAGCTTGGTTATGCCCTGCTGCTGAAACGATATGTCGATGATCCGCGCCAGGCGAGCGAAGAGCAGATTGCGAAAGCTGCGGCGGATACCATTCCGCATGTGCCGACGCTGTTCTGGGCGTTCCGCATCATGGTCGGCCTTGGCATGTTCTTCATCCTTCTGACGGCGACGTTCTTTTATCTTTCGGCCCGCCGCCGGCTGGATCACTATCCGTTGCTGCTGAAAGTGGCGGTCTTCGCCATTCCGCTGCCGTGGATCGCGGCGGAAATGGGCTGGGTCGTGGCCGAATTCGGCCGCCAGCCATGGATCATCGAGGGTGTGCTGCCCACTGCCGCTGCCGTCTCCAGCCTCAGCGCCTCGACGGTTCTGATTACGCTTCTGTGCTTCATCGCCATCTACACGGTGCTGTTCATCGTCGAGATGGGGCTGATGCTGAAGGCGATCCGCAAGGGGCCTGATCCGGACCATGAGCCGGAAGCGCCGCTCGTTCCTGAAAAACTCGTCGCTGCGGAGTAAACGATCATGATATTGCACCAACTCATCGACTACGAAATCCTCCGCGTCATCTGGTGGCTGCTGCTCGGCGTGGTGCTGATCGGTTTCGCCGTTACCGGCGGTTTCGATCTCGGCACCGGCGCGCTGCTGCCCTTCGTGGCGAAAACGGATATCGAGCGGCGTGTCGTCATCAATTCCATCGGCCCGGTCTGGGAAGGCAATCAGGTCTGGCTCATCCTTGGCGGCGGCGCGATCTTCGCCGCCTGGCCGCCGCTTTATGCGGTGTCGTTTTCAGGTTTTTACCTGGCGATGTTCGCCACCCTGTTTGCGCTGATCCTGCGGCCGGTCGGTTTCAAATATCGCTCCAAGCGTGAAAGCACCGCATGGCGCACCGGCTGGGACTGGGCGCTCTTTATCGGCGGCTTCGTTCCCGCGCTGATCTTCGGCGTGGCGATCGGCAATGTGCTGCAGGGCGTTCCCTTCCACCTCAATGACGACCTCAGGATTTTCTACGACGGCACGACGCTGTTCGAACTTCTGAACCCCTACGCCATCCTCTGCGGCCTCGTATCCGTCGCCATGCTCATCATGCATGGTGCGGCATGGCTGGTGCTGAAGACGGATGGTCCGGTGGCGGCCCGCGCCCGCGCTTTTGGCAGCATCGCGGCCCTTGCCACGTCAGTTCTGTTTGCGCTCGGCGGCGTCTTTCTGTGGCTCGGTATCGATGGATATCGCTTCACCTCTGACATCGTGACCGACGGTCCGTCCAATCCGCTGTCGAAGACGGTCGAGGTCGCAAGCGGCGTCTGGTTTTCCAACTATGCGGCGCATCCATGGATGATGCTGGCGCCGGCGCTCGGTCTTGTCTTCCCGCTCGTGGCCTTCATCTTGTTCAGGGCCCGCAAGGAGGTGCTGGCGCTGCTTTCCAGCTCGCTCGCCATTTTCGGCATCATCTCAACGGTAGGGCTAGCGATGTTTCCCTTCATCCTGCCGTCCTCGGTTGATCCGAAATCGAGCCTGACGGTATGGGATGCATCGTCCAGCCATATGACGCTGTTCATCATGCTGGTCGTCGCCCTCATCTTCATCCCGATCATCGTCGCCTATACATCATGGGTCTATCGCGTGCTGTGGGGCAAGGTGGACGAAAAGGCGATCCGCGACGACAGCGGTCACGCTTATTGATCAAGAAAGAAGGAGATCGAACATGTGGTATTTCGCCTGGCTGCTCGGCCTGCCTCTCGCCGCCATCTTCGCCGTCATGAACGCGATGTGGTATGAGCTGATGGAAGAAAACGCGAAAAAGGTCGAAGCGAAGCTGGATAAATAAAGCTTTGGCGAAAACCTCTCCTCCGTCATGCCGGACTAGATCCGGCATCCAGCCACGGCGCGTCTGCGCCGTGAGAAGAGTCTTTTTGCGATCAAGGACTTGATCGCGCTAGACCCCGGATCTGGTCCGGGGTGACGGAATGCGGATGATGCAACTCTGCCAAATATACAAGGGCGGCATCCGGTTAGGATGCCGCCCTTTTGTTACAACCGCCGTGCCTGCGATGCGCGGCTTCAGTGGATCGCGATGCCGCGCTTGTCCGCTTCTTCCTTGATGATGTCTTCGACGATGGCTCTGTTGAGATTTGGATTTCCCAGAAGATAGTCGTCGGCGATCTCGAAGATCGACTTCGGATGCTCGGTCCTGTGCAGGGTGTCGAGGTCCTGGCCGATCTGCTCTCGAAGGCTGGAATAGTCGTCCATCGCGGCTCTCCCGTTTATCGGTTCAATCCAGAAGGTCGGCCGGAACCTTGCCACCGTTCTCGGACAGTTTCTTGATGACGGCCTTGTGCAGCCAGATGTTCATGGTCGCCGAATCCGAGGTGTCGCCGGTATAACCGAGCTCGCCGGCGAGTTCCTTTCTGGCCGTCAGGCTGCTGTCGAGGTCGAGAGCCTTGAGAAGATCGACGATGGAGCGTTTCCAGTCGAGCTTCTGGCCGTTCTTCTTGACAGCCGCATCCAGAATCGAAGCGACGTCCACATTGCCGGCGGGTGCCGGAGCCGCCGCTGTCGGAGCGGGCGCGGCCGGGCTTGCTGTGGTCGGGCTGGCGGTGGTCGACGGTGTTCCGGCCGGAGCCGAAGTCTGCGGCGCGGCCTCGGCCTTGCCGAAAATAGCGTTCTTGATCTTGTCGAAAAAGCTCATGGTGTCCTCCCCTTAGCGGCGAAATGCCCGCCCGATGGCGATGAGAATGCAGGCGCCGATGAAACCGGCGATGAGATAACCAATCCAGCCTCCGAGCGAAATGCCCACGAGCCCCAGAAGGAAATTGGCGACGATGGCGCCGATAATGCCGAGAATAATGTTCATGAAAACACCCATATTGCTTTTCATGAACTGTTCCGCGAGCCATCCGGCTACGCCACCGATGATGATTGCTGCAATCCAGCCAACTTGTGCGTCTTCCATAACAGGCCTTTCCTTTCTAAAGAGGTCAGAAGGCACTGGACCCGCATTTTTTGCGCACGTCCCCCCGCCTTGAATTGACCCCAGGCGGGATACTAACGATGACGCGGAACTTTTGTTCCGTGCGGCGTGCACGCTATCGCAAACTCAACCCTGGTTCTCAAAATCCAGCCCGATATCGAGAACCGGTGCGCTATGGGTCAGCCAGCCGACAGAAATGAGGTCGATGCCGGTTGTGGCGATGGCCGCGGCCGTTTGCGGATTGATGCGGCCGGACGCTTCGGTCATGGCGCGACCGGCGACGATCCCTACGGCCTCGCGAAGCTGTTCGGGTGTCATATTGTCGAGGAGAACCGCATCGACGCCCTCGTCCATGACGTCACGCAGCTGCGCAAGCGTATCGACTTCCACCTCGATCTTGACCAGATGCCCCACGCCCTGCCGGGCGCGGCGGATGGCGTCGCGCACGCTGCCGGCCACGGCGATATGGTTGTCCTTGATGAGAACAGCGTCATAGAGCGCAAAACGATGGTTCATGCCGCCGCCGGCGCGCACGGCATATTTTTCCAGTGCTCTCAGCCCCGGCGTCGTCTTGCGGGTGCAGGCGACCGAGGCTTTGCTGCCGGCAATGGCGGCAACGATTTTTGCGGTGACGGAGGCGATGCCCGACAGGTGGCCAAGGAAATTCAGCGCCGTGCGCTCCGCCGTCAGAAGGCCGCGCGAGGGGCCTTCGATCGTCGCGATGATATCGCCGGGGGCCACGCTTGCCCCATCCTGCACATGCCGTTTCATCACGATGGCCGGGTCTACCAGCTGGAAAGCAAGGTCCGCCGCATCGAGACCGGCAATAACGCCCGGTTCGCGCGCAGCCATGACGACGACCGAGCGATGATCGGCGGGAATGACGGCGGCGGAGGTGATATCGCCCGCCAGCCCGAGGTCTTCCAGGAGGGCGTTGCGCACGAGCGGTTCGATGATGAGGCGTGGCAGGGGAGAAAGGATCATGTCAGGCGCTCCGCGCAAGGCTGGCCGAAGAATGGCTGGAAGAGGAAAATTCGTGGGCGATGGTAATCACGTCGCTAAGGCTCAGCCTGCGCCTTGTCGCCGCTGCGTCCTTTTCAGGAAAATCGTCGCGGAAATGCGCGCCGCGCGATTCCGTGCGTTGCGCCGCGAAGACGGCGACGGCCAGCGCAACAAGGGCGGGATCGGATGCCGGGCCGTTCCGCTCAGTCAATGGCAGAAGATCACGGATCGCGCCCGTCAGTCCTTCAGCATGTCTCACGATACCGAGATGGCGGGAAACGATGGGCCGGACGGGAGAGAGGTCGACTGCCGGGAAGTCAGGCACGGGGAGGGTTGCGATATCAGCTGGCTGTTTTCCAGCATATGTCGGCCTGCTGGCAATGTCTTCCGCTGCGCGCATGCCCATGGCGGCCGCTTCCAGCAGGGAATTGCTGGCAAGCCTGTTTGCGCCATGCAGCCCCGTGCAGGCGGTTTCGCCGGCAACCCAAAGGCCCGGCAACGAGCTTCGGCCTCTGCCATCGGTGGCGACGCCGCCCATATGGTAATGCACCGCCGGGCGGACCGGCACGAGTTCGCGGGCGGGGTCTATCCCTGCCTCCCGGCAGAGCAGGTCGATCGAGGGGAAACGGGTGGAAAAGCCCGAGCCGAGCGCCTTGCGGGCATCGAGAAAGACCCTGCCGCCGCGCAACATTTCGCGGTCGATGGCGCGGGCGACAATATCGCGCGAGGCGAGTTCCGCACCCGGAACATCAGCCATGAAACGTTCGCCGTTCTCATTAAGTAGAAGTGCGCCTTCGCCCCGCACTGCCTCGCTCACCAGCGCCAGCGGCCGTCGTAGCGAGGAAAGCGCCGTCGGGTGAAACTGGACGAATTCCATATCGGCGAGGATGGCGCCGGCGCGGGCGGCGAGCATGATGCCCTGTCCGAAATTGCCGGATGGATTGGTCGTCGCCTCATAAAGCCCGCCGAGGCCGCCGGTGGCGAGAACGACCTGTGTGGCCGGCAACGTAAAGCAGCCTTTGGGGCCGATGCAGGCGAGACCGGCGATGGCGCCGTTTTCCGTCAGCAGGCGACGAACTTCCGTGCCTTCCAGAACGGTGATGGAGGGTGTGCGAAGAACGCTGGCGGCGAGAGCCGTGACGATGGCCGCGCCCGAACCGTCACCTTCGGCATGCAGGATGCGCCTTCTGCCATGGGCGGCCTCCAGCCCGAAGACGAGCCTGCCCGCGGCATCACGGTCAAAGCGCACCCCCGCCTGCTCCAGCGCCTCGATGACGGCGGGGGCGGCGGAAACGATCTCTGCGGCCATTTCAGCATCGCAGAGGCCGTCACCCGCGGCGAGCGTATCGGCAAGGTGGAGGGCTGCACTATCGTCGGGGCCGAGGCTTGCCGCAATACCGCCCTGCGCCCAGGCGCTGGACGTCTCGCCGCCGAGAACGCCGCGTGTGATAAGCAGCACAGGCTGCGGCGCAAGCGTCAGCGCCGCCATCAGGCCGGCAATGCCGCTGCCGACAATGACCGTCCAGCCCGCATGCGACGGGAGGCGTTCGTTCATACTTCCAGCATCCTTTCCACGGCGCGGCGGGCGGCGACGGCGATAGCCGGATCGACCGTCACTTCGTGGCGGTTTTCCTCAAGGGCCGTGCGGATGTTGCCAAGCGTGATGCGCTTCATATGCGGGCAGAGATTGCAGGGACGGATGAATTCGACATCCGGGTGATGTACGGCGACATTGTCGCTCATCGAGCATTCCGTCAGAAGCACCACGCGGGCGGGGCGTTCGCGGCCGACATAGTCGGACATGACGGCGGTGGAACCGGAAAAATCCGCGGCCTCCACGACATCGGGCGGACATTCCGGATGCGCCAGCACGGTGACGCCGGGATGGCTTTCCCTGAGTTCTCTGATGTCATCGGCGGTGAACAGTTCATGCACCTCGCAATGGCCGCGCCAGGCGATCAGTTCGACATTGGTTTCCTTCGCCACGTTCTTTGCCAGATATTCATCCGGCAGCATCAGCACGCGCGGCACGCCGAGCGATTCCACCACCTGGCGGGCATTGCCTGACGTGCAGCAGATGTCGGAGGCCGCCTTCACCGCAGCGGACGTGTTCACATAGGTGACAACCGGAACGCCGGGATAGGCCTTGCGCAGAAGGGCAATGTCCTCGGGCGTGATGGAATCCGCCAGCGAGCAGCCTGCGCCCATATCCGGAATGAGCACGGTTTTTTGCGGATTGAGCAGCTTTGCCGTCTCGGCCATGAAATGCACGCCGGCGAGAACGATCACATCCGCTTCCACTTCCATCGCCTTGCGGGCAAGGGCAAGGCTGTCGCCGACGATATCGGCGACGCCGTGGAAGATTTCCGGTGTCTGGTAATTATGGGCGAGGATGACCGCGTTTCGCTTGCGCTTCAACTCGAGGATCGCATCCACATCGTCCTGAAAGCCCATCCATTCGGCCTTGGGAATCACCCGGGCGACGCGATCATAGAGGCTTGCGGCGGATATCTGTTCGTTCACGGCACTCTCCCATTTATACTCTGTTTGAGTATATCTAGGACAAAGAGATATTCTCATTGTGAGTATATGTCAATTGCGGGAGAGGGGCAGTTTTGTACCTGAGAGGGCGCGTTCATCGAGAACGGTCTGGCGGAAGCGGAAAAGCTTTGCCGGGCGGCCGCCGGTTTCGGTCGCCATGTCGCCGGTTTCTTCCACCAGCTGCTGCTGTTCAATCAGCCGGCGGAAATTCTGCTTGTGCAGCGTCAGCCCGGCCAGCGCCTCGATAGCGCGCTGCAGCTGCAGGAGCGTGAAGGCATCGGGCATCAATTCGAACACCACCGGCCGGTATTTGATCTTGGCCCTCAATCGCGCAATGCCGGTGGCGAGAATGCGGCGGTGATCGGCAAACATGGGCCTGCCGAAATTGATCCGCGGATCGCCCTGCGCTTCCTCAACCAGCCCGGCTTCATACAGCAGCTCATAGCGCTGCAGGGTCAGTTCCTCGTTCCAGCCGCCGCCATCTAGGCCGAAGGTGAAGTCCGCCCGCAAATGGCGCTGGCTTTTGCAGGCGGGATCGGAATCCGCCCAAGCACGCAGCCTGTCGATGATGCTGTCCAAAACCTCAGGGCGTCCCTGGCGATGATCTTCCCAGGGGAAATATTCGTACCAGCCGTGCCAAAGGGCGCGTTTGCCGCCTGAGGCTTCCTGCTCGCGAACCAGCCCAAGATAACCGATGGAGATGGTTCTGCCGCCCAAAATGTCGTTGTTGCGGTCGCGATCGGCGAAGGTGTAGAGCTGTTCGAGATAACCGACGGGGTGGTGGGTCTGTTCGTGGATCCATTCCCGCAACCCGCTCTGGAGCGTTCTGTGCCCGAATTCGAACGGCCCCGACGGAAGTGCTGCGCCTTCCCGAACGGTCATGACCCGCGGCTCATCCGTGGTGATGGCGGTGACGACGGCGATGAGTTCGGCATGGGCAAGCCCGATGGTCACGGCGGCTCCTCTGGTCGTTGGCTCTAGGGTCAACCTTCTTTGGCACAGGAAGGTTGGTTCGCCAACATGGCGGCCGAAATGGGCTGTCGATAATCCGCCGCCCACAAAACCGCGTCTCATCAGACAAAAGGATGAATTCTTGTGGTTAGCCGTCTATCGTCTGGTATGTTACAGACCCGCACAAGCATTTCAGACGGTAGAAGGCCGATGTTGGAGAACATATCGCTCGAAGAGACACTTGTGGGTTATTATACCTGGAACATCGGGCAGAACCTGATCTATCTCGATGCCGTGGCGGCCCGCCTGCGCGAATTCTCGCCGGAAAAAGCCGCCTGCGGCATTCCGGTCGAAGATTTCATCGCGCAGATCGAAAGCGGCTCGCGCGCACGCGTCGCCAAGGCGGTTTATAATTCGCTGACAAATGGCGTGTTCTATGATCAGGAATATCGCATTCAGCTCAAATCCGGCGGTTTCCGCTGGTTGCGGACAACCGGACGGGTGATCCTGGATAGCGACCAGCTCCCGATCATGGCCATGGGCACCGTGCGGGATGTCAGTGCGTGCAAGGTTTTATTGATGTGATATGCGGCCGGTCACTTTCGTAAAGACGGCCGATTTATTTTATGTCGTTCATTGTTTTGATGTTGCGGTGACATGGTCAGGCAGATCGCAATTTTGCTGTTTCAGATCGTCCTTGCCATAGGCCTCGGCATAGCCGGCATCCGCATCGCCTCGCTCGTCAATGGCGAGGCGACCTCCGCACCGGCGAGCCTTGCCGCCAATACGGAACTGCTGTGGACCACCTCGCCGGTGCGGGTCGATCCCCGTAGCCAAAATTACGAGCGCATTCCGACGCCGCCAGATCTCTATCCGATAAAAATGCATGCGGACCAGCGCCTGCGTGTGATTTCCAGCAACCGCTTTACCTTCAAGGGCCAGGAATTCCGCCTCGCCGGCGTGGAGGAGGTCGAACGCAACCGCGTCTGCACCGGCCCCGACGGCCGCCGTTACGCCTGCGGCCTCAACGCCTTCAAGGCGCTGGAGAACCGGCTGCGCGGCAGATATCTCGAATGTCGGGTGGTGGAGGAGGTGAGTGCGCCGGGTTCCCTGGAGTGCCGTATCAACGGGCAGGATGTGCGGGCGCTGCTGCAATAGGCGATGACGTCAAATGGCCTAAAAGATGAATAGGACCGGTTGGCCGAAAGCAGAATTTATTGTCTGAGAAGATTTGGTGGAGCTAAGCGGGATCGAACCGCTGACCTCTTGCATGCCATGCAAGCGCTCTCCCAGCTGAGCTATAGCCCCATAAGGGTTCCGGCATTTCTTCCGGTTCCGGGAACCGAAGCGGTTGTTGTTCCGTTCGGTGGCGGCTTACTACTGCGGCTTTCCGACGAGTGCAAGCATAAAAAACGGCCCGGCGTCATTTTTTTGTCGTCGGGCCGAATTATCGAGTAAAATCAAGCTTCTTCGTCGTCGCCCGATACGCCGATGATGCCGGACATGTCGTCGTCGTCATCTTCGTCGTCGGTTTCGAGGAAGGTGTCGTCATCGTCGTCGATTTCGACGTCATCGTCGTCACCCAGATCAGGGATTTCGTCGCCGCTGTTGTCGCCATCGGCATCTTCCAGCGAGACGAGTTCGACTTCCGTGTTTTCGGTATCGACTTCCGCCACTTCCTCTTCTTCAGCCTGCTCCATCTTGGCCTGGGCGGTGCTTTCCTCGAAGAAGGACAGCGGCCAGGACTTGCCGGTGTAGGGAGAAACGACCGGGTCGCGGTTCAGATCGTAGAACTTCTTGCCGGTATCGGGGTCTGTGCGCTTGGTACCAAGTTCCGCTTTTGCCACTGTCTAAGCCTCAAATTGTCGGATGAGTTTCGGTGTGTACGCCGTAAAACCGGCATAGACGGTAAAATTTATAGCCGGTCCCCTTAATCGTTGCGCTCTTTCGTGTCAAAGACAAACTTCGGGTGCCGCCTGCCTCGGCGCAACCCCTATGCGGGGATGCTGATATAAATAGGGAGGCATGACACACTCTATTATATCAATGACGGATGCACAGGCGGAAAGCTTCATGACCTTCACGATCGCCATAGACGGGCCGGCCGCGGCGGGCAAAGGAACCCTATCACGCAGGATCGCCGAGACCTATGGTTTCCACCATCTCGATACCGGGCTGACCTACAGGGCAACCGCCAAGGCGCTTCTGGATGCCGGCCTGCCGCTCGATGACGAGGCCGTGGCCGAGAAGATGGCGCTGGAGGTCGATCTTGCGGGGCTCGATCGCGCCGTTCTTTCCCGGCACGATATTGGTGAGGCGGCGTCCAAAATAGCGGTGATGACGCCGGTGAGACGCGCGCTCGTCAAGGCGCAGCAGCGTTTTGCCTTGAAGGAGCCGGGCACGGTGCTTGACGGACGCGACATCGGCACGGTGGTGTGCCCGCAGGCGCCGGTGAAACTTTACGTCACGGCCTCTGCCGACGTGCGGGCGCGACGCCGTTACGACGAAATTCTGGCCAATGGCGGCAGCGGCGATTATGATGCCATCTTCACTGAGGTGAAAAAACGCGACGAGCGCGACATGGGCCGCGCTGACAGCCCGTTGAAGCCGGCTGAAGACGCGCACTTGCTAGATACGTCGGAAATGAGTATAGAGGCGGCGTTTCAGGCCGCGCGGACGATCATCGACGCCGCCCTGGAGAAACAGGTTTCTCGCGGAACCGCTTGAATTCGGTCCGCGTTTAGTCCGGAATTGCCCGAAGTCATGTCCTTGCGCCGGAAAGCCTTTTGAAAAGGCGGGCATGGGGTCGGGTATCAACAACACTAGCCCACCGGCGCTTTTGTATTCGTCATAGCGCGGATGCAATCAGGAGATTTCATGTCAGTATCTACCCCCACGCGCGAAGATTTCGCAGCGCTTCTCGAAGAATCCTTTGCCTCTAACGATCTTGCCGAAGGCTATGTTGCCAAGGGTATCGTAACGGCAATCGAGAAGGACGTTGCCATCGTCGACGTCGGCCTCAAGGTTGAAGGCCGCGTACCGTTGAAGGAATTCGGCGCGAAGTCCAAGGACGGCACGCTGAAGGTCGGCGACGAAGTCGAAGTTTACGTCGAGCGCATCGAAAACGCTCTCGGCGAAGCCGTTCTGTCGCGCGAGAAGGCTCGCCGCGAAGAAAGCTGGGTCAAGCTCGAAGCCAAGTTCGAAGCTGGCGAACGCGTCGAAGGCGTTATCTTCAACCAGGTCAAGGGTGGTTTCACCGTCGATCTGGACGGCGCTGTTGCCTTCCTTCCGCGTTCGCAGGTCGACATCCGTCCGATCCGCGACGTTACCCCGCTGATGCACAACCCGCAGCCCTTCGAAATCCTCAAGATGGACAAGCGTCGCGGCAACATCGTTGTTTCGCGCCGCACGGTTCTCGAAGAGTCCCGCGCCGAGCAGCGTTCTGAAATCGTTCAGAACCTCGAAGAAGGCCAGGTTGTTGACGGCGTCGTCAAGAACATCACCGATTACGGTGCGTTCGTTGACCTCGGCGGCATCGACGGCCTGCTGCACGTTACCGACATGGCATGGCGCCGCGTCAACCATCCTTCGGAAATCCTCAACATTGGCCAGCAGGTCAAGGTTCAGATCATCCGCATCAACCAGGAAACCCACCGTATCTCGCTCGGCATGAAGCAGCTCGAGTCCGATCCGTGGGATGGCATCTCCGCCAAGTACCCGGTTGGCAAGAAGATCTCCGGTACGGTCACGAACATCACCGACTACGGTGCATTCGTTGAGCTGGAGCCGGGCATCGAAGGCCTGATCCACATTTCCGAAATGTCCTGGACCAAGAAGAACGTACATCCCGGCAAGATCCTGTCCACGAGCCAGGAAGTCGACGTTGTCGTTCTCGAAGTCGATCCGTCCAAGCGCCGTATCTCGCTCGGCCTCAAGCAGACGCTGGAAAACCCGTGGCAGGCATTTGCCTACAGCCATCCGGCCGGCACTGAAGTTGAAGGCGAAGTCAAGAACAAGACCGAATTCGGCCTGTTCATTGGCCTCGAAGGCGATGTTGACGGCATGGTTCACCTGTCGGATCTCGACTGGAACCGTCCGGGCGAACAGGTCATCGAAGAGTTCAACAAGGGTGACGTGGTCAAGGCCGTCGTTCTCGATGTTGACGTCGAGAAGGAACGCATCTCGCTCGGCATCAAGCAGCTCGGCAAGGATGCTGTCGGCGAAGCCGCTTCTTCCGGCGACCTGCGCAAGAACGCAGTCGTTTCCGCTGAAGTCATCGGCGTCAACGATGGCGGCATCGAAGTGAAGCTCGTCAACCACGAAGACCTCACCTCGTTCATCCGTCGCGCTGACCTTTCCCGTGACCGTGACGAGCAGCGCCCTGAGCGCTTCTCCGTTGGCCAGGTTGTCGACGCCCGCGTCGTCAACTTCTCGAAGAAGGACCGCAAGGTCATGCTTTCGATCAAGGCTCTGGAAATCGCTGAAGAGAAGGAAGCCGTCGCACAGTTCGGTTCTTCCGACTCGGGCGCTTCGCTCGGCGACATCCTCGGCGCGGCTCTGAAGAACCGCGGCGAATAATCGCCAAGATCTTTGAAATGAAGAACCCGCCGGAATTTTCCGGCGGGTTTTTTATTGCTTTCAGGTTGCGCCGGCGGGCGGGCACCGGCGCTCTTCTCAGAGCATGCCGCTCATCTTGAGATAATAATTTTCCGCGCTGTCGTCGGAAGCCGCCGCAGGCGTGCTTTCCCGCTCGTCTGTCGTGTCATTGGCAGCAATGCGTTCTTCCGTATCGTCCTGACCATCGGAGTTTTCAGCGCCGGCCTCGGCCTCACCTTCCGCCTCATCCTCGGAAAAGGGGCCGCCTCCCCGCGGCGGGGTTTCCGATTCATAGTCCTCGTCCGCCGGCGGATAGGCGACGAGCGGCAGCGGCGTGCCGTCTTTTACCAGGGCGGCGGCGATCAATGATTGCGAGGCCGATTGCTCCAGCATCGCCATTCTCGCTTCCGGGTCCAGCATGGCCCGCGGCTGCAGCTGGGTTTCGGGACGATGGGTCGCCGTTTCCGTTTCTTCGCCGGAGGGGCGGGCGGCGGCCGTTGCGAGGGCGGGTTTTTCCACGGCCTGATCGTCGAAGGGCTGCTGCGCGCCACTTTGCGGCGCGGGCAGAGACTGCTGTGTGCCGGCTGCCTTGGCAGGAAGTTTGCCAGCCGTGGCGGCAAGCAGCAGGGTATTCATGGTCTCGGCGTCGTCCGCGAGCGGACCGGACGGTGGGTTAAAGCCCGTGCGGGGCTCTTTCTGCTCCGCCTTCGTTATCTCTCGATGCGGCAGGGCAGGGCGCGTTTCACCGGTTTCGGCGCGAGGCGGGTTTGCCAGGCGGATTTCGCCCGACACCTCCTTTGTCACGTTGCCGGTCTGAGGCGGAAGCGGACGTGCCGTGTTTTCGGCTCTTCCATCCGGCTTTGCGGCATTGCTTGGCGTATCATGTGTGTCGGCAGGCGGGGCGGAAAGCGTGGGCCGAGGGTCCAGCTGCGCGGTTAGCGCCGCCACCGTGGCTTTCACCGCTGCGCCACTGAGGGCGAGCGGGCCGATGAGCAGAGGCAGAAGCCGGCTGGCGGTCGCGGAATTTGCCGCCTGTGCGGTCACGGCCGGAGAGGGGCGACCTTCGGCATTCTGGCCCGGCGCGTTCTGCTGTTTCGGCGGTGCCGATTGCGCAGGGGTGGGATTGGAGGAATTGTTCTGCTGATAGGAGGAGACCACCGCCTTTGCCGCCAGATCCGCTCCCTTGTAACGGGAAAGCTCGATCAGCAGCGCGAGGCGGGCAGCATCCGGCCCGGTCGGCTGTTTCAGGATTTCGGCGAGCATTGAAAGCGTCAGGCCCTGCAGGGCTTTGCCGACCTGTTGTTCAAGCGCCAGACGTTGTGGCGCCGGCAGGGTGCGGAGCGCCTCTGTCAGTCGCGTCACATAGGTCTGGATCGCTTCGCCATCCCGCCGCGGCAGGTTCATCAGCTTGCCGAGCGCTTCCGCCAGAACGGCGGTGCTGCGGGAGAGCTGAAATTCGCTGGTGAGGGAGGCGATTGCCGCCCGGGCAAAAAGACTGCCGCTATTTTCAGGGACGGGATTGCTCGGTTGCGGCGGTGTGGTCTCTTTCACCTGCCCGCGCGGCATCAGCGGGACCGTGGTTCCATAGGCGGCATCGGTTGCCGCAATTTTCGGTACAGGCGGTAACATGCTGCGCTCCGTTTCTATCGGTGACCGCCGCTGGCTGCGAAAGGGCCAATCCCCATTGGCTCTCTGATCCGCATCTGGCTTAAATGTTGAAAAATCGCCGCGCCGGTGATGGACAGGTGTCATCTCGCCCGCTCATGCGGGAGCGCCGTATACGCCTCTGGCCGCAAATGTCGGTTGCAGCGCATACAGAATCATCTGGTTCAATCTTGGCTTGCAGATATTAAGATTTGGCTAACCAAAGAATTGCCTGTGCGGGCGCAATCAGGGTGAGACGCCGATGAACATGCGGTAAAGGCCGTTATCGTCGGAATTGACAGAGGAAATATGATCGGGGTCGCTGGTTGCGGCCTCAAAAGCCTCCGGTGGCATCGCATCCAGCCAGCTTGCCTTGGGAAGGCTTCGCTCTGGCTGCATTTCAATGGGGGCGATGGGATTGTCCTCTTCGCCGGCTGCGGTGAAGGCCCCGTC
The DNA here is from genome assembly GCF_030209895.1 of Agrobacterium sp. CFBP2214. NCBI lineage: Bacteria > Pseudomonadati > Pseudomonadota > Alphaproteobacteria > Hyphomicrobiales > Rhizobiaceae > Agrobacterium > Agrobacterium sp. CFBP2214. Next base: position 80,263 of record NZ_JARVRC010000005.1, on the reverse strand, counting down.
ATCGGGAACAAGCGGCGGGGCGGCCATGGACAGCAGGGCCTGCGCCGCATTGGGCTCATTGTCGTAAACGACGCTGCCGGATAGGCCGGAAATATCGGTCATGTCTGAACTCACATCATGTTTCGCTCAAGTGACTTTCGGAAGCGGCAATCATGCCGCCTTTTTCTTCAGCAGTTCATAAAGGCCATTGTCGTCGATCGAGACCGGCAGAATGGCATTGCGGGTCTCTTCGACAAGTGTCTGCGCATCGAGCAGTTTTTCGGCGTCGTCTTCCGCATCGGCCGGATTGGTGGCTGCGTCTGTCTCGGCAGGTTCATCTTCGTTCTTCGCCGGCTCGGCTTCATCCGCAGGCGCAGCCGCAAGCACGGAGATCAGGGCGGTTTCCGATGATATGTCGGCCGACGCCTGCGGATCGGCGTCTACCGTCTTTTCCTCGCCGGAAGCATCGATATGCTCCTTCACGACGTCCTGGAGTTCCTGCACGTCTTCAAGCTTGCCCTGCGCATCGAGGGCCTGGATATCCTCTTCCCGCTCCGCCTTCACTTCCGCATCGTTGATTTCGCCAATGCGCTCTTTACCGCGTTCGGCCTGCAACTCTTCTTTGGTTTTGGGATCGGCGACATCTTCGAGACGCTGAATGACTTTCAGGGTCTCCCGCGTCATGAAGCGTGTGCCCTGCGCCTGCGTGTCCAGCGCACCTTTCACGGCGCGCGCCTCGTCGCCATAGGGGTTGGCGATGGCGGCGATCATCTGTCTGGCGGAGATGCCGAGTTGCTTGAGGCCGGTGGTTTCTTCCAGTTCACTGACATTTTTCGGCAAAGTCGCGCGCATCGCCATGATGGCTTTCGACATCTCATCGCCGAAATTATCTTCGTTGCCCGTCAGGCCGGCGCCCTTGGCGATGCGGGCGGCGAGGGCGGCCATGGGATCGGTCTTGGTGGTGGCGCCATTATTCAGCACCTCGACGACCTGTCCCTCCGAAACACCGAAAGAGGTCAGGGAAATTTTCGTGGCTTTTCCCTGCGCATCGGTTTTTTCGAAACTGTCCGTCAGCGTCAGGGCATCCTGAAGTCTTTTGGCGAAGGAAAAGCTCGACTCGTCGGCTTCCTGTGTGATGCCGAGGGCGGAGGAAAAGCGGGAAACAAGTGAGGCGAAAGCATCGGCGTCCGGTTTCATGATGCCGAAGAGATAGGCGCTTATCTTTTCATTGGCGGCGCGATGGCTTTCGTCCGGCTGCGGGTTGGTCTTGACCGCATCGTCCTTTTGGGTGCCGTTCGCCTTTTCCTGCTCTTCGCGCTGGCGGTCCTCGATGGCTTCCACCATCGAGCGCATGAGTTCGCTGACTGCAATGCCCGCCGTCTGCTGTAGCGGAGTGATCATCTTCAAAGTTCCCGGCCGCCCAAAGTTGCGGCCGAGAATAGGCAGTTCTGGTAAATCAGTGCTTAAACGAAGCGGCTGAAGGCTCAGCTATGGGCGAAAATATCCGTTTCTTCCCAGCCGAGGAGATCGAGTTTCGCGCGGGTCGGCAGAAAGGCGAAACAGGCGTCGGCATGGTCGAGGCGGCCGTCGCGGATGAGGCGGGCTGTCAGCTTGTCACGCAGTGCGTGCAGATAGAGCACGTCGGAGGCGGCATATTCGAGCTGGGCGGGCGACAGGGGCTGGGCCGCCCAGTCGGAGGATTGCTGCGCCTTGGAGATGTCGACTTCCAGCATTTCCTTCAGATTGTCCTTAAGGCCATGCCGGTCCGTGTAGGTACGGGTCAGCCGCGAGGCGATCTTGGTGCAGAAGACCGGTGTGGTCGTCACGCCGAAGGTATGGAACAGAACGGCGATATCGAAACGGCCGTAGTGAAAAATCTTCTGGTGGGCGGGATCGGCCAGCATGCGGACGAGGTTCGGGGCCTGCGTCTGGCCGGCGGCGATGCGGATGACGTCAGCCGTGCCATCGCCCGGCGAAAGCTGGACGACGCAGAGACGGTCGCGGCGCGGCACCAGCCCCAGCGTTTCCGTGTCGATGGCGATAGCACCGGTGTAGCGGGCTGCATCTTCGGCGGAAATATCGCCTTCGTGATAGCGGATGGTGGCTGCCATGTCTTGCTCCGGAAATTTCCTGTTTATGGCACCGGCTATAACGGAAAGAGCGTCTGGACGATACCGTTTTATGGGTCGTTTCCGTCCTCCTTCGGCTTGCCTTTGCGAAACAGCCCGGGTTAGGTTCGGAACATCCTTTCCTGACAGATCGCATGAATTCCCGATGACAAAGAAAATCTATCTCGCCGGCCCGGAAGTCTTCCTCCCGAATGCGCGTGAAATGCTCGACCTCAAGGCCTCGCTGGCGCGGGAAGCCGGTTTCATACCGCTTTCGCCGGGTGATCTGCAGATTCCGCCGGCGGACACCAGGATCGGCCACGGTTGCAACATCAATGCCGTCGATGAGCAGATGATGCTGGAAGCGGACGCGATCATTGCTAATCTCACGCCGTTCCGCGGCATCGCCGCCGATACGGGAACGAGCTACGAGCTGGGCTTCATGTGCGCGCTGGGCAAGCCGGTTTTCGCCTATACCAATGTCGCGGCCAATCATTTCACCCGTATCAAGGCGCATTATGGCGGCGTTGCTACCCTGGATGAAACGGGCCGCTATCGCGGACCGGACGGGCTGTCGATTGAGAATTTCGACATGGTCGACAATCTGATGCTGCATGGCGGGATTTTGCGGCGCGGCGGTATCATCATCGTCGGCGATGCACCGGAAGACGCTCTGTATACGGATCTGGACGCCTATAGACGCTGCCTCACGGCGGCGGCTGAAAAATTATTGACACCGATTGACCCCGAACGAACTGATATAGTGGAGGCATCATCATGAGCGGAACCATCCTCATCACCGGCGCGACATCCGGTTTCGGACAGGCCACGGCGCAGCGCTTCGTCAAGGAAGGCTGGAAGGTCATCGGCACGGGCCGGCGGGCGGAACGGCTGGAGGCGCTTTCGGCTGAACTCGGTTCCGCCTTTCATGGCGTCGCCTTCGATATCACCGACGAGGAGGCGACAAAAAAGGCGCTGGCCGGCTTGCCTGATGGATTCAGGGATATCGACATTCTCGTCAACAATGCCGGCCTTGCACTCGGCACGGCGCCCGCGCCGCAGGTGCCGTTGAAAGACTGGCAGACCATGGTGGACACCAACATCACTGGTCTCCTGAACGTCACCCACCATCTGCTGCCGACGCTGATCGAGCGCAAGGGTATTGTTATCAACCTTTCGTCTGTTGCTGCGCACTACCCCTATCTGGGCGGCAATGTGTATGGCGGTACCAAAGCGTTCCTGCGGCAATTCTCGCTCGGCCTGCGTTCCGACCTGCATGGCAAGGGCGTCAGGGTAACCTCGATCGAACCGGGCATGTGCGAAACGGAATTCACGCTGGTGCGCACCGGCGGCAATCAGGAAGCCTCGGATAATCTCTACAAGGGCGTCAATCCGATCACGGCGGACGATATTGCCAACACTATCCACTGGGTCGCCTCGCAGCCCAAGCATATCAACATCAACAGCCTCGAACTCATGCCGGTCAACCAGTCCTTTGCCGGTTTCCAGGTCTATCGGGAAAGCTGATTTCTCACGGTTTGGGGGAGTGCTGAAAAACCGGGCAGGAATTCTGGAGCTATGCAGAAATGCAATGCTGCATTGCGAGACTTGCTCTGTTAAAAATCACAGATACCGCTATATTCAAATCATCGAAGCGACGCACTCCTCCTCCCAGTGTCGCTCGATGTGGATCGGTGGTACTCCTCCTCCCAATCACCGATCAAGTTTGAAGCCTGCCGCACCTCCTCCCGCGGCAGGCTTTTTCCTTTTCTGGGCGTCTTTTCCTTTACTGCCTCTCGCCGTCGTCCTTTGGCGTGCCCGCTCCGTGTTGAAGGCTGGCCGCAAACTCCCCTTGGATTTCCGGGGGGATTTTGATTTTTTGCGTCAAGGCAATGAGGGCTTAAATCGGGCGTGTGTTGATCACATTTTCGTTATGTCTAGATGAATTTGCACAGTTTTGTGGTGGCGCGCCCCGCCGGGCCATTGCCTAGCCCCCGCCCTGTGTTTAAGCATGAGCAAAAGAACGCTTGGGAGGTTGCCGGCACGCTTGTGTCTGCGGCCCGAAAGCGGCGGGGAGAGAATGGCAGACTTTCAAGAGGCGCTGAAGCGGTTTCAGCCGATCGCGGTTTCATCGATCGCTGAAGACGAGTTCAGATTGCGGCTACGTGGCCTGCAAGCGCGGATGATCCAGCAAAATGTGAAGGCGGTCTGGCTCGATGCATCATCGTCGCTGACCTATTATACCGGTCTGTCGCTTGGCCTTTCCGAGCGCATTCATGGCGCTCTCGTTCCTGCCGAGGGTGCGCCGGTCTATGTCAGCCCGACCTTCGAGGAGCCTAAGCTTCAGACGCTCATCCGCATTCCGGGTGAGGTCGCCGTCTGGGAAGAGGATGAAAGTCCCTTCGACCTGATGGCAGGACGCATTGGCGCACTTTCCTGTCCCGGTCATTTTGTCGCCATCGATCCCGCAACACCCTTTGTTTTCGCATCGGCCCTGATGCAGCGTCTCGAAGGACGGATCATTTCCGCCCAGCTGATGATCGTTGCCCAGCGGCAGGTCAAATCCGCGGCCGAAATCGCTCTCATCCAGACCGCGATGGACGCCAGCTACGGTGTGCAGAAAGCCGTGTTCGAAGGCCTGCGTCCCGGCATTTCCACCACCGAAGTGGCCGATTTCGTCAACGCCGCCCATATTGCGCTGGGCCTGAAGCCGCTTTTCGTGGCGGTGCAGTTCGGCGAGGCGACGGCCTATCCGCATGGCGTGCCCTATGCGCAGACGCTGAACGAAGGTGACATGGTGCTGGTCGATCTCGGCGGCATTCTTCATGGCTATCGTTCCGATATCACCCGCACCTATGTTTTCGGTGAGCCGACCGAGCGTCAGCGCTTTCTCTGGAACGCCGAACGCGACGCGCAGGCTGCGGCTTTTGCGGCTGCGAGCCTCGGCGCTGCCTGCCAGGATGTCGACAAGGCCGCGCGCGAAAGCCTCAAGGCGGCTGGTTTTGGCCCGGACTATCAGGTTCCCGGCCTGCCGCACCGCACCGGTCACGGGCTTGGGCTGGATATTCACGAAGAACCCTATATCGTTGCAGGAAATGCCACGGCGCTTGAGCCGGGCATGTGTTTTTCCATCGAGCCGATGCTGTGCGTTTATGGCGAATGCGGCGTCCGTCTCGAGGATATTGCTTATATGACGGAGGCGGGGCCGCGCTGGTTCTGTCCACCGGAGACGAACCTCGACCGGCTGTTTCAGCCGGTCGCCGGGTAATTGGTCGGGAGGCAAAAGACCGAACGGCGACACGGGTCTCCGCGTCGCCGCTGACCAGAAGAGGTAGGCCCCCAGGGGCCGCAGGAACTCAGAAAAAGAGGGAAAGGACCACCAGATGAAAACGCTGACCCGCAGTTTGCTTATCGCCTCTGCGCTTGCGATGGCTTCCGCCATGCCAGCCATGGCGAAGACCTTCGTTTATTGCTCCGAGGCATCGCCGGAAGGCTTCGATCCGTCGCCCTACACCGCAGGTGGCACCTTCGACGCTTCCGCGCATCCGGTCTACAACCGTCTGACCGAGTTCAAGAAGGGCACGACCGAAGTTGAGCCCGGTCTCGCTGAAAAATGGGATGTTTCGAGCGATGGCCTCGAATACACGTTCCACCTGCGCAAGGGTGTGAAGTGGCACTCCAACGAGAAGTTCACGCCGAGCCGCGATTTCAACGCCGACGACGTGATCTTCAGCTACAACCGCCAGGGCGACGCGAAGAACCCGTGGAACCAGTATATCGCAGGCATCACCTACGAATATTACAACTCCATGGAAATGCCGTCGCTGATCAAGGAAATCGTCAAGGTTGACGATTACACCGTCAAGTTCGTGCTGACCCGTCCGGAAGCGCCTTTCCTCGCCAATATCGCGATGCCTTTCGCTTCGATCGTGTCGAAGGAATATGCCGATACGCTTGATAAGGCCGGCACCAAGGAAGACTTCAACAACCTGCCGATCGGCACCGGTCCGTTCAAGTTCGTCGCCTATCAGAAGGACGCGGTCATCCGCTACCAGAAGAACGCCGACTACTGGGGCGAAGCTCCGAAGATCGACGATCTGATCTTCGCGATCACGCCTGACGCCGCCGTTCGCCTGCAGAAGCTGAAGGCCGGCGAATGCCACCTGATGCCTTATCCGGCTCCGGCTGATCTGGCCACCATCCGCGCCGACAAGAACCTCAAGCTCGACGAGCAGCCCGGTCTGAACGTCGCCTATTTCGCCTACAACACGACCGTTGCGCCTTTCGACAAGCCGGAAGTCCGCAAGGCGCTGAACATGGCGATGAACAAGCAGGCGATCATCGACGCCGTGTTCCAGGGCGCCGGCACGGTTGCCAAGAACCCGATCCCGCCGACAATGTGGTCCTACAACGACAGCATCAAGGACGATCCGTACGATCCGGAAGCAGCCAAGAAGGCTCTCGAAGCCGCTGGCGTCAAGGATCTGACGATGAAGATCTGGGCGATGCCGGTTCAGCGTCCCTACATGCCGAACGCCCGCCGCACCGCCGAGCTGATCCAGTCGGATTTCGCGAAGGTCGGCGTCAAGGCCGAGATCGTCTCCTTCGAATGGGGTGAATACCTCAAGAAGTCGACTGAAGTGAACCGCGACGGTGCCGTCATCCTCGGCTGGACCGGCGACAATGGTGACCCTGACAACTTCATGGGCGTTCTGCTTTCCTGCGCTGCAACCGGTGAAGGCGGTGCAAACCGTGCCCAGTGGTGCAACAAGGAGTTCTCCGAACTGCTTTCCAAGGCAAAGCAGACCACTGACGTTGCCGAGCGCACAAAGCTTTATGAGCAGGCGCAGGTGATCTTCAAGGAACAGGCTCCGTGGGCGACGCTTGCGCACTCCACGCAGTTCGTTCCGATGTCCGCCAAGGTTTCCGGCTTCACCATGAGCCCGCTTGGTGACTTCACCTTCGAAAACGTCGACGTCGCGGAATAATCCCAAACAACGGACGCGCGGAAGGACCCTGTTCTTCCGCGCGTCTTTTCAGGAAAAAACCATGATCCGGTTCATTCTCGGCAAACTCCTCTACCTCGTTCCGACATTTCTCGGGATTACCTTCGTCGCCTTCGCCTTCGTGCGCGTCCTGCCGGGCGATCCCGTGCTGTTGATGGCGGGCGAGCGTGGCATTTCGCCTGAGCGGCATGCGCAGCTTGCCGAACAGCTCGGCTTCAGCCAGCCCGTCTGGCAGCAATATCTTCATTTCCTCGGACGGCTGCTTCAGGGCGATCTCGGCAATTCGCTGGTCACCAAGAAGCCGGTTCTCACCGAGTTCCTGTCGCTCTTCCCCGCGACGGTCGAGCTTGGTCTCGTCGCAATCATCATCGCAACATTGATCGGCGTGCCGGTCGGCGTCATTGCCGCCATCCGTCGTGGTTCCTGGTTCGACCAGATTTCCATGACCACCGCGCTCGTCGGCTTCTCCATGCCGATCTTCTGGTGGGGCCTGCTGCTGATCATCATGTTCTCCGGCATCCTGCAATGGACGCCGGTGTCGGGCCGCATTTCGCTGATGTATTTCTTCCCCTCCGTTACCGGTTTCATGCTGATCGACAGCCTGATTTCGGGGCAGAAGGGCGCCTTCCTGTCGGCCTTTTCGCATCTCATCCTGCCGTCGGTCGTGCTTGCCACCATTCCGCTGGCGGTGATTGCCCGCCAGACGCGCTCGGCCATGCTGGAAGTCATGGGCGAGGACTATGTGCGGACCGCACGCGCCAAGGGCATGTCGCCCGCCCGCGTTGTCGGCGTCCATGCGCTTCGCAACGCCATGATCCCGGTCATCACCACCATCGGCCTCCAGATCGGCGTGCTGATGGCTGGCGCCATCCTGACCGAAACCATCTTTTCCTGGCCGGGCATCGGCAAGTGGATGATCGATTCCATCTCGCGCCGCGACTATCCGGTCGTGCAGAGCGGCCTGCTTCTGATCGCGGGTCTGGTAATGGTCGTCAACCTGCTTGTCGATCTGACCTATGGCCTCATCAATCCGAGGATCCGTCACAAATGACCGATGTGATCACCACCCCCGGCGTCCGCCTTTCGGACGCCGCCATCCGCCGCCGGATGATCGCCGATTTCTGGTTCTACTTCCGTCAGAACCGCGGCGCCGTCATCGGCCTTGCCGTCTTCATTCTCCTCGTCCTCATCGCGGTCTTTGCGCCCCTGATCGCGCCGCATGATCCGACCCAGCAATATCGCGATGCGCTGCTCGTCCCGCCGGTCTGGCAGGAAGGCGGTCGTGCCGGCTTCTTCTTCGGCACCGATGCGGTCGGGCGCGACATGCTGTCCCGCCTGATCTATGGCGCACAATATTCGCTGTTCATCGGCGTCGTTGTCGTCTCCATCGCCCTTGTCGGCGGCATCGTTATCGGTCTCGTCGCCGGCTTTTTCGGTGGCTGGGTCGATACCGTCATCATGCGCGTCATGGACGTCATTCTGGCGTTTCCGTCACTGCTTCTGGCGCTGGTCCTGGTCGCGGTCCTCGGGCCGGGGCTCACCAATGCGATGATTGCCATTGCCATCGTCTACCAGCCGCATTTCGCCCGCCTGACGCGTGCTGCCGTCATGAGCGAACTCCGGCGCGAATATGTCACCGCCGCCCGCGTGGCCGGCGCCGGCAATTTACGGCTGATGTTCAAGACCATCCTGCCGAACTGCCTTGCGCCGCTGATCGTTCAGGCAACGCTCTCCTTCTCGTCTGCGGTTCTCGATGCCGCAGCCCTCGGCTTCCTCGGCATGGGTGCACAGCCGCCCGCTTCCGAATGGGGCACGATGCTGGCGGAAGCGCGTGAATTCATCCTGCGCGCCTGGTGGGTTGTCACCCTTCCGGGCCTGACGATCCTGATCTCGGTGCTCGCCATCAACCTCATGGGTGACGGCCTGCGCGATGCGCTCGATCCCAAACTGAAGCGGAGCTGAGCAATGAGCCTGCTGAAAATCAAGAACCTCACCGTCAAATTCGCCACCGCCACCGGCGCCTTCACGGCCGTCGACGGGATCGATGTCTCCGTCGACAAGCACGAAGTGCTGGCGATCGTCGGCGAATCCGGTTCCGGCAAGTCGGTTTCGATGCTCGCCGTCATGGGGCTTCTGCCCGATACGGCGACGATCACCGCCGATGAGATGACCTTTGACGGCATCAACCTGCTCGCCATGTCGCCGCAGGAGCGCCGCAAGCTGATCGGCCGCGAGATCACCATGATCTTCCAGGAGCCGGTCGCCTCGCTCAACCCGTCATTTACGGTCGGTTTCCAGATCGAGGAGGTTCTGCGCCTCAATCTCGGCATGAGCGGCGCTGCCGCGCGTGCCCGGGCTCTGGAACTGTTTCGTGCCGTGGGTATTCCCGAGCCGGAAACCAAGCTCAAGGCTTATCCGCACCAGATGTCGGGTGGCCAGTGCCAGCGCGTGATGATAGCGATTGCGATCGCCTCCAAGCCGCGCCTGCTGATCGCCGACGAGCCGACCACCGCGCTCGACGTGACGATCCAGAAGCAGATCCTCGATCTCCTGATGAATCTGCAGACGGAATATGGCATGGCGCTGATCCTCATCACCCACGACATGGGCGTCGTGGCGGAAACCGCGGATCGCGTCGTCGTGCAATATAAGGGCCGCAAGATGGAGGAGGCGGATGTCTTAAGCCTGTTCGAGGCCCCGCAGCATCCCTATACCAAGGCACTGCTTTCGGCCCTGCCGGAAAATGCCACCGGCGACCGTCTGCCCACGGTTTCCGATTTCTTCGGCAAGGAGGGCGTTCAATGAGTATCGTTGTCGAAGGCAAGGGCATTACCCGCCATTATCACGTTCCCGGCGGCATCTTTGGCGGCGCCAAGACGGTTCAGGCCCTCAAAGGCATCGATTTTGCCGTCGAGCGCGGCAAGACGCTCGCCATCGTCGGTGAGTCCGGTTCGGGCAAGTCGACGCTTGCCCGCATCATCGCGCTGATCGACCCGGCATCCGGCGGTGAACTCAAGATCGAAGGCAAGCCGGTCGATATCGCCAAGCGCCGCCCCGATACGGTCATGCGCTCCAAGGTGCAGATGGTGTTCCAGAACCCCTATGGCAGCCTCAACCCGCGCCAGAAAGTGGGTGATGTGCTGATGGAGCCGCTGCTCATCAACACGAAAATGCCGGCTTCCGAGCGCCGCGAGCGCGCCGAAGCCATGCTGGTGAAGGTTGGCCTCGGTCCTGAGCATTTCAACCGCTATCCGCACATGTTCTCGGGCGGCCAGCGCCAGCGTATCGCCATCGCGCGCGCACTGATGCTGAACCCGGCGCTGCTGGTGCTGGATGAACCGGTCTCCGCGCTCGATCTTTCGGTGCAGGCGCAGGTGCTGAACCTGCTCCGAGATCTGCAGGAAGAATTCGAACTGACCTATGTTTTTGTCAGCCACGATCTTTCTGTGGTGCGCTACATCGCCGATGACGTGCTGGTCATTTCCAAGGGCGAGGCAGTGGAGCAGGGCACGCGCGAGGAACTTTTCGCCAACCCGAAGCACCCCTATACGCGCCAGCTTTTTGCCGCGACACCGATCACGGATGCCGACGCCATCCGCGCCCGCGTGGAGCGCCGCAAGGCGGCACGGCAGGCCGCGACGGCTTAAACGCGAGACGCCAAAGTTGAGAACAGGCCGGATTTCCGGCCTGTTCGTCTTTCAGGACTTCAAAAATACGCCGATGGCGGCGAGTGCGCCAAGTTCCCTGACGTTGCGATAGGCGGCTTTCAGGTTCGAGACGAAGGTTTCATTGCCGGGCAGATCATCGCCGAACGTGCGTTTGAACGCGAGAAAGCGGTCGATAACATCGTCCGGTGCCATTGCCAGCTGATCCGGCGCATCCCACTCCCTGAAGGCCGGATCGAGAATCGTGATCGGCTCTCCCTTTTCGTTCCTGTCCGCGCATGACCTGATCCAGAGGGCCACGGCAAAAATGACAGCGCCGCTTCCGGCGTTTTCCTCCAGCAATTCGCGTAAGGGCGCAAGAATACGCAGCGGCACCTTCTGCGAAGCGTCGGAGGCGATCTGCATGGTCTTGTGCTGCAGAGAGGGATTGGCGAAACGTTCCCGCAGGCCGGCTGCGAATTCCGCACCATCGACGACAGGGTCCAGCGTCCGGCCGACCTCGCGCCAATAGGCGTCGATGAAATCGCGCACGGTCTTTTCACCCCAGGCATCGGCCACCGTCGCAAGGCCGGCAATCTGGCCAATGGCGGCAATGGCGCTATGAGAACCGTTCAGCATTCGGAGCTTCATATGTTCGTACGGTTCGACATTGCCGACAAATTCCACGCCTGATTTCTCGAGCGCCGGCCTTCCATGAGGAAAGTGGTCTTCTATGACGAAACGGAAATAGGGTTCGGCAACGACCGGCCACGCATCACGCAAGCCGAGTGCGACCGAAATCGCATCCCGGTCCGCATCCGTGGTGGCGGGAACGATCCGATCCACCATTGAGCAGGGGCAGGCAATATTGGCTTCGATGAAGGAGGCCAGTTCCTTATCCGCAAGGTTGGCGAATTCCAGCAGCAGCTTTTGCAACACATGGCCGTTGGCGGGCAGGTTGTCGCAGGACAGCAGCGCCAGGGGCCGAGAACCCTCTTTGCGCCTGCGCCGCGTGGCCGCAAGGATGAAGCCGAAGATGGAACGCGGCCTGTCCGGGTTTTCGAGATCATGGACGATATCAGGGTGTTCGCGCAGCAGGCTGCGGGAGGCGAGATTGGTCAGGTAGCCCTTCTCTGTCACGGTCAGGGTGACGATGAGAACGCGCGGATCGGCCATCCGCTCCACCAGCCGTTCGGGGTCTTCCGGGGCAACGATGGTTTCCAGAATGGAGCCGATGATGCGCAGGCGCTCGCTTTGGCCATCACGCAGGCAAAAGGTGTAGAGATTGTCCTGCGGTTCGATGGCGTCGCGTGTGTCCGGACTGCGCAGCGACGCGGCGACGATGCCCCATTGCGTCTCACCGCGGTTAAGGCAATCATCGATGAAAACCGCCTGATGCGCCCGGTGAAAGGCGCCGACGCCGAGATGCACGATGCCGGGCGTGATCTTCTCACGCTCATAGGCGGGTGTTGCTACTGTTTGCGGCAGGCGGGGCAGGGTTGCAGCGGAAAGCCGGTCTGTCATCGACGCGAAATCCCCGTACGGAGCGAGATGGTCGCGGCTCGCGCCGATGGAATTGCGACGCTCGGGTTTTCGCGCATGTCAGTTCCTCCCCTTGTCTTTTGAATGGATCAGACACCGGCCTCTTTGAGCAGCCGGACCTGGCGCAGCGTATTCTGCCGGCTGCGCTCGAGATGCCGCCACAGGGCATCGATGATCTGGACCTTGCTGCCGGCGGCAATGGCGTCGGCGATATTCTGGTGTTCCTCGACCGAGCGGGCGTAATCGCCGAGGATCGAGACGAAAACCGTGTGGGTCTGGTCGAGAATGCGCCCATGCGAGCCGGAAATGACGGGAATGCGCGCCGCCGAAACAAGAGTCGTATGGAAGCTGCGATCGTAAAAAAGCGCTTTCGACAATTCGTCCAGCGTCGAGCCCTTGGCGAATTCACGATGTTTCGTCAGGCTTTCCAGAAGTTCCGCGTGCAGCGCTCCATCCAGTTGGCCGGCGTCGAAAGCCACTTCCACCGCGCCTTTTTCGAGCAGCATTCTGGCGGCGTAAAGTTCTTCCACATCCTCCACCGTGAAATCGCGCACCACCATGCCGCGCCGGGAGGAATTGACCACCAACCCGTCAGCTTCGAGTTTCAGGCAGGCTTCTTTCACCGGTGTGGGGCTGATGCCGAGATCGGCGGCAAGCTCATTGGGCAACAGGCGTTCGCCGCCGCGCAATCTGCCGCTGACGATGCGTGCGCGCAGTTCCTGATGCGCCTGTTCGGCGAGCGTGATTTTGACCAGCGTGTTCATGGCTGCATCATTGCCCAGCTTCGCGGGACAGGCAATGGCTGAATATTAAAAATAAAAAATTTTTTATTTTACAAAAGCCGATTTTCCTTTAGCTCTATCTGCCAGCGGAAGCGGGCTGCTGGAGGAGGGTGGCCTGCAAATTCCCGAAAGCCATCCGCGCGATCTCTGATCGCGGGGCGGTGGCGTCTGTTCCTCCCCGGAAGCAATCAGCATCGAGGACTGACCGATCATGAAAATTACCGCCGTCGAACCTTTCATCCTGCACCTGCCGCTGACCTCGGAGTCCATTTCCGATTCCACCCACAGCATCACCCATTGGGGCGTCGTCGGCGCGAAGATCACCACCAGTGACGGCCTTGAGGGCTATGGTTTCACCGGCACCCATGCGCATCTGCCGTCGGACAGGCTGATCACATCCTGCATCAGCGATTGTTATGCGTCCTTGCTGGTGGGAGAGGATGCGTCGGAGCATTCAAGGCTGTGGACGAAACTTGCCCGTTATCCCTCGCTGCAATGGGTTGGCCGCGCCGGCATCACGCATCTGGCGCTGGCCGCGATCGACGTGGCGCTCTGGGACCTGAAGGCGAAAAAGGCGGGCGTGCCGCTCTGGCAATATCTCGGCGGCGCGCGCACAGCGGCGGTGGAAGCTTACAATACCGATATAGGCTGGCTTTCCTTCACGCTGGAGGATTTGCTGGCGGGCAGCATGAGGGCGGTGGAGGAAGACGGCTTCACCCGCCTGAAGATCAAGGTAGGGCATGATGATCCGACTATCGATATCGCCCGCCTTGCCGCCGTCCGCAAGCGTGTCGGTTCGTCCATTCGCATCGCCATTGACGGCAACGGCAAATGGGATTTGCCGACCTGCCAGCGTTTCTGCGCGGCGGCGAAGGATCTGGATATCTACTGGTTCGAGGAGCCGTTGTGGTATGACGATGTGACGAGCCACGCGCGGCTGGCGCGCAATACGTCCATTCCGATTGCGCTCGGGGAGCAGCTCTACACGGTGGATGCGTTCCGCTCATTCATCGATGCCGGCGCGGTGGCCTATGTCCAGCCGGATGTGACCCGGCTCGGCGGCATAACCGAATATATCCAGGTTGCCGATCTCGCGCTCGCCCATCGCCTGCCGGTGGTGCCGCATGCCGGCGAAATGAGCCAGGTGCATGTGCATCTGAGCTACTGGCACCCGGCATCGACCATTCTCGAATATATTCCGTGGATCAAAGATCATTTCGAAGAACCGATCCATGTCCGTGACGGTGTTTACAAGCGCCCGGAACACCCCGGCGCCAGCACCACGCCTCTGGCTGAAAGCTTTGCCCGCTATGGCAAATCGGTAAAATGAGCAGCGGTATACAGCCCGGATTTTAAGGGAGGGAAAGCCCGTCCTCCGTCATGCCGGACTAGATCCGGCATCCAGCCACGGCGCGTCTGCGCCGTGAAAAGAGTCTTTCGCGATCAAAGACTTGATCGCGCTGGACCCCGGATCAAGTCCGGGGTGACGGAGTGTGGATGATGCAATTTTTCCAAATTTAGCGCCAGCCGAGTGCCGGCGCTACCTGCTTGAGGATCGTCTCGATCACATGGGCGTTGTAATCGACGCCCAGCTGGTTCGGCACGGTCAGGAGCAGCGTGTCGGCCTCGGCGATGGCTTCGTCGGCCTTCAGCTGTTCAATCAGCTGCTCCGGCTCGGCGGCATAGCTGCGCCCGAAGATCGCACGTGTCTTGTCGTCGATGTAGCCGATCTTGTCATCACCTTCGTTGCCGTAACCGAAATACGACCGGTCGCGATCGTTGACGAGGGCGAAGATGCTGCGGCTGACCGATACACGCGGCTCGCGGGCATGTCCGGCTTCCTTCCAGGCTTCCCGGAAGGTGCGGATCTGCTGCGCCTGCTGGACATGGAAAGGCTCGCCCGTTTCGTCCGTCTTCAAGGTGGAGCTTTGCAGGTTCATGCCAAGCTTTGCCGCCCACACCGCCGTTGCATTGGAACTCGAACCCCACCAGATGCGCTCGCGCAGCCCTTCGGAATGCGGTTCCAGCCGCAGCAAGCCGGGCGGGTTCGGGAACATCGGACGCGGGTTCGGCTCAGCGAAACCTTCGCCCTTCAGAAGTTCGAGGAAGACTTCGGTGTGCTGACGCGCCATGTCTTCTTCGCTCTGGCCTTCGGCCGGACGGTAACCGAAATAACGCCAGCCATCGATCACCTGTTCCGGCGAGCCGCGGCTGATGCCGAGCTGCAGGCGTCCGCCGGCGATGAGGTCGGCCGAACCGGCATCCTCGGCCATGTAGAACGGGTTTTCATAACGCATGTCGATGACGCCGGTGCCGATTTCGATCTTTTTCGTGCGGGCGCCGACGGCGGCCAGAAGCGGGAAGGGCGAGGCAAGCTGGCGGGCGAAATGATGCACGCGGAAATAGGCGCCGTCGGCTCCCAGTTCTTCCGCCGCGACGGCGAGGTCGATCGATTGCAGCAGCGTGTCCGCAGCCGAGCGGGTCTGCGACTGGGGCGAGGGCGTCCAGTGGCCGAAGGAGAGGAATCCGATCTTTTTCATGATGACCTTCCAGATGTCGGAGGATGCCGGTCGTCACAAACCGGCTTCGTTGTTGTCAGTCATATAGGCAACCGTGCGCATCCTCCAATCGGCCACCCGTAAACACGGTGTCGCCGAAATGTGAACGATGACCGCGTCAGGCGATTGTTCTGCGGTCCAGGATGAAGAGATTTTCATGCGCGCGTGCGGTCGTGAGGATGAAATCCATCAGAGAGCGTACCCGCGGCACATTGGCGAGATCGTGGTGGCTGGTCAGCCAGTAGCCGCGCCGCAGTTCCACCTCACCGGCAAGCACCATCTGCAGGTCTGGAAAACGTGCCGCGATGAAATTCGGCAGGATGCACAGGCCCCTGCCGCTCAGCGTTGCCGTCAGCTGCGCGAAAATGCTTGAGGACTGAAAGCCCGGACGCAGGCCGGGCATCACGTCGCGCATATAATCGAGGCCCGGTGAGAAGATCAGGTCCTGCACGTAGCCGATAAAGAAATGATCGGGCAAATCCTCGCGCCGGGTGATTTTCGGGTGGCTGGCGAGATAAGAGCGCGAGGCATAGATATGCAGCGTGTAATCGATGATCTGTTCGTTGATGTAGGGACCGGCTTTCGGCGGGTCGAGCGTGACCGCCACATCCGCCTCCTTCCTCGACAGCGCCATGATCTGCTGGATCGTCACCATCTCCACCATGATGTGAGGATGGGTGATGGCGAAGTCTTTCAGCCTTTCCACGAAGAAAAAATTGGAAAAACCCTCGGGCGCACTGAGCCGCACCACGCCGCGCAGCAGGCTGCCGCTTTCGGAAATATCCGATTGCAATCTTTCCGCTTCCGCCTCGATGCGCTCGACGGTATCGACCAGCCGCCGCCCGACCGTGGTTAGCTCGTAACCACGCGGGTTTCTCTCGAACAGCTTGGTTTTAAGCGAGAATTCCAGCCGGTCGATGTGGCGGGAGACGGTGGCGTGGCTGGTGCGCAGGCTTCTCGCCGCCGAGGAGAGCTGTCCGGTGCGGGCCACGGCCAGAAAATATTGCAGGTCGTCCCAGGTGAAAGGGGTGGCCATATTTGTCTTCCATCAAGAGTTCTGTTCAAAAATGAACAGTTCCTGTTCGCAATTTGATGATGCCCAGCTCTTGTGTCAACGACCGAATTCGAGAAGTCTAGGCTCAGGATGCATCGCTTTGAGGAGGGCGGTGTGACCAATCAGGTGCAATGGCATGGAAACCCCCGACGCGGTTTCGTTCACCATTGCACAGACCCATCTGAGGCTCGCAATCATCTCTGGGAGGAGAAGTCATGCGCAAGAGTATCCTTTTATCCACGGCCATGGCACTGGCCGCGGGCACCGCCGCTTATGCCGCCGAGATTTCAGACGGCAAGGTCAAGATCGGTATCCTGAACGACCAGTCGGGTGTCTACGCCAATTTCGGCGGCAAGTACTCTTATGAAGCCGCGAAGATGGCGGTTGAGGATTTCGGCGGCAAGGTGCTGAACGCGCCGGTTGAGGTGGTGACCGCCGACCACCAGAACAAGGCGGATGTGGCCTCCAATATCGCCCGCCAATGGTACGATACCGAACAGGTCGATTCGATCATGGAGCTGACCTCGTCGTCGGTCGGCCTTGCCGTGCAGGCGCTCTCCAAGGACAAGAAGAAGATCACCGTCAACACCGGGGCGGCAACCACCGAACTGACCGGCAAGCAGTGCAGCCCCTATGGTTTCCATTGGGCCTATGACACCTATTCGCTGGCGGTCGGCACCGGCGGCGCGCTGGTGAAGCAGGGCGGCGACAGCTGGTTCTTCCTGACCGCAGATTATGCCTTCGGTTATTCGCTGGAAGAAAATACCGCGAATTTCGTCAAGGCCAATGGCGGCAAGGTGCTGGGCTCCGTGCGCCATCCGCTTGCCACGACGGATTATTCCTCCTTCCTGCTGCAGGCGCAGTCCTCGGGCGCGAAGGTCATCGGTCTTGCCAATGCCGGTCTCGATACCTCCAACGCCATCAAGCAGGCGGCCGAATTCGGCATCGTCGCCGGCGGCCAGCGGCTTGCGGCTCTTCTCTTCACGCTCGCCGAAGTCCACGGCCTCGGTCTTGAAGCAGCCCAGGGCCTGACGCTGACGGAAGGCTTTTATTGGGACCGCGACGATGAATCGCGCAAATTCGGCGAACGCTTCAAGGAACGCACCGGCGCCATGCCGAACATGGTGCATGCCGGCACCTATTCCGCCGTGCTGCATTACCTGAAAGCCATCGAAAAGGCCGGCACCGACGATGCTGATGCCGTCGCCAAGGCCATGAAGGAAATGCCCGTCAACGACGTCTTCTCGAAGGATGGCCATGTGGCCGCCAATGGCCGCATGATCCACGACATGTATCTCATGGAAGTGAAGAAGCCGGACGAGAGCAAGCAGCCGTGGGATTATTACAAGGTGCTCGCCACCATTCCCGGCAAGGAAGCCTTCATGGACCCCGCAAAAAGCGGTTGCCCGCTGGTAACGCAATAAAAGACTGACGCAATAAAGGGGAAAGTTTCATGACGATCGCTCCCGCCCCCGCCGGGCAGGCCGAACCTCGCGTCGTTCTTTCGGCGCGTGGTCTCACCAAGACCTTCGGTGCATTCGCAGCCGTGAAAAACGTCGATCTCGACGTGCATCACGCCCGCGTGCATGCGCTGATCGGCCCGAACGGCGCCGGCAAGACTACGGTCTTCAATTTGTTGACCAAGTTTCTCCAGCCGACGGGCGGGGCGATCACCTTCATGGAAACGGACATAACAAGGACGCCGCCGGACAAGGTGGCGCGTCTCGGCCTCGTCAGGTCCTTCCAGATATCGGCGGTGTTTCCGCATCTAACGGTTCTGGAGAATGTGCGGGTGGCGTTGCAAAGGCCCAACAACCTTTCAACGCAATTCTGGTTACCCCTGTCGTCGCTCGACAGGCTCAATGCGCGCGCCGAGGAGCTGATCGCAACGGTTGGCCTGACGCGGGAAAAACATGCGCTTGCGGCCGATCTTTCCTATGGTCGCAAGCGCGTTCTCGAAATCGCCACCACGCTGGCGCTCGACCCGAAGGTGCTGCTGCTTGATGAGCCGATGGCCGGTATGGGCGGGGAAGATGTCTCGCATGTCGCCGAGCTCATCCGCGAGGTGGCCAAAACCCGTGCGGTGCTGATGGTCGAACACAATCTGAAGGTCGTGGCCGATATCTGCCACCACGTCACGGTGCTGCAGCGGGGGGAAATTCTGGCGGAAGGCGATTATGCCGCCGTTTCCGCTGATCCGCGCGTGCGCACGGCTTACATGGGCACGGAGGAGGCTTGATATGGCGGCAATGCTCGAAGTCTCCAACCTGAAATCCTGGTACGGCGAAAGCCAGGCCCTGCACGGCGTCGACCTGACCGTCGGCGAAGGCGAAACCATCACCATTCTCGGACGCAACGGCGTGGGCAAGACCACGACGCTGCGCACCATCATGGGCATCATCCGCAACCGCAAGGGCGTCATCAAGCTCGGCGGCAAGGATCTGATGCCGGTGCCGCTGCATCGCACGGCGAAATACGGTCTTGGTTTTGTGCCGGAAGAGCGCGGCATCTTCGCGACGCTGAGCGTCGAGGAAAATCTGAAGCTACCGCCCGTCGTCGCATCCGGTGGCATGACGCTCGATGAAATCTACGAGCTGTTTCCCAATCTTTACGAACGCCGCACCAGCCCCGGCACCAAGCTTTCCGGCGGCGAGCAGCAGATGCTGGCCATGGCGCGCATCCTGCGCACCGGTGTAAAGGTGCTGCTTCTTGACGAACCGACCGAGGGACTTGCCCCCGTCATCGTGCAGCGCATCGGCGAGGTGCTGCAGAAACTGAAGAGCCGCGGCATGACCGTGGTTCTGGTCGAACAGAATTTCCGTTTTGCGAGCCGCATCGCTGACCGTTTCTACCTGATGGATCACGGCCAGATGGTCAGCAATTTTCCGGTCGGCGAGCTTTCCGGCCGCATGGGCGAGCTCAACAAGGTGCTGGGGGTTTAACCATGACAATGATCTTCGGCGTTCCAATTCAGGCACTGCTCGGGCAATTGCTGGTGGGCCTCATCAATGGGTCCTTTTATGCGCTGCTGTCGCTCGGCCTTGCCGTCATTTTCGGCCTGCTGCGCGTCATCAATTTTGCCCATGGCGCGCAATATATGCTCGGCGCTTTCGTGGCCTTTCTCGGCCTTCAGTATTTCGGCATCACTTTCTGGGTGGCGCTCATCGTCACGCCGCTTGTCGTCGCACTTTTCGGCGCGATCATCGAACGCTTCCTGCTGTCGCGGCTTTATGATCTCGATCCGCTTTACGGGCTGCTTTTCACCTTCGGCCTGGCGCTGGTGGTGGAAGGCACGTTCCGCTGGCTTTATGGCGCGGCGGGCCAGCCCTATTCGGTTCCCCGCGAGCTTGCCGGCGGCACCAATCTCGGCTTCATGTTCCTGCCGAATTACCGCGCTTTCGTCGTCGTGATTTCACTCATCGTCTGCATTGCCACCTGGGCTTTGATCGAAAAGACGCGTCTTGGCTCCTATCTGCGCGCTGCCACCGAAAACCCGACATTGGTGCAGGCTTTCGGCATCAATGTGCCCGTTCTCCTGACGCTGACCTACGCGCTGGGTGCGGGCCTTGCCGGGTTCACCGGGGTTCTCGCCGCGCCCATCTATCAGGTCTCGCCGCTGATGGGCACCAACCTCATCATCGTCGTCTTCGCGGTTGTCGTGGTCGGCGGCATGGGGTCGATCATGGGCGCCATCGTCACCGGTTACATGCTGGGCGTCGCAGAGGGCCTCACCAAGGTGTTCTACCCGGAAGCCTCCAATATCGTCATCTTCGTCATCATGGCCTTTGTGCTGCTCATCCGCCCCGCCGGACTTTTCGGAAAGGACGCCTGATATGTCCAAAGCCACCCATAGCCCCACTGCCGGCACGCTGCCGCAGACGGAAGTTTCCGCGACCGCCGGAACCATCAAGACCGTTCTCATACTGGCGGGTCTTGCCGTGTTGATCGCCGCGCCGATGTTCGTTTACCCGATCTTTCTGATGAAGCTTCTGTGCTTTGCGCTGTTCGCCTGCGCCTTCAACCTGCTGATCGGTTATACGGGGCTGTTGTCCTTCGGCCATGCGGCGTTTTTCGGCGGCGCCGCCTATTTCACCGCCTATTCGGTGAAGGAATGGGGCGTTACGCCGGAGATCGGCCTTGTCATCGGCATGGCGGGCGCGGCCCTTCTCGGCCTCGTCATCGGCTTTTTCGCCATTCGCCGTCAGGGCATCTATTTCGCCATGATTACGCTCGCGCTATCGCAGATGTTTTATTTCTTCTGCCTTCAGGCGCCGTTTACCCATGGCGAGGACGGCTTGCAGGGCGTGCCGCGCGGCCATCTTTTCGGCCTTCTCGATCTCAATGCGCCGCTCAATATTTATTACACGGTGCTGGCCGCCTTTGTCCTGGCACTTCTGGTCATCTGGCGTTTCGTCAACTCGCCCTTCGGCATGATCCTGAAGTCGATCCGTGAAAACGAGCAGCGCGCCATTTCGCTGGGTTACAGCGTGCAGCGTTACAAGCTGGGTGCTTTCGTCATGTCGGCGGCGCTGGCCGGTCTTGCGGGCGGTCTGAAGGCGCTGGTCTTCCAGTTCGCGACGCTGACCGACGTCACCTGGCAGATGTCGGGCGAGGTGATCCTGATGACGCTGCTCGGCGGCATCGGCACCATGATCGGCCCTATCTTCGGCGCGGGTCTCGTTGTCACCCTGCAGAACTATCTCGCGACATCGGATTTCCCGGTCACCATCATCACCGGGCTTGTCTTCATGGCCTGCGTTCTGGTGTTCCGGCGTGGTCTGATCGGCGAATTTTATGCGTCGTGGCTCGGGAGAAAACTCGGCTTCCAGCACCGCGGCTAGAGATTTTTGAAAACACTTGAAAGGCTTCCCCCGCGTCCGGGACGGTGCGGCAAGGGCGGCGCATGGAGAAAAGCATGGGCGAATATGACTATATCGTCATCGGAGCGGGGAGTGCCGGATGTGTCCTCGCCAACCGCCTTTCGAAAGATCCGAACAACCGCGTGCTGCTGCTGGAGGCTGGCGGCAACGACAACTACCACTGGATCCATATTCCGGTCGGTTATCTCTATTGCATCAACAATCCGCGCACCGACTGGTGTTTCAAGACGGCGGAAGAGCCGGGGCTTAACGGCCGTTCGCTGATCTATCCGCGCGGCAAGGTGCTGGGCGGCTGCTCCTCCATCAACGGCATGATCTATATGCGCGGGCAGGCGCGGGACTATGATCTCTGGCGGCAGCTTGGTTGCGAGGGCTGGGGGTGGAACGACATCCTGCCCTATTTCCTGAAATCGGAAGATTTTTATCGCGGCAAAAGCGACTTGCACTCTGCCGGCGGTGAATGGCGCGTGGAGAAGGCGCGCGTGCGCTGGGATGTGCTTGACGCCTTCCAGAGGGCGGCAGGAGAAGCCGGCATTCCCGCGACCGATGATTTCAACCGGGGCGACAATGAAGGCGCCGGTTATTTCGATGTGAACCAGCGGGCCGGCTGGCGCTGGAACACGGCAAAAGCCTTCCTGAAGCCGGCGCTTGGCCGCAAGAACCTGACGGTTCTGACCAAGGCGCATGTCAAGCGTCTCATCATCGAAGAAGGCCGGGTGACGGGCGTGGAGTTCCACCATGACGGCGTCTTGAAAAAGATGCGCGCCCGGCGCGAGACGGTGCTGTCCGCCGGTGCGATCGGCTCGCCGCATATTCTGGAGCTTTCCGGTGTCGGTCGTGGCGATGTGTTGCAGGCTGCCGGTATCGATACGGTGGCGGAGGTCCAGGGTGTGGGCGAGAACCTGCAGGACCATCTGCAGCTGCGCATGGTCTACAAGGTCTCCGGCGTCCTGACGTTGAATGAAAGGGCCTCCACCCTGTTCGGCAAGGCGAGGATCGGTCTCGAATATGCGCTCACCCGCTCCGGGCCGATGTCGATGGCGCCGAGCCAGCTCGGCGTCTTCACCCGCTCCTCGCCGGAAAAGGAAACCGCCGATCTGGAATATCATGTCCAGCCGGTTTCGCTCGACAAGTTTGGTGATCCGGTTCACACTTTTCCCGCCATTACCGCAAGTGTCTGCAATCTGCGGCCGGAAAGCCGCGGCTCAGTGCATGTGAAAGGACCGGATTTCGCCATGCAGCCGGAAATCCGCCCGAACTATCTTTCCACCGAAGGCGACCGGCAGGTGGCGATCGACGCCATGCGGCTGACGCGCCGCATCGTCGCCCAGCCGGCCTTCGCACGCTTCAAGCCGGAGGAATACCGGCCCGGCCCCTCCTTTGAAAATGACAATGATCTCGCCAAAGCGGCGGGCGATATCGGCACCACCATCTTCCACCCCGTCGGCACGCTGCGCATGGGGTCGGATATGGAAAGCGTTGTCGATGCACGGCTGAAGTTCCGGCGGCTTGCCGGGCTGCGCGTTGCCGACGCCTCCGTCATGCCGCGCATCACATCCGGAAATACCAATTCGCCGACGATCATGATTGCCGAAAAGGCCGCCGACATGATCCTTGCGGATAATCGTTGAAAGGAGCGCACCGATGAAGACCGTCGCTTTTCTCGGGCTGGGACATATGGGCCTGCCGATGGCCGCCAATCTCGTCAAGGCGGGTTATGCCGTCAGGGGTTACGATCTTGCCGACGCCTGCCGCGCGGCGGCGAAAGAGGCGGGCATTCCCGTTGCCGCGGATTCCGCCGAGGCCATCGAAGCGGCTGAGGTGATCATCACCATGCTGCCGAAGGGCGAACATGTCGTTTCCGCCTATGGCGATCTGGTTAAAAAGATCTCTGCCGGCACGCTGCTCATCGATTGCTCGACGGTGGATATGGAAAGCGCGCTGAAGGCGCATGAACTGGCCGCTTCCGCCGGTTGCCCCTCTGTTGACGCGCCGGTCTCCGGGGGCACGGGTGGCGCTGCTGCCGGCACCCTGACCTTCATGTGCGGCGGCGAAGCGGAGGCCTTCTCTGCGGCGAAGCCGGTGCTGGAGGCGATGGGCAAGAAGATCGTGCATTGCGGCAAGGGCGGCAACGGCCAGGCTGCCAAGATCTGCAACAACATGATCCTCGGCATTTCCATGATCGCCGTTTCCGAAGCCTTCGTGCTGGGCGAAAAACTCGGCCTTTCGCATCAGGCGCTGTTCGATGTCGCCTCCACCTCTTCGGGGCAATGCTGGTCGCTCACCACCTATTGCCCGGTGCCGGGACCGGTGCCGACATCACCA
This sequence comes from Agrobacterium sp. CFBP2214, assembly GCF_030209895.1. Classification (NCBI taxonomy): domain Bacteria; kingdom Pseudomonadati; phylum Pseudomonadota; class Alphaproteobacteria; order Hyphomicrobiales; family Rhizobiaceae; genus Agrobacterium; species Agrobacterium sp. CFBP2214. Next base: position 56,385 of record NZ_JARVRC010000005.1, on the reverse strand, counting down.
GCCAACAAGGATTACCAGCCCGGATTTGCGGCGGCCTTGATGCTCAAGGATCTGAAGCTTTCGCAGGAGGCTGCGAACGGTGCCGGGGCCTCCACCCCGCTCGGCGCAGCTGCGGCGGCGCTTTATGAGAATTTCGTTGATGACGGGAGCGGCGGGCGTGATTTCTCCGCCATCGTCGAAATGCTGCGCGGGGGCAAAGCATGACGGACGCCGCGCCATCCGACATCTTATGGGCACCGCCCGAAAAGAGGGTGAAGCACTCGGCTCTGTTTTCATTCGCGGCCAGAACTGCAGAGCTGCACAAGCAGGCGGCTGATGACTACGCCGGCCTGCTGCGTTGGTCGATCGACGCGCCGAACGAATTTTACGATGCGCTTTGGGACGAGCTCGGCATTATCGGAACCCGCAGCGAAACGGCATTCAAACCCGGCAAGACTATACGAGACGCTGAGTTCTATCCGGGCGCAAGGCTCAGTTACGCCGAAAATCTGCTGCGCGATGCCGACGATCGGCTGGCCATCATCGCCCATCGCGACGATGGCACGCGCCGCGAGATCAGCCGCAGACAGCTTTACGACGAAGTGTCCCTGATGGTGCAGGCGCTCGTTGATGCGGGCGTGAAGGAAGGCGACCGCGTCGGCGCCATCGTCACCCATGATATCGAGGCGATCGTCAGCTATCTGGCTGTCAGCGCCATTGGAGCCATCTGGTCATCCTGCTCGCCGGATTTCGGCCCGGCCGGCGCTTCCGACCGCCTGTCGCAGATCGACCCGAAAATTCTCATCGCCGTGTCGGAATATGGTTATGCCGGCAAACGCATCGATGTCGGCCCGACCATCCGTGCGGTGGCGGAAAGTGCGGCTCCTGAAAAGATCGTGCTGATCGGCGATGCCGTTCCCGAAAGCCTCGCCGATCTCGGCTGTGTGACGCTCAAGGATTTCGTCGCGCCTTATGCGGCGGGCGAGATTGCCTTCAATCGTCTGCCCGTCAAGGCGCCGCTGGCGATCCTTTATTCCTCGGGTACAACAGGCAAGCCGAAATGCATCACCCATTCCGGCGGCGGCCTGCTTCTTCAGCATATGAAGGAGCTGAAACTGCAATGCGATATTCAGGAAGGCGAGCGTTTCTTCTATTTCACCACCTGCGGCTGGATGATGTGGAACTGGCAGGTCTCCGGTCTGGCGCTCGGTGCAACGCTTGTCACCTATGACGGCAATCCCGGTTATCCAACATCCGCGCGGCTGATCGATCTCATCGATGCCGAACGGATCGCCACTTTCGGCACATCGGCGAAGTTTATCGATGCCTGCCTGAAGGCCGGGTTGAAGCCGAGTGAAAGCCATGACCTTTCGTCGCTCAGAACGATCCTTTCCACCGGCTCGCCGCTCATCCCACAATCCTTCGATTATATCTATCGCGACTGGAAGGCTGACGTGCATCTCGCCTCCATTTCCGGCGGTACTGATATCTGCGCGTGTTTCCTCGGCGGCAATCCGCTGCAGCCCGTGCATCGCGGCGAATTGCAGGGTGCGATGCTCGGCATGGATATTGACACGCTGGATGATGAGGGCCATTCCGTTCGCGGCGTTGCCGGTGAACTCGTCTGCCGCAATGCGCATCTGTCCATGCCGGTGAAGTTCTGGGGCGACGAGGACGGTTCGCGGTATCAGGCCGCCTATTTCGACCGCTTTCCCGGCATCTGGGCGCATGGCGATTTTGCCGAAATGCGCCCTTCGGGCGGATATGTCATCCATGGGCGTTCAGACACGACCCTCAATCCCGGCGGGGTCCGCATCGGGACTGCGGAAATCTACCGGCAAGTGGAAACCGTGCCTGAAGTGGAGGAGGCGATTGCCGTCGGGCAGGATATCGACGGTGACCAGAGGGTCATCCTCTTCCTGCGCATGAAGGGCGGCGCGACCCTGACGGAAGAGCTGGAAAAAACCATCCGCAGCCGCATCCGTTCGGGCGCCACGCCGCGGCATGTCCCGGCAAAAATCATTGCCGTCAGCGCCATTCCCCGCACCCGTTCGGGCAAGATTTCCGAAATCGCGGTTCGCGATACCATCCATGGCCGGCCGGTGAAGAATGCCGATGCGCTTGCCAATCCTGAAGCGCTCGAACTTTTCCGCAACCTGCCGCAGCTGAAGGACTAGGCCGATGGAGGATCAACCGAAAACCGTGCTCGTCACGGGTTCCACCAGCGGCATCGGGCTCGCCATCGCCAAACGTTTCGCCGAAGCGGGATATCTGGTCGCGGTGCATGGCATAGAGACGACGGAGGAGGCGACGCAGGCCCTGGAGATGGTGGCACAGGCGGCGCGGCACAGGCCGGTCTATTTTTCCGCCAATCTCGCCAATTATGATGAAAGCGCGCATCTGCCGGAAACCGTCATCGCCGAATTTGGTCATATCGACGTCCTCGTCAACAATGCGGGCATCCAGAAGGTTGCGCCGATCGACGAGTTCGATTTCGCCGATTTCTCCCGCATCGTCGCCATCTCGCTCGACAGCGCCTTTCACACCATCCACGCGGCCCTGCCGGGCATGAAGGAAAGGGGCTGGGGCCGCATCGTCAACATCGCCTCCGCCCATGGCCTGCGCGCGTCGCCCTTCAAGGGGCCTTATGTGGCGACCAAACATGCGGTGGTGGGTCTGACGAAAAGCGTGGCGCTGGAAGTCGCCGAACTCGGCATTACCTGTAACGCCATCTGCCCCGGTTATGTCTGGACCCCGCTTGTCGCCGCCCAGGTCGCCGATCAGGCGCGCGTGCACGGCATGAGCGAAGAGGACGTGGTGAAGAAGGTGATGCTTGCGCCGCAGCCGACCAGACGGTTCGTGCAACCGGAAGAAGTGGCGGAAATGGCGCTTTATCTCGCGGGCGATATGGCGCGCTCCATCACCGGCACCACCATTTCGATCGATGGCGGCTGGACGGCGAAATAAATTTCGCACACGCGTCTGAAGCGAACGATCGCGCTGGTTTCCGGTATTGTTAGGCGATTTCAATCCTGTATAGTTTTCGGGAACGGTGGGGGTAGCGCCGTGTTCACGGAAAAGCGGCATGATGAACACAGGGTCTTTTGAAGCGCCGCTGGCGCGTTCGCGCTTCGATACGCGCCAGGTGCCGAAACGCGACGCCATGGCGTTGTGGCGGGATTCGATCAACGTGCTTTTTGATGCCCGCCTGCGCCGCTCGCAGGATGACGGTTTTTTCGCCAGCGTGGACGCCGCTTTCATCGGGAATGTTGCGCTCGGTCGCACCCAGTCCTCGGCGCAGGATTTCGACCGATCGCGCCACAAGCTTGCCCGCGACGGCATGGACGGTTTTCTTCTGCAATTTTACGCCAGCGGGAAGAGCATGTCGCGGCGCGGTTCGGGCGAGACCGCAGGCCCCGGCGACCTCTATCTCATCGATATGGCGCAGCCGCTGGCCACTGCCACGTCGGATCATGATCATCTCAGCCTCGTCGTGCCGCGCCGGCTGCTGGAAGGCAGGCTTGGCGGTTCCGGCAATCATCATGAACGCGTGCTGCCGGCCGGTTTGCCGCTGGTATCGCTGCTGCGCGAAACGATGACGAGCATCTATCGCCATTTCGACGTCATGAACGCCAGCGAGGGCGCAGCCACGGTCTCGCCGCTTCTGGAACTGGCTGCGGCCGCCATCAACAATCATGTCGGGCACGACAATGCGCAGGGCGTGCAGCGGGCGCTCAGGGCATCCATCCGCCGTTATATCGACAGTCACCTTCTCGATCCGGCCCTGTCGGTGGAAAAGGTCATGGGCGAATTCGGTGTGTCGCGACGCACCGTCTACCGGCTCTTCGAGCCGCTTGGCGGGTTTTCGGCCTGCATCACCCACCGACGTCTCGAACGCGCGATGGATTTCCTGCGGGCACCACAATCGGCGCATATGACGATTGCCGAGGTTGCCGCGTCCTATGGTTTCACCAATCCGGAAAATTTCAGCCGCGTCTTCAAGAAGACTTTCGGCCTTTCGCCGCGTCAGATGCGGCATTTCGCTTCGGAAAACCGTGACCTCACGTCGGATATTCTGAAGCCGGATAGCGCGGAATGGACACGCTGGATCGTGCAGCTCGGCCGCTGATGACGATTGGCCGCGCGCCGTTCTGACACTTTATGACGGTTTGTTGGCACAATCCGACCATTCGCTGCGGCTGCGGCGCGATGGGGATGCGCATGTCTTCCAGACGTGCCAAACAGGGCGCGTTATTTTTATCAATATATTGCCTGACAATCATGATACTGAGAATCCTCGCTTTTCTGGACCTGTGTCGCCAATGGCGCCATGCGGTAAAACAACACCTCTCCTTTTCCGGCGCCACATTTCACAGGCCGCCATCGCCCCCGCCTTCGGCGAATTTTGACAGCTCCTCAGACGATCCATCGGAAACGGACGACGGCGAAGCACGCCTGCCGGTTTCCTGGCTCGGCCTTGGACAAAGCTTCAGCGCGCTGGATGCGGAAGACTGTGACAGGGCGCGTTTGCCGGCCGAGTGCGGTTAACGTCGTTCTCCGGCGATCTGGAACAAAACCCTGACCCCAAGGATTAGATCAACAGGGTTACAGGGAGTGAAAGACATGGCCAGAGAAAATGCCAGCTATCTCGACAGTCGGGATACTCCGAAAAGCGAAACGGCAACGCGTGCGCGGCAGGGATCGCGCGGACGTCCCGTCCTTGTCATTCTGATCGTCAGCGTGCTTCTTGCATTGGTGGTCTGGGCTGTCGTCGAATATTCCGTTTTCGAACCCGACCAGAACCTGCCACAGAACCCGCAGACCGAGACTGCGCCGGTGCCGCAGCAGCCGTCCGGATCGGGAAGCTTCGACAACAATCCCGCGAATGGCCGCGCGCAACCACCGTCATCGACAGAGACAAACCCCTCGCCACAGGATTCGACAGGGGCGCCGCAAAACCCGTGACCACCCTAGCGTGAAGTTTTTTCGCGATGATGATAATTTCCATGGAACCAGATTGCGCCCGATTTCATTTCACGCAAAGTGACAGGAATCGGGGGTTTCATTCATGGCAGTCACCGTCACTGCAGTTGTTCTTACGCTGATCGGTCTTGGGCTGTTCGGTTTCGGCTCTCAGCTCGTCATGCTGGGCGGGAGCTTTTATTACGTGCTTTCCGGACTGGCCTTCCTGTTGACGGCCGTTCTGCTGTTCAAGCGCAATCGCGCAGCCCTTCACGTCTATGCCGTCTTCATTGTCGCCACGCTCGCCTGGGCTATCTGGGAAGTTGGCTTAGACTGGTGGCAGCTTGGCCCGCGCGGTGGCATCGTCATTCTCATCGGGCTGTGGCTTCTGGTTCCATGGGTCCGGAAGCCGCTCGGTTTTGCGAGCCCCACCGGGCTTCGCTATGGGCCGAACGCCTGGCCGCTTGCGCTATCCGTGCTCGCCTCCATCGTCGTGGCCGGATATTCCATGGCGCAGGATCCACACGACACGGCAGGTTCCCTGCCGCAGGAAACCGCCTCGGCGACGCCCGCCTATGGCGGCAATGTGCCTGACGGTGACTGGCATCAATATGGCCGCACGCCCTATGGACAGCGTTATTCGCCGCTGACCCAGGTCAATGTCGAGAATGTCTCGCAGCTCAAGGAGGCCTGGCGTTACCAGACTGGCGATGTGAAGCTGCCTGATGATGTGGGGGAAACCACGTATCAGGTGACGCCGCTCAAGATCGGCAATACGCTTTATATCTGCACACCGCATAATTGGGCGATTGCCATCGATGCCGCCACCGGCAAGGAAAAGTGGAAATACGACCCGAATGTCGGTCTTAATCCGGACCGCCAGCACCAGACCTGCCGCGGCGTGTCCTATTATGCCGAGCCCAATGCTGCTGAAGGCACGGCCTGCGCCCAACGCGTCTACCTGCCGACCTCGGATGCGCGGCTGATCGCGCTTGACGCGGCCACCGGTCAGGTCTGCACGTCTTTTGCCGATCAGGGTGTGCTGCATCTTGAGCAGGGCATGAAGTACAATCCCGCCGGTTATTATTATTCGACCTCGCCGCCGGTCATCGCGGCGGGCAAGATCATCATCGGCGGCGCGGTGAACGACAACTATTCCACGCAGGAACAGTCCGGTGTCATCCGCGCTTTCGATGTGAATAGCGGTGCGCTCGTCTGGAACTGGGATTCCGGCAATCCGGCGAAAACCGAACCGATTGCGGCGGGTGAAACCTACACCACCAATTCGCCCAACAGCTGGTCGGTCTTCAGTTATGATGAAGGCCTCGGTCTCGTTTATATCCCGCTCGGCAATCAGGTGCCCGATCAGCTCGGTATGGGCCGCAGCGAGAATGTGGAGAAATATTCCTCCTCCATCGTCGCGCTCGATATCAACACCGGCAAGGATCGCTGGGTGCGCCAGACGGTTCATCACGATCTCTGGGACATGGACGTGCCGGCCCAGCCAGTGCTGCTCGACATCACCAAGGACGGTCAGACCATCCCGGCTCTCGTCGGCCCGACCAAGCAGGGCGATATCTACGTTCTCGACCGGCGCACCGGCGAGCCGCTTCTGCCGATCACGGAGGAGCCGGCGCCGGGCGGTGCGATCCCTGAGGACTTCACCTCACCGACGCAGCCGACGACGGCCTTGTCGTTCAAGCCGGAGCCATTGCAGGAAAAGGACATGTGGGGCGTCTCCATGTTCGACCAACTCGCCTGCCGCATCCGCTTCCATCAGCTGAACTACAAGGGCCGCTATACGCCGCCGTCACTGACCGGCTCGATCATCTATCCCGGCAATTTCGGCACCTTCAACTGGGGCAGCGTCGCGGTCGACCCCGAACGCCAGGTCATGTTCGGCATGCCGACCTATCTCGCCTTCACCTCGCAGCTCGTGCCGCGCGCCGACATTCCGCCGAAGGGTCAGGACGAGAAGGGTAGCGAACAGGGCCTGAACCGCAATGATGGCGCGCCCTATGGCGTGTTCATGGGCCCGTTCCTCGGTCCGCTGAAAATCCCGTGCCAGGCCCCGCCATGGGGTTATGTCACGGGTGCCGACCTGCGTACCGGCGATATCGCCTACAAGCACAAGAACGGCACGGTCTATGACATGACGCCGCTGCCACTGCCCTTCAAGGTGGGTGTGCCTGGTATTGGCGGGCCGATGATCACCAAGGGTGGCGTGGCCTTCCTCGGTGCTGCCGTCGACAACTATCTGCGCGCCTATGACCTCACCACCGGCAAGCAGCTATGGGAAGCGCGCCTGCCGGCCGGCGGCCAGGCAACGCCCATGACCTATGCGCTGGAGGGCGGCAAGCAATATGTAGTGATGGTTGCAGGTGGTCACGGTTCCGTCGGAACCAAGCCGGGCGATTATGTGATCGCCTATACCCTGCCGTAATCTCTGCAGTCTTCAAGACACATAAAAAACCGGAATGGGTGACCATTCCGGTTTTTGTTGTTGAGGGTATTACGCGGCCTTTTTCTGGGCGGCGGCGTTGACCGAAGTCTCGGCGAGCGCGGTCAGCGCATCGTCGGTCTTTGCCTCTTCCTTGAGCGTGGCATCCAGCAGCGAAACCGCCTTCGTGTGGCCCAGCTTTTCCGCCCAGGCCTTCAGGGTCCCATAGCGGGCGATCTCATAGTGTTCGACCGCCTGTGCTGATGAAACGAGACCGGCATCAAGCGCGGGTGTGCCTTTGAAGTCCTCCATTATCTCCTCGCCCTCGGCGATAATGCCCTGGATGGCTTCGCAGGTCTTGCCCTGTGCGCGCTTGCCAATGATCTCGAACACTTCCTGCAGGCGTTCGACGTGGCCCTGGGTTTCTTCCTTGTGCTTTTCAAAGGCCTGTTTAAGCTTCGGGTCGGTTGCCGCCCGCGCCATTTTCGGCAGGGCCTTCAGGATCTGCCTTTCGGCGTAGTAGATGTCCTTCAGCGTGTCGTAAAACAGGTCGTCGAGTTTCTTCTCGGCCATTGGTCCTTCTCCCATGTGTGAAAATGCATGATGTGCGCCCATGCGCACGGGAGACAAACCCTTTGCCGCTGCCATGGTTCCGGCTCGGTTGCGCGCAACGTTTATATTGCTGCGCGGAACCAACGCAGCCTTTCCGAACTTAGTGGGAATAAATGTCGGGAGGAGACATGACGTGCCCCAGAGCCTTGCAGAAGAATTTTCCATGAATATTTCCATCCCCTTCGAGGTACTGCTGGTGCGCGTGTTTGGCGCGGTCATCCTGTGCGGCCTGATCGGTCTGGAGCGGGAGTTTCACAAGAACACGGCCGGTTTGCGCACCAACATGCTCATCGGCCTTGCTGCCGTCACCTTCTGCATCATCACCATTCATATGATGGAGACGATGGCGGAAGGTCATGAGGCCGCGCGGCTCGATCCTATCCGTCTGGTGGAAGCCGTGACGGCGGGCATCGCCTTTCTCGCAGCGGGTGTGGTCGTTTATACGAGAGGGGATGTCAAAGGCCTGACGACGGGCGCCAGCATATGGCTTTCGGCGGCAATCGGCCTCTCGGCAGGTCTCGGCATGTGGCCGCTTGCCCTTGTCGCCGCCGGCGCCGGTATCGTTGTCCTTTGGACGCTCCGGCGCTTGCAGGTGGCCACCGGCATCAAGGAGGATTGACGGGCATCAGCCGAAACGGAAGAGATCGGCGTCCGGGTCCTTGCCGCCATTAACGGCGGCCGCCACGATTTCGGCGGCGATCTGGCTGAAGGTGATGCCATTGCCGCCGAAACCCATCACGGCATAGACGTTTTTCATACCCGGCACCGCGCCGATCAGGGGCAGGCCGGTGGTGGTGGTGCCGAAGGCCGCGGCCCAGCGATAGTCCGGCTCTCCCATATCGACGCCAAGAAGCCTTTCGATCTTGCAGCTGATCGTCTTCGCCTTCGCGGAAAGCTTGCGCTCCGACAGATAGGCGGTGGGGTTTTCCTCGTCCTCGCCTCCGGCGATCATCCTCCCCTCGCGGTCGGTGCGCAGGTAAAGATAGGGATCGGACGCTTCCCAGACGATATGGTTCTCCAGCCAGCCGGGTAGATCGAGCCGCTTTTTGCTCGCCAGAGCCCAGGTGGAAATGATCTGGTGTTTCGGGCTCTCCAGCATTTTCAGGAATTCATAGCCGGTGCAGAAAACGACATTGCGTGCGGAAAGGATCTTGCCGCCGGCGGTGGCGAGGACAACCTCGTTGCCGAGGTTTCTAAGATCGGTGATCTCAAGCTGGGAGACGATTTCGGCGCCTGCGCCGGCCGTATGGCGCAAAAGGCCGGCCGTCAGCTGTGCGGGATTGGCGGAGGCCGAGATATCGCTGAGGATGGCGGCGGTCCGGTCCAGCCCATATTGCTCTCGCAGTTCTGCAGCGGAGAGGAAGCGGGCTTCGATGCCAGCTTCTTCGCGCGCGGCCGCTTCGGCTTTCAACGCGCGCGATCCCATGTCGTCTCCGGCGAGATAAAGCGCCTGCTTGCGCTTCATGCTGCAGGAGATGCCAAGCGAGGAGACGACTTCCTCCAGACGCAGGACGGCGCGTGCGGAACGCTGCCATGCCCTGTCGGCCGCGGGCCTGCCGATCATCTTTCTGAGTTCCGTCAGCGGCGTGTCGATCTCGTGCTGTATCATCGCGGTGCTTGCCACGCTGCTGCCCATGACCGGTTCGCGCCGGTCGATGATGAGCATGGATTGACCCGGCCTTTGCAGGGCGTGGGATACGAGTGCGCCGCTGATGCCGGCGCCGACGACGATCGTGTCGTAATGGTCGGCGGCGGGTGTGTGCCCGCTGCGGATGCCGATGCGCGGGCTATCGGCCCAGACCGATTTTGAATCCCTGAGATCGCGTTCTTTCGTCAGTTCCGGTGTCGTCATGAAGATGTCCTGAATGGGTCAAGGCTCGGTATAACCGGCGACAGTGAGGGTGAGCGTTCCGCTGCGGGGATCGCTGCGGAAAAAAAGCGTGCCGCTGTCCTTCGATTCCGAGGCGACATAATCGAAGGTCACATCGGCGTTTTCCGGCGCGGCGTCATTCCGCTGCAGGTCGCCGCGCACCTGCACCTGCGCTGCGGTGGTCATGGAGAGGTTGCGGATGTCGAATTTCACCCGATATTGCCCGGGCTGCCCCTCCACGCTGGTGACGGCGATGTCGAAGCGGGCATCCTCGGGTACATAGCGATAGATGTCATAGGCGATCCAGCCGAGCATCGCGGCGACGAGCAAGGTGCAGATGGTTCCCGTCACCCATTCGATCCAATGCGGATCGGCGCTTTCCGTCTGTTTTCCGTTTTTCGATATCGTCATCTTGTCCTCACAGGATCAGCCGGGCCGACGCCGCGCCGATCGAGGCTGGAACACCGAGAATGACGGCGGCATTCATGATCTGCGACAGCGAGGTGTGGTCGAGGCGCTCGAAGGTCCAGAGCGTATAGATGCTGATGGCGATGGCGATGACGTAGCCGGGCAGGGTGAAGCGGATGAAGGATTGCCACCATTGCTGTCCTTCATGCAGCTGATGCGAGCCCTTGAAGTGAAGCGCATAGACAAAGCCATGCATGATGGCGATCGACAGCAGACAAAGGGCCAGAACGTGATAGGGCGTCACCTTGTAGGCGATCAGGATCATTTCCTCCGTCGGGGCGACATTGAGGTTGAGGAAGAGCGCGCCCACCACCATCATGAAAAGCTCGTGCAGATAACCTGTCTCGCCGGAATACTCGCCTTCCTCTTCGTCCTCTGCGTCGGAATGCTGGCCGAGCTGGCTGCGGCCGAGCAGCGCGCCGATGCTGGCGGGAACGGATTGCAGCGCGACCTTGGCGACGATATTGGAGGCGGTGAGCTGGTCGTTCAGAACGCCGAACAGCAGGAGCACGCCCGCGCTGACAGCGATGCCCAGCCCATAGGCGGTTATCGCGTCGCGCAGGGCCTGGCTCCAGGAATTGATATTCTCAAAACCGATGCGGCGGGCAAGAAGAAGAAGCAGCGGCAGGTTGAGGATGCAGAGCAGCAGAAGCCGCCATGAGTTGACGTAAAGACCGAGGAACCACATTTCCATGGTCATCAGCATGGGCAGGGCAAACAGCAATGCACCCGCTGTGCCGCGCGCAAGGCCGATCAGGAACTGCCTGACCTCGTCATCTTCCCCATGTTTTTGATTGACCGTAACCGCCATGCCGTCCCCTTGTGCGGAGGATAACGCAATGGCGTTTTTCCGGTTCCGTTGGGTTTATTTCGCAGGGTCAATAAGGGCGATGCCGAATTCCCTGTTATAGCTGCGCCGCAATTCTGCGGGCGTTTCGCGAATGACGACTTCCAGAGTGGGACGAACCACGCCCTTCAGAAAATGGCCGCCTTTTGTGGACCCGTCGGCAAAACCCAGAACCACATGCAGGTGCGGATTGGGCGTGTCGTTCTCGTCAAGCGTAATGTCGCCAAGCAGGCTCAGGACCTCGCTCTGTTCGGTGACCGGTATTTCCTTGTCCTGCGTGGACAGATCAAAAAAAGGCGAGCGTTGCCGTGGCGAAGGCGCCGATCGCGGTGACAGAGGCGGCGTTGATGTTCTCGGCCCTGGCAAAACGCCTGATGGCCTCGAAGGCTTCTTCCTCGGGATCGATGACGAGGATGAAGGTGCGCTCCGCGCCGCTTGCCAGCAATCTGCTTTTCATATTCTTCCTCCAAAATAAAAGTGCCGCCGGAAACCGGCGGCACGGGAATGTCGTTCGTGTCTTAAGCGGCGCGACGTTCGTGACGGCCTTCCTCAATCTCTTCCACGATCTTGGCGACGAAGGCATCGAGATCGTCAGGGCTGCGGGAGGTGATGATACCCTTGTCCGTTACCACCTTTTCATCCTTCCAGTTGGCGCCGGCATTCTTGAGGTCGGTCTTGATCGACCAATAGGAAGTGGCGTCGCGGCCGCGCAGGGCGTCCGCTTCGACAAGCAGCCACGGCGCATGGCAGATGGCGGCAACCACCTTGCCCGATTTGACGAAATCGCGAACCACCCGCATCGCATCCTCGTCATGGCGCAGAATATCCGGGTTGATCTGGCCACCGGGAAGAACCAGCGCGTCAAAATCTTCGGTTTTTACGGTCTTGGCCGAGAGATCGACGGTGATGCTGTCGCCCCAGTTCTTCTTATCCCAGCTCTTGATTTCGCCCTCCTTGATGGAGGCGATCTTCACGTCCGCACCCTTGGCCTTCAACTGGTCATACGGCACCCGCAGCTCGGAACGTTCGTATCCGTCCGTTGCGAGAATGAGGATTTTTGCGGCGTTGATGGCAGTCATATCTGTCTCCTTCTGGGTTCAGTCGTCCTTGTCGGAATTCATGGAGGGGAGGAAGAATTCCACGTCCTTGAGGCGCTTCTCATCGAGATTTTCGATGTTGGTTTGCCAAAATCGCTCGGCTTCCGCCGGTTCGGCTTTCCATTGGCGCACGAAGGTCTTGTTGTCGTCGATCATGACCTTGCGGGTGCCGCCGAGCCGCAGATATTCTTCCGCAAGTTTGCGTGTTTCGGTCTTTTCCATGTCGCAGCTCCTTGTGCGTGGAAAACGGGAACGGAGGGGCGCCGGATGGGTAAGAAGCTCGGCTGCCATTTCGTTGGCCACCGGGAGAAAACGGAAAAATCCCGGTGTTCTTCGGCACCATCGTGTCCGTTTGACACGGCGGCCCTCCTGCTGGAACAACGTGAGCTTTAAAGGATGGTTCCGCAGTTTTTTCGGGCGGCATCATTGCCAGGCACAAATGAATAGTGCGCAATTTTTTACCGGAACAAACGGACATGTCGTGTTGTTTTATCCCCGATGCAGGGAGGCAGCATGGCAGCCACACAGAGTGACGGCGAATACCGGGGTAACAACGAAAACAGGGGCTTCTGGTCGATCGATTTCGGCAATTCGCCCGTTATCGGCACGGCCATCCATGACGGTCATTTCATCCGCATGGATATAGCCGATCTGATGGCTCTTTCGCCGGAAAAGCGGCTGAGAGAGGAGGATCCCTTTACCGGCGAGATGGTCGCCGGATTGACGAACCGGATCGTCGTTCACCATTCCCGTTTTGAAGTCGATCTCAATCGCGCCACCGATCAGGCGATCTATCTGAAGCCGGAACAATCCTGGGGGCTGGAGGTTTGGAACCAGACGCCGCCGGAACAGGCCAGCCGGCAATCGCTCGATTTCCACGCCGATTATTACGCGATGCTTGAAACCGTTCTCTCAACGCTCGAGCGACGGCATGGTGCTTTCGTGGTGCTGGATGTGCACAGTTACAATCATCGCCGGCAGGGCGCCGACGCACCGGCGACGGCGCAGGCGGAGGCGCCCGATATCAATATCGGCACCTTTTCCATGGATCGCAGCCGATGGGGCGATGTCGTCAGCGCGGTCGGTCATCATTTCGCGTCTGCGACCATCGGCGGACGCCGTCTCGATGTTCGCGAGAATGTGGCGTTTCAGGGCAAGGGCGAGCAGACGCGCTTCATCCACGAGCGTTTCGCCGAAAATGGCTGCGCCATTGCAATCGAGTTCAAGAAATTCTTCATGGACGAGTGGACGGGAAAGCCGGATGAGCGCGTGGTGGCGGATATTCGTGAAGCGATCGCAACGCTCCAGCCGGTTCTCGAAGAATGTCTGAGGGCGCGGCGATGAACCTCTCACCCGTCCGCAGCGCGCCATCCCCAATCACCGATCTGGTCGATGACGTGGTGTTGTGCCTGGAAGCCGGCAAGGCCATCCGCCGCGATGTCGGAAAAGACGGCCGTTTGCACATCGACCGACCGCTGCCGTTCCTCTGCCTGCATCTGACGGGCGGCACGAAAGATCTCGCCGCGCGCGACATCGCCGCCGCCCATGCCTCCTATCTCATCGCTTCGAACATTCAGGAGGCCGCGCCGCTGATCGAGGCGGTCGGCGCGGTCATGCGCGAGCGTTTCGGCGCCTTTATTGTTCTCGATATTGGCGAGCTTGAACACGACATCCTGCTCGCCGACGACTCTCCCTTCCTGCCGCATTATGAGGTTTCGGTCTCGGCGACGTCAGAACCGGAAACCCAGAAAGCGCGCCGGGTCTTCATCAAGGCGGTCTGTGATGCCGAAGTGCGCTTTCGCACGCCGCGCATCACCCGGCCGGAGCCGGAAGCCGACCCGGTCCTCCGGTTTCAGAATGCCGGACTGGATTTTCCCTGCATCAGCGTGCGCTTCGCGCCGATCTATCGCCAGCCGGAATCCGGTGCGGATTATCCCGGTCTGCGCGAGACGATGATTGCCGATCTCTTCGATGCCGGTCTGCAGGCCTTTTCGTCTTTTTCCTCCGGCATGGATGCGCTGAAGGTCACCAGTCACCGGGCGCTTGGCCGCAAGGCCTTTGTCGATGCGGTCAAACGTGCCGACCGGTCGATCGACGAGATTGTCTCCTCCTTCGATTTTCTTCTCTCCGTCACGCCCATCAATGCGCGGCGGGCATTCGAGGAGTTTCGCGATGGCAGCTTCCAGTACGCGCCGCGCCTGCTTTACCGGCCGCTGGGCGTGGATGTGGAGGAGCAGAAGCGCAAGCTCTATTCCGTCGTCTTCGACCATCTTGAAGACCCGGTGCTCTATCATCTCTACCGGGAGAAACAGCGGGAGATCGATCTGCAGCTGACGATGCTGGCGAGCCTGCATCATCGCACCTTCACCGATTTTTCACGCGCCCTCTATGGCGCCGTCGAACCCGCTCTTCTGACGCTGGCGCTTCGCGTGCTTGAGGATTGCCCGCACAGGCAAGAAAGCGGCGAAATCGCCATGGTGGATTGTTACGTGGTCGCCAGGAAGTCGCGCGAAATGGTCGAGACCTATCTGGGCGAGGAGCCGGAATTCAAGGCCCGCGTCGAAATCCGTGATGACCTGCCACCCGGCCTGATGGTGACGGGCGAGAAGCTCTTGATCTCCCGCCATACTGTCATGGAACAGCGCCGTGTCGAGGCGCTCCTGTCGCATGAGATCGGTGTGCATCTTCTTACCTATTTCAACGGCTCATTTCAGGGGCTGCGGCTCTTCCGCACCGGCCTTTCCGGTTATGAGGGCGTGCAGGAAGGGCTGGCGGTGCTGGCGGAACATCTGGCCGGCGGCATGACGCGCGAGCGCCTGCGGCTGATCGCCGGCCGCGTCGTCGGCTGCGCCGCCATGCTGGATGGTGCGACTTTCGTGGACACTTTCCGCATCATGACCCGCGAACACGGTTTCGACGAGGCCGCGGCCTTCAACATGGTGCTGCGCATCTATCGCGGCGGGGGTCTCTCCAAGGATGCGATTTATCTGCGCGGGTTGGCCGAGGTGATGGACCATCTGCGCAGGGGCGGCGCGCTCGATCCGTTCTGGATGGGCAAGATTGCGGCGGCCCATTTTCCTGTCATGCAGGAGCTCGCCCTGCGCGGCCTGCTTCGTCCGCCGGGTGTCCGACCCGCATTTCTGCTGCCCGCCAAGGCCAATGAGCGGCTGGAAAAAATACGGGCGGGATTATCCATTGCCGAACTGGCGACTTTATAGGAGGGGCTTCATGCGTATCGCATTTTTCGTCAATTCCATCGAAACCGAGGGGCCGAACTACGCGACCGGCCTGCTTGCCATGGCGGCGCTCAATCGCGGCCATGAGGTGGTCTATCTGACACCAGGGGATTTTACCCTGCGCGCGGATGACAGCCTGACCATCCATGCCACCGTATTGCCGAAGACAAAATACAAGAAATCGGAAGGCTTCCATGCCGCCCTTCAGGACAAGGCGCTGGAGCGGCGCACCATGGATGTGGAGGAAATCGATGCGCTGATGCTGCGCAACGACCCCTCGCTCGACCAGACAACGCGACCGTGGGCGGTGCATGCGGGTATCCTGTTCGGGCGGCTTGCCGAACAGCGCGGCGTTGTGGTGCTGAATGATCCCGAAGGACTGGCGCTGGCGCAGAACAAGCTCTATTTCCAGAGCTTTCCTGAAATCGTCCGCCCCACCACGATCATCTCGCGCAATGTCGATGAAATACGCGCCTTTGCCGATGGCCACCCCAAGGGCGTCATCGTCAAGCCGCTGCAGGGTTCCGGCGGTAAGAACGTCTTCAAGATCGGCTCCAGCAAGGAGGCCAATCTCAACCAGATTTTCGAGGCGGTCAGCCTTGAGGGTTATCTGATCGCGCAGGCCTATCTGCCGGCTGCGAAGGATGGTGATATCCGCTTCTTCATGATGAATGGCCGGCCGCTGATGCGTGACGGCAAATATGCCGCCCTTCGCCGCGTGCCGGCCAAGGGCGACCTGCGCTCCAACATCCATGCCAAAGGCACCGCCGAGGCGGTGAAGGTGACGGATGAAATCGTGGCGCTTGCCGAGATGGTGCGGCCGAAGCTCGTGGAGGACGGCATGTTCCTCGTCGGGCTCGACATTGTCGGTGACAAGATACTGGAAGTGAACGTGTTTTCGCCGGGCGGCCTTTCCAATATCCGCGATCTCACCGAGATGGATTTCAGCGACACGATCATCGAGGCCGTGGAAACCAAGATCAGCATGCAGAGCGCGTCCGGCGGCACCATCTCCAACCGCCTGCTGGCGACGCTGTGAGCTTATTCCCGTAATTCGGCCGGGTGCATTTCGCGGTACCAGGCGACGAGGGCCTTGATGCCCTCCTCGACCGGGGTTTGCGGCACGTAGCCGGTCAGGGCTCTCAAAAGATCGGGCGAGGCGAAGGTGCGGGGCACATCGCCCTGCTGCATCGGCAGCATGTTGCGGATAGCCGGCCTGCCGACCGCCTTTTCGACCGTCTCAACGAAATGCATCAGTTCCACCGGCTGGCCGCCGCCGATATTGACGATGCGGAACGGCGCATGGTGCGAGAGCGTGTCGGTGACACCTTCCTGAGTGACCCGGTTTTCCTCGGAAGGGATGACCGTGCTCAGCCGGACGATGCCTTCCACGAGGTCATCGATATAGGTGAAATCGCGGCTCATATTACCTTGCCCGTAAATATCGATCGCTCTGCCGTTGGAGACGGCGTCGACGAATTTGATCGGCGCCATGTCCGGCCGTCCCCACGGGCCATAGACCGTGAAGAAACGGAAGGCGGTGGTGGGCAGCTTGTGTAGATGGGCATAGCTGTGCGCCATCAGCTCCATCGATTTTTTGGTGGCCGCGTAAAGCGTCATCGGCTCGTCGGCCTTGTCGCTTTCCGCGAAGGGGATTTTCTCGTTGGCGCCGTAGATGGAGGAGGTCGATGCCAGCATCAGGTGCTTGACATCAAGGCTTCTGGCGAGCTCCAGCATGTTGAACGAGCCGATGAGATTGGAATCGATATAGGCGCGCGGATTTTCAAGGCTGTAACGAACACCCGCCTGGGCTGCGAGGTGGATGATGATCTCAGGCTCGGCGGCCTCTGCCGCTCGCTTCAGCGCATCCGTATCTTCCAGCATGCCGATCTCGGCCCGGAAGCCGTTGGAGCGGGAAAGAATGGCGTGGCGTTTTTCCTTGAGGCTGACATCGTAATATTTCGTCATGCCGTCGAAGCCGGTCACGAAATGGCCGGCGTCCAGCAGCCGTTTCGCAACGTAAAAGCCGATGAAGCCAGCCGTACCGGTAACCAGATAACGCATGATGATTATATCCCGAATCCGTTGGTGCGTTTTCGGTCTGACCGAAGCGCAGAAAACCTTTTAATGAAATTGAGAAAACGAAACCTCTATGCGCCTTCGTGCGGACGACCGACTGCGGCATAGATGAAGCCATGCGCGGCGACTTCATCCGTGCGGTAGATATTGCGCAGGTCCACCAGAACAGGGCTTTTCATGATCGCCTTCAGGCGCGGCAGGTCGAGCGCGCGGAACTGGTTCCATTCCGTCACGATCACCACGGCGTCGGCGTCTTCCGCTGCCTCGTAAGGGCCGTCCGCATAGTCGATGTCTTCCATCAGGTGGCGGGCATTCGCCATGCCTTCCGGATCGTAACCGACCACTTTCGCGCCGCCATCCTGCAGGGTCTGGATGATGGCGATTGCCGGGCTGTCGCGCATGTCGTCGGTATTCGGCTTGAAGGTGAGGCCAAGCACGGCAATCTTCTTGCCGCGCACATCACCGCCCATCGCGTTGATGACCTTGCGGCCCATGGCGCGCTTGCGGTTGTCGTTGATGGCGATGGTGGTCTCGATCAGCCGCACCGGGGCGTCATAGTCCTGCGCGGTCTTGGCGAGCGCCAGCGTGTCCTTGGGAAAACAGGAGCCGCCATAACCGGGGCCGGCATGCAGGAATTTCGGGCCGATACGGCCATCGAGCCCGATGCCGCGCGAGACATCCTGCACATTGGCGCCGACCTTTTCGCACAGATCAGCCATCTCGTTGATGAAGGTGATCTTCATCGCCAGAAAAGCGTTGGCGGCATATTTGATGAGTTCGGATGCACGTCTGGTGGTGAAGAGCAGCGGCGACTGGTTGAGATAAAGCGGGCGGTAAACCTCGGTCATGACGGGGCGGGCGCGCTCATCCGAAAGGCCGACGACGATGCGGTCCGGCCGCTTGAAATCCTCAATGGCGGCACCTTCGCGCAGGAATTCCGGGTTGGAGACCACGGCGAAATCGGCCGAGGGGTTTTCCTCGTGGATGATGCGTTCCACCTCGTCACCGGTGCCGACGGGAACGGTGGATTTGGTGACGATGACGGTAAATCCGTCGAGTGCATGGGCGATCTCTTTCGCCGCCGCATAGACATAACCGAGATCGGCATGGCCATCGCCGCGCCGCGAGGGGGTGCCGACCGCGATGAAGACGACCTCGGCATTGGCGACCGCGGCGGAAAGATCCGTCGTGAAGCTCAATCGGCCAGCCTTGGCATTGTTGGCAACGATGACATCGAGACCCGGCTCGAAGATCGGGATATGGCCGTTTTTCAGGGCTTCGATCTTCTCCGGCATCTTGTCGACGCAGACCACGTCATGGCCGAAATCTGCAAAACACGCGCCGGACACGAGGCCGACATAACCCGAACCGATCATCACAATCCGCATTCTTTTTCCTTTCGGTTAGCGAGGTCATGTTAACGCAGCGACACCGGCCGGGGAAATCGGCGGGTGAAAAATACCATGACATACTTAGCCGCCTTCATGCCCGTCGCCAAGCGCCACGATCAACACCGGCTAACCTCTTTCCATGACGGTGATGTGATGGCCGCGGCGGGACAAATTTGCCGCACCTTGCAGCCGATTGCATCGATGCGGTGAGATCGCGCATTTTTGCCTGTTTTGCGGCTTGCACTCATAGGTAGCCGGGTCTAGCCATAGGGTGAGGATCAAATCTGCCAGACTGTCTGCCCCTTGAAGGGGCGTCCGGGTTGCTTCACGCGACCGGGGGAAGCTTTGCGTTGCGGTCGGTGTTCGGGGACGTTCAAATGCAAAAGGGTTTTCTGCTCGGCCTGTTCGCTTATGCGACCTTTTCCTTGGGCGATGCCACCATCAAGTCGCTTGGATCGCAGATCAGCGTTTTCGAAATCGGCTTCTTCAGCATCCTCTTTTCCGGCATCTTCATCTTCTTCAGCAAGCCGCGCGAGGAAAGATGGCGTGAATTCTGGCGCATGAGCCGGCCTTTCGCCGTGCATGGCCGGGCCATTTCCGGCCTCTTCGCCGGTATGTTAGGCATCTATGCCTTCACCACCATTCCGCTGGCGGAAGCCTATGCGCTGATCTTCCTGTCACCGCTCTTCGTGACCGTCCTTTCCGCCGTCGTGCTGAAGGAGAATATCGGCCCCTGGCGCTGGGCGGCGGTTCTGGCCGGCATCGTCGGTGTCATCCTCGTCGTGCGGCCGGGCTTCAAGACGCTGGAACTTGGGCATATCGCCGCCATCGGCGTCGCGTTCCTGGCGGCCATGACCATCGTGCTTTTGCGCTCACTTGCGGGCAAGGAAAAGCGGACTTCGATCATGGGCGTGCTGTTGATCTATGGCCTCACCTTCAACGGTATTGCCTCCATCCCCGATTTTGTCATGCCCGATCTGCACCAGCTTCTGGCCTTCGCCTTCATCGGGCTTTGCACGGCAACGGGGCAGGTCACGCTTCTGGTCGCAACCCGTATCGCGCCGGCGAGCCAGATTGCGCCGTCGCATTATTCGCAAATCCTCTGGGCCGTGGCGATCGGCATGGCCTTCTTCCACGAATATCCTGACGCCATGGCGGTGCTGGGATTGAGCGTCATCGCCGCATCGGGGCTGCTCACGATGATCCGCGAAAAGGTGAGGCTGGGCACCGTGCGCTGGAACCCGTTTTTCCGCAATCGCCTTTGAGTCCATCCGCCGATCGGAAACAGTGCGTCAACCGAAGCGCGGCTTGTGAAGCGGTGGTGACCCGGCCCATAAGGCTTTCATCTTTAGATGAACGGGGAGCCGCAAATGCTCGTGGATGGAAAATGGACCGCTGACTGGCATCCGGTGCAGGCGACCGACAAGAAAGGCGGCTTTGTCCGCCAGACCTCGGGCTTCCGCAACTGGGTGACACCTGACGGTTCGGCTGGACCAACGGGTGAGGGCGGTTTTGCCGCTGAGCCCGGCCGCTATCATCTTTACGTCGCGCTGATTTGCCCCTGGGCATCGCGCACGCTGATTGGCCGGAAGTTGAAGAAGCTGGAAGAGGTGATTTCGGTCTCCGTTGTCGAGCCCGCCCTTTCCGACGAGGGCTGGAAATTCGGCGACTATCCGGGCTCGGATCGCGATACGCTCAACGGCTTTACCTATATGCATGAGGTCTATACCAGCGCGGATCCGCACTATACCGGTCGCGCCACCGTGCCCGTGCTCTGGGACAAAAAGACGAAAACCATCGTCAACAACGAATCCGCCGATATTCTGCGCATGCTGAATTCCGGTTTCGGCGCTCTGGCCGACAATGGCGTGGACCTGTATCCGGAAGCGCTGCGCGATGAGATCGATGCTCTCAATGACCACATCTATCCGCGGCTCAACAACGGCGTTTACAGAACCGGTTTTGCCACCACGCAGGTCGCTTATGAAGAAGCCTTCGCCGACGTGTTCGCGACGCTTCAGGAGCTTGAAATCCGCCTCGTCTCAGGCGGGCCTTTCCTTTTCGGCGGTCTCCTGACCGAAACGGATGTCCGGTTTTTTGTGACGCTGGTGCGTTTCGATGCCGCCTATTACGGCCTGTTCAAATGCAATCTCCGCCGCATCGCCGATTATCCCGCCCTGCAGGCTTATATGATGCGGGTGCTGAACGTTCCGGGCGTGCGTGACACGGTCAATATCGACCATATCAAGCGCGGTTATTATTCCATCAAGGCGCTCAACCCGACCCGCATCGTGCCTGTCGGTCCTGATCTTCCGGGGCTGGATGACGTTTCGCTGTGAGGTGAACGGATAACGGACTAAACCGGCTTGCCGACCTGATCGAGCAGCCAGGCCTGAAAGGCGCGGGCCAGCGCATTGTCCTGCCGTCCTTCCGGCAGGGCCACGTAATAGCTCTTGTCGGTCTGCAGCGGGATGTCGAAGACGATTTCGAGGCGGCCGGAGGCGATCTCCGCCTCGATGAGATATTTCGGCAGAAGGGCGAAACCGATGCCGCTCGCCGCAGCCTCGATGATCATGGAGAACTGGTCGAAACGGCTGCCCTGATAGGCATTATCAGCCGTCACCCCGTTCATTTCCAGCCATTCCGTCCATAGTTTCGGCCGCGTCGTCACATGCAGGAGCGGTTGCCCGGTCAGGTCCTGCGGCCGACTCACGCCGGCGCGGTGCAGCAGGGCGGGGCTCGCGACCGGCACGATCACCTCATTGCATAAAAATGTGCAGGTGCCATGCGCCCAGACCGGCTGGCCATAATGAATGGCGAGATCGAACCCTTCCTCGTCGAAATCGAAGGGGTGCGATCGTGAGCCGATCGTGATCGTCATATCAGGATTGGTGTCGATGAAGCGGGAGAGGCGCGGCATCAGCCAGCGGCTGCCGAATGTCGGCAGTGTCGCTACCGAAAGCGATGCCTGCGATGTTCCTGCCGAAACCGCGCGCACCATCAGCTGCTCGGATTGCTGCAGGAGGCGCCGCACATCGGGCAGGAATTTGCGCCCCGCCTCTGAAAGCACGACCCGCCTGCGGATGCGCTCGAACAGCTGCATTCCCGTCTGCGCTTCGAGTTCGCCGATCTGCCGGCTCACCGCGCTCTGCGTGAGGTTGAGTTCTTCCGCAGCACGCGTAAAATTGCCGTGCCGTGCCGCGCATTCGAACGCCTGCAGGGTAACGATGTCAGGGACCAGTCTTCGGCGTGGATCCATTCCATTCTCGCATCAACTTACCCGCTTTCCTCATTGGAAAAGGGTCATTATGGCCATATATGATTACGGGAAAGAATGGAACGGTGCAAAACGCCAGTTTCAAAGAACGAATGACAAATTCGGGGAAAGACGAGTGACGGGAGTTGAAAGCGCCGTATCAAAACGGCCTTTCCTCCCCTTTCAGCCAAAAGGACGATGGACATGGATGCGACCACGAAGCTCGACGTGAAACAGGAAGCCGCGGCCCTGCTCGACAGGATGGGCGTTGCCCGCGATCTCTATACCGGCGGCGATATGGCCTCCTTCAGCCCGGTGACCGGTGAACAGGTCGCGAGCCTCAAGACCATCTCGGTCGAAGGTGTCGCCGCCGTGGTCGACAGGGCCGATGCCGCCTTCAAGGTATGGCGCAATGTACCGGCGCCCCGCCGTGGCGAACTGATCCGGCTGCTCGGCGAAGAGCTGCGGGCTTTTAAGGCCGATCTCGGACGTCTCGTCTCGCTGGAAGCAGGCAAGGTTCCCTCCGAAGGTCTCGGCGAAGTGCAGGAAATGATCGATATCTGCGATTTCGCGGTCGGCCTTTCCCGCCAGCTTTATGGCCTCACCATCGCCACCGAACGCCCCGGCCACCGGATGATGGAAACCTGGCATCCGCTCGGCGTCGTCGGCGTCATCTCCGCCTTCAATTTCCCGGTCGCGGTGTGGTCGTGGAATGCGGCACTCGCCATCGTCTGCGGCAACTCGGTTGTCTGGAAGCCTTCGGAAAAGACGCCGCTCACGGCGCTGGCCGTTCAGGGCATCTTCGAACGCGCCGCCGCCCGTTTCGGTGATGCGCCGGAAGGCCTGTCCCAGCTGCTGATCGGCGACCGCGCCGTGGGTGAGGCATTGGTGGACAATCCCAAGGTGCCGCTCGTCTCGGCCACCGGCTCCACCCGCATGGGCCGCGATGTCGGCCCGCGTCTGGCGAAACGCTTCGCCCGCGCCATTCTGGAGCTTGGCGGCAACAATGCCGGCATCGTCTGCCCGTCCGCCGATCTCGACATGGCGCTGCGCGCCATCGCCTTCGGCGCCATGGGTACGGCCGGCCAGCGCTGCACCACGCTTCGCCGTCTCTTCGTGCATGACAGCGTTTATGACCAGCTCGTGCCGCGTCTGAAAAAGGCTTATGCCTCCGTTTCTGTCGGCAACCCGCTGGAAACCTCCGCACTCGTCGGCCCGCTGGTCGACAAGGCGGCTTTCGACGGCATGCAGAAGGCCCTCGAAGCGGCGAAAGCCCATGATGGCGTGGTAAATGGCGGCGGCCGTGTGGATACGGGTGCGCCGGATGCCTATTACGTCAAGCCGGCGCTTGTCGAAATGCCGAAGCAGGCGGGACCGGTGCTGGAAGAAACCTTCGCGCCGATCCTCTATGTCATGAAATACAGCGATCTCGACCAGGCGATTGACGACCATAACGCCGTCGCGGCTGGTCTTTCCTCATCGATCTTCACCCGCGATATGCAGGAATCGGAACGGTTCCTGTCGTCGGAAGGCTCCGATTGCGGCATTGCCAATGTCAATATCGGCACCTCGGGTGCGGAAATCGGTGGCGCCTTCGGCGGTGAGAAGGAAACCGGCGGCGGCCGTGAATCCGGTTCGGATGCGTGGAAGGCCTATATGCGCCGCGCCACCAACACCATCAACTACTCCAAGGCGCTGCCGCTGGCGCAGGGCGTTTCCTTCGATATCGAATAATCGCCTCGGCGATAGAAAAATTGATCCATCGTGCCGGCGCGGCGTCATCCGCGCCGGCATTTCTATTTGATGGGTCAGACGAGGGTGCCCGAGACGATTTGCGGAAAAGACGCATTTGCGCGGAATTTTATTCCCGCAATATCGCTCATATTGAATTATCGTCTCTCTATCGTTTTACTGGAAAACCCTAGCATTGCTCCATATCGTGAACCGGCCAGAGGGGCTGGTGACAAGGAGATGAAATGCCAGCCATCACCCGCCGTGCGCTTTCCGCCAGCCTTTTTGTTGCCGCCGCATTCTCCGTCCTGCCGCTGCAGGCGCAGGCGGCGGAAGAGCTGAAGATCGGTTATCAGAAAACCGGCCTGCCGGTTATCGCCCGGCAGCAGGGCGTCATTGAAAAGGCGCTCGAGGCCAAGGGCGTGAAGGTTTCCTGGGTCGAATTCACCGCAGGCCCGCCGCTGGTGGAGGCTTTGAATGTCGGCTCCATCAATGTCGGCTGGACCGGCGATGCGCCGCCGATCTTCGGGCAGGCGGCGGGTTCGGCCATCGTTTATGTCGCGGCTCTTCCCTCTAACGGCAAGGGCGAGGCGATCTTCACCAAGCCCGAAAGCGGCATCAAGTCGGTCGCCGATTTGAAGGGCAGGAAGGTCGGCGTCGGCAAAGGCACCAGCGCGCACAATCTGCTGGTCGCGGCGCTGGAGAAGAACGGGCTGAAGTTCAGCGATATCGAGGTGATCTATCTCAGCCCCGCCGATGCCGCGGCCGCTTTCGCCAGCGACAAGATTGAGGCCTGGGCCGTCTGGGATCCGTTCTACGCGATCGCCGAAACCCGCTACAAGCCGGTGACGCTTGCCCGCACCAGCGATGTGCTTGCGGTCAGCACCTATTTCCTCGCCAATCGCGATTATGCCAAATCCCATGCGGACACCATCAACACCACCATTGATGCGCTGGGCGAGGCGGCGAAATGGTCCGCCGCCAATCGCGACAAGGTTGCTGCCGCCCTGCATGAGGTGACGGGTGTTCCGCTGGAGGCGCAGACGTTGGCCGCGAACCGTTCTGAATTCGGCATTGCCAAGATTGACGACAAGATAATCGCCAGCCAGCAGGAAACCGCCGACCGCTTTTATCGTCTCGGCCTGATCCCGAAACAGATCAGCATCAAGGATGCCGTCTGGTCGGGCGCGACGAACTGAGCCGGAGGAAACGCCGTGAGCACCGGAAAGCGTATCGAGATTGGCGGAATCACAGGCTGGCTGCTCCCCGCACTCATTCTTGCAGGGTGGGAGGCGGCGGCGCGCGCCGGTCTGATTTCCGCCAATGTGCTTCCGGCCCCTTCCGCTGTCGCGGAAGCCTTCTGGCGGCTTTTGCTCTCGGGTGAGCTTGTCGCCAATATTGGCGTCAGTTCCGCCCGCGCACTCGCCGGTTTCGCCATCGGCGGTTCCATAGGCTTCATCTTCGGGCTGGCGAATGGCCTGTCCAGATTTTCCCGCAGCTTCACCGATACGACGCTGCAGATGATCCGCAACATTCCGCATCTGGCGCTCATTCCGCTCGTCATCCTGTGGTTCGGCATCGATGAGGAGGCGAAGCTCTTTCTCGTTGCGCTGGGAGTGTTTTTCCCGATCTACATCAACACGCTTCTCGGCATTCAGGGTGTCGATCCGCAACTGGTGGAGATGGGCCGCACTTATGGCATGTCGCCCTTTACGCTTTTCCGGCGAGTCATTCTGCCCGGCGCGCTGCCCGCCATCTTCACCGGCCTGCGTTATGCGCTCGGTATCATGTGGCTGACGCTTATCGTGGCGGAAACCATCTCTTCCTCCTCCGGCCTCGGCTACATGGCCATGCAGGCGCGCGAGTTCCTGCTGATCGATGTCGTCGTGCTGTCGATCCTCATCTATGCGCT
Organism: Agrobacterium sp. CFBP2214; assembly: GCF_030209895.1. Lineage (NCBI taxonomy): Bacteria > Pseudomonadati > Pseudomonadota > Alphaproteobacteria > Hyphomicrobiales > Rhizobiaceae > Agrobacterium > Agrobacterium sp. CFBP2214. The sequence goes on along the minus strand of NZ_JARVRC010000005.1, from coordinate 30,505 downwards.
TCTCGGCAAGCTGGCCGACAGTTTCGCCCGCTTCCTCGAAAGCATCTTCCTGCAATGGCATCCAGCCTTCAAGAAAGTCTGAGGTAACCCATGTCGACCGGTAATGTGACGACGCTGAGACGCCCCGATGCCCGGCCACCCATTCCGCCTGAAACGGAGGCGAAGACCGAACACCGCACGAAATCGACCGATGGCAAGGTCGCCTTCAGCTTCCGCAACGTCACGAAGAGCTTTGGTGACAAGCCGGTTCTGCGCGGCATCGATCTCGATGTGCGGGAAGGCGAGTTTCTGGCCGTCATCGGCAAAAGCGGCTGCGGCAAGAGCACGCTCCTGCGTATTCTGGCCGGTCTCGACACGCCGACGACCGGAACCGTCTCGAAAGACCCATCGAGCCGCACCCGTATGATGTTTCAGGAGCCGCGTCTTCTGCCGTGGGAGCGTATCGCGAATAACGTGTCCGTGGGGCTGACCGGCATCGCCAAAGGAGAGGCGGCAAAGGAGCAGGCCCTTGCCATTCTCGATGAGGTGGGCCTGAAGGACCGGGCGGGCGAATGGCCCTATGTGCTCTCGGGCGGCCAGAAGCAGCGCGTGGCGCTGGCGCGCGCTCTTGTCGCCCATCCGCAGATCCTGGCGCTGGATGAGCCGCTTGGCGCGCTCGATGCACTTACCCGCATCGAAATGCAGCTTCTGCTGGAGCGCATCTGGCGCAAGCAGAAATTCACCGCCGTCCTCGTCACCCATGATGTTTCCGAGGCCGTTGCTCTCGCGGATCGCATCGTCGTCATCGATGAGGGGCGCATCGCGCTCGATCTCGATGTGAAACTGCCGCGCCCGCGCCGCCACGGCACGGCGGAATTTGCGAGACTGGAAGAGCAGGTTCTGAACCAGCTCTTCGGCCGTGGTGATGTCAGCTGATAAAGGATGAACCGGCAGGGCCGAAGGCCCCGCCGGATAATATCATCAGCCAATGCTCATCAGGCTGGCATTGCCGCCGGCGGCTGTGGTGTTGACGCTGACGGAGACTTCTTCGACCAGCCAGTCGAGATTATAGGGCTGGCTTTCACTGGTAAGCGCTTCCGTTGTCGCGGCCTGAACGAGAACCAGCGGGCCGGGCAGGGCGGCGATCTTTTTGTTGACCGCCACGATACGCTCCGCATCGCCCTCGACCAGTGCGCCGGCGAAGGGACCGGACTTTGCCCAGTCATCCGCCCAGACAATCCGTGAGGTCACGGTTGCGGGCAGTCCGTAAATGGATTTTTCCAGTCCCGACGCATTGTCGATGACAACCGAGTTACCCGTGGAAAGCGCCGCGGCAAGCTGGCGGTAGAGCCCCTGTTCAGTTGCCGGCACCAGCAGGATTTTGCCGCGTGGATGCAGCGCATAGACGTTGCGTTCGCCGACAGGACCCGCCAGCTCGGTTTCGAAGCCAAGGCCGGAAAGTGCTGCCGCCTGCCGTGCGGCTTCGGCCGCGACGGTTTCGCCGTTTTCGTCCAGCCAGCGGGCGAGATCGACGGCTGCCTGATCCTGCTGGCTCGCAACGCGGTCGATCCTCGGCGCTTCCTGCGTCATGCGGCCGAGATAGAGCGGGCCGCCAGCCTTGGGACCGGTACCGGAAAGGCCGCGTCCGCCAAAGGGCTGTACGCCGACCACCGCGCCGATGATGTTGCGGTTCACATAAAGATTGCCGGCCGCGACACGCGACAGGACGTGCTGGATCGTATCGTCAAGACGCGTATGCAGGCCGAAGGTCAGGCCATAGCCGGTGGCGTTGATCTGGTCGATCAGCCGGTCGAGATTGTCGCGCTTGAAGCGGATGACATGCAGCACCGGCCCGAAGACTTCGCGCTTCAGATCGGCCAGCGATTTCATCTCGATGATCGTCGGCGGCACGAAGGTGCCCTTGCCGGTTTCTCCAGCAAGCTCGATCTGTTCGATCCGGTGGCCGAGCCCGCGCATGCCCTCGATGTGCTTTTCGATGATGCCCTTCGCCTCGGCGGTGATGACAGGGCCGACATCGACGGAAAGCCGGTCGGTACGGCCGATGCGCAGCTCATGCAGCGCGCCCTTCAGCATGGTCAGCGTGCGATCCGCCACATCTTCCTGCAGGCAGAGAATGCGCAGCGCCGAGCAGCGCTGGCCGGCGCTGTCGAAGGCAGACGCGATGACATCGGCGACGACCTGCTCGGCAAGCGCCGAGGAATCGACGATCATGGCGTTCTGGCCGCCAGTCTCGGCAATCAGCGGAACCGGCTGGCCATTGGCCAGAACCCGGCCGGCAAGCTGGCCCTGAATGAGCCGTGCCACTTCCGTCGAGCCGGTGAACATCACGCCCGCCGTCAGCGGGGAGCCGACGAGTGCCGCACCCGTCTTGCCGTCGCCCGGCAGAAGCTGCACGGCATCCTGCGGAACGCCGGCCTCATGCAGCAGGCGCACGCCCTGGGCCGCGATCAGCGGCGTTTCTTCGGCGGGCTTCGCCAGAACCGGATTGCCGGCAACCAGCGCCGCCGTGACCTGACCGATGAAGATGGCGAGCGGGAAATTCCAGGGGCTGATACAGACGACCGGACCGAGCGGCATCTCGCCGGTCTTGAAGTTCCTGCGGGCTTCCGCCGCATAATAACGCAGGAAGTCGATGGCCTCGCGCACTTCGGCAATGGCGTTCGGCATGGATTTTCCCGCCTCGCGCATGATGAGGCCGAGCAGGGCGGGCATTTCGGCCTGCATGGCGTCGGCGGCGCGCTCCAGGCAGGCGGCGCGTTCTTCCACCGGGGTGGAAGGCCAGTTCGAGGCTGCTGCCCGCTGCATGGCGGCTTCGACATCGGCCTGCGTCGGTTCTGTCACATGGCCGACGATATCATTGTGGTCGCCGGGATTGAGAACCGGGCGCGTGTTGCCACCTGCCTGTGGCGCTGTGGCTTTCCATTCGGTCGCAGCACCTGCTTTCAGGGTATTGTCCAGTGCAGAGAGCGTCGTTTCACTGGAAAGATCGAGGCCGGCGGAGTTTTTACGTTCCGGGCCGAACAGGTCGGCGGGCGCGGCGATGCGGTCATGCCGTGCGCCGGGAACGGCATAGGCCTTGACCACCGCGACCGGGTCTTCCAGCAGGGAGTCCACCGGTACGGCGGGATCGGCAATGCGGTTGACGAAGGAAGAGTTCGCGCCGTTTTCCAGCAGGCGGCGGACGAGATAGGCCAGCAGCGTCTCATGGGTGCCGACGGGGGCATAAAAACGGCAGGGCCGGTCGAGCTTCTTCTTGCCGACGACTTCGCTGTAAAGCGGTTCGCCCATGCCATGCAGGCACTGGAACTCGTAGTCGCCGAGTTTGAAGTCAGGACCGGCGAGATGGTAGATCGTCGCCATGGACTGCGCGTTATGGGTCGCAAATTGCGGGAAGACCAGATCGCGCGCGGCGAGCAGCTTGCGGGCGCAGGCGATGTAGGAGACGTCAGTGTGGACCTTGCGGGTGAAGACCGGGAAATCTTCCAGCCCTTCCACCTGCGCGCGCTTGATTTCCGCATCCCAGTAAGCGCCCTTGACGAGGCGCACCATGATGCGGCGTCCCGAACGGCGGGCGAGATCAATGATGTAATCCAGAACGAAGGGGCAGCGGCGGCCATAGGCCTGCACGACGAAACCGAGGCCGTTCCAGCCGGCGAGGTCCTTGTCGAGCGCCAGTTCCTCCAGAAGGTCAAGCGACAGTTCCAGCCGGTCGGCTTCCTCCGCGTCGATATTGAGGCCGATATCGTATTTCTTGCTGAGCAGCATCAGCGATTTGACGCGCGGCAAAAGCTCCGCCATCACCCGCTCGGCCTGGGCACGGGCGTAACGCGGATGCAGCGCCGAAAGCTTGATCGAAATGCCTGGCCCGCCATAGATGCCGCGGCCGGCAGACGCCTTGCCGATGGCGTGGATGGCGTTTTCGTAATCCTTGTAATAACGCTCCGCATCCTTCGCGGTGGTCGCGGCTTCGCCCAGCATGTCGTAGGAATATTGGAAGCCCTGTTCTTCCAGCGGCTTCGAACGCTTGATCGCTTCGCCGATCGTCTCCCCGGTCACGAATTGCTCGCCCATCATGCGCATGGCCATGTCGACGCCACGGCGGATGACGGGTTCGCCGGCCCGGGCGATCAGCTTGGTGAGCGCCGCCGAAAGGCCGCTGTCATTGACCGTCGAGGTCAGCTTGCCGGTGATGACGAGCCCCCAGGTTGCGGCATTGACGAAGAGCGAGCGCCCGCCGCCAATATGGGATTTCCAGTCACCGCGCGCGATCTTGTCGCGGATCAGCGCGTCGCGGGTGGCGGTGTCGGGAATGCGCAGCAGCGCTTCGGCAAGGCACATCAGCGCCACGCCCTCATGGCTGGAAAGCGAATATTCCTGCACAAGCCCCTCGACGCCGGTGCCCTTGGTCTTGGCACGCAATGCCTCGATCAGTTTTCGGGCAGTGTCGCGAATGGCTTTCGCCTCTTCAGCCGTCACCGTTGCCGCGTCGAGCAGTGGCGCAAGGCATTCTTCTTCGGGGCGGCGATAGGCGGCGGTGATTGCCTTGCGTAGCAGGCTCTGCTCGCGCACCGGCGGTGCAAAATTCTGGAAGATACCGTTCGCCATTACACCGGCGTTGCTTGCACCATCGGCCATTCTGAAAATCCTGAAAAAGCTGTTGAAGACAGACCGTCGGCGGCAGCGTGTCCTCCGCCCGCCGCTTGTCATCCTGTCGCAGACAATATCATCATCGCAGAAATTGCTATGGCCCTATTTTCAGGATAAAACAGGCAATATGAACTTTTATTTTTCAGATTTGGCGTGAAATCACATGGCAAACAGTCAGAAAACAGACGGTCTGGACCACTTCGATCTCAAGATTCTCGAGGCGCTCAGCGAGGATGGGCGCATGTCCGTTCTGCAATTGTCGAAAAGGGTAGGCCTTTCCAAGACGCCCTGCCAGACGCGGCTGAAGCGGCTGGTGGATGAGGGCTATATTCTCGGCTTCCGCGCCATGCTCAACCCGGAGAAGCTCGGCGTCGATCACATCGCCTTCGCTGAGGTGAAACTCTCCGATACGCGGGAAAAGGCGCTGGAGGAGTTCAACACGGCGGTGCGCAAGATCAAGGAAGTGGAGGAGTGCCACATGATCGCCGGCGCCTTCGATTATCTTCTGAAGGTGCGCACCAGCGATATCCGCAAATACCGAAGGGTACTCGGTGAGAAGATCTCCAGCCTGCCATCCGTCTCCAACACCTCGACATTCGTGGTCATGCAATCGGTGAAGGAAACCGGCATCTGAAAAGCGGACATAAAAAAACGGGCAGGCGACTGCCTGCCCGTTTTGGCTGTTCGGTTTTCTCAGCGCGCCGTGGCTGCGGCGGTGACCGCGCTCATCTGCGCGTCCGGACCAAACTCGTTTTCGTTTTCGATGCCCAGCAATTCCTGCAGGCGCAGTCTTGCACGGCTGACACGGCTCTTGATCGTGCCGACCGGGCAGCCGCAGATTTCGGCGGCTTCCTCATAGGCAAAACCCGAGGCGCCGATCAGCAGGATGGCTTCACGCTGGTCATCCGGCAACTTTGCGAGTGCTGCCCGGAAATCCTGAAGATCCACCGAACCATGCTGTTCGGGCGGGACTGACAGGCGCGAGGTATAGACCCCGTCCGTATCCTGCACCTCACGGCCGGATTTGCGGATCTGGCTATAGAACTCGTTGCGCAGGATCGTCACCAGCCATGCGCGCATGTTGGTGCCCGGCTGGTAGCTGTCCTGTTTGGCCCAGGCCTTCATGATCGTGTCCTGCACGAGGTCGTCAGCACGATCCCTCGAGCGGATAAGCGATATCGCGAATGCCCGCAGGTTTGGCAGCGCCGCCAGCATTTCCCGCTTGAAATTGTATTCTGTCTGCTCTGGCTCTTTCGCCATCATTCCTCCGAAGCCTTGGCTTTGGCTTTATTTTCGGCTTCATCGAGTTTCTCGAGAAGATCGAGGAATTTGTCAGGGATGCCCTCTTCCTGAACGGCATCGTAGAGCTCCCTGAGCTTACGGGAAATCACCGCCCGCCCGGAGTGCGGGACCTGGGGGGCGGCTGGATTGTCCGGAGATTCTTGGTCCGATTGAAATATGTTCATAACGTCCGGTATTCCTTTTGTGTCGTGGCAAATAATGCGCGGTAAAAAAAATAGTTCCGGCGATCCGGAACTATTTTTGCGATGCGCACGTTGCTATCGTGGGTTTGCGCTGCAGACCGCATGAAAGGGGAGAATTCCATGTCAGTTTCTACACGCATCGCACCGCACCTGCCATATCTGCGCAGGTTCGCGCGTGCCGTTTGCGGCTCTCAATCCACGGGCGATGCCTATGTTGCGGCAACACTCGAAGCTCTGATCGCCGATATCAGCATTTTCCCGCAGACAAGCGGCGATCGCGTTTCGCTCTATCAATTGTTCGTATCGATCTTTAGTTCCGTCACGATCAATATTAAGACCGATGAAAACCTGTCGGGATGGGAAAAACGCGCCTCGGCCAACCTCTCCGCCGTGCCGGCGCTGGCCCGTCAGGCTTTCCTTTTGACGACTGTCGAAGAATTCACGCCATCGGAAACCGCAGAGGTTCTGAAGGTCTCCGAAGATCAGGTCGGCAAGCTGATCGATGAGGCGGCGTCTGAAATCGCCCGGCAGGTGGCGACCGATATCATGATCATCGAGGACGAGCCTCTGATCGCCATGGATATCGAACAGATGGTCACCGATCTCGGCCACCGTGTCACGGGCATTGCCCGCACTCACACCGAAGCGCTCGAGCTCTTCCATCGCACCCAGCCGAAGATGATCCTCGCCGATATCCAGCTCGCCGATGGCAGTTCCGGTCTCGATGCGATGAAGGACATCCTGCAGATGACCACCCTCCCGGTGATCTTCATCACGGCTTTCCCCGAACGTCTTCTGACGGGCGAGCGGCCGGAGCCGACCTTCCTTGTGACGAAGCCGTTTAATCCGGACATGGTGAAAGCGCTTATCAGCCAAGCCCTGTTTTTCAACGAAAGCTCACGCGTCGCGGCGTGAATTTTGCCGAAACCGCGGACTGACCGGGAACCAGTCTGGTGCCCGGGCGTTGGCGGTTACGGTCGTGGGGATGCCCCGCGGCTTTCTGCAAGGAGATGAATTTGCATCGGCTGGCATGGCATAACGCGGAGAGGAACGAAAGCGAACTTCACGACTCGCTCGTCCTCGCCTTGCTCGATTCGGGTGAGACAGTCATGCTGCAGGACTGGAACCGCGACTATATATTCGTGGCCAATCTGCCGGATGTCTGGAAACTTCCGGCAGATTCCCATCCGACAGATGAAAATCTGTTTGGCAACGATCTGTCAGCGCGGCTTGCCGAACTCAAGAAGGACATGCACACGGCGGGCAGCCGCGGCATGCTGGAAGTCAATGCCGGCAATGATCGCGTCTTCCAGTTTCAAGTCCATTCCACCTTCAACCAAACGGACCAGGTGGTGATGAAAACCACCATTCGCGAAGTGACGGCGGAAAGGCGGCGCGAGCAGCTTCTGCGCTCGCTGTTGCGCGAGGTCAGCCACCGCTCCAAGAACCTGCTGGCGATCATCCAGAGCCTTGCCGGCCAGACGGCCCGCTTCAGCCTCACCAAGGATGATTTTCTGCGCAAGTTCCGGGGGCGGCTGCACGCTCTTGCCCAAAGTCAGGATCTCATCACGGATTCGGACTGGCGGGGTGCGCGTATATTCGAGCTGCTGCGCCAGCAATTTGATCTTTACGTGCCGGAATATCCGAACCTCATCCATATGGAAGGGGAGAACCTTCTCCTCAACCCGAATGGTGCGCTCTATATCGGACTTGCCTTCCATGAGCTGGTTGTCAACACCGTCAGCCATAGCGGCAATCTTGCCTACCACCCGCCCATAACCCTGCAATGTCGCCAGGAGGGTGATTTTTATGTCGTCGAATGGAATGAGCCGATGATGCCGTCGAAAGAGCCGGCGGAGGCCCGGCGCGGCAGCTTCGGCAGTGTCGTGCTGGAAAAGGTGGTTCCGTCCGCATTGGGGGGAAGCGCCGAGTATCAGTTGACGCCTGAACGGATCGTCTACCGGCTGAGATTTCCCTCCGGCGACAGCGCGGACGCCTGAAATCCGTCTGTTCCTCGCAGAGCCGGGTCTAACTTCCATTTCGTGAAGATAAAAAACAAAAAGCACGGCCCATGAAAGAGCCGTGCTATTTTTATGACAGGTTTTCAGGGGTGAAACCTGTTTATTTTCAGCCAAGCTTCAGGCGGGGACGGGGGAATTGCTTGGCCTGCAGTAAAAACACGCATGGCCGGATTCGGTTCCCGAAAAATGCGTTTTTTTAACATTACGCAAGATATCAGCCATTTTTCGCTGCTTTTTGCTATCCGTATGGCGGAGACGGCCCGCCAGCGGACGGCCTCAGTGCGTGCCTGTCTGTTCCGATCGTTTGGGCGTGAAATAACGGATCGGCGCTTCCAGAGACCACTCGAAGCCGGATTCGCGATATTCCGTCACCACCTGCCCGCCGAAGGCGCCTTCCGCATGCCTTTTGATGACCGTGGTGCCGAAGCCCTTGCGGCTTGGCTCTCTCGCCGGTGGTCCGCCCGTTTCGGTCCAGACGAGATGGATCATCTGCCGCCCGTCCTTTTCAAGCGACTGCCATCGCACCGTGATTTTTCCTGATGGAACCGACAATGAGCCATATTTGATGGAATTCGTCGTCAGCTCATGGATTACCAGGCCGAAATTCTGCGCCGCTTCCGGAGAGAGCATGAAATCATCTCCCACCAGCATGATGCGCTGCGCCACGGTGCCGAAAACATCGAGGTGGGTCTCGATCAGCTTGCGGATAGGCAGGCCCTGCCATTGAACCTCCGCCAATGCCCGGATCGACATTCCAAGACCGCGCAGGCGGTGATCCACCTCCTTCTGGAATTCCGGAATGCTTTTATTCTCGCGCCCCAATTGCCGTATCATCGCCTGAACCAGCGTCAGAATGTTCTTGGAGCGGTGCACCAGTTCGTGCAGCAGCAATTGCAGCCGCTCTTCCGACTGGCTTCTGTCAAAAGACGCGTTGGAGAGTGCGATGGCGACCTGGTTCGCTTCCTTTATCTTGGTATCGACAGGGGCGACGATTTCGCCTTCGCCGATGCGCTCGGCCATCAGGGTCAGGTCACGAATGGAGCTGCGCAATTGCCGGCCGACCAGATAGGCGCCACCAATGGCGATCAGCACCAGCACAAGGCTGCCGATCATCATCTGTCGCCATGTATCCACCAGCACCGCCTGGCTCGCCGCAAGCGGCCCCCACATCACGGTCCTCCATTGCCAGCCCGGCAATTGGGCATAGGCATAGAGATTACCTTTGCCGTCAAAAAAATTGCCGCTGAAGGCCTGCATTTCCGAGAGTACGTCAGGGTTGACGAAGGGTTTGCCCACTTCCGCCTCATCCTGCGCGCTGGAAACGACGACGCGATTGGTCCCGTCGATAATGGCGACCGCCCAGTTGCGCGGCAGGTTTTCCGTGGGGATCAGCCGGCTGAGGTCGCTGGCATTCTGCGTCAGGATCAGGGCATCCCCGGCCGAATCCAGTTCCGGGCCAAGCGGCAAGGTAACGTTGAACACCCATTCCTTGCTGGTCGAGCCGAAAAACATGTCCGAGACGGTGATGCGACGGGAGTCGACCGCCCTGGCCAGATTGGCTTCCTCCGGCACCTTGCCGAGTGGCTGGCCATAGGGCACCCGGGTGTTGAGACGCTGCTGGCCGTCCTTGGTGGCGAGAATGGCGTAGAGGCCCTCCCGCTTCAGGCTGTCTGCGACGCGTCCCTGAAATGCGGCAAGGTTGCCGTTCTCGAGTTCCGGAAATTGCGACAGGAGATTGAGCGAGGTGGCGATTTCCTGCAGGCGGCGGTCGATGTTGCGGGAGACCACCCGCACATCCTCGATGGTTTCCCGCTGCAGGTCGTCGCGTTTTTCCGCCTCGAGGCGGAGCATCAGATAGCCGCCGAAAAGAATGAGCGGGAGCGTGATGACAGTCGCCATCACCACCAGATAGGTGCCGATGGAGGCGGTGGGGAAAAAATTCGCACTGCGCCGACGCAAAGCCGAGATCATGTCTTTCAGTCTGTCGCCGGGTCGAGGCATACAAAAAACTCCGGCAGTTATGGCATTGTTACGACACGGATAATACCGTGCCATCCCCCTTTAGCAATGCCTGATTTTTACCTTCGGTTGTTGCGGCAGGCCGCAATTGCGTCGGTGTGATTGAAAAAATCGGAACTATTTCAACGACCAACCCGTTTGCCAGACGAACCGGCCGAAAAGCGGACATGAAATTCATCCCCGCCGGCCAGTTGAGAACGATGAAAGGAAGGTACGAAATGGCTAAGAAACTTACGATACTCGTCACCGCCGCCCTGATGGGCACGACGGCTTTCGCGCCGCTGGCCATCGCTCAGGGCACTACCCAGCCTGCGCCGGCAAATCCGAGCACGCAGACGGAGCCGGCGACCCCTGCCACCCCCATGACGCCTGCGGCTCCTGCGGCCAATGACAGCGCGGCTGCAACGACGGGCGGCGCCTATCTGACCGAACAGGGAGAAACGCAGGTCAGCGCCAACGACTATATCGGCAAGTCGGTCTATACAGCGGCCGATGAAAGCATCGGTAACGTCACCAACCTGATCATGGAAGAAGATGGTGGTCTCGTTGCGGCTGTGATTGGCGTCGGCGGCTTCCTGGGCATCGGCGCAAAGGACGTTGCCGTTCCCATGGACAAGGTAACGATGACGCGTAATGCGCAGGACGGCACGATCCGCCTGACGACGACGGAAACGGCGGAAACGCTGAAGGCCGCTCCCGAATTCAAGACGCTGGAACAGAAGGCCAGCGAAAAGAATGCGGCAGTGCCGGCGGCTCCCGACAGCACGACGACGTCCGCCACCAAGCCCTAATTCCCATACCTGGGAGGCAGGAGCGGGACCGGCTTTCATCAGCCGTCCCGCGGGAGGCACCGGCCAGAAGGCCGGTGTCTTTTTTGTATCTGGTCGCTGATTACTCAGTCCCCGGCATTGCGGGAGGAATGCCACGCCCAGGCGGATTTGATGATGTCGGCCAGGGAATAACGCGGTTCCCAGCCCAGAACTTCTTTCGCCTTGTCATTATTCGCGACAAGCGTCGTGGAATCGCCGTCGCGGCGTCCGGTATATTCAACGGGGAAGGGGCGGCCGGAGACTTCCGAAATCGCCGCCAGCAGTTCCTTCACCGTGGTGCCGGTGCCGGTGCCGAGGTTGAGTTCGACGGTTTCCCCGCCATCCAGCAGATAATCCACCGCCCTCACATGCGCATCGGCAAGATCGAGAATGTGGATATAGTCGCGCACGCAGGTGCCATCGCGTGTGTCGTAATCCGTGCCGAACACCTTGAAGCCCTGACGCCGGCCGAGCGCCGCCTCGATGGCAAGCGGGATCGCATGGGTTTCCGGCTTGTGCCATTCGCCGATGCGGCCTTCGAAATCCGCGCCCGCGGCATTGAAGTAGCGCAGCATGACGGAGCGAAGCCCCTTATAGGTGCTGTAATCCTTCAGCGCCTGCTCCACCACCCATTTGGTGCGGCCATAGGGGTTGATCGGCGCCTGCCGGTGCGTCTCGTCGATCGGCACCTGTTCCGGCAAACCATACGTGGCGCAGGTGGAGGAGAAAACGAATGACGTGACGCCGGCATCGATGGCGGCGGAGAGCAGGTTGAGCGAGCCGATGACGTTGTTGTCGTAGAAAGCCACGGGCTGCTTGACCGATTCACCGACTTCGATCAGTGCGGCGAAGTGGAGAACGGCTTCCGGCCGGTGTTTGGCGAAGACCTCGTCCAGCCGCGCCCGGTCGCGAATATCGCCCTGTTCGAAGGGTCCCCAGCGGACGAATTCCTCATGGCCGTTGGACAGATTGTCGAAAACGACAGGTTCATATCCTCGCTCAGACAGGAGAAGGCAGGTGTGCGAACCGATATAGCCGGCACCGCCGACGACAAGGACTTTCTTCTTCATCAATTGCCTTTCAGAAAATTACGGACGCGCCGAGACTCTATGTCACTTTGTTCAAATAAGGGCGGCGTGGCGCAGGATGCCATCAACCAGTCTATCCTTCGCGGGTAACATAAAAAAAACCGCGCATCCATCGTCTGGATGCGCGGTTTGCCTTGCCGTGTCGCCAAGAAATTACTTGGACTTTTTCGTATTGACCCTGGTGGCCAGAAAACCGGCCGCGACAGCCACGGCGAGCGTTGCATAGGGACGCGCCTGGATCGCCAGTGTCAGCAGCGATTGCAGGGCCAGCGGTGCTGCGGCAAGCGGCGCTGCCGTGAAAGGTGCGACTGCAGGCCGTGCGGCATAGACTCTCGGGCGTTTGACGATCGCCAGCGCCACCAGCATGATGACGCCGAGCAGAAATGCCGTGCCGGCGACGACCAGCGCCGCGGGGCCTGCACCCACATGCCGGGCAAGATAGATGGACCCCGCCACCACGGCGGCGATGAAGGCGATCAGAAAGAATATCCCGGTCAGAACCGACAGGATTATGGTCGCGCGCAATCGCCTTGTGACGACGCGCCCTTCGCGCTGGGTCTCCCCCAGATAGACCAGCAATGCCTCAAGCATGAGCGCGGCCTTATCGACGCGTCAGAAGGGCGAGCACGAAACCGACGCCGACGGCGATGCCGAGCGATTGCAGCGGGTTCTTCTGGACGTGGTCGGTCAGATTGTCATTCAGCGTGGAGATTTCGCTGCGGACGCTGTCGGCCATTTCGCCGGACGCGGTCAGCGCGTCATCGGCCACACGGGCTGCCTGCGCCTTTAGCTCGTGCGATGCTCCGACGCCGAGCGCCTTCACGCTCTTGGCAAGATTTGCCAGATCTTCGCGAAGCTGGGCGAGCTGCGCCGCCACATCGGCTGCATCACCGTTTTCGAGGGATTGCTGGATCTTGTCATTCACGTTGCTACGCACGCTTGCCATAGGTGAAGTCCTTCCTGAACATCGTTGATGGGAATGGCGGTATGTTACAGATTGCCGCCGCTCACGAACCTTCGTTACGGCGGCCGAAACACCCGCCTGTCCGTCATTCAAACGCGCCCATGCCGGCTTGGTTCCGCAAGGGAAGGTGTTTTCTTCACAGGCATTTCGGCTCGGGGGCTATTTTCCGGGAATTCGGTGCCGGACATTTGTTTTCCTGTCACAAGCATCATATAAGGCCCATCATCGAGACGTACCTTGACTTCAATCAATATGTGAAACGACATGCTCCAGACGCCCTATTACCTTATCGACAAGACAAAACTTCTTCGCAACATGGAGAAGATTGCCTATGTGCGGGAAAAATCCGGCGCCAAGGCGCTGCTGGCGCTGAAGTGCTTCGCCACATGGTCGGTGTTCGATTTCATGTCGCAATATATGGATGGCACCACCTCGTCATCGCTTTATGAGGTGCGTCTCGGCCGCGAGAAATTCGGCGGCGAGACCCATGCCTATTCCGTCGCCTATGCCGATTATGAAATCGACGAGGTGATTGCGAATGCCGACAAGATCATCTTCAATTCGATCGGTCAGCTCGAGCGTTTCGCGGACAAGGCTTCCGGCATCACGCGCGGTCTGCGTCTCAATCCGCAGGTCAGCTCCTCGAGCTTTGATCTTGCCGATCCCGCGCGCCCCTTCAGCCGCCTCGGCGAATGGGATGTCGCCAAGGTCGACAAGGTCATGGATCGCATTTCCGGCTTCATGATCCACAATAATTGCGAAAACGGTGATTTCTCGCTGTTCGACCGCATGTTGACGCAGATCGAGGAAAAATTCGGATCGCTGCTGTCGCGCGCCGAATGGGTGAGCCTCGGCGGCGGCATTCATTTCACCGGCGACAATTATCCGCTCGACCAGTTCTGCGACCGTTTGCGCGCCTTTTCGGAAAAATACGGCGTGCAGGTCTATCTTGAGCCGGGCGAAGCCTCGATCACCAAGAGCACGACGCTCGAAGTGACGGTTCTCGACACGCTGTTCAACGGCAAGAACCTCGCCATCGTCGACAGCTCGATCGAAGCGCATATGCTTGATCTGCTGATCTACCGCGAAACCGCCAAGGTGTCGCCGAATGAGGGCGAACATCCCTATATGGTCTGCGGCAAGTCCTGCCTCGCCGGCGATATTTTCGGCGACTTCCGTTTCGACAAGGAGCTGAAGGTCGGTGACCGCATCTCCTTCCAGGATGCGGCCGGTTACACCATGGTCAAGAAGAACTGGTTCAACGGCGTGAAGATGCCGGCGATCGCCATCAAGGAACTGGACGGCACCGTGCGCGCCGTTCGTGAATTCGACTTTGCCGATTTCGAGCAAAGCCTGTCTTAAACCCTGTTTCAACATCCAACGAAGCTTATCCCTGCGGGGAAAAGGAGGCATCACCTGAAATGAAGAAGAACGTTCTGATCATCGGCGCCGGTGGCGTAGCACAGGTCGTGGCGCATAAGTGCGCCCAGAACAGCGATGTATTGGGAGACATTCATATTGCGTCACGGACCTTGGGAAAGTGCCGCAAGATTGTCGAGTCCGTACGCGAAAAGAAGAGCCTCAAGACTGATGTGAAACTTGAGGCCCATGCGCTTGACGCGATGGATATCGAGGCGACGAAAGCCCTGATCAAAAAAACCGGCGTGGAAATCGTCATCAATGTCGGTTCGGCTTTCGTCAACATGTCCGTTCTTCGTGCCTGCATGGACACGGGTGTTGCCTATATGGATACGGCGATCCACGAGGATCCGACCAAGATTTGCGAAGCGCCGCCGTGGTACGGAAACTACGAGTGGAAGCGCGCGGAAGAGTGCAAGGAAAAGGGCATTACCGCCATTCTCGGCGTCGGCTTCGACCCGGGTGTGGTGAACGCCTATGCGCGTCTTGCCAAGGATGACTATTTCGACAAGGTCACCTCGGTCGATATCGTCGATATCAATGCCGGCAGCCACGGCCGCTGGTTCTCCACCAACTTCGATCCGGAAATCAACTTCCGCGAATTCACCGGTGTTGTTTATTCCTGGCAGAAGGGTGAGTGGCAGACGAACCAGATGTTCGAAGTCGGCCAGGAATTCGACCTGCCTGTCGTCGGCAAGCAGAAGGCCTACATGACCGGCCACGACGAAGTGCATTCGCTGTCCAAGAACATGGACGGCGCGGATGTGCGCTTCTGGATGGGTTTCGGCGATCACTACATCAATGTCTTCACCGTGCTGAAGAACCTCGGCCTCCTGTCGGAGAAGCCGGTCAAGACGGCTGAAGGCCTTGAAGTCGTGCCGCTCAAGGTGGTGAAGGCCGTGCTGCCCGATCCGTCTTCTCTGGCGCCCGATTATGTCGGCAAGACCTGCATTGGCGATATCGTCAAGGGTATCAAGGACGGCAAGGAACGCGAAGTCTTCATCTACAACGTGGCTGACCACAAGGAAGCCTATGAGGAAGTCGGCTCGCAGGGCATTTCCTACACCGCCGGCGTTCCCCCGGTCGCCGCCGCCATGCTGATTGCGACAGGCGAATGGGACGTGAAGCAGATGGCGAACGTTGAAGAACTGCCGCCGAAGCCGTTCCTGAACATTCTGAACAAGATCGGTCTTCCGAACCGCATCAAGGACGAAAACGGCGACCGCGCGCTGGAGTTCTGATTGCAGGCGTTTTGATTGATGGAAATAAAAAAGCCCCGCGAAAGCGGGGCTTTTTTGTTGGAGGCGACCCAAATAGTTTGGCGAATTCGTAGCACCCCACCGTCACCCCGGATTTAGTCCGGGGGCCGGCGCGATCAAGTCCTTGATCGCGGGAGAGTCTTCTCACGGCGCGAAGCGCCGTGGCTGGATGCCGGCTCAAGGCCGGCATGACGGCAGAAACCTTGCCGCCGGCCTCAGGCCCCGAATGAACGGGATCCGAAATTTCCGAGGCTTGCGAAGGGTCGACCTCAGCCCTTTGTCGGCTTCGGCCCACGCTTTTCGAAAGGCCTGTCCTTCTTGCCCTCGTATTTAGGTTTGTCGCCAAAGGGCTTCTTCTTTTTCCAGGGCTTGTCGTCAGTCTTGCGGTCGTCGCGGGGAGCGGCCGCATTGTCCGATTTGCTGAACTTGCGCTGGGCCTTGGCCGGACGCGTATCTTCGCGGAAGCCGCCGGTTATTTCCGGCTTGCCTTCCAGAGCCTTCAGACGGATGCCCTTTTCGAGCATCATGTCCTTGCCGATGGCGGAGGTGAAACGGTCGACGGCATCGGCCGCCAGTTCCACGAAGGTCTCCGTCTGCTGCATGCGGATCGCGCCGATATCCTGGCGGGTGATCTTGCCGAAGCGGCAGAGCATGGGGATGAGCCAGCGCGGCTCGGCGCTCTGCTTGCGGCCGACGGACAGCGAAAACCACGCGCTGTCGGCGAAATCGGAGCGTTCGCGGCGCGGGGCATCGTTTTCGACCGTCTCGAAACTGTCGCGGCGCGGCTTGCGGCTGTTGTCCAGCGAGACTTCCGTGATGTCTTCAGGTGCAGACCGTCCGGCGTGGTAAAGACGCACGAAAGCGGCGGCGACCTTTTCCGCGCCATGCTGTTCCAGGAGCTTGGTGACGAAATCGCGTTCGTCGTCGGCTACAGCCTCGGTCAGCGAAGGATCGGCCAGAAGCCGGGCGCCGTCGCGCTCGACGATCTCTTCGGCGGAAGGCGGACGAACCCATGCTGGGCTGACCTTGGCGCCCTCAAGCAGGCGTTCTGCCTTGCGGCGCTGGTTGACCGGCACCACGATGGCGCTAACGCCCTTCTGACCGGCGCGGCCGGTACGGCCGGAACGGTGCAGAAGCGTTTCGGAATTGGTCGGCAGGTCGGCGTGTATGACGAGTTCGAGACCCGGCAGGTCGATGCCGCGCGCGGCAACGTCGGTCGCAACGCAGACGCGGGCGCGGCCATCGCGCATGGCCTGCAGCGCATGGGTGCGCTCGTTCTGGGTCAATTCGCCCGACAGCGCCACGACGGCAAAGCCGCGATTATTCAGTCGCGCTGTCAGATGGTTGACGGCCGCACGGGTGGAGCAGAAAACGATGGCGTTGCGGGCTTCATAGAAGCGCAGCGCATTGATGATGGCGTTTTCGCGGTCTGCCGGGGACACCAGCATGGCGCGATATTCGATATCCACATGCTGCTTCTGTTCGGAAGCAGTGGCGATGCGCACGGCATTCTTCTGGTAGCTTTCGGCAAGCTTGGCGATGCTGCGCGGCACGGTGGCCGAGAACATCAACGTGCGGCGATCGTCGGGCGATTCTTCCAGAATGAATTCCAGATCTTCGCGGAAACCGAGGTCGAGCATCTCGTCGGCTTCGTCAAGCACAACCGCACGGATGGAGGACAGATCAAGTGCATTGCGCTTGATGTGGTCGCAGAGACGACCGGGCGTGCCGACGACGATGTGCGCGCCGCGCTCCAGCGCCCGCCGCTCATTGCGGATGTCCATGCCGCCAACGCAGGAGGCAATGGAAACACCGGCAAACTCATAAAGCCATTCCAGTTCGCGCTTGACCTGCATGGCCAGTTCGCGGGTTGGCGCAATGGCAAGCGCCAGCGGCGCGGAAGCCTGTCCGAAGCGGTTGTCGTCACGCAGCAGCGTGGTCGCAAGCGCGATGCCGAAGGCGACCGTCTTGCCGGAACCGGTCTGCGCGGAAACCAGCGCGTCCTTGTCGGCGAGTTCCGGCGCAAGCATGGCCTGCTGCACGGGGGTCAAATCTTTGTAGCCGCGTTTTTCCAACGCCTGCGCGATCGCCGGGGCGATACCCTGGGTGTCTGTCATCTACCGTCTTTCGGATATGAAGCTGCCCGCATCCGCCCGAAACCAATAGGTCCTAAAGTCTCCGGGGCAGCCGATACAGGCCATTTCGGCCATCTGGCCGGTTGCATTGCCGCGCTCATACTGCGAATGGGCCCGTTTGTACAGTGCACTGCGGTACGCTCTTTTGCGTGTGCTTTATCCCGCCGGCGCTTCCTTGCGCCATTGTTCCATGCTCAGGCTCCCGAAAAAGGCGTACCGCATGGTTCATAAACGGCATTGCGTGCCCCCCGCCTTTTCGCTAAGAGACCCGCAACTTGAGGCTCTTTGTCAGGAAGGGCCGACTGGGTTTGTTCTTGTCCGTCCGTTTCCAGAGGGAGCCGGCGGGAAAATGGGATGGTACTGGTCAAGGCTATGGCTCGCATTGTCATGAAATTCGGCGGCACGTCCGTCGCGAACCTCGAACGCATTCACAATGTCGCACGGCATGTGAAACGCGAAGTGGATGCCGGCCATGAAGTGGCCGTGGTCGTTTCCGCCATGTCCGGCAAAACCAATGAGCTGGTGGACTGGGTGCAGAACGCCGCGAAGGTTGCCGGCGCCAACGCCGCTTCGTTCTTCGACGCGCGCGAATATGACGCGGTTGTCGCATCAGGCGAACAGGTGACATCGGGTCTTCTGGCGATCACGCTGCAATCCATGGGCATCAATGCGCGCTCCTGGCAGGGCTGGCAGATCCCGATCCGCACCGACAATGCGCATGGCGCCGCCCGCATTCTCGAGATCGACGGTTCGGATATCGTCCACCGCATGGGCGAAGGCCAGGTTGCCGTCGTTGCCGGCTTCCAGGGTATCGGTCCTGACAACCGCATCGCGACGCTCGGTCGCGGCGGCTCGGATACGTCCGCTGTCGCCATCGCTGCCGCCGTCAAGGCAGATCGCTGCGACATCTACACTGACGTCGATGGCGTCTACACCACCGATCCGCGCATCGAGCCCAAGGCTCGCCGCATGAAGAAGATCGCCTTCGAGGAAATGCTCGAAATGGCGTCTCTCGGCGCGAAGGTTCTGCAGGTTCGCTCGGTCGAGCTTGCCATGGTACACAAGGTGCGCACCTTCGTTCGCTCCAGTTTCGAGGATCCCGATGCGCCGGGCATGGGCGACCTCATCAACCCGCCCGGTACTTTGATTTGTGACGAGGATGAAATCGTGGAACAGGAAGTCGTAACCGGCATCGCCTATGCCAAGGATGAAGCACAGATCTCGCTGCGCCGCGTGGCCGACCGTCCGGGCGTCTCGGCCGCGATCTTCGGGCCGCTCGCTGAAGCGCATATCAATGTCGACATGATCGTGCAGAACATCTCCGAAGATGGTTCGCGCACCGACATGACCTTCACCGTTCCCTCGGGCGATGTTGCCAAGGCTCTGAAGGTTCTGGATGACAACAAGGCCCAGATCGGTTTCGACGTCGCACAGAACGAAACCGGCCTTGCCAAGGTGTCCGTCATCGGCATCGGCATGCGCAGCCACGCCGGCGTTGCCGCCAGCGCGTTCAAGGCGCTTGCCGAGAAGAACATCAACATCAAGGCGATCACTACGTCCGAGATCAAGATTTCGATCCTGATCGACGGCGCCTATGCCGAACTTGCGGTCCGCACTTTGCATTCCGCCTACGGCCTCGATAAGGCTTGAAGCCGAGACATCGGTTCCCGATGCTCCGATTCTTCGGAGTTGCGTTCTTCCGATGTGGCGTTTCATGAAAGCGTGTCCCTTGCGGGACGCGCTTCTCGCGCTATAAATTTTTAAATGACGTTTTGATTCTCGAATATTATGACATTCGGATCGGAAGCGTCGGGGAGCAAACGCGATGAGAGACCTTTCCGCAGGTCCGCGCGTCCTGCTCAAGCGGCTGCGCGAAATGATGGCGGAGCACCTTGAACCGCAGGACCGTCTGGACCAGATCGTCCGTCAGATTGCCAGCAACATGGTGGCGGAGGTTTGCTCGGTCTACGTGCTGCGCTCCGACAGCGTGCTGGAACTTTACGCCACCGAAGGTCTCAACAAGGATGCCGTGCATCTCGCACAGCTGAAAATGGGGCAGGGTCTTGTCGGCACGATTGCCGCTTCGGCCCAGCCGCTCAATCTTTCCGATGCGCAGGCGCATCCGGCTTTCCGCTATCTTCCTGAAACCGGTGAGGAAATTTATCATTCCTTCCTCGGCGTGCCGATTTTGCGCTCCGGTCGCACTCTTGGCGTTCTTGTGGTCCAGAACAAGGCCAGCCGAACATACCGGGAGGATGAAATTGAAGCGCTCGAGACAACCGCGATGCTTATCGCTGAAATAGTGGCGAGCGGCGAGTTGAAAAAGATCACCCGCCCCGGTGTGGAGCTTGATCTGACGCGTGCCGTTTCCATCGATGGCGACGCCTATGGCGAAGGCATCGGTCTTGGTCACGTCGTGCTGCACGATCCCCGCATTGTCGTCACCAATCTCCTCAATGAAGATGCGGATACGGAAATCCGGCGTCTTGCCGATGCCATTGGGTCGCTACGCCTGTCGATCGACGACATGTTGCAGCGCCGTGACGTGCCGACCGAAGGAGAACATCGCGAAGTTCTCGAAACCTATCGCATGTTTGCCCACGATCAGGGCTGGGTACGCCGCATGGAAGAGGCGATCCGCAACGGCCTGACGGCGGAAGCGGCTGTCGAAAAGGTGCAGAGCGACACCAAGGCGCGCATGATGCGCCTGACCGATCCTTACCTGCGCGAACGCATGCATGATTTCGACGATCTCGCCAACCGGCTGCTGCGCCAGCTCATCGGTTTCGGCGGGCGTGGTCCTGAGCAGGATTTCCCGCTCGACGCCATCGTTCTGGCCCGCGCCATGGGTGCCGCCGAACTCTTGGATTATCCGCGCGAAAAACTGCGCGGTCTTGTGCTCGAAGACGGCGCGGTGACGAGCCATGTCGTCATCGTGGCGCGTGCCATGGGCATTCCGATCATCGGGCAGGCGACAGGCATCGTCGCCCTCGCTGAAAATAACGATCCCATCATCATCGACGGCGATGACGGCCAGGTGCATTTGCGCCCGATGTCGGATTTGCAGCGCGCCTATGAGGAAAAGGTGCGCCTGCGCGCCAAGCGCCAGGAGCAGTTCCGCGCGCTTCGCAATGTGGAGCCGATCACCAAGGATGGCCAGAAAGTCAACCTCAAGATGAATGCGGGTCTTCTCGTAGACCTGCCGCAGCTCGAGGAATCCGGCGCCGATGGCATCGGCCTGTTCCGCACCGAGCTGCAATTCATGATTGCCTCCAACATGCCGAAGGGCGAGGAGCAGGAGGCTTTCTACCGGTCCGTTCTGCGGCAGGCGAAGGGAAAAAGCGTCACCTTCCGCACGCTGGATATCGGCGGCGACAAGGTTGTGTCCTATATGCGCGGCCAGGAAGAGGAAAACCCGGCGCTTGGCTGGCGGGCGATCCGCCTGTCGCTCGACCGTCCGGGCCTGATGCGCACGCAGATGCGCGCGCTGCTGCGCGCCGCCTCCGGTGCTGAATTGCGCATGATGCTGCCGATGGTGACGGAAGTGTCCGAAATCCGCGCCGCGCGCGACCTTCTCCAGAAGGAAGTGCAGCATCTCTCGAAATTCAGCCACGCGCTGCCGAAAAAGCTGCAATTCGGCGCGATGCTGGAAGTGCCCTCGCTGATGTGGCAGCTCGATGAGCTGATGCAGGAGGTGGATTTCGTCTCCGTCGGCTCGAATGACCTGTTCCAGTTCTCGATGGCGGTGGATCGCGGTAATGCTCGTGTTTCGGATCGTTTCGATAATTTGGGCAAGCCGTTCCTGCGCATTCTGCGCGATATCGTGCGCGCCGGCGAAAGGCACCACACTTCGGTGACGCTGTGCGGTGAAATGGCGAGCAAGCCGCTGTCGGCCATGGCTTTGATTGGTCTCGGTTTCCGTTCGGTTTCGATGTCGCCGACGGCGATCGGCCCCGTGAAGGCCATGCTGCTCGGGCTTGATGCCGCACGCCTTGCCGATGAGCTGAACGCGGCGCTGGACGACCATAATTCGCTGGAAAGCGCGCGCGAGGTGTTGTTACGCTTTGCGGCGACGCATTCCATTCCCATTTAAAAAGACCTGTTTCAATATTGGAGTGACTGGTGGCGAAGCTTCCCGTCGAAAAAATGCGCGAGTTGGAAAGACGTTTCGGCGAGATCGAAGCGCGTATGTCGGCCGGGCCTGCAGCGGATGTTTATGTGAAGCTGGCTTCGGAATATTCCGAACTCGAGCCGGTAGTGAAGAAAATCCGCGAATACGAGAAGGCGGTCTCCGAAGCGGCCGATCTCGAGGCGTTGCTTGCTGACAAGACGACCGACAGGGATATGCGCGACCTGGCGGAAATGGAGCTGCCGGAAATCGAGAGCCGCATCGGCGAGCTTGAAAAGGACATGCAGGTCCTGTTGCTGCCGAAGGATGCGGCGGACGAAAAAAGCGCGATCCTTGAAATCCGCGCCGGCACCGGCGGCTCCGAGGCGGCACTTTTTGCCGGCGATCTCTTCCGCATGTATGAGCGCTTCGCATCGACCAAGGGGTGGAAAGTCGAAGTGCTTTCCGCCAGCGAGGGTGAAGCGGGCGGTTACAAAGAAATCATCGCCACGATCAGCGGGCGAGGGGTATTTTCCAAGCTGAAGTTCGAATCCGGCGTACACCGGGTGCAGCGCGTGCCGGAAACGGAAGCGGGCGGCCGCATCCACACCTCGGCAGCCACGGTTGCCGTGCTGCCGGAAGCGGAAGACATCGATATCGAAATTCGCCCGGAAGACATTCGCATCGATACGATGCGTGCCTCGGGTGCGGGCGGCCAGCACGTCAACACCACCGACTCCGCCGTTCGTATCACCCATCTTCCGACGGGTCTGATCGTCACCAGTTCGGAGAAATCCCAGCATCAGAACCGCGCCAAGGCCATGCAGGTTCTGCGCTCGCGGCTTTACGATATCGAACGCCAGAAAGTGGAGAGCGAACGTTCGGCGGACCGCAAGAGCCAGGTCGGTTCCGGCGACCGCTCCGAGCGCATCCGCACCTACAATTTCCCGCAGGGCCGCGTCACCGATCACCGCATCAACCTCACGCTCTACAAGCTCGACCGGATGATCGAGGGTGAGATCGATGAACTCGTGGATGCGCTGATCGCCGATTATCAGGCCGGTCAGCTTGCCCAGCTCGGCGAGCAGCTTTGAGTACGGCGGGCGAAGCGAGTGTTGCGAGCGCGCTTGCCGCCGCCCGCAAAAGGCTGCAGGCGGCAGGGATCGATGATCCGCTTCTCGATGCACGGCTCCTGATTGCGGAGGTCATCGATTTTTCATTGACCGATTTCGTGATGAAGCCTGATCGTGTCGTTACGCCGGAAGAAAGCGCCCGTATCGCCACCATGATCGAAAGGCGGGCGAATGGCGAACCCGTTCACCGCATTCTCGGCCACCGGGAATTTCATGGCCTCGATCTTCTTCTGTCAAAGGAGACGCTCGAGCCCCGGCCGGATACGGAAGTTCTGGTCGACACGCTGTTGCCGGAGCTGAAAAAAGCCATCTCCGCCAAGGGCAGCGCCCGCATTCTGGACATGGGCACCGGCACGGGCGCGATCTGTCTGGCGCTGTTGAAAGAATGCCCCGATGCCACCGGCATCGGCAGCGATATTTCCGCCGATGCGCTGGAAACGGCGGCCAGGAATGCGGCCCGAAATGATCTTGGCGCGCGCTTTGAGACCATACGCAGCGACTGGTTTGAAAAAATCTCTGGCAGCTTTGACATAATTGTGTCGAATCCGCCTTATATAAGGACTGATATCGTCGCAACGCTTGACCAAGAGGTTCGTAACCACGATCCGATGGCGGCGCTGGACGGAGGTCAGGACGGCCTTGCACCGTACCGCCTCATCGCTGCCGATGCAGGCCGCTTTCTTGTGGAAAACGGGATTGTCGGTGTGGAGATCGGTTTCGATCAAAGGCTTGATGTTTCCGCTATATTTGCTTCCCACGGCTTCTCTCTTCTGGACGCCGTGAAGGATTATGGCGGTAACGACAGAGTTTTGACCTTCCGGAGATAGTTGTTCGCGATATGTCTGCGGATTTTTTGCAAGGATATTTTGCACAGCAAAAGAAAAGGCTTGGATTTCCGCATGAAGCGGGATAGTTTGCGGCCACATGCCGGGTGGCTGAGGACGAACACAGATTCGTCAGGGTATGGGTCAGTCCCGAAGCGGGTTCTTTTGAGAGCCCTGAAAGGCTGGGCGTTTCCGGCATGTGAATCAGTAAACTTTGTTCGCAGGCGGCTCGGTGCAGCATTTGCGCAGCCGGTCGTCATACGCGAGGTCTTGTCCCGGGGTTATCTTCGGCAAGGCGCGTGATGGAGCAATTTCAGGAAAAATTTCCAGCGGTTTTCCGCCCGGAATTGCATGAAAACAACCAGATTGTCAGCAAAACAGAATTCAGGTGAGCAATTGATGAGGCCAGGACAGCAAAACAAGCGCGGCCGGGGGCGTGGAAGCAACAACAATAACAATGGTGGCGGTAACAACAACAACTTCAACCGCAAGGGCGGCAACCCGCTCACCAGGACTTATGACAGCTCCGGCCCCGATGTTAAAATCCGTGGCACAGCCCAGCACATAGCGGAAAAATACGCGGCTCTGGCGCGCGACGCGCAGAGTTCCGGCGACCGCGTGATCGCTGAGAACTATCTGCAGCACGCTGAACATTATAACCGCATCATCGCTTCGGCTCAGGCCCAGATGCAGGAACGCTTCCAGCGCGACGATCGCGGCGAATATAGCGGTGCCGATGGCGACGATATGGATGTGAATGACGGCGATGAAGGCGTCGTTGCACCGCAGCAGCAGGCCGAACAGGTCGAGCGCGCGCAGCAGCCCGAACGCCAGGAGCGTACTGAGCGGAACGAACCGCGCCAGGAGCGTCGTGAGCGTCCGGACCGCCGCGAGCGGCAGGAACGTCAGCCGCGCCAGCCGCAGGTGGCCGCCGAACAGCAGCCGCCGGTTTACGACGCCAGCCAGGCGCCGCAGCCGGTCATCGAAGGCACTCCCATGGAAGTGGCCGTTGAGGAAGAGCAGCAGCAGGCGGAGGCTCCGACGGCTGAACGTGCACCGAAGACACGCCGTGCAACAGGGCCGCGCCCGCGCCGTCCGCGCCGCACCGCCGCTGCGGAAGGCGCCGAAGGCGAAGATGCGCCGGCCGGTGACGACGCTGCACCTGCCACGCTTGAGAACGCTGCCGAATAAGCAGCTTCTGCAAACCACTCTGCGATCGAAAAACTCCGGCTTGCCGGAGTTTTTTGTTTTTTGCGATTGGCTATGAACATTCCGCTGGCCGTCAGCGTGGATTTCACGCGGCGAATTGACGCCTGTCAGTTCGGATGAAAATTTCCCGGATGGTGGATTTTCTCCCCTTTAAACCGATGAAAATGCCTCCCATATTCGTGCAGGAAGGACGGAAGCCGCATTCGCCGGCGACCGACCTTCAAGAGGCGGCGATCGTGAAATCCTTTGAACACGGCTGTCGTAGCGGGGCTTGCCTTTTGAGGGAGCCTCAACCCTAACACCCGGAGCCGTGCCGAAAGCGGGCGGGCCGGTCTATGGAGGTTTGACTATGAATATTGAAAAATACTCCGAGCGCGTTCGTGGTTTTCTGCAATCGGCGCAGACCTTTGCGCTTGCCGAAAACCATCAGCAGTTTTCGCCTGAACACGTTCTGAAGGTTCTGCTCGATGACGAGCAGGGCATGGCGGCATCGCTGATCGAGCGCGCCGGCGGCAGCGCCAAGGAAGCGCGTCTTGCCAATGATGCGGCACTTGCGAAATTGCCCAAGGTTTCCGGTGGAAATGGTGGCCTTTCGCTCACCGCGCCGCTCGCCAAAGTGTTCTCGACCGCGGAAGATCTTGCCAAGAAGGCCGGGGACAGTTTTGTCACCGTCGAGCGTCTTCTGCAGGCGCTTGCGATTGAAAGCTCCGCTTCCACCTCGGCTTCCCTGAAGAAGGCGGGTGCAACGGCGCAGGCGCTCAATCAGGTCATCAACGACATCCGCAAGGGCCGCACGGCTGACAGCGCCAACGCCGAACAGGGCTTTGACGCGCTGAAGAAGTTCGCCCGCGACCTGACGGAGGAAGCCCGCGAAGGCAAGCTCGATCCGGTGATCGGTCGCGACGACGAAATCCGTCGCACTATTCAGGTCCTGTCGCGCCGTACCAAGAATAATCCCGTGCTGATCGGTGAACCCGGTGTCGGTAAAACGGCGATTGCCGAAGGTCTTGCGTTGCGCATCGTCAATGGCGATGTGCCCGAAAGCCTGAAGGACAAGAAGCTGATGGCGCTCGATATGGGCGCGCTGATTGCCGGTGCGAAATATCGCGGTGAGTTTGAAGAGCGTCTGAAGGCTGTGCTGAACGAGGTGCAGGCCGAAAATGGCGGCATCATCCTGTTCATCGACGAGATGCACACGCTGGTCGGCGCCGGCAAGGCCGATGGCGCGATGGATGCGTCCAACCTCCTGAAGCCCGCCCTTGCCCGTGGTGAGTTGCACTGCGTCGGCGCCACCACGCTCGATGAATATCGCAAGCATGTGGAAAAGGATCCGGCCCTTGCCCGCCGTTTCCAGCCGGTGCTGGTGGATGAGCCGACCGTTGAGGACACGATCTCGATCCTGCGCGGGTTGAAGGAAAAATACGAACAGCACCACAAGGTCCGTATCTCGGATTCGGCCCTGGTTGCGGCTGCGACGCTTTCCAACCGCTACATCACCGACCGGTTCCTGCCTGATAAGGCAATCGACCTGATGGACGAAGCTGCTTCGCGTCTTCGCATGCAGGTGGATTCCAAGCCGGAAGAACTGGACGAGTTGGATCGCCGCATCATTCAGCTGAAGATCGAACGCGAAGCCTTGAAGCAGGAGACGGACCAGTCCTCCGCCGACCGCCTCAAGAAGCTCGAGGACGAGTTGGCCGATACGGAAGAAAAGGCAGATGCGCTGACGGCCCGCTGGCAGGCGGAAAAGCAGAAGCTCGGCCACGCCGCAGACTTGAAGAAGCGGCTGGACGAAGCCCGCAACGAACTGGCGATTGCCCAGCGCAACGGCCAGTTCCAGCGCGCTGGCGAGCTGACCTATGGCATCATTCCCGGCCTCGAAAAGGAACTGGCTGCGGCGGAAGCCCGCGACAGCAGCGGTGTCGGTTCGATGGTTCAGGAAGTTGTGACGGCCGACAATATCGCCCATGTCGTTTCCCGCTGGACGGGCATTCCGGTCGACAAGATGCTGGAAGGTCAGCGCGAAAAGCTGCTGCGCATGGAAGACGAGCTTGCCAAGTCCGTTGTCGGGCAGGGCGAGGCCGTTCAGGCGGTGTCGAAAGCGGTGCGCCGTTCGCGCGCCGGCCTGCAGGATCCCAACCGGCCGATCGGTTCGTTCATCTTCCTGGGCCCGACGGGCGTGGGCAAGACCGAGCTGACCAAGTCCTTGGCCCGCTTCCTGTTCGACGACGAAACCGCGATGGTTCGTCTCGACATGTCGGAATATATGGAGAAACACTCCGTTGCCCGGCTGATCGGCGCACCTCCCGGCTATGTCGGTTATGAAGAGGGTGGTGCCCTGACGGAAGCGGTTCGCCGCCGGCCCTATCAGGTCGTGCTGTTCGACGAGATTGAAAAAGCGCATCCTGACGTCTTTAACGTCCTGCTGCAGGTGCTGGATGATGGCCGTCTGACGGACGGCCAGGGCCGCACCGTCGATTTCAAGAACACCATCATCATCATGACCTCGAACCTCGGCTCGGAATTCATGACGCAGATGGGCGACAATGACGATGTGGATTCGGTTCGTGATCTGGTGATGGAGCGGGTCCGGTCGCATTTCCGGCCGGAATTCCTCAACCGTATCGACGATATCATCCTCTTCCACCGCCTGCGGCGCGATGAGATGGGTGCAATTGTCGAAATCCAGCTGAAGCGTCTCATCTCGCTGCTCGGCGATCGCAAGATTTCGCTCGAACTGGATGAGGATGCCCGCAGCTGGCTTGCCAACAAGGGTTACGATCCGGCTTACGGCGCGCGTCCGCTGAAGCGGGTGATCCAGAAGGCGGTTCAGGACAGGCTTGCCGAAATGATCCTCGGCGGTGAAGTTCCTGACGGTTCGCGGGTCAAGGTGACCTCGGGCACCGACCGGCTGCTGTTCAAGGTCAAGCCCGCAAAGGGCGAGGCCGAAGCCGAAACGGCCGATGCGGCATAAAACGAAAGGGCTCCGGAAACGGAGCCCTTTTCATTTGGCAGCTTTTCGGGCGGTAAAGGTCCGGCGAATTAGCGGCTCGCCACCTGATTGGGCTTTTCGTCAATATTCAGCAGATTGTCGATACGTTTTCTCTCATCGGAGAACCGCGCGAGCGCATCGCCGGAAAGCGACTTGCCACCCGGCAGGCGCACCTTCATCGCGTCCACCTTGGTGCCGTTGACGATTAGCTCGTAATGCAGATGCGCGCCGGTCGAAAGGCCGGTCGACCCCACATAACCGATCACCTGGCCCTGTCGGACCTTGGAGCCCTCGGTGACACCCTTGGCGATGGCGCTCTGGTGGTTATAGGAAGAGACGTAGCCATTGGCATGGCGGATCAGGGTCTGGTTACCGTAACCCGAGGCCCATCCGGCCTTCTCGACGGTGCCGTTGCCCGTCGCGATGATCGGCGTGCCGCGGGCGGCGGCCCAGTCGGTGCCGGTATGCATGCGGCTGAATTTCAAAACCGGGTGGCGGCGCATGCCGAAACCTGAGGTCATGCGGCCGTTAGGAACGGGGTTGCGCAACAGGAACTGCCGGATGCTTTTGCCGTTCTCGTCGAAATAATCGATGCTGTTATCGTCCGGATTCTGGAACCGGTAAAAACGTGTCTCGTTGTCGCCGAACTTGGCATTGACGTAGAGCAGTTCCGACTTGTCTGTCGCCTTGCCATCTGCGTCTTCCACGGAGAAGAAGGCTTCCAAAGTATCCGCCGGCTTGAGCTGCGCCTGAAAATCGACGCTGCTGGCGAGAAGCTTGATGAGTTGGGAAACCATGCTCTGGTTCATGCCGTAAGCCAGGGCCGCACGGTAGACACCGTCATAAACGCTCGGCAGATCGCGACCGGCGGCAGGTGCCGGGGTGCTGTCGAAGGCGGTCGCCACCGCGTCGAGCTTCGGCGGTTCGCTGGCCTTGATGAAACGCTTGCGGTCATCAATGGCCATGGTGACCATGTGGCGGCCCTTGCGGTAAAGGCTCACGCGCACGATGTCGCTCTTGTCGTCTTCCTGAATAATGCCGACGCGCAGCACGTCGCCGCTTTCGACATTGTTCGACTGGAGTTGCGGCGACAGCAGGCCTGCGATTTCCGACGACTGTGCCTTCGAATAGCCGGCGCCAAAGAGGGCGGCTTCGATGGTCTCGGTCTGGCGGGCAGGGATCACGTCGTCTGCATATTCCTTGACGGGCACCGAGGCTGACTGCGGGGTCGAAACCGACATGTTCTGTTCAACGACGCGGGCCGCGAGGCCGGCGGTGATATCGACATCGCCTTCATCATTATCGAAACGGCGGGGGTCGATGTAATAGAGCGCGGCAAGCTGTTCGTTGCCATCCGTCAGGATCGAGCCGTTCGAACGTACCGCCTCCTCAACCTCGTCGAAACTCAGGGAGCCGGCGAAGGGATATTTGGAGTGCTGAACGGGAAAGGCGACTGTCTTCAGGCTGACTTCGGATTCCACCTCGGAGCCGTAGATCGTTCCAGTCCGGCTTGGTGCGGGCGCCGATGCGTCCTTGTCCTCGTTGCTCGCGAAAATATTCAGGGGATCGAAGGCGGGATAGTCGTCCTGCTTGGCGTAATTTGCCGCCAGCGGGATCTTGACGTGGGAGAAGGGGACCTTGCGGACCACTTCCTTGTCGCCTTCATTGATAACGGTGGAGACTTCCATGATCGACCGGTCGGATGGCCGGGCCGCGATATTCGGTGCGACGAGGCGTGTGCCCCGACGGGCGGCTTCCGTAGCGTTGTTGCCCATATCCGCCTTGGCGAAGGCTTCGGCGGGAATGGCAAGCTGCTGGCGGCCGTCGAGAGCGGCAAACAGCGCCACGCCCATCAATATGGAAGAGGTAATGCCGGTCAGGAACGTGCCGGAAAGCCATCTGAGCGAAATTTCGCGGCGATCGGGTGCACGGCGTCCTTCCGCCAGAATTGGCGGTTCTGTGCCTAGCGACCGGATCACATTGCGATCCGCAGTCATACCAGCTGTGCCCCGTCGGTCATGCGCTCTCCAGAAACTTCAGGCGAAGGTGTGCAACTTTCATAGCCGTGAGTCAAATCGGTCGACGCACCGGCGGACATGCCGCAACAGCCCATATAAGGACACGCGCAGGCATGTCTCGTATTAACGCTTCGTTGGCAAAGCAATTAGCGAGGAAGGGGGCTAAAAGAAGGCGCGAGACCCGCCTTGCCGCCCGTTGGGCTGTTCTCCTGTGCAAAACCACAGGCACGGCGGGGTGGTTTTATGCCGATCGGCTGATGAAAACGAAATTCCCTTTTAAAATCAGTAATCTGTCACATTTCTTGATTTTTTTGATATTGCTGTGTTGACTTGTTTGGTGGGGTGGATTTATAAGTCCGCTCACTGAACGAGGGCG
>NZ_JARVRC010000010.1:0-327565 GCF_030209895.1 Agrobacterium sp. CFBP2214 | reverse complement strand
CGGCGATCGATTACAATAACAATATCATGATATTGTTATTGTAATCGATCGCCGCTAGTTTTCATCGCCTTTTCAATCCACTTCCCAATCAGATTCCTTCCCGCTTCCCCCATATAAATAAATCCACCTCGCTGTAAAAACCTATATAAAATCACATGGTTATAGCGGTCCAAAATTATCTGCGCACAAACAGACGAGCTTTACCAATCAAATCCCCATCCTCTCCTTAATGCGGTTGGTTTATGCTTATTTATATGTTTTTCATGCCCGGCTGAATAAATTATATGTTTTATCGACACTCTCCCGCCATTGATCCGATCCTAACCAAACCACCCATTCACCCTCGAATAATGGAAAATTCATTCCGATCAACAAGTATAAATATACAAAATATATGTATTAATAGCGATTACAAAGGTATAATATTCCACCTGCGCACCCAGCAGCGCGTGCTACCGTCATCGCAATCGAATGACAGGCTAAATACGGATCATTTGGTCTATCAAAAGTTGCACAAAATGATTGACTATCGTGGCTGCGTGAGGGAGCCTCTGCGCGAAAATACGGGGAACATAACAAATCATCATGTCGCCAGAACGCTTTAATGAATGCCTGCGGGTGATCCGCTGGACGCCAATCAATATTGCCTCTGCCTTGCAATGTGAACTCTCATGGATCGAGGCGCTGGAAGCCGGCAACGATACAGTTCCCGATGGCCTCGCAACATGGCTGGAAACGCTCGCGCAAGCTCATGAAGCATTACCACCGCCATCAACCTACAGAGGAAAACGGTCGACATTCTGATGCGGCCAACAGCTGAAAACCTTCACCAACAACCGGATTACGCAATATGAAACATGCCATCGCAATTCTCGGTCTGATCACCGTCTCCAGCCCGGCCTTCGCAGCATCGTGCGAGAAAAACTTCACAGTCTCAGGTGTGCCGATGGTCACGGCTGTCTCTTACAAATCCTTTCAGGAACTGCCGAAAGCCAAAGCACCCGCTGTCCTTCAAAAGCTCGCCCAGGCCGTCGCAGCAGAAGGTTTCTCAGGTATCCAGATCAACAAGGAACTGTCGTCAATCGATGCCCATCAGGAAACCAGCGGAAGCGGCAGGATTCAGACGCTGCGCGTTGTCGCCCGCCAGAAAGGCGCCGCTGTCCGGATCGATGCTGTTTTCAACATTCAGGCAGGACAGATCGCCGACAAGGATGTCATCCGCAAGGGCATCTGCGACATCATAAAAGGCGTGTAAGCCATGGCTTAAAGACACTCCGGTCCAGCAGCACGAGCCTCGAAGCTGGCCTTGCAATCTCCGCAGCCGGCAACAGGTGGCACGAAAGGAGCTAAGCGCTGCCTACCGGGCTCCATCAGAATTTCATGTTCAGCAACTCAGGAAAATTATAGTACCGCAACCGCTTGTCACGGCAGCGGTAGTCATTCTTTGAAACGTCCACGCTTAAATTCTTGTACACGGCTACGCCAATATACGACCAATCGGGGTTGGAACGTTCCGCCGTTCGCGTGCAATAAGCGTAAATCTGCTTTTCAGGGTCGAGCAGCACTACGCTCGAAATCTCGGCTTTCGTGAAATATCCGGGTTTGATAGTTCCGCGCATGGCGTCCACATAGTCACGTTTAATCGGTCTGGACGGTGGACGCTGCGAATCCAAAACAGATAGCGGTGCCGGAGTCTGGCATCCAGCCAGTGTCATCACGGCTGCACAGAGAAGTAAAGCTGTCCTCATTCAATTCAATCCCCAAAAGTCAAAGCACAACACGCAAAATGCACCCTGCAGCTATTGAGTTAAAATTGCGCAACACACACGGATCCACAGCCGAAAATAGAAAGGTCACGCTTCGATAGACCTGACAATAACCGTCAAACAGGTTGCGGCACGCTTTCGGCAGACGCCGGATCAGGCCTACTTCAACGCGCTGGCATCAATGATGGTGGCTGCACAATCGAGGCGGAAATCCACTTAGTGAAACGCCCGAAACTGTTCAAACAAACCGAGCCACCTCTATACTCCCTCGTAAAAATTTTCAGTTTTCCCAATCCATATGGCGGATGGATGCTTCAATTGGGGAGATGGACTGTACTCGGCTGAGCACTGATCTGTACAAGCCAATTTACAATGATCCGGCAACAGGGCTGGCGCACTCTCGTGACGAGATAAATGTTAAGGATTTGCAATCGCAGAACGTGGACTCTGCAATGATGTTGCTGTAACTTTGCCGAAGGCGGGAGTTATAGATAAGTGACTGAAATAAAAGAACAAGATACGATTGCCAACGCGAATCCTTCAAAGAGCTTTTTTATAGCCATGCTGACCAGGGACATTGACCTGGTGGATTGCATACTCGATCTCTTGGACAATTCCGTTGACGGCATCAATGAGGCGGCACGCCGAGCTGGTGTCGAGCTCGACGCTGCCAAACCATTTGGTGGCCACGTTGTAGAAATCAACTACAATAAGGACTTCTTCCAAATTCTGGACCGGTCTGGCGGTATACCGATCACTATAGCTGAAGAGTATGCGTTTCGGTTCGGCCGTCCGGATGATGCGCCTGAGCTAAAAGACGGCACGATCGGGCTCTATGGCATTGGAATGAAAAGAGCGATGTTCAAAATGGGGAACGTCGTTGATATGGTATCCAGTACCGGCACGGAATCTTTCTCGCTATCACTGAACGTCGACAAGTGGCGACGTGACCCTCAAGTCAACAAGGATGCAGACGGCAACGAGCGGGTCGAGTGGTCTTTCCCCATGACCAACATCGTATCTGCCAATACGGCTGTACCGGTTGGCACCACAATACGAATTACTGAACTTTACGATGGGGTCTCACGCCAGTTCGACAACCCCGCATTCACCGACCGCTTGCAGCGCATGGTCTCTCGAGACTATGCGTTCATCCTAAGTCGTGGCCTTGAAGTGCAGATAAACGGTACCACCGTCAAACCGCAGATGCCAGTCATGAGGGAGAGTGCGGAGTTCGCCCCGTTTAAGCACGTCGAGCAAATCGATGGTGTACGGATCGAGATTTCCGCTGGACTAGCGGATCCCCCGCCTGATGACACTTCCGCAACTGCGCGCAATCCGGACACCGGCGTCTACGGTTGGTACATAGTTTGCAACGACCGTGTGGTGGTTAGTGCCGATAAATCCAGCGATACAGGCTGGGGTCTCAAACCTGTTCCAGCTTGGCATCCTCAGTACATAGGCTTCGTGGGTGTAGCGCGATTTGACAGCGACGAGCCAGGTAAGCTTCCTTGGAAAACAACTAAGCGCGACGTTGAATCCAGCAACACTTTCTATTTGCGTGCACTGCCGATCATGATGCGTGCAACGAAAAAGCTTACCGACTACACTAACGCGCGCCGTGCTGAGGCTAAGAGACTTAAGAGGATCGAAAAGGCGGCAGCCGCGAAGCCGGTCGAGCGGATTATGATCAGTTCACCCATGAGGCTCCCCCAGACAACTGTAAAAGACATAGTCGTGATCGAGTACTTTCGCGAGGCGGCGGATGTCCAAGCTGCAGCAGAGGCCCTGGGAATGATTGGCTCGTCTCCATCAGAAGTAGGGATCAAAACATTTGAGTACTTCTTCACGCGAGAAGTTACCAAGTGACGAAGCGATCATTTGAGTCTATTAATTACATGATCCGACCGAACAAAAATGTCGAGCGGAAGCTCATCCTGGCCACACTGAACCGGTTGAGGCTCCAATTTCCCGTAGTGGATTATCGTTACGTTGGATTTGGATCGATGTGGTTTTCAGATTTCGTGCTGATGCACAAGGCACTGGGAATCTGCGACATGGTGACAATCGAGAACCAAAAAAGCCGCGCTAGGCGTGTCGAGTTCAACAAGCCATTCGGTTGCATCGCAGTTAAGATGGAAGACGCCGCGACCGCACTCGGGGAGGTCCTTGACGAGAAACCCAGTATCGTTTGGCTGGACTACGACGGGCCGCTGAAGAACGCGGTTTCGGGCGACATTGAGACTGCAATAGGAGCGATGTCGGTTGGAAGCATGTTCCTAGTAACGGTCAACGCAATGGCGGATCAGCTACGCGGACATAAGAATGATGACGACGACGAGTTATCGATGATCGATTACTTGGTGACGATTTGCGACGACGAGAGCCTACGCTCGCGGAAGAATGAGATAACGCGAGTGCACTTTCCAGAACTGGCGGCAAGCATCCTGCATGGAAAGATAAAATCGGCAGTGCTGGAGAAAAAGCCAGGTTGCGAGTATCAGCCTATCTGGTGCTACAAGTACGCCGACGACGCCGAAATGATTACGGTCGGAGGAATGATTGTCGACGAGTCGACTAAACAGAAATTCGTCGAAAGTGGAGCATCAGATCTAGCTCACGTTACCGGTGAAGCTCTTTTCAACATAGAGTTGCCCGTCTTGACGGAGAAAGAGAAGCGAGCGCTTGACACGCGCCTTCCTTCGGTATCGCCTCTGAAAATCAAAGACATAGAGTTCGAGCTCCGACCTTCTGAACTAGAGGCATACCAACGCTTTTATCTAGAGTATCCAGTGTTCGGCGAGATGTCGGCATGATAGCGTTATGCAACGAACGCCAACCGTCCACGGCTCGACTTCACGGAGGATCGCTGCATGACCCTCGTTGACTTGTTCTGTGGCTGTGGCGGGTTTTCCCTCGGCGCGCACAATGCGGGCTTCAAGGTCGGCGCGGCGTTTGATATAGACCCTATACTCACGTCCTCATTCTCTCGGAACTTCCGCGATACCAAACTCCACCTGCGCGATGTCTCGGCCCTTACGGGTGAGCAAATACAACGGCTAGTTCAGTCCCCAATTACAGGGGTGTTTGGCGGCCCTCCCTGTCAGGGCTTTAGCGATATCGGCAGGCGCGATGCGTCCGACCCACGTAGGCAACTCCTTGGCCACTTTTTCAGGATCGTGAATGAGATCAAGCCGCTGTTTTTCGTAATGGAGAACGTAAAGGGGCTTTCTTATCCGGATGCCAAAGAGGTGCTGGACAAAGCGCTGTCTCAAGTGAACGGCAGCTACGATATTTTCGGTCCTCACATATTTGATGCTGCGGATTTTGGAGCAGCCACAAGGCGACGACGGCTGTTCGTAATCGGCTTCAAGAAGGAGCTTGGAATCGATTTTGGTTTGGATGATCTAAAAGCGTACCAACAAGCCCCATCCACCGTCAAAGCTGCAATTGAAGACCTGGCCCAGGCCAAGTTTATTAAGAATGACGACAAAAATTTTGACGTATGGCAGATCACGAAGAAAGGCCGCCCATTCGACTACGCCCGTAAGATGCGCGACGCCGATGGGTGCTTCACCGGACATCGCATAGTTGATCACAAGCCGGACGTTGTTGAGCGCTTCTCGTCGGTACTACCGGGCAGAACAGATAAGGTCGGTCGTCATCCCCGACTGGACTGGACCAAACAGTGCCCCACCCTACGCGCCGGAACAGGTGCTGACAAAGGTTCGCGTCAAGCTGTGCGCCCAATACATCCGTCTGAGAACCGAGTCATTACCGTTAGAGAAGCAGCACGACTTCAAGGCTTCCCTGATCGGCACGTCTTTCACCCCACCATCTGGCATAGCTTTCGAATGATTGGAAACAGCGTGTCTCCGATCATTGCAGAAGCGATTTTCTCTGCAATCAAAGCTAAGGTCGACGCGTACCAGGAGACGCCCATAGCAGCGGAATAGACATGACGGACCGCCTGACCCCGGAAAAGCGTTCATGGTTGATGTCGCGAGTTAAGAGCCGCGACACAACCCCAGAAATTGCGGTCAGGAAAGCTGCTTTCTCATTGGGTTTACGGTTCCGACTGCACACGTCCAAACTACCGGGAAGACCTGATCTGATTTTCCCTCGATGGAAGAAGGTGATCTTCGTCCACGGCTGCTTTTGGCACCGCCATCCTGGTTGCCGCAAAGCGACCACACCAAAATCTAACGAGGCATTTTGGGAAGAAAAATTTCGGAGAAATGTCGACAGGGATGAGCGAGTGCTACACGAGATTTCAATTCTTGGTTGGGACCCCTTGGTAATTTGGCAATGCCAAACCAGAAGCGATAAAGAATTGAAAGATCGATTGATCTCATTCTTTCAAATAGACCCCGAAACCCGAAATGTATCGGAGACTTCGTCTTCATGAGGGGTGTTTTTGATATCAGCGGGGCCTCAGTTTACGATGACAAGATCACGGAACGCTACCATTTCCCTTCGAAATACCTTCCAATAGCTGAAAGAGTTGTTGGAGATTGGGTGGTTTACCGCGAAACCCGAGTCAACAATGGTCGGATGGCCTATGTAAGTGCGGCGTTTCTAGAACAAATTGAACGAGATAAGGCCGACCCAACGCATTTCTATGCGCGAGTTTCAAAATACTTCGAGTTCGATGGACCAGTGCCGTATCGGTCATCAGATGGGATATTCTTAGAGCGTTTTCTGAGAGACCTACCGAAGGCAGGAGATGCAGGCCGTATGCTCCGAGGAGCATCCGTTCGCATTCTAGAAGAAGCTGATTTCTCGACAATCATTCGACGTGGACTTCATGACACTTTGGACCCTAGGAATCCTTTTATAGAAGAGATGGTGGTTGGAACTTCTTCTCCAGTCGAGCTCTTCTCAGCTGACCGAAAGTCGGAGGCTGTTCTAGTCAATCGGCTAGTTCGCCTGGCGAGCTTCAGGCTGCATGTTTTAAGCGCTTACGATGCCACCTGCGCTGTAACTGGGCTCAAAGTGCTAGATCAGAAGGGCAAACCAGAAGCACAGGCGGCTCACATACTTCCCGTAGCCAGTGGTGGTCCCGATACTGTGCGAAATGGCATTGCATTGACTTCGACGGTACATTGGCTTTTTGATCGCCACCTTTTCACGATTGATGAAAACTACCGAGTGGTTGTCGGTAAAGCCGACCTTCCTTCACAGCTCGTGAGCCTTTTGCAACCTGGTCGTTGCATCCGACTGCCAGCCAATCCTAATAATCATCCGTCACAAGATTATCTGTCCCTGCATAGATCTCAATTTTACAAGCGCTTCCAGTAGTCAATTGAGCGAACTACATAAGCCAAGAAAGAAAAGATAAGGAAGAGGGTTGCTTTAGACCGAGGAATCAAAAGCCGTTGGAGGCGGTTAGCTATGGACGATCCATCAATATTGGGAAAGCTTAACCAGATACGCAGCGATGCCCTGAGCTTTTTTGAGCACGCAGCAACCATCTTGAAGGTCAACGGCAGTTGGGAAGAGGGTGACGATCCCTTTGGCTACACTTACAGTAACAAGGACCTCTGGGCGGAGCTCCCGGAATCTTCGCAAGCAGAGGCAAAATCGATAGCTTCTCGTTTGGCAACGCTGGCACAGCATATCGCACCAGTTATTCGTCGTTCGCCGCTGCTAACGGAAGCGGACGAGCGTGAAGCCGGACACGCGTTTAAGGGCATGCGCTCCGCATTGCGGTTTCGCGACTTCGAATTTGAAGACGTTCAGGTACTGCACGACGAGGGCTCTGTTCTTGGGGTCCAGGCAGCCCACGAAAGTGAGCGACTGGCAAATCCGCCGGAGGCGCAGCGTTGTTTCAATTCATGGCACCAGTCACTCATTGATAGATTGGAGCTCGCTGATTTGAACCATGCTCAAGGAAACGATATTTCAATCGGCACCCCACGAACGATAGCCGCTGGTTATCGCCCTGACACCGCTTTCATCATGATGTGGATATCCAAGGAGCGGCCGGAACTGGAGGACGCTTGCAATAAGATCAAGGAATGCTTCAGGCGATTTGGTATCAAAGCTGTTCGCGCCGATGATATCGAGCATGAGGATGTGATCACTCAGCGCATTCTCGACGAAATCAAAACCGCCGAGTTTCTGATTGCCGACATTACAGGCGAGAGGCCAAGTGTTTACTACGAGATTGGCTATGCCCACGCTCTTGGCCGGCGGGTCATTATGTATCGCAGAGCCGGAACTGCTATTCATTTCGATATCGCGGCGTACAACTGCCCGGACTACACCAACCTGACCGGATTGGAAGGCATGCTAATGAAGCGGCTTGAGGTATTAACTGGCGGCCCCCCTAGATTCGCCTAGGTAGGTCAATCTGTTAGATATAAGATTAGTCGGCCATGTTCTTCTCGCACGAGAAGCAAGCTTCGCCCGGATACCTTTCGTACGCTTCCTTGAGAAGGTCGGTGTACTCGCGCGCTCCCATTGCAGCGGCCCAAGGAACCGGGCCGTTGGCTCCACGGTTGCGATCATACATCACTCGCTTGTAAAAATCGTCCTCCAATTCCCAGACCGCTCCCCCAAAGATCGTTCCGTGGGCATCACACCGTTCCAATCGCCCGATATGAGCCAGGTACTCGGCTGCCATCCGGATATTTTCGTCATGCCTCAACATTTCATTGTGTTTCGGCCTGGCATTTGACCCCACGATCGGCGCAGAAGGCGGCCCCCCGCCATATCCACGAAACGCCACATTGATCCGCGTATTGGCCTGTCCCAACCGGGGTCGGACTTCCGCACCGAAAGGGGGCATACTTCAATGCTTAATCACAGCGGACTGATCTTTACCGTCAAAATTATGAACTGGTGATCGTAGTCTATCGGGATGATGATTTGCAAATTCAAGGAAAGGGCGTCACGCACCGGGTCCAAGAAAGAACAGGAATTTCCATGCTGGATCTCCCCCACGAACTAAGAATTAACGGGAATGATGTTCGTTGGGGAAAAATAGGCAGCGGGCCGCCGCTGGTTGCCGTTCACGGGACGCCATTCTCTTCTCAGGTCTGGCGCCGTATCATCCCCCACTTCGCCAGTCATCGAACCATTTATTATTTTGATATGGTCGGATATGGACAGTCCGAAATGCGCGAAGGGCAGGATGTGTCGCTCGGCGTGCAGAATGATGTTTTAGCGAATCTGTTTCGAGAGTGGAATATTGATCGGCCAGAGATGCTGGCCCACGATTTCGGCGGCGCAACCGTACTTCGTGCCTACTTTCTTAACGGATTGCGCTATTCAGCCTTAACGATCATCGATGCTGTAGCTCTTTCGCCATGGGGATCACCCTTGGTGCAGCATGTTCGTCAGCATGAAATGGCCTTTTCTCGAATGCCGGACTACATGCATCGTGCCGTGTTACGTGCTTACCTTCAAACAGCCGCGCGGTCGCCGTTATCGGAAGAGGCGCTGAATATATACAGTGCGCCTTGGATCGGCCCTGTCGGACAGCCCGCATTTTATCGGCAAATCGCGCAAATGGACCAGCGTTTTACGGATGAAATTGAAACTCTCTATGCGCGGTTGGACTGCCCGGTAACTGTGCTCTGGGGAAAAAATGACGATTGGATTCCCTATGAGATGGGGGAGCGTTTAGCAGCATTAATTTCCGCTCATCAGTGTACCCTGTTACCCGAGACTGGCCATCTTGTTCAAGAGGATTGCCCGGAAGCAATTGTTGCCGCAGTTTTGAAAAGTTTTAGGGTCACGAGAAACACGCTAGATGAAGACCAATGAACGATACATTGCGACGGACTGGGCCGCAGAACCGGCCGCGCTATTTCCACCCGCTTGCTAGAGGATTATCTCGCGCCTCGCTCCACTGACATCTGGCAGCAGAGTTATAATGGTTTCGCAGATTCATTATAACGGGATCGGGCGATGAAACAGATTGACCTCGTTTACAGAACGGCGTTCGCTGAACTCGCGCAGCGGACGTTCGATGCTCAGTTTCAGGCAGATTTTCCCCTTGAAGGTC
Source organism: Agrobacterium sp. CFBP2214 (assembly GCF_030209895.1). Taxonomy (NCBI): domain Bacteria; kingdom Pseudomonadati; phylum Pseudomonadota; class Alphaproteobacteria; order Hyphomicrobiales; family Rhizobiaceae; genus Agrobacterium; species Agrobacterium sp. CFBP2214. The sequence continues at coordinate 317,785 of NZ_JARVRC010000010.1, read as the reverse complement.
GGTTTGTTGCCGTTCCGGTCAAGGGCCGCAATTATTGGTATTTTGATCTCCCTACTCCCGAGGGTAAGGACAAGAGACGCTATGTCGGGCCGCAGGATGACGCCGACATCACTGCCCGGGTGAAAGCCCATAAGCAAGTCAAAGACGACATCCGGGAGCGGCGCAAGCTCGTCGGCATGCTGCTGCGAAGCGGCGGCATGTCCGCGCCGGATCGCTTCGCGGGTGAAGTGACCAAAGTACTCGCTGACGCGGGCCTCTTTCGTCTGAGGGCACTCCTCGTCGGTTCTGTGGCTTTCAGCTGTTACTGAGGCCTCCTTGGCGTTCGTCTCCCTGGTACCACTATGCAAACAGGCGATGCGGACTTCGCGCAGGACTAAACCATTCGATGAGCGCATTAGGAAAACTGTCTCGAACGTCTTTGGTCGAAAATGCTCACAAAGACCGCGTCGAAGTGTAAGGCGCGCACCGAATACGATGCACGTCTCGTGTCACTACGAAGCCAGGCTTGGCAAAAGTGAAACTCTCTCCATCAGCCTCGACGCTCTCGATTTTCTGCCGAACAGCATTAAGCGGTCGGACTCTGATATGGCCGACTAACTTGAGTGCGCGAACTGCGTGGCCAGTGAATTGCGCGCAAAATGCCTTCACAATAAAGATAGCCGGAGGGCCGCGCATACAATGGTGTGATGGGTTGCCGAACTGCCTTCTGGACACGCTTCCCGTCAGACTGGATCGAACATCTCCCTGAACTCCGCATCGGCAAAGTAGGCAATTTTCTCAGCAAAAATTGGTCGTTGTCCGGCCAGGAACAGCAATTGTCCGTGCGCCGGCAGATTGCGCACCTCATCAGGGGTGAGCAGCGGCCGGCCGGTATGTTGCTGGCTGTAGGAGATCCCCGTCTTATCGGAATCGAGGGCTCTCGCCATTGTCTGGAACACGACCGTCTCCTGCCCAAGCAAATCAGAGATGAGGCGGGCGCTGTCATGATCGTTGACGCCGAAGACCTGCAGCACGCCGGCATTTGACAGAAAGGTTCCGGCGCGGTGACCGTATGTGGCACGCAGCTGATGGATGTCCTGGAGGATAGGCCAAAGCTGGACACCATAGCCTGCCATCAGACCCATCGCGCGTTCGACTGGTGCCAAATGCCCAAGGGATGCGAACTCATCGAGCAGATAGAGAACCGGTGTCGCCGGCTTTGTCGGATCGCGGGCCATTTCGAGCAGGCTTTGTGAGACAAGCAGGCGCAGCCAGCGCGAATAGGTCGAGAGGCGATCAGGAGGAAGGACGAGGAACACCGTCATGTTGTTGCGCTTGAGATCGGCAAACCGGAAATCCGAGCGGCTGAGGACGGCCGTCATGCGCGGTGAATCGAGAAAATGCGTATGGCGCTGGGCTGCGGAGAGAACGCCTGCGGCTTCGCGATCAGATTTTCCGAGGTGGCGGTTTGCGGCACGCGCGACAAGACCTCTCGCCGCATCGCTGTCCTGCATACGCTTGAGCAGTGCTTTAAACTGTTCCGGAGCAAGGGTGAGATAGTCGCGGAGTGTTGCGAGGTGCCTGCGTCGCAAAGGCTCAAATGCAACGATCTCGAGCAACAATCCGCCGATAAGAGCTTTTGCCTCCTCGTTCCAATGCGCCTCGCCCGCCATTCCCGGTTCGTCGAACACGAGGGCGTCGGCAAGGGTGCTGGCGTCGTCCGCGACATCGAGGCTGTGGGGATCAAGCAGGGCCAGTGGATTGAAGGCTGCCGAGGATCCACAGGTGACCCCGAAAGGATCGAGCACATGAACCGGGCCGAATTTCTGGCGCGCACGACCGGTGATTTTTGCATTCTCACCTTTTGGATCAACGCAGATCACGGAACGGTCGGCGGTCAGCAGGTTTGGGATGATAGTGCCCACACCCTTGCCGGTTCGCGTCGGCGCCATCGTCAGGAGATGGGCCGGGCCATCATAGCGCAGAGGCTTGGCCGTTTTCGTATCACGACCGATCAGGAGGCCGGAGCCGGATGAGGTGAGAGCGCCTATTTCCTTGTCTGTCGCAAACCGGGCGGAGCCATGGGTATCATCGTCATCATCCCCGAAATGCAAAATCAGTGGAGTGGTGATGAACCAAAAGGTGATAACGGCAAGCGCCAGCAGGGTTAAGAGACCTGGAATGATGTAGACAGGCGAGCCTTGAGCAAAACCCATTTGCTCGAGGAAATGACCGCCACCCATGCCGATCACAAAGGTGACGTTGAACAGGATGAACATAAATCCAAGCAGCCGTTTCCAGATCCGGAAGGGCATGGCAAGCAAACCCAAAAATGCCCAAAGCGGATCACGCGCGGCGGCGCGCATCATGTTCTTGAATGCGTCCCAGGCAAGTCGCAACCGGTTCATGGAGCACCCTGCACGCCGCCACCACTCTCTGCCGTGCTCGGCTGTACTGGTCGAATCAGATCGGCAAAGAGCGCCTTGTCACTGTCGCGTGTCAGAAAGCCCGGTAGTTCACGACGCAGCCATTCACCGAGCTGCTGCTTGAAAACCTGATCATCCGAGGTTTCGAGGTGATGCAGAACGAGCGAACCGATCAGGACCTTTCGGCGCATGTCGTTGTTGCGCTCGGTTTTCGAGAGACGGGCCTTGAGGGCGGACCGTTGCGCGTCCAGTTCAGCTAGGCGCTGTTCGATGGTTTTCTTTGCCACGATTATTCCTTTCGATTGCGGTCGCACCGGAACTGCAGCTGTTGACCGCGGCTTTGCTCCTGGAAGACAGACCAGTTTCTATGAGGAGATCGACATAGCGATTGTGAGAGTAGGTTTGACCATATGGTTCATGACGCTGTGGTGGCTGCTACCTGAGCTCAGGATTGTTGTGTCACCGGTGAAGCTCAGTCGCTGGCTTTCGCGGCCTGTTCGAGCCTTTCGATGTGCTCGCGGCAGACCGTGTTGACGAGATCGTAGAGGATGGACGTTCTGGCAGTCAGCCAGGTCAAAGCCTCCTCGGTGATTTCGTAATGGTCGGAGTAACGGGCCTTCACATAGGCTTCGTTCAGTGTGTTGAACCACGACTGAAACCGATGGTGATCCCGCGGCCAGGCCTCGGCGAGGCGGATATCCTGCCCCTCAGCCAGCCCTCGCAAAAATTTCAGATTATGGCTGGCAGGGCTGTAGTTGGTGAGGGTCAAAAGCAGAGTGGAATAAGCCTGCTCTATGGATTGGTGCAGCATGAAAGCTGTCTCTTTCCAATCTCCATCTTGGAGCCCGTAGAGGACGTGCTTAACGAAGAAGTCAGCAGTGCTCGAGCGAGCCGAAAAATGCCTTTTGGCAACCTCATATGCCTGTTGCCCCGTGAGGCTTTTCGGCTCGGCGAGTTCCCTATCGTCGAGTTCGTAGAGAGCAATGCCATCACGTCGGATATCGCTGAAGAAATATTGCCCTTCCTGCAGGAAATTGCTGATTTCGCGAGCACCATGGACAATGAGGCTCAAGGGCGTCTCGATCTCTTTGTCCCACATCAGCCGGTCTGTTGTCTTGTCCCAGTATTTGGGATCGGCAAGTTCCTTGTTGCTGACGATGACGAGGATGTCGAAATCCGAGCGATAGCCTTTCGACGTATGCGGTTCATCCACCCAGGTGCCACGCGCGTAAGAACCGAACAGAATGATTTTGAAAATCCGTCCATCCTTCTTGGCGTCAGACTTGGAGCGCTCCACCAGATCAGCAAACTCTTCCTGAATAATTCCGACGACGCGCGCGAGCTCGCGTTGCTTTCGTTCCGGCAAATGTTCAAGGCTGGTCTTCATGTCTGCTCCGCTTATCGACGGTGTCCTGTATGGGCCATTCCAGAGGCCTTTGAAACTCCGATTTTTGGTAGCCACCAAACGAATGCCTGTCTTCTCGGACGATGCACATTCGATCTTGAGGCAACCGGCTCTGATTTATGCAGATGGTATTGCAATACCTTCATTCCTCAATAGCGAACATTCAATGGTACTTTATCCTAGGTTGTATATCGCTTCCCGCTTTTTTCCCAATCGCCGGCGCTACGGGCGCTATACCGTGGCCGACTGAGTGGAGCGTAGAGGTTACGAAGGACCGTTAACGACGCACCCTGTCCAATCGCTGCAGCCAGATGCCCGCCTGCACTGCCGCTCACTTCGACGCAATTTTGGTAACACAGTCACGTCAAGAAAGGCACGGTCATGGAGGCGGCCATCACCATCCAGACAGGAGTGCGGGCCGCCCCCTAATTGGAAGCGACCCGCTAGATGGATGATCGAGGGCAAGGCAATTGGAAGCGCTGCATGAGTCTTGACGGCATAACCTCTCAAGGTCGCCATTTTGCGAAACGCAGAGCAAATGCCTATAGCGGTCCCGTACTCCAGGTACATCTAGTCATTCGGACAATTCGCTCTCTAGTGCGCTACCCGTTAGCTTACCGCCGACCACCACCTATTCAAACGCCCAAGATTATCGCTGCGTCACGCTGAGGCTTCTCGGCCGTATGTCGGATCGTAAACTCCCCCATTTGTCAAAAGAGCCCAAATGATGCGCGCTATACGATTTGCCACAGCGATAACGGCAACTTTGTACGGTCGTCTCGCGCGCAATCGACTGGCCCAACGACCGATTGGAGTTTTCTTATCTCGCATCATGATCACTGTGCCACCGAGATAAAGCATCGTTCGGAGTTCGCTATTCCCCATTTTCGTAATGCGGCTCAGAACCGAACGACCTCCGCTTGAATGCGTGCGAGGAGTGAGACCCAGCCATGAAGAGAAATGGCGGCCAGATGGAAACCGATGGATATCAGGAATTGTCGCAATAACGCACATTGCAGTTTTCGGGCCAACACCAGGTATCGTCAGAAGCCTACACGCGTTCTCATCGTGTTGGACACGTCGCTCAATCTCTTTGTCTAGTTTCGTGACCAAATCATTCAATCGATGTATCTGGTCGCAAATGTCGGTGAGAGCCTTTTTCATAACTGTCGGCAGGACGGTATCTGCTGCACTTTCCATAAGTTTGACTAATTTGGAATAATTTTGAATGCCCTTCGCCGCTATCAGGCCGGCCTCCGCTAGGTGCCCCCGCAGCGCGTTTACGAGTTGAGTCCGTTGTGAAACAAAAAGGCTGCGAGTTCGAAAAATCGTGATCGCCGCTTGTTGGTTCAAGGTTTTGACTGGAACGAAGCGCATTGTCTTTTGCGTAAGCGCAACATTGATCGCCTCTGCATCGTTGGCGTCGGTTTTGCCGCGTTTCACGAAGGGCTTCACGTAACTGGTATGGATCAACCGCACGTCATGCCCAAATTCTAGTAACTGCCGTGCCCAGTGATAACTTGTAGCGCAGGACTCCATTCCGATCAGGCATGGTTTGAGCTTGCTGAAAAACTCCAGAACGTTCTCACGTTTGATCTTAGTGTTGAAAAGGGTTTCTCCGCTCGCATCTGCTCCATGCGCCTGGAAAACCTGCTTGGCTATATCAAGCCCTACCGTCGCCACGTCCTGCATCGTCCGCTCCCTTGAAACCTTGGGGATCGATGCCACGATATCATCGCTCGATTTCAAATTGATGATGTGAAGCACATAAGGCCGTCTTCGGTGTTCGTTCAGGCCTCGGAGAGCCCGCTGATCACAGTCTCGATGTCCGCTGACATCGACCTGACTGAATGCCCCATTTTTCAGCGGGGGAATTCACCTCTTCAAACTGAGGCGTTTGGCGCCTATTCAAAAACGCGAGATTGTCTTTATTCGACCACTACTTTTAGTAGTCGAAATGCCCGTTCGTTGTTGCTAGCGTCGCCACCGGTAAACAGACAAGGGCGCACTTACGACTTGCGGCGCTTTTGAGCGTTTGGTCTCCCCGTTTGTGTATCGGAGATTTCGTTTGGCGATTTATCATCTCAGCACCAAACCTGTCTCGCGGTCATCCGGCCGAAGTGCTGTGGCGTCCGCCGCCTACCGTTGTGCTGTTCTTCTCGTCAATCATCGCGATGGTCTTGTTCATGACTTCACCCGCAAAGAGGGTGTCGAGCATAAAGAGATCGTGCTGCCGCAAGGCGTGTCTGTCGACTGGGCTTTGGATCGCTCGACGTTGTGGAACGCTGCCGAGTTTGCAGAAAAGCGAAAAGATGCCCGCGTCGCGCGCGAATTCGAAATCGCGCTTCCACATGAGCTTTCGCCAGAGGGGCGACTGAAGGCTGCGCGTGCCTTTGCTCAGGATCTGGCAAACCGCTATGGCGCGGCCGTGGATTTTGCAATCCATTCGCCAAGTGAGCATGGTGATATCAGGAACTACCATGCGCATGTGCTGATGACGACGCGACAGGTTGGCATAGCCGGCCTTGGCGAGAAAACTTATCTCGAGCACAAGAACGCACGGCTGTTGGCAAATGGCATGGCGACAACCGACATGCAGCTTCGCGATATCCGGCAGTCGTGGGAAGGCATCGCCAACCGTCAGCTTCAACGCGAAGGCCTGGATGTTCGCATCGATCATCGCTCGCATATTGAGCGCGGTCTTGAGTTGTCGCCGACCGAACATATGGGCGTGCATGCGTCGCAGATGCAGCAGCAAGGAATGGCAGTCGAGCGCGGGCGGCTGGATGACGAGGCAGCACGGCAAAATGCCGAACTGATCCGCCAAAAGCCTGAACAGGTTCTGACGCTGATCAGCCATGAGAAGAGCGTGTTCGATCGCCACGACATTGCCAAGACCTTGCATCGCTACATCAACGATGACGCCCAGACATTCCAGAACGCCTTTGCGGCTGTCATCGCCTCACCAGCGCTCGTTGAGCTTCAGCCTGAGCGCATCGATGCCGAGACAGGCGAAGTTTCCAAAGCGCGCTATTCGACGCGGGACATGATCGATCTGGAGCTGCGCATGGCGCGATCGGCGGTGAGATTACATCAGGCGCATTCCCATCTGGTCGACCCTCGCCATGTCGAGCGTGCGATGGAGAAGCAGGATAACGCTCTTCGGAAAAGCTCCGGCGGAATGTTAGCTGCGAGCGATCCGTCAGCGGGATTGTCGGGCGAACAGCGTCAGGCGATCGCGCATATTACCGGGCCAGAACGCATCGCGGCCGTGGTCGGGTTTGCCGGTGCTGGAAAGTCCACCATGCTGGCAGCGGCTCGCGAGGCGTGGGAGTCTCAAGGCTATCAGGTCCATGGAGCGGCGCTGTCCGGAAAGGCTGCCGAGGGTCTTGAGGAAAGTTCTGGCATAGAGAGCCGCACCCTGGCGTCATGGTCTTACAGCTGGGACCATGGCCGGGATCTGATCGGTCGCAGTGACGTGTTTGTCATTGACGAGGCCGGCATGGTCGGGAGCCGGCAGCTTGCCCGCTTTATCGGAGAAGCGGAAGAGCGCGGCGCAAAGATCGTTCTCGTCGGGGACCATGAGCAGCTACAGGCCATCGGGGCCGGTGCACCCTTCAGGGCGATTGCCGAGCAGATCGGCCACGTCGAACTTTCCGGGATACGCCGCCAGCGCCATGATTGGCAGAGACAGGCATCGGTTGCCTTTGCGACCCACAAGACGGCCGAGGGCCTCGCCGCCTATCGCGATCACGGCGCCATCCACTTTGCGGAAAGCCGCGACGCGGCGATGGCGCAGATCGTGCGTGATTATGTCGCCGACAGTGAGAAGCGTGCCGATGGCACCCGGGTTGCCATGGCGCATCGCCGAGCCGATGTGCGCGCGCTCAATGCCGCCATCCGCTCCGAGCTTCAGAACAGACAAAAGCTGGAGCGTGGCCCGGGGCTGAGCGACGGTACGGACCGTGGAGACCGTGGGGATGTTGGGGTCGGCAAAGACGGCGGAGAACGCGTGTTCCAGACCAATGGCGGCAAGCGCGCCTTCGCCGCCGGTGACCGGATCATCTTCCTCGAAAACAACCGCGACCTCGGCGTCAAAAACGGGATGCTTGGCACGGTCGAGCATGTGGAGCCGGGCAAGATCATCGCCCGGCTCGATGGCCGAGGCGGCGACAGTGTCGGCATTCCGATAGACAGCTATCAGGCCATCGACCACGGCTATGCGACGACGATCCATAAAAACCAGGGGGCGACAGTCGATCGCGCCTTTGTGCTGGCGTCGAGCACCATGGACCGGCATCTGACCTATGTTGCCATGACAAGGCATCGCGACAGCGTGCAACTCTATGCAAACAGCCAGGAGTTCGCCAATGCGGGCCGGCTGGTTGATCACGGCGTTGCGCCCTATGAAAACCATCCGCAGTCACGTGAGAGCTATTTTGTGACGCTGGAGAACGACAAGGGCGAACGGCGCACGGTGTGGGGCGTCGATCTCAAGCGGGCCATGCGAGATGCATCGCCAAAGATCGGGGACAGGATCGGACTGCAGCATCAAGGGGCCACGCCTGTCACGCTTCCGGACGGCACAAAGGCCGAGCGCAATGCTTGGCGTGTCGTCAAGGGTGACGCGTTGGCGTACCAGCAGCTGGCAAACCGCCTGTCGCGTTCCGGCGCGAAGGAAGCCACGCTGGATTACGTGAGCGACTTTGCCGAGCGGCGCGGAATCGCCAGCGACCCATGGATCGCAAGCGACCAATGGATCACCAGCGCCCCGTGGATCGGGCAAGAGTTTGGGGTGAGAAGCGAGATTGAACTCGCTTCCGCCAAAGATGAGCGTCAAGAGGTCTTGTCCCGTGCGGCCCATCTGCAACGGGAGCAGCAGGACCGGCCATCGGAACGTCAGCAGGTTTACGAGGAACGTGCCGGCGATCTGGCCGGCCCTGTTCAGCGCGAAGATCCTCGCATTCAGGTCGCCCGGACAATCGATGACGGTCGGCGCGACGACCCGACAGACGATAATAAGGGATATCGCCGCATCCGGTGGTCCGAGGTCATGTCGCAAGACGGCGCCGTCCCTGCCCCCACAGAAACTGTAGTCCAACAATCGCTGATCGAAACCGGTAAGCCAGCTCCACTAGTGCCAGCGATCACGCGTCACGACCACAGCATCGAAGAGGTAGCCCGGGAAAGAGCGATGTCCGTCATCGACCAGAGATTCGATACGGTGGAGTCAGTTGCGCGACGCGTGTTCCGTGATCCGGTCGAGGTCGCCGCGAGATTGCGTACCGCGATGACCGAGAAGGAAGGCAATGGCAACATCATGGCGAAGGCCATGGCCGAGCAACCCGAGCGGTTCGGGGAGCTACGCGGCAAGTCGGGTCCGTTCGGAAACAACAAGGAGCGGAAAGAGGCGCTGCAATATGCCAGGTCTCTGTCTGCCCACATTGGCTACGTCTCCGAGGCATGGGAGCGCCGGCTTGGCGAAGAGCGCGCAAGCGAACAATGGCAGCGTGAGCAGCGTGACCTCATCGAGGTCCCTGCCCTCACGCCGCGCAGCGCCGAAATCATTGCCGAGGTGGAGAAGATGCCGTTGGAGAAGCGGAGCCAGTTTATCGCGGAGCTTCGCTCGTCACCTGAGGGCCGAGCCGCGCTCGATGAGGCCAAGCTTGTCGCTGATGCACTCACGCGGCGGTTCGGTAGTTCCGATCCCCGAAGGTTCGCCGAAGAACTCGAGGCACGGCCGGAGCTCGCAAAACAGGCCGAACAGATCAAGGCGATCGCCCGCATGGTGCATCGTACACGCCATGCCGAGCTTAGCCATGACCACGCGTTGAGACAGCAGCTTAACCGGTCGCAGGGGCTTGGATTGAGCCGATAGTTATTGATCTAAGCCCCTCATGGCTGCAACAATCCTGGGAGCTTTGGAGCGCGTGACTGCAAGGTGAGCCCACGGGCGTCATCAGCGCGAAAGTCAGAGTGAAAAGTGCCGTTGACGCGCCTGGGCCCTCAACGTCGCCGTCTGTCACGCGACGAGTGGCAGCGGGAACAAGTCCAAGCCAAGGCAGTGCAAAAGGTCATCCAGCAAGCGAGGAAGATAAAGTCAGATGGCAACAATTTCGTGACGCGAACGAAAACGGAAACCGCGAAGATAGTTGCCGACGCCGCCCTCGCACAAGAAGCCGCCCGCAAAGCGACAGCGGCCGCAAATTCTGCGCGTGACCGTGCCCAGCAAGAACGAGCACATGCACAGGCAGCGATTGCCGATGCCAACCGATACTCTGGCTGGGTCGGTCGCCTGCGCGCCGCCGGGGACCGTCTCCGCATGTCATCACTGGTCGAAAAAGTGCGAGCAGAATTTTCCGGCGAAATTGACCGCTGGCGCGACGAGGCTAAGGATGCCAAGCGAAAGCAACTTGAAGCCGAGCGCCAACGCTACGAAGCCGAAAGAAGGGCTCTTGAAGCACAGGAAGCGGCATTCCGAGCAGGCATCGAGCGCGACGGTCTGCGTTCAATGCTAACGCTTGCCGCCGATCCTGACACGCCAGACCTTTCGCCCGCTCCCAAGCTGATTTTGAAACCCAGCGTTCAGAAAATCGAGAAACGGGATGCTTAAAGCGATCTCAATTGCCACCATTCTGATTGCGTCCAGTGCGACCCGCTGGCGAAATTGTCTGGCGGTCGCCAACTGCAGGTGTACTGGCCCCTGTTTCTAATACTGCTCCACCTACTAGATCAGAGCTGCCAGGCTCAAGGACCATTGGGCATAGTCTCTGAAGAATTAGATGGAAGCGAAAGAGTAGTTCTCACGGTTCAATTTCATTATCGTCGTCTGGTCTATTTCTCTTTTTGCCGTCCGCGCGTCCTGAGCTTCTCTTTTCTTGCGTTCCTTCCACAGGACACACCGTTGCTGGAATGCCGCGATAATCTCCTGATCGCGATCTGCAAAACACCTGCGAAGATCGCCGGGGTCGGTGACAGATACTTCATCAAGATATGGATGAAGTTCGCGCGGAGTCAGAAGCTAGAGGGCGGCGAGGGCATCTTTTCGCCAGTATGGGACAGTTAGCTCTTGCATTATTTGGCTGACGTATGGGCGATAGCCCCACTGCTGGTAGCGTGCCGGAAAACGTTCCCAATCGGGATCGCCTTCCCAAGCCGCCTTTAGCTCCGCCTTGCGGCTAACCTTGATGCCGCGCTCATCCAGCATCCTATACCACCGTTGGCGGCTGTAGCCGTCACATTGGTCGTCACTGCCGTGCCGTGGGGCAAAGTCGTTTGCCGGGTCAGGCGTCCAATCTAACGGCTTTAGATCGGGATCGGGCCGGTCCACATATGAGTGCTGAAACGGTGCCAAAATCGATTCCTGCATGGCAAGAATAGCCAGCAGGAGCAGCAGCAACAAGCGTTGACGGCACTTTCGAGCTTCCTCAATCTGGCGGCGCAGGCGTTCGATGCGCCTGCGGTATTCTTCCTCACGCAGCCGCCGTTCGCGGCGGCGTCTTTCTTTCGTTTTTTGCTTTTGGGTTCCTGGTCAAGGGTAATGTGCTGCATGGCGATCTCCTTTGACAAAAAGGATCGCCACAACTTCTGCAAGTCACAAATCCATCACGTTATTGATTCTCACAACGCTGCCGCTCAAACTAGAAACGGGCATCCAAGACCCTAGAGTTCCTACATTTTTTGATGTGCCAGTGGACAAACCTAAGGAGTTTCGTGCATTGATTGCACCAAGGGGGTGCGGATGACAGAGTCAGCAAACTTTGGCTTTTTGGGAGCACACGATAATCGCCTCATGGTGTTGGGCGGCTTTGCCGAACGCTATTTTCGCGACGATCCGTCGACATCCATCGTAAAGCTCAGGCAGTTCGCCGAACTGATGTCGAAGCTGATTGCCGCACACCATGCGGTCTATCGCAATGAGCGCGAAACATTCGACGAAATTCTTCGACGACTTTCTTACGAGAGGATTATTCCGCGTGAAGTCGCCGACGTTTTCCATGCCTTGAGGAAGAGCGGCAACGCAGCTGTCCATGAAGCCAGCGGAACACATGCCGCCGCGCTTTCTTCTCTGAAATTCGCGCGGTCACTAGGCATTTGGTTTCACAGAACTTACGGAAACCAGGCGGATTTCAACCCAGGACCTTTCGTTCCCCCTCCAGAACCGGCAGACGCCACAATAGCGCTTCGTGAGGAAATCGAGGCGCTACGACGAAGGGTCGAGGAAACAGAAAATGCAGCAGGCGTCGCACACCGCAAGGCGGAAGCCGAGGCGCTTGCGCGAGAGACTGCGGAGGAAAGACTAAAGCGTGAGGCCGAAGAGCGCTCCCTATGGGAGCGACTAGCGCAAGAGACTGAGGGAGAAAAAGCCGAATTGGCGGCCAAGCTCGCACGGTTGCAAACTTTAGCCGAGACTGCACCGCGCGAGGAAGTTCGGGAGCTTGCCGAGCGCGCTGAAGTCGAAGCTTCCAAAATCGATCTTGATGAAAGCGATACCCGTGCCCTTATCGATCAACAAATGCGTGATCGCGGTTGGGAAGTTGACACCAAAGAACTGCGGTACAGCAAGGGAAGCCGCCCTGCCAAAGGACGTAACCTGGCGATAGCAGAATGGCCAACTGAACACGGTCCCGCCGATTATGCGCTTTTTGTCGGTACCACACTGATTGGCGTCGTCGAAGCGAAGCGGAGGCGCAAGAATATTTCCGCAGCGATAGATCAGGCAGAGCGCTATTCGGTCGGAATTAAAGGGAGCGCTGATTACTCATTAGGTGGCGGTCCATGGGGAGAACATAGGGTTCCTTTCGTTTTCGCCGCGAACGGGCGCTCATACCTGAAGCAAATTGAGACGGAAAGTGGCATTTGGTTTCGGGACACAAGACGGACAGCTAATCATCGGCGCGCACTCGTAGATTGGCCAACGCCAAATGGGCTTTCTGGTCTGCTCGAAGTCGATCAGGATCAAGCGAATGCCGCTCTCAAAAGCCAACCGTTCGAGTTCGGCTTCCCGCTGCGGCACTACCAGGAAAGCGCCATCAAGGCAGTTGAGAAGGCCATCGCGGGAGATAGGCAGTCAATGCTGGTTGCAATGGCGACGGGCACCGGCAAGACCAAGCTCGCGATTGCCATGCTCTATCGCATGCTTACTGCAAAGCGCTTCCGTCGCATTTGCTTTGTGGTAGATCGGAGCGCTCTTGGTCACCAAACCGAGGGAGAGTTTTCGACAACCAAAGTCGTGTCGGGAAAGACGTTTGCCGAGATTTTCGGCCTCAAGGGGCTTGAGGACGTGTCACCTGACCTCGAAACCAAAGTCCACATTTGCACCATTCAGGGGCTCGTAAAGCGAGTTCTATATGCAGCCGACAATGGGGAAACACCGCCCATCGATCAATACGATCTGATGGTCATAGACGAGTGTCATCGTGGCTATCTGCTCGACCGGGAAATGTCGGATGCCGAATTGAGCTTCCGTGGACAAGATGACTATGTCTCAAAGTATCGGAGGGTGCTCGAATATTTCGATGCAGTGAAGATCGGATTGACGGCAACGCCCGCTCTCCACACGACCGAAATCTTCGGTGAGCCGATTTTCAAATATTCATACCGGGAAGCCGTCATCGATGGTTTTCTGATTGATCACGAACCACCCATTCGCATCGAAACGGCGCTTTCCAGATCCGGCATTGGATTTTCGGAAGGGGAGCAGGTTGAATACATCGCGCCGGAGACTGGAGAGGTAAACACTGCGACTTTGCCCGACGAGATTCATTTCGAAGTCGAGCAATTTAACAGGCAGGTGATAACCCCGGAATTCAACCGTGTCGTCGCGGAAGAGTTGGCAAGACATATTGATCCGGCTTTGCCTGGCAAGACATTGATCTTCGCGGCAACGGACGCACATGCGGACATTGTTGTGGATGCAATCAAGAAGGCATTCGCTGCCACCTATGGCGAAATAGATGATGCAGCCGTCAGAAAGATTACCGGCAGCGTGGACAAAGTGCAGACGCTCATTCGATCCTTTCGGAATGACGCCAACCCAAAGATTGCGGTCACAGTCGATCTGCTGACTACGGGCATAGATGTCCCAAAAATCACCAATCTTGTCTTCCTGCGTCGGGTCAACAGCCGCATTCTCTACGAACAGATGATCGGACGCGCGACACGTCAATGCCCAGAGATCGAAAAGGATGTCTTCCGCATTTTCGATGCGGTTGACCTTTACCCGCATCTACAAAACCTAACGGATATGAAGCCGGTCGTAATTAATCCATCGATCAGCTTCGAACAACTCGTCCGCGAGTTCTTGGCTACGAGCGATCAGTCGCACCAGATGGCGATCTCTCAGCAAATGGCCGTGAAGTTGCGGCGGCGTTTGAAGAAGCTGCCAGATGAGGCACGGCAACGGTTTGAAGCGGTGGCTGGCGAAAGGCCTGAGGCCATGCTCTCTCGCCTGCTCGATGGTGACGTGGTCGAACTTGGCCAATGGCTTAAAGAGCGATCCGCAGTTGGTCCAATTCTCGATTGGCAATCAGACGGCGAGAATCCACGCTTTCTTCCCATCTCGCACCACGCGGACGAAGTTGTCGCTGTCACACGCGGATACGGCGACGCTACAAAACCGGAAGATTTTCTGGACAGTTTCTCCGCCTTCATCCGGGACAATATCAACACGATTGCCGCTTTGAAACTCGTCGTACAACGGCCCCGAGACCTGACCCGCGCCGATCTCAAAGAGCTGAGAATGGCACTCGATCAGAAGGGCTATTCCGAAGCCAACCTAAAGCGCGCCTGGGCAGACGCGAAGAACGAGGACATTGCCGCGTCGATCATCGGTTTCGTCCGACAGGCGGCTCTTGGCGACCCTTTGGTGCCTTACGAAGAGCGGGTGAAATCGGCTATGCGTGCGATCTTGGTGAATCGTTCATGGACAGACCCTCAACGTCGTTGGCTGAAGCGCATCGGCGATCAGATAGAAAAAGAAATCGTTGTGGATCGGGAAGCTATGGACAGAGAGCCCTTCGTTGCAGATGGAGGCTTCCAACGGTTAAACAAGGTCTTCGGTGGCGAACTCGAAAGCATATTAGCTCTCATGAATGAAGAACTTTGGAGGGCAGCATGACGGCGTTTTTGCTGGGGCTACTCACTAACCTATACGATTTCGTGGGTGCGTTGCTTTCCCCGAAAAAAATACATCAACACATTGAGACAGCGCTTACTTCTTGGCCACTTGCAGTCGTGATTATCGGCCTCGCCTTCCGAAAACAGTTGGCAAAAACCATCTCAACAATGCGCAGCCTTAGCTATAAGGATGGCTCGCGAGAACTTATCGCAAATTGGGGTGAAGGCGTGCAAGAACTGAAAGAGTTTGAGCGCGCTACTGAGGCGGAAAATCCGCTGCCCGAGGCCACGTCAAACAGCGACTTCGATAGACTCATGGCTTTGGCTAAAGTTAATCGTCGATCTGCGATTATTGAAGCATGGCTTTCTCTTGAGGAAGCAGCGCGAGAGCTAGTTGAGCCCTATTACCAAGGGACGAAACCCCTTAGCGGTGGCCTCTCTCTTGAGAGGTTGCTTTGGAAGCAGGAGCTAATTGGACCTGGTGAAAGAGAACTGTTCTACAGGCTGAGGACACTACGGAACGAGGCGAGTCACCTCAAGAGCTTCGACATTACGGAAGATGAGGCAGCAGCTTACATTGACTCAGCACTGTCCCTCACAACCCGTTTTAGATACATGAAAGACCATCAATGACCACCACAACCGATATCGTCGCCAAGCTCTGGGGGCTCTGCAATGTGTTGCGGGACGATGGCGTCACCTATAATGAATATGTGACCGAGCTCACATTCCTGCTGTTCCTGAAAATGTTGGAAGAGACGGGACGGGAAAGTCGGCTGCCGGAGGGCTATCGCTGGGGTATTCTGGCGAAGCGTGAAGGCATGGAGCAGCTGGACTATTACAAGGCAATGCTGCTGCAACTTGGCAAGGCAAAGGATGGTTTGGTCAGCGCCATTTTCACCGATGCGCAAACACGGCTCAGGAAGCCCACCAATCTGAAGGCCCTGACCTCGAATATCGATCAGCTCGATTGGTTCTCTGCGCGCGAGGAAGGGCTTGGCAATCTCTACGAAGGCCTTCTCGAAAAGAATGCGAGCGACAAGAAGTCCGGCGCGGGTCAGTATTTCACGCCGCGCCCTCTAATCGATTGCATCGTGCGTCTGATGAAACCGCAGCCGGGCGAAGTGGTACAAGACCCTGCCGCCGGAACTGCCGGTTTCCTGGTCGCAGCCGATCACTACATCAAGAACCAGACGGACGATCTTTACACCCTCCCCGAGGCGCAGGCCTTCTTCCAGCGACACAACGCTTTCGTAGGTGGCGAACTTGTGCCAGACGCTCACCGCCTGTGCCTCATGAACATGCTACTACATGGAATTGAAGGCGGCGTGGAGAACATCGATACCTTGTCGCCCGATGGCGAAACTATACCGAAAGCCAATCTGGTTTTGACGAACCCGCCATTCGGCACGAAAAAGGGCGGCGGTCGGCCAACGCGCACGGATTTTTCCATCACGGCTGACACATCGAACAAGCAGCTCGCATTTGTCGAACATATCGTTCGGGCGCTGAAGCCTGAGGGTCGGGCTGCCGTGGTCTTGCCGGACAACGTTCTGTTCGAAGACAATACCGGTCGGCGACTGCGTACCTGGCTTATGGATTTGTGCAATCTGCATACGATATTGCGCCTGCCGACCGGCATCTTCTATGCCCAGGGCGTGAAGACGAATGTTCTCTTCTTCCAGCGCGGCAAAACCGACAAGGGCAATACGAAAGCCGTCTGGGTTTACGACATGCGCGCCAATATGCCCGCCTTCGGCAAGACGCGCCCTTTAACCGTGGCTGATTTCGAAGATTTTGAGAAAGTCTTCGGAGATGGCCCTAACGGGAATGCGAAACGGCAAGACCTGGGCGAAGAGTCCCGTTGGCGCTGCTTCACGCGACAGCAGATCACTGATCGTAACGACAACCTCGACATCACCTGGCTCCGCGATACTGAAGCCGAGGCTGAGGAGCAACTGACAGAACCGGAGGATATCGCAGCAGCGATCATTGGCCACCTGAAGGCCGCGCTGGAGGAAATAGAAGCTCTTTCGGATGAGCTTGATCCGGACAGCGTCGACGAAGCGGCGGCGGTGGCGGAGGCTGCTGAATGAGCGAGGAACTGAACGCATTTGGCAGAACGATCCAGCTCTTTCTTGTCGATGGCACACCTAACGGACTGATGATTGCGACACTGCATGGTTGGACAGGGGCGCTTGCCGTTTGCCGTCAATCGACCTTCGATAAGCTGTTGAAACGCTCTGAGCTTGACCGAACTGGCGTCTACATTCTCTACGGCCCTGACCCCGACAATCCGCTGAAGATGCGCGCTTATATCGGCGAAGCGGACAGTGTTAAAGACAGGATCAACGCCAGCGCGAACAACCATGCCTTTTGGGAGACCGCCGTCGCCATCACCACGTCGGACGACGCACTTACCAAAGGACATATACGCTACTTGGAAGCGCGCCTAATCGAATTGGCCAATGAAGCTGGGCGTGTAACCCTTGCCAACACGCAGCAGCCTGGTGCGGAAAAGCGCCGTTTGCCGGAAGCTGACAAGGCCAACATGGAAGCTTTTTTGGCAAACATAAAAACGGTCCTGCCCGTTGTCGGTCTGGACCTTCTGAAGCCTAAGCCCAAATACATCACGCCGAGTTTTGGCCAGGTTCGAACACCGACTGTTACCGATAGAACATCGCCCTCAACGCCGGAGCCACAGTTTGAAATTCGCCACCGATCCGGTGTGAGCGCAACGGCCATTGAGGATGGCGGAGAGTTCGTCGTTTTGGAAGGCTCCCAAGCGCTCAAGGATACCGGCTATGTGCAACAGAGCTACGGCGAACTGAAATGCGATCTGCTGAAACAAGGTGTGCTAGGCGAAAGTCCCAATCCTGAGCGCTACGTCTTCAAATCATCCTTTGCCTTTAAGAGTCCGTCTGCTGCAGCTGCCGTGATTCTCGACCGCAATTCGAATGGTCGAACCGAATGGAAGGTCAAAGGCCAGAAGATGACCTACCACGAGTGGCAGGAAAGAAAATCCGAGCGCCCGGAGGCTGTCGAATGACCCAGTTACCGCATGGTTGGACGCGTCTGCATCTTGGCGAAATTGCCGCTCGAACAAAGACAATGGTCCCGTCCAAGAATCCCGATATCGTTTATGAACTTTATAGTGTGCCTTCATTCTCCGATGGCATGGCAGAGCAAGCTCGGAGCGATACGATTAAGTCGGCTAAGCAAGTTGTTCAGACTGATGATGTCTTACTTTGCAAGATTGTGCCGCACCTAAATCGAGTTTGGGTCGTGGGAAAGAAATCGGGTGCTCCACAGATCGCTTCTGGTGAGTGGATTGTGTACCGAAACGATGAATGCGATCCCCACTATCTACGTTACTGCCTGACAGAAACGACTTTTCGTGATCAGTTCATGCGGACCGTTTCCGGCGTGGGGGGCTCACTAATGAGGGCAAGACCCTCAGAGGTAAGCGAAATCGCAATTCCTCTAGCGCCCCTGCCCGAGCAAAAGCGGATCGTGGCAAAGATCGATAGCCTTTCCGGAAAATCCAAACGCGCCCGCGACCACCTTGAGCACATTCCCCGTCTTGTTGAAAAGTACAAACAGGCAGTGTTGGCAGCAGCTTTTCGAGGTGATTTGACGCGGGAATGGCGTGATCTGCACAGTATCTCTTCTTCCGCTCAAGATTTCATAAAAAACATACAGTTAAAAGCTAGAGAGGTTATTCTATCTCCTCAATATAAGCGCGACCAAAAAACAGCGTTCCATATTTTTGATGACGCGATTCGCGCAGATTTAAGTGCCCAAAGTGATGTAAATCCGCTTCCGCAGCACTGGGCATGGTCCACCATAGGGGGAGTATTCGCTGTTTATATCGGCGCTACCCCTAGCAGAAAGGAAAAAAGCTATTGGCATGGAGATGTGCCGTGGGTGAGCAGTGGTGAGGTCGCTTTTTGTCGTATTAAACGAGCCAAAGAGCTGATCACGGAGGCCGGATTATTAAACACATCCACGCGATTGCATCCGCAGGGCACGGTGCTTCTGGGAATGATTGGTGAAGGCAAAACACGAGGTCAAGCTGCGATACTGGACATAGAGGCTTGCAATAACCAAAACTGCGCCGCAATCCGCGTTTCGGAATCTCAATACAGTTCAGAATATATCTATTATTATCTCCAGTACGCCTATGAGAAAAATAGAAACATTGGGGCAGGAAACAATCAACCAGCGCTCAACAAGGAGCGGGTTCAGCATCTTTTCGTGCCAATTGCACCTGCGGAAGAGGCATCTGAAATCGCGAGAATTTTGGAAACCGCTTTCGCCTGGATTGACCGACTGGCCTCTGAGGCAACTAGCGCCCGCAGATTAATAGGCAAACTTGATCAGGAGGTCCTCGCAAAAGCCTTTCGCGGAGACTTGGTGCCACAACACCTGGACGACGAACCGGCGACAAAGCTTCTCGAACGAATTGCCAATGAACGCGCGGCCGCGCCGAAAGCTAAGCGTGGCCGGATGCGAAAGGCATGAAGGTCTATATCGCCAATTTTGGGCGGGAGAACTACGCTTGGTCGGACTGCCTGAAACGCGGCACAATCGCCACCATGAACGATGCGGCGGTTCATGGCTTCTGGGAAGCTGGCGACCGGGACGGTTATATCAATTTCTGCCTCAGCAACAGCAAGACTGCGGCGGGCAAAACACCCACGCGGCAGACGGCGTCGCGTTGGTTCAACCTGATGACGACGATTGTAGAAAGCGGTGGCGACATATGGTTTCACCGCGAAAAGGAACAGCTTTGGTGGACGACATCTGGCTCGGAGGCGGCGGTTTTTGAACCGCTGAGAGAGCCTGTTGGCGTCCAAGGCGACGTGATTATCTCCCACAAAGCCTGTGATCCATGGTCGAACCAAAACCGACTGGGCAATCGGCTGGAATGGGCCGGGCTGCACCCGAAGGCTCAAGAGTTTCTTTTCACAGAAGGCACGCTCCAGCAATTGACGCCGGATAACGCAGAGTATGCGTTGGCCCTTATTCAGGGTGACGATCTCAACCCATGGCATTCGCGGCCTGAATGGCGCACAAAAGTGGAACGCCGACGCAAGAATCCAGGGATCAGTTTCAACGCCCGCCAAAAGGCGATCTGGCGAATGGCGGCCACAGCTAAAGGCACAGTCAATTTCTCGAACGGGCAGACGATACAGCGCACGGTCAAGAACAAGGACCTTCTGATTCCGGAAAGCGAGTTGATGCCGTTCCTTGCCGCCCTTTTGGCCGAGCAAGACGGGCGATGCGCCATCACCGACTTGCCGCTTCAATACGATGGAGACGAAGACGACCCTGAAATGCTCTGCTCCCTCGACCGTATCGACAGCAACGGGCATTACGAAAAGGACAATCTCCAGATCGTCTGCCGGTTCGTCAACCGCTGGAAGAGCGACGGCAAAGACTCAGAATTTCGTCGATTGATCGAGGTGGTACGGGGCGTTTGAAATCGTCAAACTATTGCACCCACCCATGCGGAAATGGGGCGTGCCAAAAGGTGCCCGGGCTGAACATAATATTCGACAGTTGACAACTCCGAATCCGACCCCAAATTGTTGACGCGAGATCGTCTAACCATTTGGTGAACAATCGTTTTTCGACGTAGGTCCTGCTCATCCAGGTTCCCCAGCCACTTTCCTTATTACAATTCAACAACGTAGCTTCATGTCGACAGTGTTGGGAATACCCCCACGCTGCACCCCCACCAGGCGCCATTGGCGATGTCGAACGTCCTCCGGCGCGAAGCCGATTCTTTCTTCTTCCGGCGGCGTGTCCCCGCCCCTCTCTCGGCTCGCCTCGGACAGACCGAGATATACCGGTCCTTAAAGACCAGCGTGCGAAGAACAGCCAGAGCGCGGGCCGCGCACCTGTTCATTGCCACGGAGAAGCTATTCCGGATGCTGGAAGAAGAAGAAGACGAATTCCCTTTGACTGACGACGACATCCGGGTTGCCGTGCGCAGATGGCTAGACGGGCCACCCTGGAAGCAACGCCTCAAGATAATCGACGAGATGTCGCCCGGCGAGCTCAGAGTGAATCATGAATCCCTACCGAATACGCTCCTGAGGATGAGCGCCGATGAAGGCGTCTCTTACTGTGACAACCTCGGTCAGGAAGCGAACGCCGCTCTGGAGCATTCAGAATATTTCGACGTTCGAAGTGGCGACCGTCTCCGCAGGACGGCGGCAGCGCTTCAGGATCAACTACGCGAATATGTTGATCGTCGAATGGAAACCGTCTTCGGACAAGAGAACAAAATTGACGATGCAGCCGGGGTGATCGTTTGGCTCGACTACACCGATCCAAACGAAATCCAACACCAAATCCGAGAGTTTCAAGATCTTATAGATAAGCTGAGAGTAGGCGACATCGTCCGGGTTACAGTCAATGCTCACTTCTCCGAATACGCGGATCCCGTTCCAAAGGGCCAACCCCAACCCAAAAAAACTGAAAAACAGCAGAAGACGTTTCAGAAGCTGCAGTCGAAGATTGGGGACTACCTTCCGTCCGATGCGTCAGCGGCCGACATGACCCCACCAGGGTTGACCCTTTTGCTTTCGAGATCATTTGGCAGTGCTGTGCACAAGGCATTCCAGCCGACGAGTGCCAACACTTTCAAGCCGCTTTCCGTTACACGGTATGCAGACGGTCTTCAAATGCTCACGATGACTGGAGCAGTGATAAAAAAAACCGAAGAACAAGCGTTGACCTCAGCTCTCGATCTTAAGCAATGGCCGTTCGCATCAAAAGACTGGTCGACTATTCACCACCTCGTTGTGCCCGCGCTCACGCTTCGAGAACGTCTTTTCCTAGAAAGGGAAGTCGGAGGGAGGCCAGGCAGGATCGGAAAAAAATTAAGATTTTTTTCCACTGCGGACGTAAGCATTAAGGATTTTCTCAAAAGTTATAAAGATTACTATAGATTCTATCCGACCTTGTTGTCGGCGGACGTTTGACCACTAAGTTGATCTAAGCTTTTACAGACCGCGTCGGCGGCGACGGTAAGATCGTCAATGATCGATTTCCCAGAGACGCGAACGGTAGAAATACCGAACTCGGCAAGCTGCCTGTCGATTTTGGCATCTCGCTCTACCTGCTTTCCCTTCCCATGGTGGCGGCCGTCACAAAATACGGCCAACCGCTGATCTGGGAAATAGAGGTCGATTTCGGTAAGAAGCTGCAGTTCGTGCCTGGTTTCGACATCTGCATAGGAATCGTACAGTGACGGGTAGGTTCGTCCGTCGGGAAAGACTAGCTGCTGAAGTTGCGGCTTGAGGCCGCGGAAGAGGAGCTCCTGATACAGGAATAGCTCGATCGGAGTCTGCACGCCCCATATTCTGCGAGCTTCTACACGCTTGAAAGGCTGGTAGATGGTCTTGATCCGGTTGCGGAGGAAGCGTTTGCGTGATGTCTCGTCCGGAAGGAACCGGTCTACCTCCGATACGTCGTTTCGATCGTATTCGGTTCTGAGGTAGTACATTCCAACGGCCACTCCCAGTTCGTCGACGTAGCCCTTGCCGCCCTTCATTTCGAGAATCGTCTCGGCTCTCGAAAAAGCGGACCACTCTCCGACAAAGGGATCGAAGCCACTATAGCACCAGTCGGCTTCCACGAATGCCGCACCGCCCCGGTGCGCTTTCACGGAATCGATATCAACCGTCGTCACAATTCCACGTTTGGACATAGGGATTGCAGAAATCGCATATGGTACGCCTTCGAGCGCATCTTCAGTGTCCGAAATTGTAGCGAGACTCATGACTAGGAGGATCGGTTGGAACTTCGCTTCAATCGACCGGAAGTGCTTGACCTCTGCCTCAGACGGGTCGTCATACATCAGTCCGCCCGCTAGTTCGGCCATCTTTCTCGTGATCGGCTGGACGCCGCCCAGAGGCATAAGGCTGGCATTTACGAGTTCCGGCAGGCAGTCCCAGGAAAGTGAGAATGGTTTCGTCGGCAGCTTACGATACCCGGGACGATTTTCTAGCGCTGCGGGTCGGTCCTTGATCATTTTTTCGCGCTCGCGAACTCCTTCACGGGGAGCATATCTCTTCCTTGGTCGAGAGCATCTACGATGCTTTTCGCTCTGCTGTCATACTGCACGATCAGATCCTGCAAAAGTTGATGGTAGCTCACGACATCCGATACCAGCTCCTTGTCCGGGGCCTCAAAACGCATCATCACGTTGGCCAACTTGATCAGATCCGCTTCCATTTCGTCAATCAGCATCTTGGCGTTGCAGAGGGTGGTAACGACAGAGGGGTGTATATGGTCGACCTTCGTCAGCATCGTCTGCAATGCCAACGAGGAACTCGAAGCTCTCTGACGCCAAGACCGAAGGCTACGGCCGTCGATCAACTCTTCTGGGTTTGTCAGTTCGAAGGCAGTGATATGGGCATCGTACTGTGCCTGGACGACAACAAAGCGCGCATGCCAGGCAGCTTCCTCCGCCTGATCGCGCCGCCAACGCCTTGCACGACGGACATCGCCTCGGGCGATCCATGCCGCGGCGGCAATTGCCAGTATGGAACCAGAAGCCTGTGCCCATGCTGCGGAGTTCGCGTCCAAGCCGGAAGAGCGGACGTTGATCACGGATGCCCACGCGGTGGCGGCAATTAGGGCTAAGGCAATGGCCACGAATATCGCTTCGCCGACGTGTCTTTGAACCGCTCTCAGCATGAGACGCTCGCCTCCATTCTCCTAGGTCATTTCCATGGAGCTCCGCAAAGTTTTTTACTCCATCGTTCGGTTTTTCGAAATATGGCGATCGTTATGTCAACAATATTGACACCCCCACAGATAGCCCTCACATTGCTGACGCGACATCGAGCAATTCATTTAAATTGCTAGGGAATCAAGAGCCTCCGTCCTGCTCCAGGTTCCCCAGCCTCTTTACTTGTTACAATTCAATACCTTATCCTCATGTCGCCAGCGCTGGGAATACCCCCACGCTGCACCCCACAAGGTGCCTTTGGCGGCGTCAAACTTCCTCCGGCGCGAAGCCGATTCCTTCTTCTTCCGGTGGCGCGTGCCCACTTCTCTTCGAACTCGCCTTGGCCTGACCGAGATATACCGGTCCTTAAAGACCACCGTGCGAAGACCAGCCCGAGCGCGAGCGGCGAACCTGTTCATTGCCACGGAAAAACTATTCCGGATGCTGGAAGAAGACGACGACGAATTTCCTTTGACGGATGACCACATCCGGGTCGCGGTGCGCAGGTGGCTTGACACGAGCGCCTCGAAGCAACGCCTCAAGATCGTGGAAGACATGTCACCGGAGGCCTCCGGGCATACCATTAATCCTTGCCGAACACGCTCCTCAACATGAGCGCGGATGACGGCATCTTTTATGGCGACAATCTCAGTCAGGAAGCGAACGCAGCACTGGACCATTCAGAATACTTCGACGTTCGAAGTGGCGACCGTCTTTGAAGGACGGCGGCTGCGCTCCAGGATCAACTACGCGAATATGTCGATCGCCGTATGTAGGCTGTGTTGGGGCAGGAAACCGTTGCCGCTACTTCCGTGCAGCCCGTAGCAGCTTTCATGCCGATCTCGGCGGCCGCCAAAAATACGTGGGCGACGGCGAGCATTCGGGTTTCTCGATCGCGATGCCGGCGCCGACCGACGGGAATCGTTATGAGGCCGAGACTGATGGCCGCCAGATGGGCTCCGGTGGTGATTCCGGCCTGACGCAGGATGGAAGCACAATACAGCCGGCTAAGCCAAGGAGCGTGCTGAAGAACGGAAAGCTCGTTCCACGCACCGAGGGCAACGATGGCCTGCAGCATCGCCGGAAGGTTTTCCGCCTGGCCCAGCACGCCGCGCCATTCGTCCAGCCGCTCGTCCTCGCCCCAGTCGAGATCATAGACCAGCGGATCGCTCGGAGCACCGCTGGGCTGTTTGGCTCGTTCGATCGTGGCTTCAGAGCGCGCTAGGATCGCATCGATGGCGGCATAGTCGACGCCGGGCAGATCTTTTGCGTCATCACCATTCTCCACCCTCGCCTTCCTAATCTATCGTGGCGACGCGCCGGGTGATCGCAGCCTCAGCCTCGCCCGTGACGGGAGAGGCAGTCTCCGATGTCCGCCGGAGCGTCCGCAGGCCCTAAAAGCAGGTAATTCTCGCTGAAACTTTTCCTGGTCTCAGCTCAAAAGCTGGCACATCCGCCGCTGGACATTGTGCAACGCACAAATTTCGGAGGAATAGTTATGAAATTCGGATTTTTAGATACAGATCATCCGAAATTATTCGGTTAAAACTCTCCCAACTCAAGGAGAGACACCATGACGGACACGACATCAGAATTTGATGGGTCAACGATTGGCCTGGAGGCCGCAGAGGAACCCGCATGGACCGCCGCAACCTGGTTTGCGGTTCTTTCGATGGCAGCCACCAGCTTTGCATTGGTGTCGGCCGAGTTTCTGCCAGCGGGATTGTTGACGCCCATGGCGCGCGATCTTGGCATTACAGAGGGCACGGCGGGACAGGTCGTCACGGCGACCGCTTCCGTGGGCGCTGTAACGGCTTTGCTCAGCAATGTTCTCATCGGCAAACTGAACCGCAAGACCGTGCTTGTCGGTCTTAGCGCGCTGGCGATTGGCTCCAACATTCTCGCGTCAGTTGCTGCCGATTTCTGGCTTTTGCTGGTGGGCCGGGCCGGACTGGGTATTGCGCTCAGCGGTTTCTGGGCACTTTCGGTTGCTGTCGTGGCGCGGTTGGTCGGCGCGAATTCGACCGGGCGCGGCATGGCTATCGTCACCCTTGGCGTTTCGCTCGCCACCATTGCGGCTCCCTCCATGGGCGCCTTGATCAGCGACTGGGTGGGATGGCGCATTGCCATGTCGATGACGGCGGGGCTTGCCGTCATTGCTATGCTGCTGCAGATATTCAGCCTGCCCTCGCTGCCGGCAAATACAAGCAACAGTCTTTCCGATGTTTTCCGGCTGACGCGGCGGCGCAGCGTTCAGCTGGGGATGCTGGCCATCCTGTTGCTGATGACGGGGCATTTTGCCGGTTCGGTCTATGTGCGTCCCTTCCTCGAACAGGTGACGCTGCTTGAGACCACGCCGATTGCTCTCGCCCTCCTCGGCTTTGGCGTCGCTTCCGTGATCGGTAACGTGCTGGGAGGCCGCATGGCAGACACCAGCATCCGCCTCGCGCTCATCGTTACCGCCGCCCTGATGGCATTTGCGACGATTGCCCTCGTCCTATGGGGTGTTCATAGCGCTGCCGCATTCGGGCTCGTCGCTCTTTGGGGTCTTGCCTTTGGCATGGCGCCCGTGGTGCTGCCGACCAACCTTTCCCGCGGCGCACCCGATGCGCTGGAGGCGGCAGGCAGCCTGATGGTTGTTTCTTTCCAGGTGGCTATCAGTATCGGGGCGGTTGTCGGCGGCTATATCGTGGATTCCTACGGTGCCACTGCGCCGCTGGCGCTGACCGCGATCCTGGCGGCATCCACGGTCGCACTTGCCTTGCTGCAGCGTCGCGATTGACCCTGTCCGTGACGGCAGATACCTAAAACGAAAGTCCCGCCCGGAATTTAGTCCGGGCAGGACATTTGTGAAAAGCCGATTTTTCTTGCCGTCGCTCTGATTACTTGCGGTAGGAAAGACCACCCCAGATACGGCCTTCGTCTCTGTGTCGGCCACCGTGCACTGCGCCGATATAAGCAGCGGCGGCAGAAACGAGCGCGGAAGCGGCCAGAAGGAACGCGGTCAGAATGCCTGCGACGCGCGCTTTTTCTGCGGCATCCGCAGCTTTGGCCTTGGCATCGTCCAACGCCTTCTGCGCCTCAGCTTTCACGGTCTCTACCTGCTTCTGCGCTTCATCGACCTTCTTCTGCGCTTCCGCCCTGACGGCCTGCACGCGTTCAACCGTCTGGTTTACGCGCGTTTGCGCATCCGTCTGGCTGATGTTTGTGCGGGCAGCGACCTGGTTGGCAAGCCATGTTTTATCGGCATCGGATATCTCACCGGTTGCAAGCAGATTGCCGAGGATGCCGCTGATCTGGCGCTGATAATCGCCGGCGCTCTGGTCACCCGTCAGAGGGGCGGCGGGCGCATCGGTTCTCAAAAGACTATCCGTGAAATAGTCGATTGGATTGGCTTTCAGGCCCTGCGGAAGCATCTGCTCGATGCTGGGCGCTGCAGCCTGACCGGCGCCTTGCGCCAGACCACCGGCCGCACTGCCAGCTCCGGAAATAATGCCACCCGCCAGTTGGCCAGCACCCTGAACGGCGCCGCCGACTGCGGAACCCGTTGCCTCAACAGCGGTCTGCGCCACGCTGCCGACAGCCTTGGCACCACCGGACAGCACGCCGAGCGCTAAAAACGCCGAGACGACCGTGCCGAGACCCCATACCACCAGGCCATTCACACCATCGCGGACGGTCAGTTCGTTCCTATCGGCAGCGCCGGCAGGCCGACGCATGCGGCCGGAAATATAGCCACCCAGCATGTAGGAGCCGACCATGGAAATGATGACGAAGAGCGCGGTTATGATGAGCCAAACTGTGCTGACCTCGCCACCATTGTCCGCCGAGATTGAACTCAGGCCCAGGCCGCCCGCAAATGCGGTGAGAATAGCCATGGCGCCCGAGGAAATGACGGCACCGGCGAAAATCGCTGGCCAATCCACATAGCTGCGGTTTGGATTCGTTTCGATACCCGTTGGATCAACCATCAGCGTAGCCCCAACAATGAGAGGATGAACAGGACGACGACGACGAGGCCGACTAGATAGATGATGGAATTCATGCGATCTCCTCCGAATGGACGATCAATCCTCCGCGTAGCGGCGATTATATGCAGTGAGACATGCGAGCTGATTGCTCCTTCACCAAACTCGCCGCGCTCCAAAAAGTTTCACGACTTCTCGTTGCTTCGGAATGATTTTGCGCAATTCCGCCGGCGAGGTGACGAAAGAAATGTGCTCGTGGTCGCCAAAGAGACGTCGCCGAACGCAGGCAAGCAGCATGACCAGCCAGACACAAGCCACCCGAACCAGATTGCGACCGAAGGAGATATACCATGTCTGCAATCGATCGAATTGGCTCCACCGCCTCGCTTTACATACGCCCGCGGCCACAGGACGTTCCCCAAGCCGTGCCGAATACCACACCCGAACGGTCGGCATCGTTGATCGGAGGGGGCGCCGCGCCTTCGCTCTCCTCCAATCTTGCCAACGCACTCTGGTCGCTCCGGGAGCAAGAGGGCGGAATAGAAGAGACGCCGCTTGAGGGCGGCGGCACAGGCTCGGATGAGGACGAGCTTAGCCGCTGGGCAAATATGAGCCTTGGCGAGAAAATCCGGGCCCAATACCTGGAGGCGCGGGGATTGTCCGAAGGCGACCTTGCCGCCATGCCACCCGACGAGAGGAAGGCAATAGAGGACGAGATCCAGAAAGCGATAAAGTTCGCGATGGAGGCTCCAAAAGACGATGACGTGAGCGTGCTCGCCGACCTTTAAGCGTGACATGCCTCCGGGGGCACTGCGCACTGCTACGATCTGATACATAAATGCGGGTTTCAGGAAACATGCCGGATACCTGCAGGGCAGATCATTGCCTGATCTATTTCGGATCAGGCAGGATATCCCATGAAGAGGCAGATTTTCTTCGCCGTCGCCCTATCGGGTGCGGCAGCAGGTTTTGGAACCGTTTATTCGAACTCAGCGGACACGCCGCCGGAACTTGCTTCTCCCATCTATGGTGTCACGCTTCCTGAAGGATATCGTGACTGGAAGTTCATCGCGCCCGCGCAGGAAGCGCCGCCGCTGGACGAGCTTCGCGCTGTTCTGGCAAACGATGTCGCCGTCGACGCCTACAAGAGCGGAACCCTGCCCTTTCCCGACGGCTCGATACTGGTGAAGCTCGCTTATAAGCGGCAGCAATCCACGGAGTTTCCGCCGGCCACGATTCCGGGCGCGGCGACCACAGTGCAGGTGATGGTGAAAGACTCCAGGAAATATGCCGCCAGCCACGGCTGGGGCTTCGGGCGGTTTGTCAACGGCAAGCCGGTGGATGCCGCCCAGCATGAGACGTGCCTCTCCTGCCACGAGGGCAACGTCAAGGACCATGATTTCGTCTTCACGCGATATGCACCGTAACCGATGCCGGGGCTCGGGCGATTTCGCTTTCACGACTGTTCGCCGAACGGCGGCCTCTACACTCGATTACAAATTCACCGAAGCCCCGACACATCAGGGATACGTGAGGCCGGGAAATTGGCGCCATCACCGGGTCGCCTTCGCCGCCCGGAGTCGCGAATTCCTGCCTGAAAGGACAAGATGATGACGTTTCTGGTCATTGCCTATCTCGGAGGGGCGCTGACAATTCTCAGCCCCTGTATCCTGCCCATCCTTCCCTTCGTTTTTGCGCGGGCCGGGCAACCGTTCCTGCGCAGCACGCTGCCCCTGCTTACGGGAATGGCGGCAACCTTTTGCGCCGCCGCGACGCTGGCCGCGGTGGGCGGCAGCTGGGCAATCAGCGCCAATGAATATGGCCGGCTCGCGGCTCTTGCGCTGCTTGCGGTCTTCGGCGTCGGGCTGGTCTCGCCCCGTGCGGCCAGCATCATCACCCGTCCGGTCGTCGAACTCGGCAACCGGCTCGCCAATGCCGCCGGCAAGCCCGGGGCAATGCCGACGGTTGCGGGCTCCCTGATGCTCGGCATCGCCACCGGCCTTTTATGGGCGCCCTGCGCCGGACCGATCCTCGGGCTCGTGCTGACGGGTGCGGCCCTGAAGGGGGCCAATCTGGAAACCAGCCTGCTGCTTGCCGCCTATGCCGCCGGGGCTGCGACCTCCCTTGCCGTCGCCATCCTCGTCGGCGGCAGGGTATTTGCAGCCATGAAGCGGTCTCTGGGTTTCAGCGAGCGGATTCGGCAGGTGCTTGGCGCGGCGGTGCTTGCCGGCGTCGCGGTCATCGCGCTCGGGCTGGATACGGGTTTCCTGTCGCAGATTTCCTATGCGAGCACGGCATCCTTCGAACAACAGGTGCTCGATCGGCTCCACACCGCCAAAGCGCCTGAAGCGGCAACGGCGGCAGGCGGCAGCGCAGCCGCGGCCCGGTCGGAGCTGCCGGTTGAGGGCAAGGCCCCATCCCTCGATGGCGCCGTCCAGTGGCTCAACTCCCCGCCGCTCACGCGGGAGCAATTGCGTGGCAAGGTGGTGCTCATCGACTTCTGGACCTATTCCTGCATCAACTGCATCCGCACCATTCCCTATGTGCGTGCCTGGGCGGACAAATACCGGGATCAGGGCCTCGTCGTCATCGGCGTTCACGCCCCCGAATTCGCCTTTGAAAAGAAGATCGACAATGTCAGACAGGCCGTCGCCGGCTTCAAGATCGATTACCCGGTGGCAATCGACAATGACTACAGGATCTGGCGCGCCTTTGATAACAGCTATTGGCCGGCGCATTACCTGATCGATGCCAGGGGCCAGATCCGTTACCACCATTTCGGCGAGGGCAATTACCGGCAGACCGAAGAGGCGATCCAGGACCTGCTGCGCGAGGCCGGCAGCAGCGCCTCCGCCAGCGCGCCGGTGAGCCCGGAGGCGAAAGGAGCCGAAGCCGGTGCGGATATCGGGCACATGCGCTCGGGCGAAACCTATATAGGCTACCGGCAGGCTCGCAGCTTCGCATCCAACGAGGCGATGCGTGCAGACACGCCGCGCGACTACTCCGTCAAGACGCCTTCCCTCAACGAATGGGGACTTTCCGGCGCCTGGACGGTTGGCGCGGAGGCGGCAACACTTGATGCGGCTGATGGCGGCATCACCTATCGCTTCAGCGCCCGTGACCTGCATCTGGTCCTTGGGCCGGATGCAGCCGGAAAACCGGTTCGTTTCCAGGTCACCATCGACGGGCATCCGCCGGGTGCGGATCATGGCGCCGACACGGATGCCGAGGGCAATGGCGTCGTCACCTCAACCCGTCTTTACCAGCTCGTCCGCCAGTCCGGCGCCGTCGAAGCGAGAACCTTTGCCATCCGCTTCCTCGACCCCGGCGTGCAGGCCTATGCCTTC
Organism: Agrobacterium sp. CFBP2214; assembly: GCF_030209895.1. Classification (NCBI taxonomy): domain Bacteria; kingdom Pseudomonadati; phylum Pseudomonadota; class Alphaproteobacteria; order Hyphomicrobiales; family Rhizobiaceae; genus Agrobacterium; species Agrobacterium sp. CFBP2214. Next base: position 286,793 of record NZ_JARVRC010000010.1, on the reverse strand, counting down.
ACTTTCGGCTGACCCGGATTTTCCTCCCGTTCCCATCAAAACCAAAGGAGAAATATGATGCACCATCGTCTCATGCCAAAATTCGCGCTTGCCGTCGCAACCGCGCTGATCGCCTTTGCCGCACAGGCGGCAGAGGTGAAGAATATCGTCATCGTCCATGGCGCGCTGGCCGATGGTTCGGCCTGGCGCAGGGCGACAGACATCCTTGAGAGCCGTGGTTTCAACGTCACGATCGTGCAGGAGCCCATCACCTCTCTTGCCGATGACGTGGCGGCCACCAACCGTGTTCTCGATCTCCAGCAGGGGCCGAGCCTGCTTGTCGGGCACAGCTACAGCGGGATGGTGATCTCGGAAGCGGGTAACCGGCCGGATGTGGCCGGGCTGGTCTATGTCGCCGCCTTCCAGCCGGAGAAGGGAGAGAGCCTTCTCGACCTCGCCGGCTCGAAACCACCGGCCGGGAACGGCATCAAGCCGACGAAGGATGGCGCATTCCTTTATCTCAATCCCGCCGTCTTTGGACAAGATTTCGCCGGCGATCTGCCGCGTGAGGACGCGGCCTTCATGGCAAGAAGTCAGGTCTTCGCCGCCAAGGCCGCCTTTGCCGCCAAAGCCGGCGAGCCCGCCTGGAAAACCAAGAAAAGCTGGTCGATTGTCGCAACGCAGGACCGCTCGATCAACCCCGATCTCGAGCGCGACATGGCCAAGCGCGCCGGCAGTGCGGTGACCGAGATTGCGGCAAGCCATGCGGTCTTCGCCTCCCAGCCCGAAAAGGTAGCAGACGTCATCGAACAGGCCGCCCGGCAATCCGCGAAATAAACCGCGCTCGCCTCGAAACCCAACACAGCCGCCCCAGACACCGGGGCGGCTGATTGCGTCCGGAGGGCTGACCGAATGTATCAGTCTGTATCCGGAATGCCCCCTGCTACAAAACCATTCACATTCGTCCCCCTTGGGACACATCGAGGATACACGCACCGCGTTACCTGCCCGCATCCAACATGGACAGGAGAGACAGCAATGAATTCCGAGATCAATTTCCAGCGCCGCCGCTTCTTCGGCATTGCCGCAATGACAGTTGCCGCCGTCGAATTCGGGGCCGCAGGCCTTGCTCATGCCAAGGGCGAAGCGCCTTCGCCTCAGCCGTCAACCGGACGCGACGGAGCCACCTCCTTTGGCGCCCTGAAGCAGGTTGAAGCGGGCGTACTCAGCGTCGGTTATGCAGAAGCCGGCCCTGCAGACGGCCCGGTCGTGCTGCTGCTGCACGGATGGCCTTATGACATCTACAGCTATGTCGATGTCGCACCCATCCTTGCATCGGCTGGATATCGGGTACTCATCCCCTATCTGCGCGGATATGGCACGACCCGTTTTCTCTCGGACGACACCGCACGCAACGGACAGCAGGCGGCGCTTGCGGTCGACATGATCGCCTTTCTCGACGCGCTCGGCGTCAAGCAGGCCGTCGTGGCCGGTTATGACTGGGGCGCTCGCACCGCCGACATCATGGCCGCACTCTGGCCCGAACGTTGCACCGGGCTCGTATCGGTCAGCGGCTATCTTATCGGCAGCCAGGAGATCAACAGGAAGCCGCTTCCGCCCAAGGCGGAACTCTCCTGGTGGTATCAGTTCTATTTCGCGACGGAACGCGGCCGTGCGGGCTATGCCGCCAACACCCGCGACTTCGTGCGCCTGATCTGGCAGACGGCATCTCCGACCTGGAAATTCAGCGACGAGACCTTCAATCGTTCGGCCCCCGCATTCGACAATCCCGACCATGTGGCCATCACCATCCATAACTACCGCTGGCGGCTTGCACTGGCAGACGGGGAAGCCAAGTACGATAATTACGAGCGCCAGCTTGCGAAACTTCCCGTCATCACCGTGCCGACGATAACGCTGGAAGGCGACGCCAACGGCGCGCCGCATCCGGATCCTTCCGCCTATGCATCGAAGTTTTCCGGCAAATACCAGCACCGCAACATCAGCGGCGGCATCGGCCATAACCTGCCTCAGGAAGCGCCAGAGGCTTTTGCCAGGGCTGTTCTGGACGTCGCAAAGCTTTAAACTTGCCGAAGCCCGCGAACCGTTGTCTTACTGCATGTGACAGCGGGGCGCGCGGTAGCGGGCCACTCGAACCGTCCGGACGACGAAGGCATCCAATGGACCATATCGACCATATTCTCGTCGTGGACGACGACAGGGAAATCCGGGAGCTGGTCTCCAGCTACCTGAAGAAGAACGGCCTACGTACGAGCGTGGCAGCCGATGGACGGCAGATGAGAAGTTTTCTCGACGGCAATACCGTCGATCTCATCGTGCTCGACGTGATGATGCCTGGCGATGACGGGCTAGTTTTATGCCGAGAGCTGCGGGCGGGGAAACACAAAGCCACGCCGGTCCTGATGCTGACGGCCCGCGATGACGAGATGGATCGCATTATCGGGCTCGAAATGGGCGCCGACGACTATCTGTCGAAGCCCTTCGCTGCCCGTGAGCTTCTTGCGCGGATCAAAGCCATCCTGCGCCGCACGCGGATGCTGCCTCCCAATCTGCAGATCAGCGAGGCCGGGCAGCTCCTGACCTTTGGTGAGTGGCGCCTCGACACGGTGGGCCGTCACCTGCTCGACAGGGAGGGCACGACCGTGGCCTTGAGCGGCGCCGAATACCGGCTCCTCAGGGTCTTCATCGATCATCCCCAGCGCGTCCTCAACCGGGACCAGTTGTTAAATCTCACTCAGGGCCGCGATGCCGAACTTTTCGACCGGTCGATCGATCTTCTCGTAAGCCGCGTGCGCCAAAGGCTGGGGGATGACGCGCGCGAACCCGTCTACATCAAGACGGTGCGGGCGGAAGGCTATGTCTTTGCGGTGCCCGTGGAGATTTCGGAGCCGAGGATATGAACGGCCGACGCCTGCTCGCCGGCTGGTGGCCGCGCTCGTTGCGGTCCAGACTTTTCATCATCCTGTTTGCGGGCCTCGCCATTGCCTACGGCCTGTCGTTCAGCATCCTCTTTGCCGAACGATATATTTCGGCAAAGGCGGTCATGCTCGGCACTCTTGAGCAGGATCTGGCTGTATCGATCGCCATCATCGACCGCCTGCCTGCGGAAGAGCGGGCGCAATGGGTCCATCGCCTGAGCCGCAGCAATTATCAGCTCGTCCTCGGCCCGGGTGTACCAGGTGTTTCCGACATGTCTGGCCGCGGCGCTGAAATTGCGCAGAGGATCGAGGAGGCAGCAGGACACCGTTTCCCCGTCAAGGTCGAGTCCATTCCCGGCGACGGCAAGCGGCTTCAGGCGCATCTGACGCTATCGGACGGCTCGCCCCTGACAATTGACGTGACACCGCGCGGCGTGATGCCGCTGGCGGAATGGCTGCCTTATGTCTTCGCCGCGCAGATGGGGCTTCTTGTTCTGTGCACCTGGTTTGCAGTGCGACAGACGACCAGACCGCTCAGCGCGCTGGCTGCGGCAGCCGAAGCGCTGGATCCGGGGGAAAAGGGGTTGCCGATGAGTGAGAGTGGCCCAAGCGAAGTTGCCCACGCCGCCCGCGCGTTCAACGCCATGCGCGATCGCGTCGCGCAATATCTCGAGGAGCGTGTCCAGATTCTTGCGGCGATCTCGCACGACCTGCAGACGCCCATCACCCGGATGCGGTTGCGGGCCGATATGGCAGACGATACGCCGGAAAAGGAAAAGCTGGTCAGTGACCTGCGTGAAATCGAACGCCTGGTGCAGGATGGGATCGCTTACGCACGCAGCGCTCACGGCAATGGCGAGAAATCCTCCCGTATCGATCTGGCTTCTTTCATCGACAGCATCGCCTACGACTATCAGGATACCGGAAAAGCCGTAACAGTTGCCGGCATGGTGCGCGGCACCGCGTCGACAAAGCCACATGCACTGCGAAGAATCCTGACGAACTTCATAGACAACGCCCTCAAATTCGCCGGCAGCGCCGAAATTAAAGTGGACCGGCGTGGTGAAGGCACCGTGGTCATCACGGTGCTCGATCGGGGGCCGGGCATCCCCGACGAGATGCTGCAAAATGCCATGCAGCCCTTCTTCCGGATTGAAACATCGAGAAACCGCGACACAGGCGGAACAGGTCTCGGACTGGCGATCGCGCAGCAGCTCGCCGGAACGATCGGCGGCTCGGTTCGCCTCTATAACAGGCAGGGCGGCGGGCTTGCGGCCGAGGTGGCCTTTCCCTGACAGGGATGCGGGTCGACGATAACCGGTGACAAAGCGCCGATACTTTTCGATACAGTTTCGCAGTTTCCGGAAACATGCCGGATACGCTGATCCATCACAAAGCTCCTATCACGAAACGCCGCAGCAGCGGCAAATGAAAGGAGCCTCCCATGACCAAGATCGAGACTGTTCTTTATACCGGCAAGACCCACACGACCGGCGGACGTGACGGATCGGCGCAAAGCGATGATGGCGCGCTGGGCATCAAGCTCTCGCCTCCGGGCAGCGGAAAGCCGGGCACAAATCCCGAACAGCTTTTTGCAGCCGGCTGGTCGGCATGTTTTATCGGCGCCATGACAAAGGCGGCGGCAAAACGCCAGCTCCGGCTTCCCGCCGACACCGCCGTCGATGCGGAAGTCGACCTCGGCACGACGGGCGGCGAGTTCTTCCTGCAGGCTCGCCTGTCGGTAAGCCTGCCCGGGATCGATCGTCCCGTAGCACAGGCCATCATCGAGGATGCGCACCAGATCTGCCCCTATTCGAAGGCAACCAGGGGGAACATCGATGTTACGCTCAAGCTCGCTTAAGCCGATTGTTTCCGCCCGTGCGTTTGTCGTCGCCATCGTGTTTGCGGCGATATTCGCAGCACCGTGCGTATATGATGCTACATCCGACGAGCCCTCGCCGCTTGCAGGACTTCTGGGCGCAGTTTCATCGATGTGACCACAAGGGAACGGCTCGGCGCCCGCCGCAGCCGTTTTCGCGTTTCAACTTCTTCCTGCCATCCCTCTGATCAACTCAAGGAAGCCTGCTTGCGACCCATGCGGCGCGCCTCCAGCGCGTTCCGCGGCGGCCAGACGAGCCGGATTTCCAACCATCTTAAACGAGGCCAGATCAATGCGATCAATTGAACACATCTATGTCGACGGTAAATTTGTGGTGCCAGACGGCAATGAACGGCTGGACCTTTTCAATCCGGCAACGGAAGAAAAAATCGGCGATGTCCGGCTTGGCAACGCCGATGATGCAAGGGCCGCAGTGGCAGCCGCGAAACGCGCTTTTCCCGCCATGGCAACATCCACCAAGGCGCAGCGTATCGATATGCTGCGCAGCCTGCGCGATACGATCGCAGAGCGACCGGATGAGCTCACGCAGGTCATGACCGAAGAATACGGCGCGCCCGCTTATTTCACGGCTTTCTCCGTTCAAAACGCAGCGTCGATTTTTGATGTTATGGCTGAGACCGTGGCGAACTACGACTTTGACCGGGTCGTGGGCAAAAGCACGGTCACGATGCAGCCGCGCGGCGTTCTCGCCGCCATCACGCCCTGGAACAGCAATTTCGGTTTTATCGCCACCAAGCTTGCGCATGCAATCGGTTCCGGCTCGTCCCTTGTCATCAAGCCGGCCGAACAGAGTGCGTTTCAGACGGATATTCTGGTGAGAAGGCTGCATCAGGCCGGCCTGCCGGCAGGGGTTTTCAACATTGTCAACGGCACGGGTCCGGTGGTCGGTGCGGCGCTGACGCAGGATCCCGACGTTGCGACCATCAGTTTCACCGGTTCCACCCAGGCTGCAAAGATCATTCAACGCGCGGCGATCGACGGCATGAAAAGAGTGGTTCTGGAGCTGGGAGGAAAAGCACCCACCATTATCCTGCCGGATGCCGACCTCGACAAGGCCATACCTGTCGCCCTGATGTCGGGCTTTGCAAACAGCGGCCAGGCCTGCGTCGCGGGTACCCGCATCCTGGCTCCGCGGTCCCGTCTCCCCGAGATTGCCGAGCGGTTGAGGATGGCGGCTGAAAAATTCAAAGTTGGCGATCCCCGTGATCCGGAGGTTCGGGTAGGCCCTCTCGCCAGCCTTGCCCAGTGGGAGAGGATTCAGACTTACATCCGGCTTGGTGTCGAAGAAGGAGCAACCCTGCTGACAGGCGGAACCGGACGACCGGCCGGGATTGAAAAAGGATGGTTCGCCCGCCCGACAATCTTCGCAGATGTCACGAACGAAATGCGCATCGCCCGCGAAGAAATCTTTGGTCCCGTCCTGTGTCTTCTCGCCTATGAGGACGAAGATGAGGCCGTCGAAATCGCCAATGATAGCGACTACGGATTGCAGGCCTATGTGCTTGGATCCGACCTCAGACGTGCCGAACACATAGCCGCAAGGCTTATGGCCGGCCGCGTCGTCATCAACGGCGCACCGCATGATCCTCGCGCGCCCTTCGGCGGTTTCAAGCAATCCGGTATCGGCAGGGAGATTGGTGCCTTCGGTCTCGACGGCATGCTCGAACCGCGAGCCGTTCTCACCCCGTAACGCGAGAAGTCTGCAGCGCCGGTCACGGCGCACTCTCCGTTCTGCTTCAGGCCGACTTTGTATCCAGAAGTGTCAGCCGTGCGAAAACCGACGTTTGGTGACGCAACAGCAGGTCGAAAGAAACAGCCGGGATACGATCAACATCTACCTGTTTCGGACGCGAAATGGTCGCGGAACACACCGATATGGAGAGAAATATGACCGACGTCCTTCACCCTGCAAAAGGCGGACACAACACGGCGATTGTCCTTGGGTCTGCAATGGCCGTGTTGATGGCCTTCACCCCTGCCTTGGCAGTTGAGACTGTCAAACCACCCCAATCCGAAACCGCCTCTGCCGACGACAGCATTCGGCCGTTCCAGGTTCATGTCGATCAGTCGCAGATTGACGACCTCAAGGCGAGGATTAGGAATGCGCGCTGGCCGGATAAGGAAACCGTTGGCGATATTTCCCAGGGCATCCAGCTGGCGCGGGTTCAGGATCTCGTCCGATATTGGGGCAGCGACTATGACTGGCGAAATGCCGAGAAAGAACTCAACGCCTTGCCGCAGTTCATCACCACGATCGACGGCGTCGACATCCACTTCATTCATGTCCGCTCACGCCATCCCAACGCCTTGCCTGTCATCCTCACCCACGGCTGGCCGGGTTCAATCTTCGAGTTCACAAAAGTCATCGGCCCGTTGACGGACCCGACCGCTTATGGCGGCAAAGCCGAAGACGCGTTCGACGTGATCATTCCCTCCATCCCCGGCTATGGTTTTTCAGGCCATCCGACCGATCTGGGCTGGGGACCGGACCGTGTTGCACGCGCCTGGGACACCCTTGTGAAGCGCCTCGGCTACACGCGTTATGTTTCCCAGGGCGGCGATCATGGTTCGGTCATTTCCGATGCGCTTGCCCGGCAGGCGCCAAAGGGTCTGCTCGGCATCCATCTCAATATGCCGGCCACCGTTCCCGCTACGCTCATGAAAGGGATCAACAGCGGTGATCCGGCCCCTGCGGACCTGTCTGCGCAGGAACGAAATGCCTACGAATCGCTCAAAGAGTTTTTCGGCAGGAACGCTGCCTATGGCGCAATGATGGTCACAAGACCGCAGACGATCGGCTATTCCCTGTCGGATTCACCTGTCGGTCTTGCATCCTTCATCTACGAGAAATTCGCGCAATGGAGCGACAGCAATGGCGAGCCCGAAAGCGTGCTTTCCAGGGATGAAATGCTCAACGACATCACTCTCTACTGGTTGACCAACAGCGGCGCGTCCGGCGCGCGTTTCTATTGGGAAAACAACAACAACAACTTCAGCGCGGACGCCCAGAAGACCAGGGACATCAAGATCCCCGTCGGCATCACCGTTTTCCCGAAGGAAATCTATCAGGCTCCGGAGAGCTGGAGCAGGCAGGCCTATCCATCGCTAACCTATTATCATCAGGTCGATCATGGCGGACATTTCGCCGCCTGGGAGCAGCCCGGGATTTTCTCAAGAGAGCTTCGTGACGCTTTCAGAAAACTGCGCTGAGAGACGTCATTCTGGAAGCGCGGTTCCCGGACCGCGCTTCACCACATACTCGTGTTGCTGTCCGATTTAACGCTTGGGCGTTTCTGCACCAAAAAAGCCGTCGCTCGACACCAGTCGAGGAACGGCTTTTTCCGTATCTGAGGCCAGGAGATTTCAGGCCGCAACCGCGACACGTTCCGCCATCCACTGATCCAGCGCAGATCGCAGCATTGATCCGGACACGGCGTCCGTGGAGGCGATCCTGATCAGGTATTGTGCGGCGTCAACGGCTATCGAGCAGCCGATCGGCAGGCGGTTCTCTGCGCAGAACTCATTCAAAACCCTGCGGATCGACAGAAGCGACACTGCGTTGGTCATCTCGGATCTCCATCATGAATAACGATATTGCGCCACTTGATGGAGAAGCGTTGTGTCGAGAGTTTTCCATCGAAACCGAAAACGGTACCTCGATGTAGCCTGACTGGTTGCTGATACAATAAGCTATCGTCGAGGATGGCGATCGCATCGATCAGTCCTGAAATTTCGTTTCGTCGCTCGACGGCTCCGGGTTCGCGTCGATCCGGTTTTCCGCCTCGGCCTGCCGGGACAGAGGAAGCTCCAGCTGAATATCCTCCATCTCGGGCAGGCTTGCGATGCCGTCACGAAGGGCAAGGTCTTCATAAGATGGTTTGAACGGCATCGGAATCTCCTTCCGCGCGAGAAATTGGCCGCCATCCGCTTTTTCCGGCGGCGGCCGTTTCCGGTGATCAGCTCTTCACAAAGGCCAGCAGATCCGGATTGATGACATCGGCATGGGTGGTCAGCATGCCGTGCGGATACCCCTTATACACCTTCAGCGTACCATTCTTCAGCAGTTTGACCGACAATTCGGCAGAATCTGCGATCGGCACGACCTGGTCGTCATCGCCGTGGAGAACGAGCGTCGGCACCGTGATCGCCTTCAGGTCTTCCGTCTGATCGGTTTCCGAGAAGGCTTTTACACCGTCATAATGGGCCTTGGCGCTACCCATCATGCCCTGACGCCACCAGTTCTGGATGACACCGGGATAGACTTTGGCATCCGGACGGTTGAAGCCATAGAACGGACCGGTCGGCACGTCGAGGAAGAACTGGGCGCGGTTTTCGGCTACGCCCTTGCGGAAGCTGTCGAAGACTTCGATCGGCAGGCCGCCGGGATTGGAAGGCGTCTTCAACATCAGCGGCGGAACGGCGGAGACGAGCACGGCCTTGGCAACGCGGCCCTGCGGCTCGCCGAATTTGGCGACGTAACGCGCGACCTCTCCGCCGCCGGTCGAGTGGCCAATGTGAACCGCATTCCTGAGATCGAGATGTTCGGCAACGGCGGATGCATCGGCGGCATAATGATCCATGTCGTGGCCGTCGCTCACCTGCTGGGAACGGCCGTGGCCGCGACGGTCATGGGCCACGACGCGGTAACCGTTCTGGGCGAAGAACAGCATCTGCGCGTCCCAGTCGTCGGAGGACAAAGGCCAGCCGTGATGGAAGACGATCGGCTGGGCATCCTTCGGCCCCCAGTCCTTGAAATAGATATCGACGCCGTCCTTGGTCTTTACGAATGATTCGGTCATTGGAAATGCTCCTTCGTTTCGGGATGGGATGGATTTTGAAAAGGCTGTTGATGGCATGGCCATCGCGGTGGAAAGCGCGGCGCCGGCCAGCAGAACATGCCGTCTCGAAAGCGCCAGCTCGATAGGATTGTCGGTCATTTCGGTTTTCCTGCCTGGTTTCAGCGGGCGCGGCGGGTGGTTTCAAACAGGAACCAGGTGCGGCGCTCGGTCTCGTCGATCCAGTTTTCGATCAGGCTGGTAGTGGCGTGGTCGTTGAGGTCGGAGGTGAGGCTGTGCGTTTGCCGCAGGATGGCGGTGAGCTGCTTGTTGTCCTCGCGCAGTTCGGCAAGCATATCCTCCGGCGTGACGAAGTCGGCGTCATTATCAAGTAGACGCTGCAGGCGACCGATATGGCCGATGGAGCGGATGGTCGTGCCGCCGATCTTGCGCGCCCTTTCGGCAATGTCGTCGGTCATCGCAAAGATCTGGGCGCCCTGTTCGTCCAGCAGCGTGTGATAATCACGGAAATGCGGACCGGAAACATGCCAGTGGAAATTCTTGGTCTTGATGTAGAGCGTGAAGACATCCGCCAGCAGCGCGGTCAGCGCAGCGGCGATGTCGCGGCTCGCTTCAGCGCCAAGGTCGGTCGGCGTTGCGAGTGGAAGCTTGCGGTTTTTGGCGGCTGTGGTCGTGTCCATGATCGTTCTCCTTTTGCAATCGACCGCCCGTTGTTGAGCGCCCCTGTTGCGGCTGTCTGATCGGCACCGAGGATAGAAAGAAGGATGGCTCGGGAGAAATCGGCTGCTGGTACAGTCCACCCGATACCTAAGTGTAGTTTCGGCAATTTCGAACCCGGGATAGTTTTCACCTGTCGCCCCACCCCAGGGCGATTGGCTCGCAGAAGCCATCGTCTCCGGTGTCCCCCTCCCCCGGAGCTGCGGATCTCCTCCCGATCCGCCAAGGCCGCCCCCGCCGCAGGAGGCGGCCTTTTTTTCGTTTCGGCCTCGGACCTGCAGGCAACCTATGCCTGAGTATTATGTTTACTCTTTCGCCGTTGCGTTAGCCTCAGCGGGCACGACAATCGTCAATCTGCAAAATCGAAGGAATTCCAACATGGCGGAAGAACGGCCCGAAGGTATTGAAAAATACGATCACCCAGCCGGCGGCTGGGATGCATTGAAAGCCGTCGCGAAAACGCTCGCGCACCAGCAGATCGTCGCGCAGGGCACGATGACGCTGCTCAAGGCTAATCAGCCCGAGGGTTTCGACTGTCCCGGCTGCGCCTGGCCCGACCCCAAACACACCTCATCCTTCGAGTTCTGCGAAAACGGCGCCAAGGCCATCACCTGGGAATCGACGGCGAAACGATCCGGACCCGAATTTTTCGCCCAGCATACGGTTTCCGAACTGTGGCAATGGACGGATCACAAGCTGGAGGATGCCGGCCGGCTGACCCTTCCCCTGCATTACAATGCCGAAAGCGATCGCTATGAGCCAATCGCGTGGGATGACGCCTTCAATCTGATCGCGCAGGAACTCAACAAGCTCGACGACCCCGACAAGGCGGAATTCTATACATCCGGCCGGGCGTCCAACGAGGCCGCCTTTCTCTATCAGCTTTTCGTGCGCGCCTATGGGACGAACAATTTCCCTGATTGTTCCAACATGTGCCACGAGGCCACCAGCGTCGGCCTTCCGAAATCCATCGGCGTCGGCAAAGGCACGGTGACGCTGGAGGATTTCGATCATGCCGATGCGATCTTCAGCTTCGGCCACAATCCCGGCACCAACCATCCGCGCATGATGACGACGCTGCATAATGCCGCAAAACGCGGCGTGCCGATCGTGGTCTTCAATCCGCTGAAGGAACGGGCGCTGGAACGCTTCGCCGCGCCACAGGACCCGATCGAAATGGCGACGCTCTCTTCGACGCCCATCGCCTCCGCCTACCATCAACTGCGCACCGGCGGTGATCTCGCAGCCCTCAAGGGCATCATGAAAGCGGTGTTCGAACTGGATGCGGAAAACCAGAAGGCGGGTGGTGCCGGTGTGCTCGACCGAACCTTCATCGAAGAACACACCGACGGTCTCGACGCACTGCGCGCCGACATCGACGCTACCTCCTGGGACACCATCTGCTCCGTCAGTGGGCTGACGAAGGAGGCGCTTGAAAGCGCTGCCCGGATTTATGTGAACGCCTCCAATGTCATCATCTGTTACGGCATGGGCATCACGCAGCACGCCAAGGGCACGGGCAACGTGCAGCAGATCGCAAATCTGCTGCTGCTGCGCGGTAATATGGGCCGCCCGGGTGCGGGAATAGCGCCCATTCGCGGCCATTCCAACGTACAGGGCGACCGCACCGTCGGCATCACCGAAATCCCGAACAAGGCGCTGCTGGACGGCATGGAGCGCGCTTTCGGTTTCCGTCCCCCTGCGGAAAAAGGCCACAATGCCATAGAGGCCGTCGAGGCGATCATCGCCGGCAAGTCCCGGGCACTGATCTGTCTTGGTGGAAACCTCGCCGTCGCCATGTCGGATACCGGCGCGACCTTCAAGGGCATGCGCAACCTCGATCTCGCCGTTCACATCGCAACAAAACTCAACCGCTCGCACCTTCTGACAGCGAAGATATCGCTGATCCTGCCCTGCCTTGGACGCACCGATCTGGATACCCAGTCCTTGGGCCCGCAGGCCGTGACAGTCGAGGACTCGATGTCGATGGTGCATGCCTCTCGCGGTTTCCTGAACCCGCCCGGGGAGCTGGTCAGGTCGGAGCCGGCCATTATCGCGGGCATCGCCAAAGCGACAATCGGCAGCCGCCATGGAATAGACTGGGATTGGCTGATTGCCGATTACGACCGCGTCCGCGACAAGATCGAAGAGGTCTTTCCCGATTTCAGGGATTTCAACAGCCGGGTTCGGGTAAAAGGCGGCTTTCGCCTTGATGTCGCGGCCTCGTTCCGCCGCTGGAACACGCAGAGCGGCAAGGCCAATTTCCTTGTCGCCACGGGGCTTGAAGAAGATCCGCTCATCTCCAATCCCACCGCCCTCGTGCTGACCACGATCCGCAGCCACGATCAGTACAATACGACGATCTATGGCATGGATGACCGTTATCGCGGCGTCTTCGGCCGAAGGGACATCATCTTCATGAACCGGCACGACCTTGCCGAGCGCGGCCTGAAGGATGGTGATCGCATCGATATTCACGGCATCGGCCCAGAAAATAAAGACCGACACCTCGTTCAGGGTTTCACCGCCGTCGAATACAATATCCCGAAGGGGTCGGCCGCAGGCTATTATCCGGAAATGAATGCGGTGGTGGCGCTCGGTCATTATGACCGCCTTTCCGGAACGCCTTCCTACAAGGGTGTCCCGATCACGGTGAGCCCGGCAGCCGCCTGACGACCGAAGGCCCGGCGCGCAACGCAGCGGTCGTTGCGCGCTCTTCTCCCCACCGTTTGGGTTGGACCTCACCTCGGGCCATCAGGCATGGCCTGTGGATGACCGGCCATATATGCGGATTTTTCGATATAGCGCCGTGCCGTTTTACCGCTATCCTGATGTTTCGACGACGGTGGCAACCAAGACCTATGTATAGGTCAGGTTGTGCTGAAAAAACCGTATTGTCGGCAAAAATCGCATCGGGGGAACAATGTCGATTGCGTCAAGGATGTTTCGCGCGCGCGAGCCGGAAGGCCGAGCCCACCATCTGGCCTTTGGCCTTGGGGCGCTGGCACTGGCGGCCGCGGTATTTTACGTCGATACCTATACCGACATAGAAGGCGCGATCGCGGTGCTCTATGTCATCACGGTCCTTTTGGCCGCGCAGACTGTAAGCTGGTCGGGACTGATCGCGATCTCCTGTGCCTGTGCAATTCTTTCCCTCCTGTCCTATGCAACGACCCACGCGCAGGATGCGGATTTCCAGTCGGCCCTTCGGTTGGTCGTCGCCCTTGCGGCACTTGCCGTCACGACCATGCTGCTTTTGAAAACGGAGACCGCCCGGCTGGCAATGCTATCCGTCAATGCGGCGCTGAAGGAAAGCGAGGAGCGTTATCGCTCCATTTTCGACCGCACGCGCGTCGCACTCTGGGAACGCGACTATTCGAAGCTTCACGCCCTGCTGATGGGCCTCAAGCAGCGGGGTATCACCGACATACGGGCCCATGCGCGCGCTAACCCGGGTTTTACGCAGCAATGCATCGATCTCATCACGGTTGTTGCGTCAAATGAAGCCGGAAAGGAAATGCTGGGTTACGATTCCTCTATCCGCGGCACCCTCCAGCAGTCGGTCGTTTCTTCGTCCGGCAAGTTCGTCGATGTCCTGCAGGCGATCATCGACAATCGGCGTGTCTTCGAAGACAAGGTGGTGGTGCGCACCGATACCGGCGAAGACAAGCTGGTGCTTCTTTCAATCAGTTTCCCCGCGGAGGCGGCCTCCTTCAACCGTGTGGTGGTCAGCATGGTGGATATCACCCAGCGCGAAATGGCGCTGAAGGCGCTGGCCGAGGCACAGGCGGAGCTGACAAAAGCCTCGAAGGCGGCAGCCGTCGGAGCCATGTCCGCATCGCTCTCCCACGAACTGAACCAGCCGCTTGGCGCCATCATCGTCAATGCGCAGACATTGCTGCGGTGGCTCGATCGCGATCCGCCGGATATTGCCGCCGCCCGCCGCTCGGCCGAACGCATGATCCGCGACGGGCAGCGCGCCAGTGAAATCATCCAGAACACGCGCAGCCTGCTCGCCCATACGAGCGGCAAGATGGAAACCTTCGACCTCGATGAGTTCATCGATGAAACGCTAAGCCTTCTCGAACATGAGCTGGAACGCAGCGGAACCACGGTGCATGTGGAAAAAACGGCCACACCACCGATAACGGCCGTCAGGATCGAATTGCAGCAGGTCCTCATCAACCTTCTCACCAACGCCATTCAGGCCATGGACGAGGCGGGCACCGGCAATCGCACCATCACGGTGCGGAAGGAGCGCGAAGACAGGGACAATATTCATATTGCGGTTCACGACAATGGGCCGGGTTTCCCGGTGCAGATGAAGGAAAAGCTGTTTTCGCCGTTTTTCACGACCAAGGAGACGGGAATGGGCATGGGGCTTTCCATCTGCCGCACGACACTGGAAGCACGGGGCGGCAGGCTTACCGGTGACAATCATCCTCTCGGCGGGGCGGTCTTTACCATTTCCATGCCGATCAGCCAGGAGATGGAACATGCCTGAGCCACGCAAGACGACAAAGGAGCCGCCGTCACCCATCGTGTTCATCGTCGACGACGATGTGTCGATGCGCGAGGCGCTCACCGATCTTTTCCGCTCCATGAAATTCGATGCCGAAGCTTTCGACAGCGCCGCCGCCTTTCTTGAAAAAGCCAATCTGAACCGGCCTGGCTGCCTGCTGCTTGATGTGCGGCTTCCGGGCATAAGCGGCCTTGATTTCCAGATGCAGCTGGAACGCGTCGGCAACCGGATGCCGATCATTTTCATGACCGGCTTCGGCGATATCCCGATGAGCGTGCGGGCGATGAAGGCCGGCGCTGTCGATTTTCTGACCAAGCCCTTCAAGGAACAGGACATTCTGGACGCCGTCGCGGCCGCGATGGAGCGGGATGCGTCGCGCCGCCGCGAAAGCGCCCAGAACGAGGCCGTCACCTCCCTTGCCGAACAGCTGACGCCAAGGGAACGCGAGGTCATGGGCGCCGTTGTCCGCGGCCTGATGAACAAGCAGATCGCCTACGAGCTCGGCATCAGCGAAGTCACCGTGAAACTGCACCGGGGCAATGTCATGCGCAAAATGGAAGCGAGATCGGTTGCCGACCTCGTGCGGAAAGCGGAGCTGATCGGCGAGAAGCTAAGGCCACCTGTATCTTAGTATGGTATCTTTGAGAGCGGCATGGGCGCATAGAGGAAGAAAGAAAAACAGAAAAGGTCGCTTTCATTGCCCCCCGTTCCCGTCATTGCCGTCGTCGACGACGATCCCGCCATTCGCGAAGCCATGGATGATCTCATCATGTCCTTCGGTTACGAATGCCGCCTGTTTGTTTCTGCCGAACAATTCCTGGAATCGAAGCAGCAGGCAGACATCGACTGCATCGTCGTGGATGTGAAAATGCCCGGTCTTTCCGGCATCGAGTTGCAGAGCGAGCTGAACAGGCGCGGCAACCACCCGCCGATGATCTTCGTCACCTCCTATCAGGATGAGCGCACCCGGAATGCGGCCTTGAACGGCGGCGCTTTGGCCTTTCTCGGCAAGCCGGTCAATATCGTCAGTCTGATCGGATGCCTGGAATCCGTTCTTGCCCGGCCGTCCTGACGGCTGACGCTTCGCCACCGAGCGGGCGAGCCAGCCTATATCCGCTCGCAGACAAGCCTTCCATTGCTCCGCTTGCATCTCTTCCAAGTGAAATCCGTCGCTATTTCATGCTCCGACGCCTGGCGTCCGGGCAGGCATTGCCGTTGAGCGGATGCCTCTCGGCGCTTATCCCGCCGCCAACACCTTCCGCTATACGAACTAGACCTCTGTATAGATGCCGGCTCCGCTTCTCCGCCGTAGCCTTTGCTCCAGTCAAGCGCTTCCCCTCCGAACGTTCCTGACGACACCACCACCCCTTTTTAGGAGCAGGGCATGACCTCCATCAGCAAGAATGCGGACGAGCAGAGACCCCGTCGTCTCAAAGTCGCAGCGGTGTTGGCACTGGGCACGGTTGCCGTGCTCGGTGGCAATGCTTTCCTGATCAGGAATGGCGAACCGGCGCTTGCGGCCTCCGAAGACGTCGCATCAGCCAGCGCCTTCCGCACCCTCACACCACAGGCGATCGACAGACTGGGCGGACTTTCCGCTCCCGCGCCGACGCTCAGTGAAACGTCCGAAGGCGCACAGGCTGTTCCGGCACTGGACAAGACATCCTGCGTCGCCACCCGCGCCGCCCATAAAACGGACCGGCACGACGCGCTCGATCCAAAGGCCTTCTGCCAGCTGCAGCACCGCCTCTTCAATGCCGAGCTGATCGACCGCATCGCCGTGCTCCAGCTCGCATCACAGACCCGCTCTATCGACACCTCGTCCCAACTCGCCATGAACAAGGAGTTCTGAAATGGAAACATTGACCAGACGCGCAGTCCTCGCGATCGGCGCCGTCGGCGGCACCGCCCTTGCCGCCAGCACGGCCGGGGCAGCATCTTTCGGCAATCCCGACCAGCCCGCCGAGGGAGCAATCAACGCCAATGCCGCGGGTCTCAGCGATCCCGGCCCGAAGAACCCTGCGATCAACGACCAGTTTCCATCCTTCCAGAGCCCGCCGGCGACCGATGTGGGTGACATGCAGCTCTTCTGGGGTTCGTTCAACAACGCCGCCAAGCGTATCCAGAACGGCGGATGGGCACGTCAGGTGACCAAGTCGGACTTCGCGATTTCGGATGCCGTGTCCGGCGTCAACATGCGGCTCGGACCGGGCGGCGTTCGTGAGATGCACTGGCACCGCGCCGCAGAATGGGCGATCATGACCAATGGCCGTTGCCGCATCACCGTGCTCGATACGCAGGGCCGCGCCTATGTGCAGGATGTCGAGGCCGGTGATCTCTGGTATTTTCCGGCCGGCTACCCCCATTCGCTGCAGGGACTTGGCCCTGAAGGGTGCGAATTCGTCATCGTGTTCGACGAAGGCGACCAGTCCGAATATGGCACGCTGCTTCTCACCGACTGGCTGGCGCATACCTCACCCGAACTGCTGGCCAAGAATTTCGGCGTCGCGCAGGACGTGTTCCGGAACATTCCGCTGCAGAACCTCTGGATCTTCCAGGGCAAGGAGCCGGGACCGCTCTCCCGGGATCAGGAAGCCGTTGCCGGCGCGGGACTTCCCCCATTCCCTTTCACCTACAAACTCGCTGCATCAAAACCACTGAAGGAAAATGCTGCCGGGGTCATTCGCCTTGCGGATAGCAGCGCCTTTACCGTGTCCAAAACCATCGCCGCCGCCATCGAAACGATCAAGCCCGGCGGTGTGCGCGAAATGCACTGGCATCCCAATGCGGACGAATGGCAATACTGGATCAAGGGTGAAGGCCGGATGACCGTGTTCGACGCGGGCCCGCGCAGCCAGACCGCCGATTTCCGCGCCGGCGATATCGGTTACGTGAAAAGAAGCCAGGGACACATCATCGAAAATACCGGGAAGACCGACCTGCAATTCGTCGCGGTCTTCAAGACCGCCGAATACCAGGAGGTCAGCCTGTCGTCCTGGCTGACGCATACCCCGCCGGCGCTGGTGGCCCAGCACCTCAACGTCAGCGTCGAAGACGTGGCGAAATTTCCCGCAAACCAGCCGGCGATCATGCCGGGCTGAACATCCTGTCCGCCCATTGACCGGCGTTTCGGCATGTCCGATCCGCCGGTCTTTTCTCACCGAGACAAGGCGCCATGCCGCAAAACCAATATCGAAAGACAGGAACGGCCATGAAACCATTGACAATCCGCATCGCCGGCGGCTCGCTTACCGGTCTTTTCACGGCGATATTGCTTCAGCAGGACGGGCACGATGTGAAAGTCTACGAGCGCTCCTCGTCCGGCCTCGGCGGGCGTGGTGCAGGACTGGTGCCGCAGCAGGACCTGTTCGAGGTTCTGGACCAGATCGGCTGCGAAGACGTCACCCATGTCGGTGTGGTTGCGAAGGAGCGCATCTACCTCGATGCTGGCGGCCGCGTGGCCCAGCGCCAGAAGACGCCGCAGATGCAGATTTCATGGGACTATCTCTTTGAGCGCGTGTCCTCCCGCCTCCTCGCCGATACCTATCTCCTGGGACACCATGTCGACGCGGTTCGGGAAGGCCCTGATGGAGTGATGCTGTCCTTCGCCGACGGCAGGCAAGAGCGCGCTGATCTCGTAATAGGCGCGGATGGCTTGGGTTCGGCCATCCGCAAGGCGGTCAATCGCCATTCGGAAAACGCCTTTGCGGGTTATGTCGCCTGGCGCGGGCTGATACCCGAAACCAGATTACCGGCCGATGCGTCCCTGCTGCTCGACCGCTTCGCTTTTTACATCACACCCGGAATTCATGTTCTGGGTTACCTCGTGCCGGGGCCACTTGGTGAGACACAACATGGACAGCGCCGTTACAACTGGGTGTGGTATCGTCCTACACCGGCCGATGAGCTTGGCCGAACCTTCACCGGCCGCGACGGCAGGCATTTCGAATATTCGCTGCCCCGTGGCGAACTGACTGAGCAGCGCCGCGAGCAACTGCGCAGGGACGCGTCCTCCCTTCTGCCGCCGCAATTGGCGCTTGCGGTGGAAGCGGAGGAAAACCCATCGATCCAAGGCATTTTTGACTATGAGGCTGAACAGATGGTGTCGCCGCGCATGGCGCTGGTCGGAGATGCCGCCTTTGTGGTTCGCCCTCACACCGCGATGGGCGTTTCCAAGGCCGCGGGAGACGCAATGGCGCTGCGCGACGCCCTGCGGCAAACGGACGATCTGCCCACCGCCCTTTCACGATATCAGAGAAGCCGCCTGCCGGTGGGCAAGGCAATTGCAGCCTATGGGCGGCGACTTGCCGAAACCGCCATCTGAACACGGGTCAAAAATCAGGGACGGTCCTGTCTTGCTTCACCCCATCTTTGCGCTACGCTTGCGATCAGGGATTTCTCAATGGAGGGACTGAGGAATGTGCAACCACTGCGTGATCGAGAACGTGAAAAAGAACATGCTGTCACGACGCCTGCTGTTCAAGGGCGCCGTGGCCGGTGTAACGGCGGTGGCGGCAGGCAGCCTCGCGGCTCCGGTGCTTGCGCAAACACCCGGACGGGTCATCGATCTCACCCACACCTATGATTCCGCATTTCCCACCTTCGACGGCAAACCGGGCATAGAATACGAATGGGCAGCTGATATCACCAAGGACGGTTATCAGCTCCACAAGCTCACCATCTACGAACATACTGGCACACATATCGATGCACCGTTCCACTTCAGCGCCGACGGCGCGAGCGTCGATCAGCTGGAGCCGCAGAAACTTGTCGCGCCGCTGGTCATCATCGACATCACCGACCGCGCAAAAGAGGATGCCAATTCCACCATCGAGGCTGAAGACATCGAGCGCTGGATATCTGCAAATGGCGATATCCCGGCAGGCGCGATCGTCGCCCTGCGCTCCGGCTGGGCAACCAGAGTGAAGAGCCCTTCATTCCGCACCGACGACGCCGGAAAATTCGCCTTTCCCGGTTTCGGCAAGTCGGCAACCGACCTTCTGCTCAAGCGCGACACGGTCGCGATCGGCGTCGACACGCTTTCGCTGGATCCGGGCAACTCTGCCGATTTCGCCGTTCACAATTCCTGGCTTCCGGCCGGGCGCTACGGTATCGAAGGCCTCAACAACCTAGAGGCTTTGCCGGTCAAGGGCGCAACCGTCGTCGTCGGCGCGCCGGCACATCGTGGTGGAACCGGCGGTCCGGCCCGGATTCTGGCCCTGGTCTGAAAGCAGCATGGCGGGCGGCCCGGATGCACCAGCGGCTCACCTGCTGCATCAGATAAAGCCGCTCCGAATCCGCCGCGGTTGTTCGGGAAAAGGCGGGGCGAAACATCGCCCCGCGCCTGACAGGAAGAATGCCGGGCGGCGGCATCGCTGAGAACATATCCCCTTGCCGCAAAACCTCCGCACGGGAGGATTTCAAGAGATAATCAACGCCCGGATTGCCGGTTAGAGAGTGCTCAGCCGCACCACCGTCATTTTTCCCAGTTCGACCAGTGGTCGTCACGTCAAGGCCCTTCCCCATCCCAGCCAGTTCAAGGCTAAGCAGAAATGTATTCCGGCTCTCCGTGGCGCGACGCAGGCACCCGCGTGTATGGCGGCCTGCCCCGGTCGGGCCGCCACGATCTGCATTGGCTGGCCTTTGCATCAGGTGCCGTGCTGCATGGTCATTACCGGCGAATGAAGGTCGACACAAAGTATGGTCCACTATATGGATCTTGTAGATGCGCAAATAAACTGCACAAATCCGTCTATTTACTGTTGATTTCACAAATATTCCTGTGTATCCCGGATACATGGTTTTGTAGTGGTCCATATTGTGGAGGCAATATACCGATACATTCAGACTTTTGGAGGGGTCTGGCCAGTCTGGCAATAACAGCTATCCTGATGTCGCGGTCGTGGCATGGACATCCTGTTTTGCTGACATCTTATTGCGAAGGTTGTTCTGTGGGAGAGGAGGCCCCGATGACCATGACCGCAGACGCGAATGACGACGTATTTGTACTCGATGGCGAACTGTTGCACACCGGACCGGTAACGGGCTCGTGGTTCATGCGCCCCATCGAGGCCGTGGCGGCCGTGCTGCTGGCGGTGATGATCGGCCTGCTTCTGCTGGGCGTGACGTCACGTTATGCCCTGCATCTGCCGATTGTCTGGATCGACGAAACGGCGTCCTTGTGCTTCCTGTGGTTTGCCATGCTGGGCGCGGCGATTGCCATCGATCGCAGTGAACATCTGCGCCTGACGCTGTTTCTCAACATGTTCCCGCAACGTGTTCTGGGCTATATCAATTCCCTGGCACTGGTGCTGGTGGCTACATTTCTTGCCGCAATCATCAAGCCCGCCATGGAATACGCCATCGAGGAGTGGGTGGTCACGTCAGCGGCGCTGAATATTCCGATGTCGTTTCGCGCTGCGGCGCTGCCGGTCGGCGCCTGTCTTATGCTGCTTTTGGTGCTCAACAATCTCTTCCGACGAGAAAATCTGCGCGATATCATTGCGGCCCTTGTAACGGTCGCGGTTGCCTCCGGCCTGCTCTATCTGGCATCGCCGATGCTGGAATCCCTCGGCAATTTTAATCTGGCGATCTTCCTCGGCCTGTTCGTTGCGGTATTTCTGGTGCTGGGCGTTCCGATTGCCTTCTGCTTCGGCCTTGGAACCCTCGCCTATCTGACCTTCACCACCTGGGTTCCGACCATTGTGATGATCGGGCGCATGGATGAGGGCATGTCCGGCATCATTCTGTTGTCAGTGCCAGTCTTCGTGCTACTCGGCTGCGTGCTCGATGCAACCGGCATGGGTAAGGCGATTGTCGAGCTTCTGTCCTCGATGTTTGGCCACATTCGCGCTGGCATGTCCTATGTTCTGCTCGGTTCTCTGTTTCTTGTCTCCGGCATTTCCGGCTCCAAGGTTTCTGATATGGCAACCGTCGCACCGGCGCTGTTTCCGGAAATGAAGCGCCGTGGCCACAAACCCAAGGAAATGATCGCGCTTCTGGCCACCGGCGCCGCCATGGCCGATACGGTTCCGCCCTCAATCGTGCTGATCGTTCTGGGTTCGGCCGCAGGTGTGTCTATTGCCGGCCTCTTCACCTCCGGTTTCATGATTGCAATGGTCCTGCTTCTGGTGCTGGCCGTTCTGGCCCGCTGGAAGGCTCGGGATGAAAACATGGAAGGCGCAAAGCGCACGCCATGGCCGCAGGTCGGCAAGGCAGCCCTGATTGCCGCACCGGCGCTCGTTCTGCCCTTCCTCATCCGCAGCCTGGTGGGCGGCGGTGTCGCCACGGCAACCGAAGTATCCACTATTGCCGTGCTCTACGCCATGATCGTCGGCGCGGTGCTTTATGGCGGCATCAGCCTCAGGAAGCTCTATTCCATGCTGGTCGAGACGGCAGCGCTTTCAGGGGCGATCCTGCTGATCCTCGGCTGTGCATCGGCCATGGCGTGGGGGTTGACGCAGAGCGGCTTTGCTTTCCAGCTGACCGCGATGATTACCGATCTTCCCGGCGGCTGGATGACCTACATGGTCGTGTCGATCCTGATTTTCATGATCCTGGGCTGCGTCCTGGAAGGACTGCCAGCAATCGTTCTGCTCGCGCCGATCATGTTCCCGATCGCCCGCACGCTTGGCATCAATGACATCCATTATTCCATGGTCGTGGTGGTCGCCATGAATATCGGCCTGATGGCGCCGCCAATCGGTATCGGCTTTTACATCGCCTGCAAGATCGGCAACGTGTCGCCGGACGAAGCCATGGGTGCCATCTGGCCCTATCTCGCAGCCATGATCATCGGCCTGCTCCTGATTGCAGCAATCCCCGGATTTTCGACCATTCTGCTCTGAGACCGTGGCGGGTCCGCCCGCCACGCCGATGAATGATAACTGCTTTATTTTGGGAGGAGAAAGCAATGAATATCAACAGACGTACCATACTCGCCGGCGCCGGTTCCGCCGTACTGGCCACCGCCTTCGTGTCGCGCGCCCGCGCTGCCCAATACAATTATAAATATGCCAATAATCTACCTGCGGCGCACCCGATGAACATTCGCGCCAAGGAGGCCGCCGAGCGTATCGCCAAAGAGACCGATGGGCAGGTCAATATCAGCATCTTCCCCAGCAGCCAGCTGGGTGCCGACACAGACGTTTTGAGTCAGGTGCGCTCTGGAGGCGTAGAATTCTTCACGCTTTCGCCGCTGATCCTGTCGACGCTGGTACCGAACGCCTCCATCAGCGGCATCGGTTTCGCCTTCCCGAACTACGAGTCCGTATGGGCGGCCATGGATGGCGATCT
The DNA here is from genome assembly GCF_030209895.1 of Agrobacterium sp. CFBP2214. Taxonomy (NCBI): domain Bacteria; kingdom Pseudomonadati; phylum Pseudomonadota; class Alphaproteobacteria; order Hyphomicrobiales; family Rhizobiaceae; genus Agrobacterium; species Agrobacterium sp. CFBP2214. The sequence goes on along the minus strand of NZ_JARVRC010000010.1, from coordinate 263,645 downwards.
CGGTAAATATGTCCGTGGCGAAATTGCCAAGCAGAATCTCGTTGCCATGGACACCATCTGGGATAACGGCTTCCGCCAGATCACCAGCGCTTCCAAGCCCATCGCCACGCCGGCCGATCTCGAAAGCTTCAAGATCCGCGTGCCAGTGAGCCCGCTCTGGACCTCTATGTTCAAGGCATTCAAGTCGGCCCCTGCCTCGATCAATTTCGCCGAGGTCTACACCGCGCTGCAGACCGGTGTGGTCGATGGCCAGGAAAATCCGCTGGCAATCATTTCCACCGCAAAGCTGTTCGAAGTGCAGAAATTCTGCTCGGTCACCAATCATATGTGGGACGGGTTCTGGTTCCTGGCCAACAAGCGCGCCTGGGAACGTCTGCCGGATGACCTGCGCGCCATCGTCGCCAAAAACCTCAACCAGTCGGGCAAGGATGAACGCGCCGATGTGGCGAAGCTCAATGCCTCGGTCAAGGAAGATCTGATTTCCAAGGGCATGACCTTCAACGACACGGATGCGACACTCTTCCGCGCCGCGCTGAAAGAGGCAGGCTTCTATTCCGAGTGGAAGGGCAAATACGGCGATGAAGCCTGGGCCATTCTTGAAAAGGCCGTTGGTGCAAGCCTGACCTGACCGGCCCGTTGAGAAACTGGCCCCGCCCGTAGCGGGGCCAACCCGACTATGTCTGACGATTGGAATGGAGACTGCTTTGACAGGTCGCCTGACGGGAAAACGCGCGCTTGTGTTTGGCGCAGGATCATCGGGGCCGGGTTTTGGCAACGGCAAGGCTGCGGCCGTGCAATTTGCCCGCGAAGGCGCGCGCGTAGCCTGTGTCGACCTCTCCGCTGACGCAGCCGAAGAGACGGCTGAGATCATTCGCGGAGAAGGCTTGGAGGCGATTGCGGTTGCCGCCGATGTCACTGAACTACAGTCCGTATCGGCCACCGTTGCCCGCACCTGCGAGGCCTTTGGTGGCATCGATATTCTGCACAATAATGTCGGCGTGACCCATATGGGCGGGCCGGTTGAGCTGGATGAGGAGAGCTTTCGCGCCTCGGTCGATCTCAATATCGGCTCCGTTTATCGCACCTCCAAGGCTGTGTTGCCGGTGATGTTGGCGCAGGGCGGCGGGGCAATCGTCAATATCTCGTCGCTCGCCTCCATTCGCTGGACCGGCTATCCCTATTTTGCCTATTACGCCATGAAGGCAGCTGTAAATCAGGCGACTGTGGCGCTGGCCATGCAATATGCCCGGCAGGGCATTCGCGCCAATTGCATTCTTCCGGGAATGATCGACACCCCACTGATCTACAAGCAGATCAGCAATCAATATGCGTCTGTCGAGGAGATGGTGGCGGCGCGCAATGCGGCTGTCCCGGTGGGTCGCATGGGCGATGCATTCGATATTGCCCGCACCGCCGTTTTTCTCGCATCTGATGAGGCTAAGTTCATCACCGGCGTCTGTTTACCGGTCGATGGCGGGCAAAGCTGTGCGGTGGGGGCGTTTTCCTGAAATGGCAACAACAACAACGATCCCGGTAGAAAAAGATCTGACGGGCGCGCGCGCGGTGGACCGGGCTCTGGCGCTGCTCTCCATGGTCGGGAGGCACGCGGAACGCGGCGTGGCGCTTTCGGTCATCGTAACAGAAAGCGGACTGAACAAGCCCACGGCCCGCCGCCTGCTGCTGGCTCTGATCCGCGCCGGCCTTGTGGAGCAGGATGAGGAAACGCGGCGTTATTACCTCGGCGAAGAAACCTATGTGCTGGGCAGCCTGTCATCGCGCCGGTTTGGCCTTCTTCAAATGGCGCAGGACGGCCTGACGCGCATTTCCCGCCGCTCGGAGGATTCGAGCTTCCTTTCCGTGCGCCGTGATACATTTGCCCTGTGCCTTTACCGCGAAGAAGGCACCTGGCCGGTGCGCACCCATGCGCTTCAGGCCGGCTTCGAACACCCCTTGGGTATCGGCGCGGGTTCGCTCGCCATGCTGGCGGCGCTGCCGGACGCCGAGGTGGAAAGTATCATTGCGGCCAATAGCGGGCTGATTGCCGCTAATTATCCCGGCATCACGCTTGAGGGCCTGCGCCGTGATGTCGAGTTGACGAGAGCCAATGGCTATTCGCTCAACCCCGGCCTGATCCTTTCTAATTCCTGGGGTATTGGCGTTGCCATCCGCGCGCCTGATGGCGCTGTGGCGGGAGCGCTGAGCATTGCCGCTGTGGACAGCCGCATGCGGCCGGAGCGCCAGCCGGAACTGGCAGCGCTGCTGCGCGATGAAGTAACCCGCATCGAGACACGCATCGCAGAAATGATGGCCAGCCGCGCCCGCACGCGCGGTGAAGGCGACACGAAACGGCAAACGAGGAGAACGAGCAAATGAGCAAAGCGCAGATCGTCGGCTGGGCGCATTCGCCTTTCGGCAAGTCGGCCCTTGAAAATACCGAGCAACTGATGGCTTCGGTCGTGGCGCCGGCCATAGACCATGCGGGCGTCGATGTCAGCGATATCGACGGCATTTTCGTCGGCGTGATGAACAATGGCTTCTCGAAACAGGATTTTCAGGGCGCCCTGGTAGCGATGGGCGATGAGCGCCTCGCCTATACGCCGGCAGTGCGGTTCGAAAATGCCTGCTCAACAGGATCAGCCGCCCTCTACAGCGCCATGGATTTCATCGAAGCCGGGCGCGGCCGCATCGCACTCGTTGTCGGCGCCGAAAAAATGACGGCGCTGCCGACCGCAGAGGTGGGCGAAATCCTGCTCTCCGCCTGTTACCGTGCGGAGGAGGCCAATATTCCCGGCGGGTTTGCCGGCCAGTTCGGCCGCATCGCACAGGCATATTTTCAACGTTATGGCGACCGCTCCGAAGAGCTGGCGATGATTGCCGCAAAGAACCACGCCAATGGCGCGGTCAATCCCTATGCCCATATGCGCAAGGATTTCGGCTTCGATTTCTGCAATACGGTTTCGGACAAGAACCCCTACGTCGCAGGCCCGCTGCGCCGCACCGACTGCTCGCTGATTTCTGATGGCGCTGCCGCAATCATTTTGGCCGACGAGGAAACGGCAGCCTCACTCAACCGCGCCATCGGTTTCCGGGGCCGCAAGCATGTCAACGACATCATGGCATTGAGCCGTCGCGATCCGTTGGCCTTCGAAGGCGCGCGCCGCGCCTGGGCCGGCTCGCTGGAACTTGCCGGCGCAACGCTCGACGACCTCTCTTTCGTTGAAACGCACGACTGCTTCACCATTGCCGAACTTATCGAATATGAGGCCATGGGGCTTGCGGAGCCCGGTGAAGGATATCGCGTTGTCCAGGATGGAACGGCCCTGAAGACCGGACGCCTGCCAATCAACCCATCGGGTGGATTGAAATCGAAAGGTCATCCCGTCGGGGCGACCGGCGTTTCCATGCATGTCATGGCGGCGATGCAATTGATGGGCGAGGCAGGCGACATGCAAATTCCCAATGCCTCGCTGGCTGGCGTGTTCAACATGGGTGGCACGGCGGTTGCCAATTACGTCTCGATCATGGAGCGTGTGAAATGACGATGCAAAGTGCCGTACAGCATCCCGCGGGCGGGGTTGCGCCGTCCACCACGCGGGTGATGAACCTCTCGCATTTCCTGACGCAGGCGGCACGCCGCAACCCGGACCATATCGGTTTCGTCTGGGGTGAAAAGACTTGGAGCTGGGCTCAAATGGAAGCCCGCGTCGACGCAATGGCCCATGCGCTGGAGACTGAATTCGGCGTCAGAAAGGGGGACCGCATTCTGGTGCAGTCCTCCAACAACAACCAGATGTTCGAATCTATGTTCGCATGCTTCCGCGTGGGTGCGGTGTGGGTGCCGACCAATTACCGTCAATCGCCCGATGAAGTTGCCTATCTGGCGAAGGCCAGCGGGGCGCGCGGCATGATTTGCGCCAGCCCTTTTCCCGATCATGCAAAAGCCAGCCACGAGGCAAGCACGATCGATTTCAGCATTGCCATCGGCACGGCTGAGTTCGGTGAGGATTACGATGCCATCGTGGCCCGTCATATGGGGCACAAAGTCAAAAGCCAGGCAGTGGATCGGGATGACCCGTGTTGGTTCTTCTTCACCTCAGGCACCACCGGCCGGCCCAAGGCTGCAGTGCTTACCCATGGCCAGATGGCGTTCGTCATCACCAACCATCTCTGCGATCTGATGCCCGGCACCGGATCCGACGACGCCTCCATCGTCATTGCCCCGCTTTCACACGGTGCGGGCATTCACCAGCTGGTGCAGGTGGCGCATGGCGCGAAAACCGTGCTTCCGGCGGCGGAAAAGCTCGATGTGCCCGCCGTCTGGGCGCTGATCGAAAAATGGCGTATCACCAACGCCTTCACTGTACCGACCATCCTTAAAATGCTCGTCGAAGACCCCTCTGTGGATCGTTTCGATCACTCCTCACTGCGCTATGTCATCTATGCCGGCGCGCCGATGTATCGCGCGGACCAGAAGCGCGCGCTTGCAAAGCTCGGCCCGGTGCTGGTGCAATATTTCGGCCTGGGTGAAGTCACCGGTAACATCACCGTGCTGCCGCCTTCTTTTCATAACGCCGAGGACGGTCCGGAAACGCGCATCGGCACCTGCGGCTTCGACCGCACCGGCATGGAAGTGCAGATCCAGAACGATGCGGGCGAGGAAGTTGACGCAGGCGAAACCGGCGAAATTTGTGTAATCGGTCCCGCCGTTTTCGCCGGCTACTACGATAATCCCGAGGCAAATGCCAAAGCCTTCCGCAATGGCTGGTTCCGCACGGGCGACCTTGGTCATCGCGATGAGAACGGCTTCCTCTACATCACCGGGCGCGCCTCCGACATGTATATTTCCGGCGGCTCGAACATCTATCCGCGTGAAATCGAGGAAAAAATCCTCATGCATCCTGACATCAGCGAGACTGCGGTTCTGGGTGTGCCGGACGCGGTGTGGGGCGAGGTCGGTGTGGCCGTGTGCGTGGCCCGCGAGGGCGCGAATATCGCCGCCATCGATCTGAAGGCCTATCTGGAAGGCAAGATGGCCCGCTACAAGCTGCCGAAATCAGTGGTGTTCTGGGATGCCATGCCGAAATCCGCCTACGGCAAGATCACCAAGAAAATGATCCGCGAGGAACTGGAGAAACGCGGTCAGATGCCGGCTTTCGAAGAAAAGCGGACAGCCTGACAGGCGTGACATTCAATCGGGAGGAGACGGTATGACACAAGAGAAAACAGGGACAAAAGGGGCCGTCGCGATCACCGGCGGTGCATCCGGCATCGGCTTTTCCACCGCGCAGCTCCTGATGGCGCGCGGCTGGCAGCCATGGTTGCTGGATCTCAAGCGCGAGGCGCTGGATATAGCCTGCGAAAAGCTCGGTATCGATCTCTCGCGCGGCATCGTCTGCAACGTTGCGAACGAGGCATCGATAGAGAAGGCTTTCGCCGCCCTGACGGCAGGCGGCGCCGATCATGCGGTTGATCTGGTGGCCGTCGTCAACAGCGCCGGCATCGGTATCGACAAACTGTCCGTCGACACCAGCGTCGAAGAATTTCGCCGTATCGTTGACGTCAATCTCGTCGGCAGCTTCGCGGTAGCGCGCACTGCCGCACGTTATTGGCTGGACCGCGATATTGCCGGCTCGATCGTCAATATCAGCTCTGTTTCCGGCATGTGCGGAAATCGTGGCCGTAGCGCCTATGGCGCTTCGAAAGGCGGCGTCAATCTTCTGACGATGGTGATGGCAAACGAGCTGGGACAATCGGGCATTCGCGTCAATGCGATTGCTCCCGGTCCGGTCGATACCCCGCTGACCCAGGCGGTTCATACGGAAAATGTCCGCAACCAATGGCATAGCCGCGTTCCCATGCATCGCTATGGCAGGACGGACGAGATCGCCTCTGCCGTGGCTTTCCTCGTGTCAGATGACGCAAGCTACATCAACGGACAGGTGCTTGCCGTGGATGGCGGCTTCATTACCGCCGGGCTCGCGGTATGACGGAGACAGGCACGCAAGAGCTCCCCCGTCGCATCGTCCATCCCGGACCGGTAACGCCCGAACGTTTTCGCGCCGTCGGCTGCCACGCCTATCCTGTTACTCTGACGGTCCGGTCCGGCGTAAGCGCCAACGAAGCGATTGCCGATGCCTTTGCGGAGTTGGGGTTCGAAGGTGGTTACGTCAGACTGAAGAACGTACCGATGAAACGGTTGCAATATGTCATGCCGGCAGCCGCACCGGATGACGCACATGCCGCATGGTATAGCGAAACCTTTTCCATGCCGGGTGGCACAATCATCAATGCCGGCCTTCATATGGGCCGGCGCGATAGTGCGCCGTTTCTGCATTGCCATGGTTCATGGAAGAGTGCCGACGGCGTTGTCTCCATGGGGCATCTGCTGCCTTTCGAGACCGAATTTGCTGTAGAAACAACGCTTGAAGCTCTGGCGCTAGATGGAGCGATCCTCGATGTGCAAAAGGATGAGGAAACCAACTTCCCCCTTTTTACACCCATCGCGCAACAGCGCCACCAAAAGGGTTCGGGTCTTCGGGCGCTTTTATGCACAGTGCGCCCCAATACCGATATATGCACGGCACTTGAAGAGGTCTCTACCCAGTTTGGCCTGCGAGAAGCCGAAGTCAATGGAATTGGCAGCCTGGTCGGTGCGGATTATGAAGACGGAACAAGCCTCAACGCCTACGCGAGCGAAATCCTCATAAACAAGGGCCGTATCGGCCCGGCCGCGTCGGGAGACCGACAAGCAAAGCTGGATATTGCGATGGTGGACCTCACCACACATATCAGCGGCGGGCGGCTGGTGCGCGGCAAGAACCCGGTCTGCGTCACTTTCGAGCTACTTCTGACCGAAAGACAGGGGCACGCCGCATGAGTTGCGCTGCGCAACTCAACGGCCAGCATCACCGCAAATCACGCCGCCTGCGGTTTTTCCGCAGGCAACCATTCTTCCAGAGTCACTTCAAACGTCATGCAAACCGGGTTGGCTCCGGCGATGAAGGGACCGCCATAAACCGAACCTTCGGTATCGGCGACGACGCCGGTCAACGCGGCACGCAAAGAGCCATCGGGCTGGGCGCGCACTTCACCGGCGATGGAGACGATTTCAACGGCGGGACCGCGTATCTGCAAGAACGCGCCGCTGCGCGTGCCGAGGCACGCATCGACCAGACTACCCAGCGCACCGCGCACGAAGGCATTTCGAAAACCTTCGGCAAGACACAGTTTCTCGACGCCGAGCACAAGGTCTTCATTGGGCGCGATGCGGGCATAGGCCACACGGCCCATGGAGCCAGATTCGACAGTGTTAGGCGTGTTCATCGGCGCGCTCCGTACGGTTCTTTGGTTGAAGAAGGGGAATATTGGTTTCAGGGTCGAAGGACTGCTGCAGCACGAAACTGTCGAGTGAGGTCACCAGGGCGGCAACGCCGCTTTCGCCGACAATACAGGATTCAGTCAGCAAATGGCCGCCTTTGACCACACCCGCCGCGGTGCGCATAGCGGCATGGCAATGGACGATCGGCTCTCCCTTCATGCTGCGCCCCAGCGTGGCATTGCCGAAGACAAGCCAGGCAGCACCGGCGTTGATGGGCTTCGTATAGGCAATGACCGCCCTGCCGGAAGGGTCGGGCGGGGCTACGCAATAGGACAATATGTCAAAATAGCCGCCGAGAATGGTGAGCGAGGCATTCTCAATGCCATTTTCGAAAAGCGGCCGCACGATGCCATCGTAAAGGCTACGCCCCGGCGCGAGGAACAGCCGCACATGGCGCGCAGATGGCGAGCGAAGGCTGTTGATGCGCACCGGCGCGGAAATGCCGGGATGGATGAGCGTTCTCGGCCTTGGAAAATGTTGCTGCTCTATCGATGCCACGCCTGCTCCTCCCTGCTGCCTGTACCTTGCAGTACGGTACTCAAATATCAGCCGAAGGTGCTTCCGAATGACACCACCAAACGGCGCGTCGGAAAACACTTCTTTCGCAGGCTGTCGCATCGACGGCAGATTTTTTTGCAACGTAGTTGGGGGAGGCCGGCATGACGAAGCCGCTAGACAGAATTGACCGCAAAATATTGCGTACCCTCCTGGAGAACGGCAGGTTGAGCAATTCGGAGCTTTCGGAAAAGGTAGGGCTCTCGCCCAGCCCCTGCTGGCAGCGCGTCAAGCGGCTGGAGGACGAAGGGGTCATTCGCGGCTACACCGCCATTCTCGATCAAGCCAAACTCGGACTGACCGAAACCGTCATCATCGAGGTGATGCTGGAGCGCCACGACGACGAGGTTCTGGAACGTTTCGGGGATGCGATGGCCGCTCTTCCGGAGGTGTTGGAAGCCTATCTGACAACAGGTGAATATGATTATCTCATCAAGGTGGCGGTGGCGGGAACTGCAGGCTACGAACAGTTTCTGCGGCGGAAACTCTATAAGATTGAGGGCGTGCGCCACTCCCGATCCTGTTTCGCACTCAAATGTCTCAAACACACATTATCGGTCGTACCCGATCCCGAACCTCCTTTAATCGAAGCGGCGGGCATTGGCCGCGTGCCGGCAAGATAGCGGAATGCATTCCCATTCTTTTGCCGGGTCTGCGGGTGCCTGTGCCTTGAGTTCGTAAAGGCGCACTGCCGAGCCATCTGGCCTCATAAGTCTTATCACGCCGTGCCGACGAGTGGCGTGTGATGCACGACAATCGGCGCGTGGTAAGGGACGCGGTCATAAAGATCGACAATGTCGTGATTCAAGAGACGCACGCAGCCCGAAGAAACCGCTTTATCGATGGACTTCCATTCCGGATTCCGTGCATGCGGTAAAGCGTATCCTTCCCATTCTGGAAGATATCCAAGGCTCTTGCGCCGAGCGGGTTTTGCACGCCGGGGTCCATGCCTCCATTGGCAATCGAGTATTTTTCAAGCTCCGGCTGGCGGGCTTTCATTTTGGCTGGCGGCTTCCATCTCGGCCATGGCTGGCGCCAATGGATGATACCCCCGCCGTTGCCACGCAAATCCATCCCGGCCAATGCCGACACCATAACGCGTGGCTGCGCCATCGGGCTCGACCAGATAAAGGAAGCGGTTTGGGGTATCGATGGCGACCGTTCCGGCTGCTTCACCCGTCGGATTGGCGACGCGCTGGCGACAAAATTTTGGATAAATATGCCGATAGGGAATGCCGGCGACGGCATGTCCATCACCCTCAAATGCCGCGTAACGGGCGTCCAACGACGAGTGCCCCACGAAGCGTTGGCAAAGAAACCCTATTCAGGCGAAGGACCTATATAGCGGGACTGCGGACGAATGAGGCGCCCAGTCCGTTCCTGCTCCAGCACATGCGCCGTCCATCCTGCCATGCGACCGGCAGCAAAGACATTGGTAAAGCTGTCGCGTGGAAAACCCAACACCTCCAGTACCAGCGCCGTGTAGAATTCGACGTTTGTCTGTAACGGCCGAAGAGGTTTTTTTTCCTGGAGGAGCGCTAGCGCCGCCGCCTCCACTTTGCCGGCGAAGGCAATGCGGCTGGATCCGTCCTTGAGAACCGACACCGCGCCTTTCAGAACGTCGGCGCGAGGGTCACGGACACGATAGATCCGATGGCCAAAGCCCATAAGGCGCTCCCCGCGCGCAAGCGCATCCTCCAGCCACAGTTGAATGTCAGCCTCCGCGCCAATCGCATCCAACATGTCAAGCACCGGACCCGGCGCCCCGCCATGAAGAGGCCCCTTTAAGGCACATAGCGCACCAACCACTGATGAGAACATTCCGGCCTCTGTCGACGCAATGATGCGAGCCGTAAAGGTCGAGGCGTTCAACCCATGATCGGAAACCGTCGTTAGATAAGTATCGAGCGCGCGTACCTTCTCTGGCGAAGGGTGATCACCGGAAATCATTCGAAGAAAATCCGCCGAATGGCTGAGTGTGGTATCGGGCGCGATCGGCGTTAGCCCTTGCCTGTCTCGGATGATTGCCGCGGCAAAGACCGGTACCGCCGCAACGGCCATGATATGGTGTGCGGTTGTTTCATCATCCGGCAACGCGGAAAGCAAAAGACGCAAGGCCTCTACGGAAGAAAGGCGCGACAGGTCAGGAAGGGGATGAATCAGTTCAAGTGCCCGCTGCCTGGCCGAACCAAGCTGAGAACGAATATCCTGCGCCGTCGCCGGCTGGGGGATTTGCTCGGCCCATAGAAGCTCCAGAACCTGCTCAAAAGACCAGTCTGCCAAGCTTGCAAGGTGGTGGCCGCGGATAATCAGTTCACCAGCCGTCCCATCCACATGGCTGAGTACAGTTTCGGCTGCGACGACGTCATCAAGGCCGATCACGGTCTTGTCGTTACTCAAAGCTGCTATCGCTGACATTGAATTTTCCTCAATCTGAATACGAATGCGCTTGAGGATGTTGAATTGCATATATATGGTCAATATTGATTGTTTTAATCAATATGAGATATGGAATGCAGCCTTACGACAAATACATGAGCGCCGATCGCGCGGCTTCCGAGCTCGGTATCAGCCGCGCAACGCTCTACGCCTATGTCAGCCGGGGTTTGATCCAGACGAACGCTGCTGAGGATGACCCGCGTCGCAAGCTCTACAGCACCCATGACATTGAGACGCTGAAGAAGAGGAAAACCGTCGGGCGACGTCCCGGACAGGTTGCCGCTACCGCGCTTGACTGGGGGCTGCCTGTTCTCGAATCCTCGATTACGGAGATAACAGAAGGACACCTGCGCTATCGCGGCCAGGACGCGCTTGTGCTTTCACAAACGGCGACCCTGGAGGAAGTGGCTTGTCTGCTATGGGACTGCGGTGAGGGTAACCCTTTCGATGACGTGAAGGCCGCCCCGGCTCCATGGCCACAGCCAATCTTTAACTACGTCAGCACCCTGCCCTTGACGGAGCGGTGCCAAACGCTTCTCCCTCTTGTTGAAGCAGGCCGCCTTACCACTTGGAGGCGCGAAAACAATCGTCTCTGGTCCGGCGCCGCCGCTCTGCTGCGGGCTGTCGCCAGCGCCTGCAGCCTCAGCCAGCCCGGTACGCAGCCGGTTCACCTGCTTCTCGCGGATGCCTGGAAGAAGGATGCGGCAGGCGCGGATATCATCCGTCGCGCCCTGGTGCTTCAGGCCGATCATGAGTTGAATGCTTCCGCATTCGCTGCGCGCGTCGTCGCCTCTACAGGCGCTTCGCTCGGCGCGTGTCTGAATGCGGGGCTTTCGGCGTTGAGCGGACCTATGCATGGCGGCATGACTAGTCTTGTCGAACTTCTGTTCGATGAACTGGAGCGGTGTAGCGATGTAGAACGGGTGATTGATGAACGGCTTCGACGCGGTGAAGCTATTCCGGGCTTTCACCATCCACTTTACCCGGACGGCGATCCGCGAGCAGCCGGCCTCCTGCCCCATCTCCCGCCGGACGCGCAGCGAGATGAGCTTCTGCAGGTGATGAACGATACTACCGGTCAGTTGCCGAACTGCGATGTAGCACTGGTGAGCCTGCGACGCAGTCTAGGGCTGCCGCGCGGCTCGGCCCTGGTGCTTTTCGCCGTCGCACGGACTGCCGGCTGGATAGCTCATGCCCTGGAACAGAAATCGGATGACAAACTCATCCGACCCCGCGCCCGCTATGTGGGGCAATAGGCAATTGAGGTGTTGGAGCATCCGCAGCATTCACGTCAAGCTTAAGCGAATAATGATTTTGAGCTCTGGCCCGCCCACAGGCATGAACCGATTGGCCTCGAGGCTAAAACGGTCGTTTCCAGACCGGGAGGGTCTCCTGAAACTAGGCAAGGTCGCAGTGCCCCCAGAGCGTTGGCATGGCCCTCACTGGCCTCGAAAACGGCATCCGTTGCATACCGCCAGTCCTTGCGCTATTTTGGCCACGTCGGAAAAGGCAGACTTGGTTTGGTAAGCCCAAGTCCTTCTGGTAACGGAAGCTCTGGTCTTTGGCCTCTGGTCGGAGATCCCCGCGACGAACGAAGGATGCATCGTGCATCCATCTGTTCGTCCGTGTGGGTCTCGGATTGGAGAAACGCTCCGGTCGAACATCGACTGAAGGAGTCCGACCGTGCATATACCCTCTATTTGTTTTCATGACGTCCTGATCGTCGGCGCTGGCCCGGTCGGCCTGTTTCTCGCCTGCGAGTTAAGGCGGGCCGGTTGCTCGGTGCTGGTTCTCGAAGCATCGCCATATCCGGATTCACCCCTGAAACGGCCTCCCTTCGGCCTGCGCGGCCTGACGGTGCCGACGATCGAAAGCCTTGATCGACGCGGTCTGCTCGAGGCGATCAAAGAGCGGGAGGCCGGCCGTGATACGCCTGGGACGGCGCACTGGATGAAAGGGCAGCGGCGGCCCGCCGGGCATTTCGCGGGCATCCAGTTTTTTCACGACCAGATCGACGCGCAACGCTGGCCTTATCGCCTTGCCGGTTCGGCCAGCAACCTTGCCACCGATATGGCGAGTATAGAGACCGTTCTGGCGGCGCGGGCCGAGGCTCTGGGCGTCGAGATACGGCGTGGGTTTGCCGTGGAAGGCTTCAAGCAATCCGAGGAGGATCGCCGTTCACGCGGGCGGCGCGGTGTTTCGGGGCCGCTGGCTTGTCGGCGCCGATGGCGCTCGCAGCATAGTGCGTAAGGTGGCAGGGATCGTTTTTGCCGGCACTGAACCCGAATTCACCGGCTATTCCGCGCAGGTCGAACTGGCCGATGCCGGGGCGCTGAAGCCCGGCCGCCACTATACCGCTGCTGGCATGTACATGTTCACGCCAACAGGTACGATCGCCATGGCCGATTTCGACGGTGGCGCCTTTCATCGTTCCGCACCGATCACGCGTGAACATGTCGAAGCGGTGCTGCGCAGGGTCTCGGGCACGGATGTTTCGGTAACAAGGCTTGATCTGGCCACCACATGGACCGACCGTGCCTTCATGGCGGTGGAATATCGCCGGAAACACGTGCTGCTGGCGGGCGATGCCGCCCACATTCACTCGCCACTGGGCGGCCAGGGGCTCAATCTCGGCCTTGGTGACGCGATGAACCTTGGCTGGAAACTCGCTGCGGTCATTCGCGGCGACGCATCGCCGGACCTGCTCGACAGCTATGCCAGCGAGCGGCAACCCATAGCCTCGCAGGTTCTGGACTGGTCGCGTGCGCAGGTGGCGCTGATGCGGCCCAGCCGAAGCTCGCGGGCGCTGGAAGGCATCATCCGCGATCTCGCCGCCACGCGCGATGGCGCAACCTATTTCGCCGAGCGCGTCTGGGGCATCGGTATCCGCTACGATCTTGGCTCTCCCCAAGCCCTTGTCGGCCGCAGCGCGCCGGATTTCGCGCTCCTTGACGGCACAAGACTGAATGAGCACCTGCGGAGCTGCCATGCGGTGCTACTCGATTTCGATGCGCGCCCAATGCTCGGCAATGTCGCGGAACGCTGGTCTGATCGGCTAGACTACGTTGCGGTGGATGCCGAAGATCGAATGGGACTGAGTGCCTTGCTGGTACGCCCCGATGGCATTGTCGCATGGGCCTGTGACGCCACCCCCGACGAGGCGGAACTTGAAGAGAGTATCGTTCGCTGGCTGGGCGTCTCGGTTCTGGAACTGGAGCGCCCCGATTGTGGATAGGACGGCGTGATGGGATCAAGCGGATTTTGAGATCAGCGAGCGAAACCGTTCGGTCATTTCGGGATTGGCGGGATTATAGACCATCATGTTGAGATCCGAGCGTCCCTCCACCGCAAAGCTTGAAAACTCCAGTTCGATCGTTCCGAGAACCGGGTGGTGGAGGCGCTTGAGGCCCTCATGCATGCTTGTGACCTCATTGTCATCCCACATGGCCTTGAATTCGGGGCTGGCAGCAGAGAGCTCATCGACCAGTTGCTGGATGCCGGCCCCAGCACCGGCGCGCGCAGCATCCGCCCGGAACGCGCCGACGACATAACGGGCGACATTGCGCCAGTCCTCCTGGGCGGTGCGCACCCGTTCATCGGAGAAGATCAGACGCAGAATGTTGCGGTTCTCCCTCGCCAGTTTGCTGTAATCCGTCAGGATGAGGGCGGCGGCCCGGTTCCATGCCAGAACATCCCATGTCGCCGTCCTGATGATGGCGGGGCTGAAGGGCATGGCGTCTAGCACGCCCTGTAGCCGGGGCGTTATGGTCTCGGGTTGACGGTAACGCTGCTCGGGCGGATGTCCGAAGGCCAGTATATGCAGGTGATCGCGCTCGGGATCGGTCAGCATCAATCCCTTGGCGATGCGATCCAGCACATCCGCCGAGGGCGAACCGCCACGACCCTGTTCCAGCCAGGTATACCAGGTCGGACTTATGTTGGCGCGCTGGGCGACCTCTTCCCGGCGCAGACCCGGTGTGCGGCGGCGGCCGACGGCAAAACCGAACGTTGCAGGATCAAGCCGCAGGCGACGATCGCGCAGGAAGGTGCTGAGTGCATTGTCCGTCATTGCATTTCCCCGCCGCAGCCTGTTGAGAGTTATACCATGATAAGGTCACTACTTTAACAGGACAATTCTTCATGAGATCACCTCTCCCGTCAACGCGGGAGATTTATATGCGTGTTTTTCTGACAGGTGCCACCGGGTTCATCGGCTCCCGGATTCTTCGCGAACTGCTGGCGAGTGGCCATGAGGTGACCGGTCTCACCCGCTCGGAGGCCGGCGCAAGAGCGTTGCAGGCCGCAGGCGCTTCCGCCCATATTGCCACGCTGGAAGATGCGGCAGGGCTTGCCGCGGGTGCGGAAACTGCCGATGCCGTCATCCATACGGCTTTCGATCATGATTTTGCGAATTTTGCCGCCAATTGCGAAAAGGATCGCCGGGTGATCGCGGCGCTGGGCTCTGTATTGGCTGGCTCCGAACGGCCGATGCTCATCACCTCAGGGGTCGGCATGGGTGATCCCGGCAATGGCGAACCTGCACGGGAGAATGTGTTCGACACGCATCATTTCAACCCGCGCATCGCCTCCGAACTGGCGGGCCAGGAGCTATTGCAGGCGGGCGTCAATCTCGGCGTCATCAGGCTTCCGCAGGTGCATGACACGGTGAAGCAGGGTCTCATCTCGCCCTATATCGAGATGTCGCGCGACAAAGGCGTCGTCGCTTATGTCGAAGACGGTGGCAATCGCTGGTCCGCCGGTCATGTGGACGATGTGGCAAAGCTATACGTGATGGCGCTCGTTCGGGGTGAACGGGGTGCTCGATATAATGCCGTGGCGGAAGAAGGCGTTGTCGTGCGCGATATTGCCGGGATCGTTGCCGAGGGGCTGGGGCTGCCACTCGTTTCCATAGGCAAAGATGAGGCCGCCGGCCATTTCGGCTGGTTTGCCCTGTTCGCTTCGATGGATCTCAGGGCCTCCAGCGCCCTGACACGGAAGAAGCTCGGCTGGGAGCCGAAAGGGCCGAACCTGCTCGATGATCTCAGAGCCATGGACTACTAATCTGGAGGCAGGCGTCCGCTGAGGCGGACGCCTGCCTCCAGCATCAGTTGCGGCGCAGACGGGCCACGACGACGTAAAAGACGGGAACGAAGAGCACCGCCAGCACGGTCGCCGAAATCATGCCGCCGAAAAGGCCGGTGCCGATGGCGTTCTGCGTCTCCGAACTCGCGCCCTTGGCGATGACAAGCGGCACGATGCCGAGCGTGAAGGCGAGCGATGTCATCACGATCGGCCGCAGACGCAGGCGTGATGCCGCAATGACGGCATCAGTAAGCGTCTGCCCCTCCCGCTGGCGTTTTCGGGCAAATTCCACGATCAGCACGGCATTTTTTGCCGAAAGCCCGATGAGCGTGATCAGGCCGACCTTGAAGAACACGTCGTTCTCCAGCCCGCGCAGATGCACCGCAATGACAGCGCCGATAATGCCGAGCGGCACGACGAGCATGACGGAAAGCGGCACCGTCCAGCTTTCGTAAAGTGCTGCAAGAACAAGGAAAACGATGAGGAACGAAAACGCCATCAGCATGGGCGCCTGCGCACCGGACTGGCGTTCCTGCAACGATTGACCGGTCCACTCAACCGCAAAGCCCTTGGGCAATTTGGCTGCGAGCCGTTCCATTTCTTCCATCGCCTTACCGCTGGATACGCCCAATGCGGCGGAGCCGGAAATGCTGGTCGAGGGATAGCCGTTATAGCGGGTGAACTGCAGCGGCATTGTCGACCATTGCGGCGTGACGATTTCCGAAAGGCGAACCATCTTGCCGGCATCGTTGCGGACGTGGAGGTTGAGCACGTCATCCACCTGCATGCGGCTTGCGGCCCTGGCCTGCACGATCACCTGCTGCAGGCGTCCATCGCGCGGGAAATCATTGACATAGGTCGAACCAATGGCCCCGCCGAGCGTATCGGCGATGGTCGAGTAGGACACGCCGAGCGCGCTCGCTTTCTGCCGGTCCACGTTCACGGTGACGCTCGGGCCGCTGGGAAGACCATCGATGCGGACATCGGTCACGAGCTTGCTCTCCGCCGCAAGCCGGGTCAGTTGGGCCGCAGCCTCGCCGAGCGCATTCGCCCCGTGGTTGGCGCGGTCCTGCAGCCGCAACGCAAAGCCCGATGTCGTGCCGAGCTCATCGATTGCGGGCGGCTTGAGGCTGAATATCTGCCCCTCGTCGGCGGCCGTCATCGCGCTCGTCGCAGCGCCGACTTCGTCGTCCACGCCTGTCTTGCGCTCGCCCCATTCCTTGAGCGTGGTGAAGGACATCGCCGTGTTCGGGCCTGAGCCCGAGAAACCAAAACCCATCACCGTCAGATTATTGGCGATGTCAGGCCGGGTCTTGACGTGATTTTCGAAGAGGTCGACGACGACGCGGGTGCGCTCGGCCGTGGCCTCCGCCGGCAGGGTGAAGGATGTCATGAAGGAACCCTGGTCCTCATCCGGCACAAAGGCCGTCGAGAGCGTGCCATATCCATAGGCAACCGCGCCGATGATAGCGAGGTAAACCACCATGGTACGCCCGATCTTGCGCACAAGGATGGCGACCCAGCCGGCATAACGCGCGGTCAGGCGCTCAAAGGCGCGGTTGAACCAGCCGAAGAAACCTTTCTTCTGATGGTGATCGTGACCGACCGGCTTCAGCAGGGTCGCGCACAGAGCGGGCGTGAGGCTGAGGGCCAGAAATGCCGAGAACAGGATCGATACGGCCATCGAGACGGTAAATTGCCGGTAGATCGCTCCAACCGAACCGGAGGCCATGCCCATCGGCAGGAAGACGGCGGTCAGGACCAGCGTGATGCCGATGACCGCGCCGGATATTTCCGTCATCGCCTTGCGCGTCGCTTCAAGCGGCGACAGGCCCTCCTGAGCCATCAGGCGCTCGACATTTTCAACGACCACGATGGCGTCATCGACAATGATGCCGATTGCCAGAACCATGCCGAACATGGTCAGGGCATTGATCGAATAGCCGATCGCCAGCATGACCGCGAATGTGCCGAGAAGCGCGATCGGCGCAACGATGGCGGGAATAAGCGTGTAACGCAGGTTCTGGAGAAACAGCAGCATGATCAGGAAAACCAGGACCATGGCCTCGGCGAGCGTCTGGACTACCTTCTCTATCGAAACCTTCACGAAGGGTGCCGTATCATAGGAGATGGCGAATTCCATTCCCTCCGGCATGGTCGTGGAAAGCTCCGCCAGACGCTCCCTCACACCGGTCGAGGTGCTCACCGCATTGGCGCCGGGCGTCATCTGAATGGCAGCGGCCGTCGCAGGTTTGCCGCCATCGAGGATGGAGAAGCTCGATGTCTGTGATCCGACTTCGATTGTCGCTACGTCTCCCAGTGTCAGCCTGGAGCCATCTGGGTTAGAACGCAGAATGATCTGCGCGAATTCATCGGGCGTCTGCAATTGACCGCTTACGCTGAGCGGCACGCTGACCTTCTGGCCCGGCACGGTTGGCGTTTCACCCAGACGGCCGGGGGCGACCTGAATATTCTGCGACTGTATGGCCTGTGTCGCCTCGGCCATCGAGATGGAATGGGCCACAAGGCGGACGGGGTCGAGCCAGATGCGCATCGCCGCTTCGGACCCGAAGGATTGCACGCGACCGACACCGCCGACACGTTTCAGTTCCGGCGCAATGTTGCGGACGAGATAATCGTCGAGAGCGAGAGCGTCGAGCGAGCCGTCCTTCGATTTCAGCGAAACGATCATCAGAAATCCTGACGATGCCGATTCCACAGTCAGTCCGGCGCGGCGGACCTGTTCCGGCAGGCGCGGTTCCACGGCCTTCAGCCGGTTTTGAACATCCACCTGCGCAAGCTCGGGATTGGTGCCCGGTTTGAAGGTGACGGTAATGGTGGCCGAACCCGAGGAATCGGCCGATGAATCGAAATAGAGGATGTTTTTCGCGCTCGAAAGTTCGCGTTCGATCAGGCTCGTCACGCTGTCATTGATCGTCTGCGGCGTGGCGCCGGTATAGGTGGCGTAGATCGAAACGCTGGGCGGAGCGATGACGGGAAACCGTGAGACGGGCAGTTGCGGGATGGACATCACCCCCGCGATCACGATCAGAATGGCAATGACCCAGGCGAAAACAGGCCTGTTGATGAAAAACTGCGGCATGATCTGTCCGCTCCTTAGGTTCGGGTCTCTGGGGCGGCAGGGGAAAAGGGCGACCTTTCAAGCGGCTGTCCACCCTGGACGCGATCCTGCCCCAGAACGACGATGGTTTCTCCGGCGGCAAGGCCTCCCGTGACGATGTATCGACCGTCGGCCAGCGGCCCCAGTTCCACCGCGCGGCGCGCACCGGTCTTGTCTGCGCCGACAACAACGATCTGCGGCCGTCCGGCCGGATCGCGGATGATTGCTTCCTGCGGCACGCGGATCGCAGCGCCGTATATGGCGCGCGGAACCATCGCCCGGATATACATGCCCGGAAGCAGCTGTTCCTCCGGGTTTGGAACGAGGATGCGAATGCCGAGGCTGCCCGTGGCGCTGTCGACGGAGATGTCGGAGAACAGGCCCTTTCCATCGTGGCCGAACGGCTTGCCGGCGATGGTGATGATCTTCACCGGAAGCTCGTCCGGATTTTCGGTCCCTGCCCCGGAAGCCGTGTCACGCAGGGCCTCCAGGCTCATCGCGGACTGGCGAACATCCACATAGACCAGATCGATCTGCTGAATGACCGCCAATGGTGCAGTTGCCGAGGATGAGGCAAGTCCGCCTTCGCTCATGAAGGACTGGCCAATGACCCCACTGATCGGGCTGCGCAGCGTCGCATAGGAAAGCTCCAGCTTTCGCCGGGCGAGAATGGCGCCCGCTTCCGCGACATTCGCCTTCGCCTGCGCAAGGGCGGCGGTGGCGTTATTGAAGGATTCCGCACTGGTGATCTCGCGCGAAGACAGCGATCTGGCGCGCTCGTATTTAACCTGTGCGTTCAGAAGTTCCGCCTCCGCCCGCGCCAGCACGGCGGTTGCAGCGTCTACATCGGCTGAAAAAGGTGCGGGATCGATCTGGAAAAGCGGTGTGCCGGCTTCCACGAAGGCACCTTCCGTGAAGAGCTTCTTCTGGATGATGCCACTCACCTGCGCCCGGATCTCCGCCGTGCGGTAGGCCGACACCCTGCCGGGCAGTTCGTCGTAGACCGTCACGGGTTCCGGCTGAACGGTCATGACGCTGACGCGTGCGGGCGGCGGCGTTTCGGCGGCACCGCCGTCACCCGTTCCGTTATCACTGCAGGCACAGAGAAGAAAGATCGGCAGGCACAGCGCGCCAAGTTTCCAGAAGTATGATCCGCGTCGCATGAGTATCCACCATCCATTTTAAACAACGAGCTCGATGGCGGCTATCTAGGCTCTGTGCATTTGCGCTTTGTGGAGGTTTTGTTGCGGCTTTGTGGAGGCCGGCACCCAATACTCGACGGCGTGGCCGTTCGGTGGCATGGATGTATCAAGGAGTTTGAAGACGATGGCAGAACTAGTTTTGATCGCTGAAGACGACATGAAGATCGCCGGCATTCTCGAAGCCTATTTTACCCGCGAAGGTTTCCGCACCGTGCATGCCCGTGACGGCAAGGTGGCGCTGGAACTTCATCGCGCCCTGAAACCAGATATCGTGCTGGCGGATGTCTCCATGCCGCGGCTGGATGGCTGGGAGGTTCTGGCGGAGATACAAAGGCGCGGCCATACGCCCGTCATCATGGTCACAGCACTGGACAAGGATGTCGATCGTCTTCAGGGGCTGCGCATCGGGGCGGATGACTACATCGTCAAGCCGTTCAATCCCATCGAAGTTGTCGCACGGGCAAAGGCGGTGCTGCGGCGCGCGGGGCTCAGGCAGGCGGGCGCCGTCGTTCGGGTCGGCAACCTGACCATCGATCTCGACAGCTACGAGGCAAAGATCGAAAAAGACGATGCCACCATTCGCCTGTCGCTGACATTGACCGAATTCAGGCTGCTGGCGCATCTTGCGCGCACGCCGACCAAGGCCTTTACACGCGGCGAGCTGGTCGATGCCTGCCTGCCCGGTTCGGATGCGCTGGACCGCACGATAGACAGCCACTTGAGCAAACTGCGCAAGAAACTCGAGCAGGCCGGTGGCGAAGGCATGCTGGCCAGCATTCGAGGTGTCGGTTATCGTCTGGCGGTCGAGCCATGATGCTGAAAAAAGGCCTCAGCCGCCAAATATTGCTGGCCATGTCATCAATGACGGTAATTGCCGGTCTGGTGGTCTTTTTCGGCACTTACATCGCCTTCAGCATCATCTTCTATTTTTATCCCTGGTCTGAAAGCGAGGACAACTGGCTGACGGGCGTTGATTTCATCATCCTCTCCGTCCTGATCTTCATCGCCCTCATCGTTGCCGCCATCGCCTCCGTCCGCTTGACCCGGCGCATTCTGCAGCCGCTCGAATCCCTCGCCCACAGCGCGAGACGCATCAAGGACGGCGATCTTTCGGCGCGCGCCTTGCCGGGTGATCATTCTTTGGGAGAGACAGCCCATCTCGTCGAGGACTTCAACGCCATGGCCCAGCGTCTGGAGGATATGGCAGCGGATATGAAGCTCTGGAATGCAACCATTGCCCACGAGTTGCGCACGCCGCTCACTATCCTCAAAGGTCAACTGCGCGGCATGATCGACGGTGTGTTCGAACCGGATGAGACGTCACTTCAGGGTCTCGTGCTGCAGGTGGATTCCCTTGCCCGGCTTGTCGAGGATCTGCGCACCGTCACACTTGCCGATAGCGGCTATCTAGAGCTGCGTATCGAACCCGTGCGGCTGAAGGAAGAAATAGAGCAGCTTGCCGCCGTGCTGGAACAGGAATTGAGGCAGGAAGGTTTCGAGCTTCGGCTTCACCTCTCCGATATGGTGGTGCGGGCCGATACCATGCGCATTCGACAGGCCCTCCTTGCGCTCATCACCAATGCGCGCCGTTACGCCCTGGGCGGCGCGATCGACATAAGCCTTGGCGTTGAAAACCGTGTAACGGTCTTGCGGGTCACGGACGAAGGGCCCGGGCTTGACGGTGATATCGCTCCTTGCGCCTTCGAACCGTTTCGAAGGGGTAGCCAGACCGGCTTGACGGAAGAGAGCGGCAACGGGCTCGGCCTTTCCGTCGTTCGCGCAATCGTGGAGGCTCACGGCGGCAAGATACGTTATGCGCCATCTGAAAAAGGCGGCGCCATGTTCGAAATTTCACTCGGTCAGCCGGTGTCCTGACCGCAACCAGCGCCCGCTGCCGGCTGCCGCCCATCTCCACATATTCTCCACACTTCCTCCATGAAACCACAAAGCGCAGCCGGTAGCGTTCAGGCTGCGGAAGTAGTCGCCGCCGCAACAGCGGCGTCTCACTGCCGCGATCTGGCATTTTGATGGTGAAAACAATGACGGTGTCTTTCGACCCGAACCACGTCCCCCCGCCCTCGCCGCTTCATGCGCACCGGTGGATCATTCTCATTGCGGTCATGCTGGCATTTCTGCCTGTCGTTCTCGACATGACGATCCTGCATATCGCCGTGCCGTCGCTGACGCTTGCGCTGCAGGCATCGACCACACAGGTCCTGTGGATCATCGATATCTATTCGCTGCTCATGGCCGGTTTGCTGGTGCCGATGGGCACCCTCGCCGACAGAATCGGCCACAGGAAAATGCTGCTGACGGGCCTGTTCGTTTTTGGCCTCGCCTCCGTCGTGGCGGCGTTTTCGCTCACGCCGTCGATGTTGATCGCCGGACGCATCCTGCTTGCATTTGGCGCGTCGATGATCATGCCCTGCGTGCTTGGCATCATCAGGCGCACATTCGAAGATCCGGGCGAGCGCGCCATGGCGCTCGGCCTTTGGGGAACGGTCGGCGCAGCGGGTGCGGCGGTCGGCCCGCTGGTGGGCGGCGCCCTTCTCGAGCATTTCTGGTGGGGATCGGTCTTCCTCATCAATGTTCCCGTGGTGCTTGTGATCATGCCGATCATCGCCTTCATCCTCCCGGAAAAGGAAATCCTCTCTCCGGGCAAATGGCAGATAAGCCAGGCCCTGCTTTTGATCGTGGGGATCATCGGACTGGTCTTTGCCGCCAAAACCGGTTTCAGCGGTAAAGAGCCGCTCGCAATCGTCGGACTGGCCCTTCTGATCGGCGCGACTGCCCTTGCAATCTTCGTTCGTAACCAGCTCTCCGTCGCAGAGCCGATGCTTGACGTGACGCTCTTTTCCCGCCCGGCCATCGTCACGGGTGTCGGCATGGCCGTCGTCACCGCCGGAGCGCTTGCGGGCGTCGAGCTTACGCTTGCGCAGGAGCTGCAGTTCGTTCTCGGCAAGTCGCCGCTGCAGGCCGGCCTCTTCATGCTGCCCATCATGGTCGCGGCGGCCGTTGGCGGCCCGGTTGCCGGCTTCCTGTCGAACCGTCTCGGCCTTCGGGCGGTTGCGAGCGCCTCGCTTCTTGTTGCCGCCGCCTGCCTTGTGACGCTGGCGCAGTCCGATTTCCATGATCCTGGCCTCGCCGTGCCGGCATGCCTGACGTTGCTCGGCCTATCCCTCAGCATCGGCCTGACCGCCTCGTCGATTGCCATCATGGGCGCAGTTGAGGCTGAAAAGGCGGGCGCTGCCGGCTCCCTGGAGGCAACGGGTTACGAACTCGGCGCGGGCCTCGGCATCACTTTCTTTGGCGTGGCGCTATCGGCGATCTACATGGGGGCGCTGGTGCTGCCGGCCGGCATTCCGCCACAACTGGCCGACGCGGCAAGCCACTCGATCGGCGATACCTACGTGTTGGCTGGAAAATTGCCGCAAGACCTCGCGGCAGCGCTGGTAACCGCCGGCAAGAGCGCCTTTTCACAGGCGCATGCGGTTCTGCTGACCGCAGCGGGAACCTTGATCGGACTGCTTTCGGCAGCGGTCTTCTTTGCCCTGAAAAATGTGAAGGCGGGCCACTGAGCCCGTCTTTTCATCATTCGCCAAAATCAATCGGGCCGAATGGACCTCGATCACGGAGATATTGCGATGTCACACATCATCAATGAGAGCCGAGCCGTAAAATATCCCCTGCCGATACGCTGTCTGCATTGGGTAAGGGCGGCGCTCATCATCGGGCTTATCGCATCCGGCTGGTACATGACGCGATTGCCGGAAAGCGACATGGCCACCGCCTCGATCTTTTATCCCAACCATAAACAGTTCGGTGTTCTGGTCTGGCTGCTTGCCCTCGTTCATCTGGCGCTTCGCTGGCGCTACAGGCAGATCATGCCTTCAGCGCCAGCGGCTCTGGCGCCATGGGAGAGAATTCTCTCCCATGCGGTACACAAGCTCCTGATCCTGTTGACTTTCCTTGTGCCGCTGCTCGGATATTCGCTGTCCAGCAGTTTTT
This sequence comes from Agrobacterium sp. CFBP2214, assembly GCF_030209895.1. Lineage (NCBI taxonomy): Bacteria > Pseudomonadati > Pseudomonadota > Alphaproteobacteria > Hyphomicrobiales > Rhizobiaceae > Agrobacterium > Agrobacterium sp. CFBP2214. Next base: position 239,860 of record NZ_JARVRC010000010.1, on the reverse strand, counting down.
CTGAGAGCGACGGGGTACCGTTTTTCGTAATTTCACATCTGCCGGAGCTGCTTCCCAAAAACGACAGCGCCTTCGTGATTTTCCAAACGCTGCATCGATACGGCGCTTACGCAATTCTGATCCTGATCGGCCTTCATGTGCTGGGTGCTCTCAAACACAGGCTCATGGACAGGCGCGGCCCGACCGATGTGCTTCCGCGCATGTTGTGACGGGGCTTGACCGATAAATTCCGGCAGCATCGGAAAACCGATGCTGCCTCTTTAGATGGTGGATGTTCAGGCGGCAGGCAATCACTTGCCCGACGCCGGCCTGCCAAGGCCCAGCAGGTGGTAAAAGGCAATCGCCCCGATTGTTGCCGTGCCGATACCATCAAGCGTGAAGCCGGCGACATTAAGCTTGAAGTTGCCCGCGCCCAATACCAGCGCGATACCCACGGTGATGAGGTTGCGCGGTTCGGAAAAATCGACCTTGTTTTCAACCCAGATACGCCCGGCGGTCGCCGCGATGAGGCCGAAGACCACGACGGAAAGGCCGCCGATGACCGGCCCCGGTATAGTCTGAATGAGCGCACCGAATTTCGGCGAGAAGCCGAGAATGATGGCGACCAGTGCAGCCACGATGAAGACGAGCGTCGAGAAAATGCGGGTTATCGCCATGACGCCCATGTTTTCGGCATAGGTCGTCATGCCGGTTCCGCCGAAGGCGCCTGAAAACATCGTCGCAATGCCGTCGCCGATAAAGGCGCGGCCGAGATAACGATCAAGGTTCTGCCCGGTCATCGCGCCTATCGCCTTGATATGTCCGAGATTTTCTGCCACCAGAATGACGACGACCGGCGCGATCAGGGCAATCGCGGATCCTGAAAACACCGGTGCGGTGAATGTCGGCAATCCGAACCACGGTGCAGCCGCCACGCCCGAGAAGTCGACAGACTTGCCAAAGCCGAAGCCGTTGGCGAGCACGAGATAAGCGAGATAGGCAATCGCGCCGCCGAGAAGAATGGGCAAACGGCGCGCCATGCCGGGGGCATAGACAGCAATCGCACCGACCGATGTGACAGTCAGGATCGCAATCCAGCGCGACAGCTGGTCGCCATCGGGATTGCCGGGGCCGGAGCCGGAAGCGCTTGCGATCGCAATGGGGGCGAGAACGAGACCGATTGCTGCAACGATCGCGCCGGTCAGAACCGGCGGCATCAACTTTTCGATCCAGTTATGGCCAGCGATCATGACGATGACGCCGATCAGCGCATAGAGCACACCGGCGGCGATGATGCCGCCGAGTGCCAGCGCGATATCAGGACTTGCCGCACCCGCGGCTGCACCCGTTGCCACAAGCACGGGCCCGATGAAGGCAAAGGAGGAGCCGAGATAGCTCGGCACACGACCGCCGACGGCAATGAAGAAAATGAGCGTCGAGATACCCGAAAACAGGATCGAGACATTCGGATCGAACCCCATGATCAGCGGCGCAAGAACCGTGGAACCGAACATCGCCACGACATGCTGAAGACCGAGCACCGCTGTCTGTCCCGCAGGCAGCCGCTCATCGGGCAGGATGCGCCCTTCGGTTTTCAATCGCCAGCGCGGAAAATAACCACCGGTATCGCTCATGTCGTCCCCCCAGGAAACAGCCGGCACGCGCTTCCCGGGCTTTCCCGTTTCAGTTCGTAGCCGCGCAAAGATTTGCTTTTATGATTTGCGCGTGTAACCGAGATCGAATCGGCAGCCGGCGCATCTTTTCTCCGTTAGCGCGATTAGATGTCGCTGTCATCGGGAATGGATTGTTTCCACCGGGATGCATTTTTGAGGCAGATTGGCGGCGAAGTGTAATCGTGAAGGTTGAAGCCGCACCACCTTGCCTGCCCTGGCTTTCCTCGTGCCGTAGCATCCCGTCGTTTTGACCCGAGGTCTCCTTTTGGGGACCGCGACGCGACATTCGCGACACCGTCCCAAATGATTATTCAGCCGGGGCTGGCTTCGCCCTCATACCGTTCAACCGCAGCAGGACCGCCAATGCCGCTGTGCTCATGATACCGAGCACGGCAAACACCGCGTGTGGGCCGATACTGCCCATCAACGCCGCCAGCACCGGCGGAGCCAGGGCGTTGATCAGGTTCATCGGCAGGGCGATGGTGGCCATTGCAGCCGCGTAATCAGACTTTTCGAAAAACACCAGCGGCATGGTCGCCCGCGCGACGGCAAAGGCGCCACTGCCGATACCGAACAACACAAGATAACCGCCCACAGACAGAAATCCCGCCCCTCCGAGCCAGATTGCGGTGAGGCCCATGGGGATCATCACCCCCGATATGACCGCCGTGGACAGCCCATCCCATTTTTGTCCACCCGCGAGATCAATGACGCGCCCTCCAACCTTGAAAACACCGAGCAGGGAGGCGACCGCAACGGCGCCGGCAAGCTCCATTCCCATCGTCTGCAAAAGCTGTATGCCAAGAGCATCGATGCCGAAGGTGACAAAGCTGTTCAAGGCGATGGCGGTGACCAGAAAGATAAAAACCCGCCCTCTTCTCTCGCTGCCCGGTCTCGCCGTGGGCTGAGCCGCTCCATCGGTGACCGGCAGGCCAAAAAACACCAGCGGGCAGACAACCATGAGCATGATACCGGCGTAAATGGAGACAGCGCCGCGCCATCCCAGCCCGTGATCGAGGAACGTGGTGATCGGCCAGAAGATACTGCCGGCCAGTCCGGTCACCAGCATCAGCGTTCCAATCAGGCTGCGCGCCCTGTCCGCTGCATATTCGGCAATATAGGCATAAGCAGACGTTGTGAGGAACATCGCGCCGGCAAGTCCCGTCAACGCCCAGCTCATCCAGAACATGGTGAGGTTCACAGACAGGGCGAGCAGGAACAGGCCCAATCCCATGATGCCGGCACCGGTCGCCATGACACGCCGCGTACCGAACCGCCGGAACGCGCGACCCACCCAAGGCGCGGCAAGCCCCATTGCCGCGAACATGACAGAGGTTCCCACAAAAACCGATGGCAGGGAGGTCGCAAATTCTGCCGCGACCGGGCCGGCCAGGACGGGCAGGATGCCAACCGCACCCCAGCCGGTTATCTGGGTAAGAGCAATGAGAAGGAGGACGTAACGAGAGTGCATCGTCCACCCTTAGAACCGAAGCGTGATGGCCTGATGACGGCGCGGGCACCACCCGCCTCCGGGGTGACCGGTGCGAATGGCGCGAGGGTAACGAGTTCCCGCGCCGCAATGAGGAGCACCGAAATGCCGCTTCCTATTCCACCTTTTCAAGCGCCGTCAGGATCTCATAGGCCGCGGAGACACGTTCCTCGTTGGGATAGTTTTTATTGGCCAGAATGACGATGCCCAATTTCTGTCTGGGGATGAACGCCACATAGGCACCGAAACCATTGGTGGAGCCGGTCTTGTTGATGAAGACATCCTGACGCGGCTTCATCGGCGGCGAGATTTCGGAGACCGGAACGGTCTTGAGCAAGGCGCCGGAATTCAGCTCTCGCAGCGTCTTAAGCGGCGTTGGATGGGCATATTGCTCCCAGACCATATCCTGAGTCATGGCGTCGACGCTGAAATATCCCGTATGGGTGTTGATGAGCGCCTGCTGGATTTTTCCGTCCAGCTTTTCAAGGCCCATATTGGCGTTGACAAAGCGGATCATGTCCTGCGCTGTCGATCTGACGCCGTAGGCCTCGGATGAAAGAATGGCGGGCGTCATGCGGGCCGGTTCGCCGGTTCGTTTATAACCTTGCGCGTAGTCACCCATCTTTGCCTTGGGCACCACGGTGAAGGTGTTCTTCAGGCCAAGCGCGGGGAACAGCGTGTCCTGCATGGCGCCATCAAAGCTCTGCCCCATGGCTTTTGCGGTGATGTATCCCAGCATTCCGATGCTGGGATTGGCGTAGCTTCGGTGCGTTCCGGGCTTATAGGAGGGTTTCCAGGCCTTGAGATAGGCCAGCAACTGCTGTTCCGTCTTGATGTTGTCGGGCACCTGAATCGGAAAGCCGCCGGCAGTGTGGGTGCCGAGATGCATCAGCGTGACATCGCCGAAAGGCTTGCCCTTCATGGAGGGAAGATAATCTTCAACCTTGCCGGAAAGCGAGAGCTGGCCGTTTATCTCGGCATAGGTGCTGAGCGTGACGGTGAATGTCTTGGAGATGGAGCCGAGTTCGAACAGCGTCTGCGGGGTCACGGGCTCATTCGTGCTTTTGGACATGACACCATAGGTGAAGATGTGGCTCTGACCATCAACGCTGATACCAACGGCAAGACCGGGGATGCCGTTCTTCTCCATGACCGGCTTGATCGCGGCATCCGTTATCGCTTTCAGCCTCGTTTCATCGGCGGCAAAGGCCTGCGTGAACAGGCTCGTCGAGAGCAAGGCAGCCAGTGCGATATGTCTGCGATTAAGTTTCATCTTTCGCATTCTCCAAAACCTTGAGTGGATTTTCTGCTTGTTCGCCATCCCCAGCGAAAAACGTTTAACCGCCCTACATTGCACGAACAAATCATGATATCTCGGAAGAGACACAAGAAAATCTAGGTCTTGAATGGTTCGGCAATTTCTTCCCCTGAACGGCTTGCGGGCCTTTGAAGCATCCGCCCGGCACCTGAGCTTCACCCGCGCGGCCATCGAACTGTGCGTGACGCAGGCGGCTGTGAGCCAACAGGTGAAGGGGCTGGAAAAGCGGCTGGGGGTTGCGCTGTTTCAGCGGCTTCCACGCGGGCTGAAAATTACCGCCGAAGGTGAGGCCCTGCTGCCGACGGTGACCAGCTCCTTCGACCAGATGGCGACGACGCTCGACCGGATCGAGGCCGGACAGGTGCGCGAGCTGCTGTTTCTGGGTGTCGTGGGAACCTTTGCCGTGGGCTGGCTGCTGCCACGGCTGCAGGCGTTTCAAAAGCAGCATCCCTTCATCGATGTGCGGGTTTCCACCAATAACAACCGCGTCGATATGGCGGCGGAAGGGCTGGATTTCGCCATCCGTTTCGGCCAGGGCTCCTGGCACGGCACGGATGCCTTTCGACTATTCGAGGCGCCTCTTTCCCCACTCTGCACGCCGAAACTGGCGGAGACGCTGAAAACGCCCGCCGATCTGATGGAAGCGACGCTGCTGCGCAGCTACAGGGCCGATGAATGGAGCAACTGGTTTGCGGCCGCCGGCGTAACGCCTGCAGCACAGGTGAATGCAGGCATTGTTTTCGACACGTCTCTGGGCATGATGGAAGCCGCCCTGCAGGGGCTCGGCGTGGCGCTGGCGCCGCCATCGATGTTTTCGCGGCATCTCGCCTCCGGTGCAATCACCCAGCCTTTTCCGATTACCATTTCGCTCGGAAGCTATTGGCTGACCCGGCTGCAATCGAAACCGCCCACACCCGCCATGCAGGCATTCTCCGACTGGATGTTCGAGACCATGGGCGCTGCAGTATGACGCCTATATCAAGGCAAGTAGAACGCCGCCGGCCGCGCAGAGGACCACCACGGCCCATGGCGGCGTTTTCCAGATCGTCAACAGGATGAAGCCTGTCAGCGCCAGGGCGAAATCCTTCGGGGTGAAGATGGCACTTGTCCAGACCGGATCATAAAGCGCCGCGCCGAGAATGCCGACGACGGCGGCATTTGCGCCACGCATGGCAGCCTGCGCCAGAAGGTGCTTGCGGAACCCTTCCCAGAAGGGCAGCACGCCGACGAGCAGCAGCATGCCGGGAAGGAAGATCGCAACAAGGGCGATCGCCGCGCCCGCAACACCGTTGGGCTGCGGCCCCACCACCGCACCGAGATAGGCGGCGAAGGTGAAGAGCGGACCGGGCACGGCCTGGGTTGCGCCATAACCCGCGATAAAGGCATCTTCCGTGACCCAGCCTGTGGCGACGACTTCCGATTGCAGCAGCGGCAGCACCACATGGCCGCCGCCGAAAACCAGCGCACCGGCGCGATAAAAGGCGTCGAACAAGGAAAGGCCCTGTGAAGCCGCCGCAGCAGCAAGCAGCGGCAGGAGACCGAGCAGCAGGGCGAAGGCGGCAAGCGCGATATATCCGACGCTTTTGGGTACACGGAAGGCGAGATGGGTGGCCTGCCCCGCGGCATCCGAACGACAGAAGACAAGCCCGGCAACGGCGCCAATGGCAAGCGCCAGAACCTGCCCGAAGGCGCCGGCGACAAACACCACGCAGACGATGCCGGCCAGCGCGATGCTGGCGCGCTCACGATCCGGCGCGAGGCTTTTCGCCATACCCCAGACCGCCTGCGCGACGACGGCGACGGCGACGATTTTCAGCCCATGCAGGAGGCCGGTGCCGACCGGCCCATCGATGGAGGCGGCGACCATGGCGAAGAGAAGGAGGAGAATGGCGGATGGCAATGTGAATGCCGTCCAGGCCGCCAGCGCGCCGAGCGGACCTGCGCGCAGCAGCCCGAGCGCAAACCCTACCTGGCTGGAGGCCGGGCCGGGCAGAAACTGGCACAGCGCCACAAGATCGGCGTAACCGGCCTCATCGATCCATTTGCGCCGCACGACCAGCTCATCGCGAAAATAACCGAGATGGGCGATGGGGCCGCCGAAAGAGGTGACGCCGAGCTTCAGGAAGGCCGCAAAAACCTCGCCGGGCGTGCCGTGTCTCTGGCTGCGCACTTCGGTCTCTATGGTTCGTGTTGACGATTTCACGAAAGAACTCCCTGCGTGCAACGGCTATTCGTCAACACATATCGGCCTCAAGACGGTTTCGGTATCAGACACCATTATGACAGGGATATGAAGGGGCTGGCGGCAGGGACGCCGGAAAGTTGCGATAACTTTCCAGCGTCGTCTGGCGATTATCCGACGAAGGGCCTATCGCTCGGTCGGCAATAAGTCGGTGAAGTGCGAAATCCAGCCATTTTCATCCGTGCCGCCGGAAAAACCCGTTGCCTCCCAGATGATGTGATGCCTGTTGCTGCCGTTGTGAATGGTCACCGCGGCGGCGATGGGGGTCGGCGACCGCCACGAAAAGTTGCGGTTCGGACCGGGCTCGAGATGGCTGAGGGATTCAAGCTGGACATCATCGAGGAACAGCACCGTGCTCATCTGGGTCTCATAGAGGTTCTCCCATCGCGCCTGCGCCAGCGCATTGGCTGCCGCAACGAGAAGATTGCTCTCGCCGACGGGATCGGCCAGGGCCGCCAGGCGCCATGCCGCGAAGATATTGGTGATATCCCCCGTGCTGAGGCCGAGGCTTGAGAGGAATTCGATGGTCTGCGCATTGCCGAAAGCATCATAGCCCGCTTCACCAAAGGGCCGGATATGCTTGACCACGAAATTGCTGAGAATTGGCATGTTTGTCTCCTTTTTTGGACATGAGCCACCTGTTTCCGGACGTTGACGTGCGGGATCGCATGGTGGGATTCTGTGTTGATTGGGTGCCGGAATATCTCCGGCAATCGATGGGAATGTGGTCAGTGTTCGGCTTGCCGGCCTAACCGAAGGTGATGGCGACGCGGGCCGGCATCCCCAAAAATTCCTGCAGGCCGAGGCGCGTTCTGGCCCCGCCCCGCCCGGCCGGCCATGGGTCGAGAATATGCAGTTCGAGATCCTTGCCGTTCACAGTGTAGCCGTAGACGAGGTAATAATGGTATTCGGTTCCGATCACGAAGACGCGGTTGTTATCGATCTCGCTCCTGACGATATCGGCCGTCAGACCGTTGACGAAATGGCCGCCGGTCGTGGTGTGATCGAAGGCGTTCCACTGGCTGGACACCAGCTTGACGATATTGCTGTTCGGATTTGCCCCACCCAGTTCAAGGATGCCGGCGGATTGATCCAGAACCTGCGCCAGCTCCCAGCGTTCCTGAACCTGCGGATCGACGGTCGCGAGCGCTGCGGTATTGCGTCTCGCAATGTCGTATTGCGTGGCCGCAGGAAGCCCGCGATAGGCCCGCACCATCTGCTCGACGGCGGCAAAGCACCAGGCGGGGGTGTCCTGAGGCACCAAAACGGGAGGTTTGTTGACTGTCGGCATGGTCTTCTCCTTTCTGAAAAGGACGCGGCATGGGGCGCTTCGATGGCGGCCGGATGCCCGTCGTTGATTTGGTGAATGTCGAAGTTTCGGTGGCCGCCCTGCCGGCATATTCGCCGGCAGGGCATTGCCCATGATCCATGCCAAGGGCGACGATTCCGGCTGAGACCATGGATGCGCTTCCTGCCGGGCCGGAAAGGGAACGGCAGGGTCTCAGGGGATCAGGCGGTCTTGCTCAGATCCTGACGATAGGCCTGCAGCGACGCGATTTTTGCGTCCGCAGCGGCCTCGCGTTCGGCGACGATGGCCGAGAGCTTCTCCGCGACACCTGCCAGATAGGCCGGCAGATTGGCACTGTCGATATATCCGCCCTGCAACTTGTTCAGCTTCGACCATCCTTCGGCAAAGCTGCGGTTGAAGCGGTCGGAGACGATCACCACCGCGTGCCACTGGGCGGTTTGCCTGACGAAGAACTCGTCGACAGAACGGATGAGCTGCGCGAAGCGGTTCTTTCGCAGCGTCTCCTGCCCGGCGACATTTTCAATGCCGGTGATCTGATGCTGGGCATCATCTGCAACCGCTTGCATGAAATCGGCGAAGCCCTTGAAGAAGAAGGCTATTTCTTCAACGATTTCCTTCATGCGTTTCAGCGCCGAAATGCTGACATTGAGCGATTGCACCGCAAGCTTGATCTTGTCATCCTCTGCCTGCTTTCCCTTCAGGAGGGCGTTGATCCTGATGAGCTCGGCCGCCTGGGTACGGCGCTCCTTCTCATAGGCCTCCGCCTTGTCGATCATCTGCATCTGGATTTCGCGCAGGCTGGCCGCCTGCTGCTGCTGCTCTTCGGAAAGCTTGCCCAGCCCCTTGTCCAAAGCATCGAGCGAGGCCTGCAGGCTGGAAATAACCGTTTGCTGAGCGGCGATCTTTTCTTCCTGCGCCTTGAGTTCCGCGGCGCGTGCAGCCAGACGTTTATCGAGTTCGGCAAGCTCGATGGCCTTGCTCGATTTGGGGTCGGCGCTTTCCGCGTCGTCCGCAAGCTTTGCCTTGGCGTCCTCGAGCGACTTGACATCTCCCTTCAGAGCGTCGCGTTTTTCCTCGCTCTTGCGAAGCTCGGCTTTCTTTTCGGAAAGCTCGCTCTGCTTGGCGGCCGCATCGGCCTTGCTTCCGCCGCCTGACGGGGTGCGGGAGCCGCCGCCCTGCCCCTGCCCGTCCGTATCCTGTCCGGCCTTGGATTGTCCTGAAAGTGCGCCGCCAACCGACGAGGCCAGCATGGAGGCGGGACCGCCCGCCACCATGGCAATGGCGGGAATCGCGCTTGAAATCATCTGCGCGCCGACCCGGACGATCGACATGACAAAAGCACGCTGCTCGGCCGTATTGGCCCGCTGCTCATATTCCCGAGCCTTCTTTTCGAATGCCGCAACCTGTTCCTTGAGATCGTTGACAAGCGATTCAAGCTGTTCCCGTCGTGCGTCAGCCTCCCGGATTTCCCGTTCCATCACCGCTTTATCGGCGAGGCGTTTGCTCAAGGCTGTTTCGCTCATATCCGTGGTTTGGGCCGTGTCCCTGATGATGGCGTCATAGGTCGCAGCAAGGGCAAGAAGCTCGTCTCGAACGCTGAGCGCCCTATCCCGGATGCCCGTTGCGAGCTTTATCAGATCGTTGGAGACGAATGCCTTTATTTCGGCCTGATCGTTTTCTTCCCTGACATCGAGCCAGTCCGGGAAAAGATCGGCGATAGACAGACCGATGCGGGTCGCCGCCTCCATCGCATTCTTCATGACTATTTCGCTTTTCTGCTGCGACGTGATCAGCCTGTTCATGATAGCGCTGATGCGGACGCGAATATCGCCGTTTTCCTGCGGTGTTGTGTTGTAGGCGATGTAAAGCAGATCAATCGCATTGTCGGTGTCGCGCTTGGCGCGCTCGACATCATAGGTTCCCTGGATCTTATCGACATAGGACCGGACAAGCGCCGTATCCGACTTGGGAAGGCTGAAATTCGGTTGCGAAACGATCGCATCGACGCCGGCGTCGATTGCGCTGTTGATCTGGGCGGTCCGGCTTTCGAAAGTCACGACATTGTTCATTTTCATGCTCCTGTTGATGGGTGGTTACGGAGAGTCATGGGATTGATCGTTCACGATCCGCACTGCTTCTTCGCGTCGTCCGGCAGTCCGGCCTCGGTGGAGGAAATGAACTGCGGCACGTCTTTGGTCAGGCCGTCGATCTCGGTGGAGAGCCGCGTAACCTGACGTATTTTCGCGTCGTCAGGATTGACCTCGCTCGCTTCCTTCAGAGCGCTGGTGAAGTTGCCGACCTGAATGTTGAAGTCCTGAACCTTGACGTTGATGGTGGAGATCGTCGCTTTGAGCTTGGTGATCTGCTCCTCCAGAGTTTTCACCGCTTTCTCGTTCTCCGCGTGGCTCTGCTGTGCCGCCGCAAGCTGGCGGCGATTGTTTTCGAGCTGGTTGCGAACGCCTTCAAGAGCCGCCCGGGCATTGTCCAGACGCGGCTGCGCGGTGCGGTATTCCCTCTCCGCATCATTCATCCAGCCCAGCGCCTTGACCGCCGCGTCACCCGCCTGGCAAATTCCCGGCAGGAAGAAGAGGACGCCGCTGCATATTTTTACTCGCTTGGCCTGCTCGTCCATTTCCTTCCGGGCTTTTTCGAAGGTGGCCTGACGCGCCCTGACGTTCTCGCTCTCGGACTGAACCAGCTCCTCATAGCCCTTCACGCTGGTTTCGGACTGCACCACCTGCCGCTCCAGCTCGATCTGCAGGTACATGGCCTGCCCCAGCGCCTTCTCGCGGTCGGCGCTGAGCTGCTGTTGCGCCGTCAGATGTTCCATCAGGCACACGGATCGGCGGCCGAGCAGCTCGCGGCTCGCTTCCGCCTGCTCCAGTTTCGACTGGAAAGCCGCCGTCTGCTCGGCGGTGAGGGTTGCCGCGTTCGCAAGGGCCGGCTGGCCCATGGACGGGATATCGAATTGCATCGCGATGGCCGCAAGGCCAACAAAAACAACATGTTTAAGTTGAATCATTTCAACCTCCTCTGAAGAATCGGGGATGAATAAAAGGCATGACGGGCTCTACGCGCCGCCCGGCATCGCTGCCGACCGCGCCCGAGACATGGCAGTAACATTCGGGTGTCATGTGGTTTCGGATGCATCTTTCGCGATGTCGTCAATGCCTAAAAAGCAACCATCAAAGATTGTATTCATGGCAAATGGACGAAAGATTTCGCATCCATGGCCTCATTAAATTATGCAATAAAAACAGTAGATAACTTTATTGTCAGCGTCACCCTCGCAAACCGTCTCAAAAGGGAACACATTTTAACGCGCCCCTTAACATTCAATTTATGAGAGTATTTTTTAATACCGCGCAACAGAGCCCCGGGGGAGTGCAACAAAATGCACGCATCTTCCGGAGCGGAACCTTTCGGCTGTCACGCCTGCCCCAAGCAGCCGTCGTCAGCGAGCAGAACTCACGTTTTCGAATTCGCCATAAAGTAGCGAAGAGCAAAAAACCACGGGAGAAAGGTATCCGGAAAAGCAGGCGCTCCAGTTTCAAAGACGCACCCCAAAAGGGACTTCGTCCGGCCTCAGCCGGACGTGCTTCGAGAGAGGCTGGGCTTACTTGCGAACCGCATCCTGAACGATGACGCCTTTGGTGATGCTGTCACCCATCTTTGCACCCGCATATCGGCCGTCTTCAAACAGGAGCAGCGCCTCGTCCGCGCGTTTGGAGACTTCGGCGCGTTCGCCACCGTCATGTGCGCCATCGGCCTCGGATCTGGTCATGGCGGGCAATTTACGCTGGCGGCGGTTCAGGCAGTTGTCGTGCCACCCGGCTGGGCATCCAGCCGCAGGACACGCGCATTGATCGACTGGCTGGAGCTGGAAAATACCGCGCAGCGGCACCCGCCAGGCGGGGATAACCGCGAGCGGCCATGGCGCCTGAGCGGCTGGCTCATTACGGCAATCGAGACGCTCGCCACGGCCTATCTCACCGCGGCTTCGCCATGGGAAATCTCCCCGGCAATGGAGGCATCAGGCGAAAAGGCTGTCGGAACAGACGCCGTTATCGACGGTGTGAGCTGGTCACTGCGGCACGCGCAGGATTTGTCTTTTGTTTCGGAGGAGATGCGGATGTTCCTTGGGCATGCGCCCGGTTTCCCCATCCTGTTGGACTTACTGTCGGCCGCGAAAACAGAGGCGTGCGATGCGACGGGTTGCGTGTTCTCCCGCAAGGCGGCCGCCCGTGCGTACGGGATCAGCCGCGCTCACGTTACGGCCATGCTTGCCAGGGCCGAGCGGTTCAACATGCTGATGAGAAACGGATCAAGAATAGTTCTGAGCGATCCGGCATTGCAGAACGTCCAGCGCGATCTGGCCTATCAGCTCGCCTTCGTCGTTTTATGGACGGAGGCGGCGAAAACGTCTCCGCCGTCTGCCGATGGCCCGGAGAGCCTGTCCGGCCGAAATGCCTCCAGCAATCCGCGATAGGGCTTGGTGAGCGGCGTGGCATAAGCGCCGCGCTTGGCGGTTGATAACCCCATCGACACCAGCGATTCCGCCTGTTTGACGGCCGCCGCGACGCCATCGACAACCGGTACACCGAATTCATCGCGCAGTTCGGCGGCAAGGTCGGCCATGCCGGCGCAACCGAGCACGATCGCCTCCGCCCTGTCCTCTTTCAGCGCCAGCGAGATTTCCTCCCGCAGCCTTTCGCGGGCGTTCGAGCCGGGATCTTCCAGCGACAGGACAGGAATATCGGCAGCGCGCACGTTGCAGCGGGCGGACATGCCGTAACGGTGGACGAGATGTTCCAGAGGCAGCCGTGAGCGTTCCATCGTTGTGACGATGGTGAATTTCTGCGCGATGAAGGCGGTGGCGGAGACCGCCGCCTCGCAGATGCCGATAACGGGAATATCGGCGAGCGCGCGGGCCGCATCGAGCCCGGTATCGTCGAAACAGGCGATGACCGCCGCGTCGGCTCCCAGCGCCGGGGCCTTTGCAAGCTCCAGCAGGAGGCCGGGCACGGCGAAAACCTCGTCGTAATAACCTTCGATGGAGACGGGGCCCATGGACGAGGTGACGGCCAGTATTTCCGTATCGCGGCCGGCTATCCGCCTCGCGGCGTCGGCGATGGTCGCGGTCATGGATTGCGTGGTATTGGGATTGATGACGAGAATGCGCATTTTACGTTTCTTTATCCGCGTGAATGGCGGCGATTGAGCGTAACGATCAGGCCAAGCGTGGCCGCAATCACCAGGAAGGAAAACAGGGTTGTAACAGCACCGAGCGCATAAAGCACCGGCGTCGTGACATTGGTGGTCATGCCGTAGATTTCCAGCGGCAGCGTGTTGTAGGTGCCTGATGTCATCAATGTACGGGCGAATTCGTCATAAGAAAGCGTGAAGCCGAACAGGCCGACGCCGATCAGGCTCGGCGCGATCATCGGCAGCACCACATGGGCGAAGGTCTGCCAGGAAGACGCGCCGAGATCGCGGGCGGCTTCTTCATAGGACGGCGAAAAGCGGTTGAAGACGGCGAGCATGATGAGTACGCCGAAGGGCAGCGTCCAGGTGAGATGCGCCCCGAAAGCTGATGTATACCATGAAGGTTCCAGTCCAAGCTGCTGGAAAAGAACACCAATTCCGAGCGAAATGATGATCGATGGCACCACCAGGCTGGCAACCGACAGGTAGAATAGCGGCGTCGCGCCGATGAACCTGCGCCGGAAGGCAAGGCCCGCCAGCAGCGACACGAGCACCGTGACGGCCATGACCATCAGCCCGAGGCCGAATGAGCGGCGGAAGGAGCCGCCGAAATCGCCGACCGCCTGCTGTTCGAAGAGATTGCCGAACCAGTGCAGCGAAACGCCGTTCAGCGGGAAGGTCAGGCCGCCATTCGGCCCCTGAAAGGCGAGGATGAGGATGGCCGACAGCGGGCCGTAAAGAAACAGCACGAAGAGGGCGAAAAAGAAGGCGAGGATATAGAATTCGCGGCCGCGTTTTTCCTGATGCATGGGACTATAGCTCCTTGCGGATATCGACGATGCGCAGGATGCCCGCGACCATCAGAAGAACGAGGATGAGCAGGATGACGGCATTGGCGGCGGCGGCAGGATATTGCAGCAGCGACATCTGGTTCTTCATCATCAGCGCCACCGACGCGCTCTGGCCGCCGGACATGACCTGAACCGTGGAGAAATCGGCCATGACCAGTGTGACGACAAAGATGCTGCCGATGGCCATGCCGGGCTTGGCAAGGGGAATGATGACGTTGCTGAGCGTCTGCCAGCCCGTCGCACCGGCATCACGCGCCGCTTCGATCAGCGATTTGTCGATGCGCATCAGCGTGTTGAAGATCGGCGTGACCATGAACAGCGTATAGAGATGCACCATGGCGAGCACCACGGCGAAGTCCGAATAAAGCAGCCATTCGATCGGCTCGGGAATGACGCCGGTGCCGACCAGCGCGCTGTTGACGAGACCGTTTCGACCCAGAACCGGGATCCACGAAATCATGCGAATGATGTTCGATGTCAGGAAGGGCACGGTGCAGACCAGGAACAGCACCATCTGCATCGTGGTGGTGCGGATATGGAAAGCGAGGAAATAGGCCACCCAGAAACCGCAGAACAGCGTGATGGCCCAGACCACGGCGGCATATTTCAGGGTGTTGAGATAGGTCTGCCAGGTGACCCACGAGCCGAGCGTTTCCAGATAATTGAAGGTCACGAAGTCGGGATACATCTGGGCAAAATCGTAATCCCAGAAACTGACGACGGCGATCATGAGGATCGGCAAAGCCAAGAAAAAGCCGAGGATCAGCAGAAGCGGGGCGGCCTGCACATAGGACACAAGCTTTTGCGGCAGCGCGAAGCTACGGGGCGGCCTGTCCTTTTTGTCGCTGACGCCGATGAGCCTGACCGTCACCATGGTTGTGCCTTTCGCTGAATTTGGAGAAACACCGGCATTGACCGCCGATGAGAATATTTACGAGGCTCCCTCCACTCTCCCGTCATCCTCGGGCTTGACCCGAGGATCCACAACCCGGCGTGACCATGGATCCTCGGGTCAAGCCCGAGGATGACGGCGGAGAGGTTTGAACGCTCTGTCGTTCTCAAAACCGGCGGCCTTCGCCGCCGGCTTCGTCCTTGAAAAACATCAGGCCGCGATGAATTCGTTCCAGCGGCGGACCATGTAGCGGTCTTCGTCCATGACGGAGTTCCAGCACGCGACCTTGCCCATGCGCTCCTCGAAAGAGCCGCCATCGCGCACCGCGCCGGCCTTTTCCATGACCTTGCCGTCGGGCGCGATGATGTCGCCCTGCGCTGGCTTGCCTTCGACCCAGTAACCCCACTCGTCGGCGGACATGTGCTCCTTAGCCGTTTCCATGGCGGCGGAATAATAGCCCTGGCGGTTGAGGTAAGCGCCGACCCAGCCCGAGGTGTACCAGTTGATATATTCATAGGCCGCATCGAGTTTCGCGCCGGATAGATGCTTGGCGAGACCGAGGCCGCCACCCCAGGAGCGATAACCTTCCTTCAGCGGCTGGTATTTGCAGGCGATCCCCTTCGAGCGGACCGCCGCGACGGCGGGAGACCACATGGACTGGATGATGACTTCGCCTGAGGCCATGAGGTTTACGCTTTCATCGAAGCTCTTCCAGAAGGCACGGAACTGGCCGTCCTTCTTGGCCTTGATGAGGAAGTCGATGGTCTTGTCGATCTCCTCCTTGGTCATGTTGCCCTTGTCGGCATATTTGATGTTGCCCATGGCTTCCATGATCATCGCCGCATCCATGATGCCGATGGAGGGGATGTTGAGGATCGAGGCCTTGCCCTTGAACTTGGGGTCCATGATATCGGCCCAGCTGGTGATATCGCGGCCGACGAGATCGGGGCGGATGCCGAGCGTATCGGCATTGTAGATGGTCGGGACCATGGTGAAATAATCGGTCTCACCCTTGGCGAACTTCTTGTCGCCGGGCTTTTCGACGAAACCAACCGTGTGCGGGGCCGTGCCCTGCGCCACGACGCTGTCCGGCTTCAGCTTGCCGTTTTTGAACAGCGGCACGATCTTGTCGTAATATTTGAGCTTCTTGATTTCCATCGGCTGGATGACGCCGGCGGGATAGACCTTCTTCAGGATCCAGTATTCGATATCGGCGATATCGTAGGAGTTCGGCTGGGTGACGGCGCGCTGGGCGGCAGCATCCGAATCCGTCGCCGTCATCTCGAGCGTGATGCCGAGATCGGCCTTGCACTTTTCGGCAATGGCGTTGAGGTTCGACACACCCGTGCCGAACTGGCGGATGGTAATGGGGTTCTGCGCCCAGATGGTCGGGAAGCCGGTGATGAGGCCGGAGCCGATTGCGGCGCCCGTGGCGGCAGCGCCCGCCTTCAGGAGGCCGCGGCGGGACAGGCCCATTTTGCTGTTGGTAGTATCTGTCATTTCAAAGTTCTCCTCTGGTTATTTTTGGGGTCACTTCTCTACCCGGCCGAGCACGATGGCATCGGCCGCATTCCATGAAAGCGGTATGGCGTCACCGGTCCTGACCGGATTTTCGAAGAAGGCGGCATCGCTGAGGATGACGTTGAAATCCTCGATGCCCGCGCCGGTCACGGCGATCTTCACGCTCGCGCCGCGATATTCGACATTCGAGACGATGCCGGTGAAACCGAGCCCCGGCTGGTCTGCTTCGCCGACGCGGACGCGGTCGGTGCGCACGGCGATGTCGACTGCGCCGTCATCGGGGGCGACGCCGCTTGCTGTGAAAGTGCCGCCGCCCACCACTTCGAGCGTGACGAGATCATCCGATTTTTCCCGATAACGCCCGGAAATAACGTTGTGGTCGCCCATGAAACGGGCAACGAAGGCGGTGGCGGGACGCTCGAACACCTCGCGCGGGGTGGCTGACTGTTCGATACGGCCGTCATTCATGACGACGATGATATCGGCCAGCGCCATGGCCTCTTCCTGGCTGTGGGTGACGTGGACGAAGGTGATGCCGAGCGAGGTCTGCAGCTTCTTCAATTCGGCGCGCATGCGGATTTTGAGGAACGGATCGAGCGCCGAAAGCGGCTCGTCCAGCAGCAGCGCCTCGGGATCGGTGATGAGCGCACGCGCCAGCGCCACGCGCTGCTGCTGCCCACCGGAAAGCTGGGCCGGACGCCTGTTGGCATAGGGCTCAAGCTGCATCAGCTGCAGCATCTCAAGCGCCTTCGCCCGGCGAGCTTCCTTGTCCACACCCTTCATCTTGAGGCTGAAGGCGACATTGTCGACGAGATCGAGATGTGGAAACAGCGCGTAGGACTGGAACATCATCGCCGTGCCGCGTCTGGCGGGCGGCAGATCGGTCACCACCGTATTGCCGAGCCTGATATCACCGCTGGAGATGCTCTCGTGACCAGCGATCATCCTGAGCGTCGAGGTCTTGCCGCAGCCCGACGGGCCGAGCAGGCAGCAATAGCTCCCGGCCGGTATCTTGAGGCTTATCGCATGCACGGCGGTGGTGTTGCCGTAAATCTTGGATACGGAAGCGATGTCGATTGCTGCGGCTTTGCTCATAAACACTCTCCTGCGACGTCTTTGTCATGCAGGAGGCGTGCCAATCGGCTTAGCCATTGATGTAAAATGATATTTTTCTGCGCACCCGAAACCCGTGTGCGGACCTGCTCAATTTTACATCGATTGTTTTCGATTCATTGCAGAAATTGTATGCAATCTGAAGCCCGAAATATCTCGCGTTTCAGCCAGCCTTGAACCTGTCGAAAGCGGTGAGATATTTGACTGTCGGGTCGGCATCCCAGCGGTAGATTTCGGTCCGCAGGAAATGCAGTTCCTCATCGAGCTTTTCTTCAGGCAGTTCCACCCACCAGGATTTCGGCCGGCCATCGGAACCGTCGGACCAGCGATAGCCCCGCTTTTTCAGATGATCCTTCATGTCGAAGGGGCTGTTTTCCGCGTAGAGGCGCACCCTTGACCGCTGGCTCGCCTCACGGAGTTCGGCAAAGGGCGTGCTGCTTTGGCCGGGGCGCGTCTGCTTCAGCACTTCCAGCAGGGCGAAACAATCATCCACCGCGCGATGGCCGTCGTGGAAATAGCCTGACTGTCCGATCAGATAGCCAAGCTTGTTGCCCTCAAAACCACGCACCCGCCAGTCTATTTCCGAAACGGAACAGGCCCAGGCCTTGTCGCGGAAGATGGGTGAGAAGGTCTCGCAAAAGGGGCGGTCGAAACCCGCATTGTGAGCGACGATCAAATCGGCATCGGCAATGAGGGAAGTCAGCCGCGCCATGTCGATCGACTGTCCCGCGACCATCTCGTCGGTAATCCCCGTCAGGCGGGTGATCTCTTCGGGAATGGCAATAGCAGGCTGCCGCAACCCGCCATAGATGCCGGTGACATCGCCGATCGCACCGTTATCGTCGAATGTGAAGGTGATGACGCCGATTTCGATGATCTCGTCCGTGCGATGGTCGAGGCCCGTCGTTTCCGTGTCGAGGATGACGCCTTGGCGGGGAAATTCCGGCCTTGGCCGATCAACGACCGTGCGCGGCTGCAGCCGGCGCAGGACACGATAATTGCCGGTGGATTCAAGGTATCCGGCAAGGGTCTCATCGTCCGTAGCGGTCTTTTGGGTCGTTTCGCGACCACCCGCTTTTCGCCCTCTTTCAGCCTGAGGAAGCCGCGCTGACGCGGGTGCGAAAAAATCCAACTGGGAGGTCATTATGCGCCTGTCCGCCTTGCACGCAAATCAAGATTAAGTACTCCAACATATGCGCACAGGCTCACAGTAACAACAGCGGTCACTCTCATCCACAGGAACGGGATATATCACGGGGTACAGTTAAGGGTTGCGGCTTCAATTTACGATGGTAAAAAAACACACCGTTCCCGTGTTTCAGGAGAGAAGAAGAATGCCGCTTCCATCACCTTCCAACCCGAAAACGCTTGCCGACCAGGGCCAGTTGAAGCTCTTTCCGCTACAAAGCGGCCCGCACTTTGCCAATGTCGGCCTGACCAACGGGGCGAGCGGCATTGTTTTTACGGGCTATACGCGCGATGCGAGTCTGGACAATGAAGCCTTCTCCTGCTGCGGCAGCTACACACTGCGCAATTCCGTCCACGCCGCGATTGCCGGCACGACCAGCGACAATTGCACAGTCTTTGCCCTGAAGAGCATCATCAACCAGCGCCCCTGCCTGGCGGTTGGGAAATTCGACCCCGATGGCAAGCCGCTGGAATTGTCGAAGTCGGAGTTCGATCAGGTCACCAAACCACTGTTCCAGTTCGCGGACAAGGTTTCGCCGATCCTCGGCAGCGAGCCGGCGCCCGGCATCCAGATCCGCAGCGGCGACGCCTCCTATAATTATCAGGTGGATGCGCGCAGCGGCCGCTTCCGCTTCACCTATAAGGACGCCATGAACGGCGGGCGTTTCGGACCTTCGGCCGACGGCAATTTCTCTCTCGAGCACGACGGTCATCGCCTCGCCAGAATAAGTGCTGGCGGCAGCTATAGCAGTTCGGACAATTCGATTGCCGCCTCGGCCTATCGGGATATCGATTCCCGCGGCTTCGAAACGACGGTGCGCAGCGGCCAGGCTTCCGCCATGTTCGGAAGAACCTATACGGAAAATGCCATTACCCGCAAAATGGGCGTCGGTTACGGCAACACCTCGTTCCGGCGCGAGGACACGCCGGGCGGAACGATCAAGGAAAGCCTCGGGCACAAACTGGACAAGGTCACACTTGAAGTATCCCGCACGCGCGACCGGGCAAAGGGCACCGAATATATGCTGACCATCAAGATGGAGCTCTGAGGCACTCGGGAACCGGAGCGGCTGCGACGGACCTTCTCAGGAGGCTGGACGATTGAGAAGCGTCTCGCAGTTGGCGGGATTGCCGATGATCTCACTCGTCTTGATGGTTGAGGCGGCATTCGCGGTGATCTTGATGATGCAGTCGCGACGATGTTCCTTGATCTTCATGCCTTCGGTTTCCGAGACCCTCGCCTGCCCGTCCACGGTCTTGACTTCGCGCCTATTGCTGAGGCCGGCATAGGTCTCCACATCGACCTTCAGCCAATAGGACTCGGTTTCGCCGTTTTCGATGATAACCTTGTTCGGGCGGCCAAGCCGGGCGATTGCGGCGTCACGCGGTTGCCCCACGAAACTTGCGACCGTGCGGGAGACCTGCGTCTCCCCGGTGCTGGTGCACCCCGCAACGACGACCAGAACGGCCGCCAGACATCCGGTTTCAAACCATTTCATTTCCAGATCATTCCCCACATGCAGCCGACCCCTGTCGGCCAGCATTCGCGGCAAATCTATGCACGATCATTCCCCCCTGAAAGATGGGACGGCCTTCAAGCCGATCAACTTGTTATGATCAGCCTTGTCGCGGGAGGAAGACTTATCGGTCCGACGCGGCCGTTTTTACCGGTTGCGAAACACGGTGCAGGGAACACCCGCCCGCCGGATATCGCCACAAAGGGTGTTGGCTTCGGCTCTGGTTTCGCGGCCGATGCGGGCGGCATAACGCGGCCGCGACCCGAAGTTTCCACCCCTCTGCCGCACGATCAGAGCCCGTTCGGCATTCAGCGGTTCCGAAAGCTGCAGGATCGCCCGGGTGAACAGCCGGTTCGCTACAGCAGGGTTATAATGCGCCGCAAGCTGCACGCCCCAGGGCGCCCAGTCGGCTGATGCAATGAGGACGGGATCGTTCATGGTGCGGGTGTCGGCGAGGCGCACGCAAGCATCGAGGAAAGGGCGGCTGTCATCCAGTGCCGGCGCCGCCTTTTCCGGCGGGTTGTCCTTCCAGGTCTCCACCGGATAACCGGTGATCGCAAACACATAATCCCGGGTCTCGGTCGGTAGGCGGCCGTTGGCAATGAAGTTCCGCAAGCCCGCCTCGCCCGCATTATAAGCTGCGGCGGCAAGGCCGAAATTGCCGAACTGCACATTCAATTCGGAGAGATAACGGGAAGATGCCTCAAGGGCGGCGATGATGTTGAAACTGTCGTCAAGACCGCGAAGCCGCGCCGTTCCCGGCATGAACTGGGCGATGCCTTCCGCCCCCTTCGGGCTGACCGCACTCGCCCGGAACAGGCTTTCCCGCCAGATCAGCCGTGCGAAATAATCAGGCGGAACGGCATGGCGGGCGGCCAGAACCTCCATGGCGTGGCAAAGATCATTATTGTAACTGCCGGCATTGATGCATAATTCCGGCGCGATATCATGGGTGTAGGCGCAGGAGGTCTTTCCCTTGGCGGGCTCTTCCGCTTGCGCCGCGCCAGAGGCTGCGGCCAGCAGACAGATGACAAGAGCCAAGCGGCTTATCGATATCCCTGCCAAGCGCGCGTCCCCGAAAGCTCCAAACACAATGCCCGTTATCTGCCAATCAGGAAGATATGCCCAGCTTGCGGGCTTGTCATCCCGTATCGTCAGAAGGGACGATGAGCCAAGCCAATCACGCCGACGTCATCCTCGGGCTTGTCCCGAGGATCTGCAACCTCCTGATTTTATTAAACGTCATCCTCGGCACGAGGCCGGGGATGACGTCGAGAGGATGCGCACTTTACCACCGGGCTCAGGGCGACTGCAGCCCGACTCTAAAAGTCCTGCCATTCCTCATGATTGACAGCAACCGCAGCTGAACCGCGCGCCGCAAGCGGGCGAGATGCGCCACGACGCGGGCTCGCCGGCACGGGTTGCTGCTCGAAGCCCCCCCGCGGCGAGGCTGTGTATCGTGTCGCGTCATCGAACCGGAATTGCCCGAGAAGCTCGAACAGCGCGGTCGCTTCCCGCGCAAGGCTGTGGCTTGCGGCGGTCTGCTCCTCCACCATGGCGGCATTCTGCTGGGTGCCCTGATCGACGGTGTTGACCGCCTGATTGATTTCCGCAAGCGCCGTGGACTGTTCGCGCGCTGCATCGACAATCGCCACGACATTGGTGTTGATGTCCCGCACCTGCTCGGCGATTTCCTGCAGCGCCGAGCCAGCCCTGGTGACAAGACCGACGCCGTTTTCCACCTGCGTGCCGGAGGCATTGATCAGGCTCTTGATTTCCTTGGCCGCCGTTGCGGAGCGTTGCGCGAGTTCGCGAACCTCCTGCGCAACCACGGCAAAACCCTTGCCCGCCTCACCCGCACGGGCGGCTTCCACGCCGGCATTCAGCGCCAGAAGATTGGTCTGGAACGCGATCTCATCGATCACGCCGATAATGTTGGAGATCTCACGCGATGATTTTTCGATCTGGTCCATGGCGCCGATCGCATCGCGCACCACCTGGCCCGAATGTTCCGCATGGTCACGGGCGCGGGCGACAATCTTGCCCGCCTCTTCCGCGCGGCGGCTTGAATCGTTGACGGCAGTGGTAATTTCTTCCAGCGCGGCTGCCGTTTCCTCGATGGAAGCGGCCTGCTGCTCCGTACGGCGAGCGAGATCATCGGCAGCGGACCTGATCTCGTTGGAGCCGGAAGAAATCGCGCCGGCATTTTCAGACACCAGCGTCATTGCCCTCTTGAGCTTTTCCGACGCTGCGTTGAAATCCGTGCGCAATCTTTCAAGCGAAGGGATGAAAGGCTTGTCGATGCTCTGGGCAAGATCGCCCTCGGCCAGATCGGTGAGGCATTGTGCGAGTTTTTCGACATTTTCGACGCGGCCGGTCACATCGGTCGCGAATTTGACGACCTTGAACACCTTGCCGTTGAGATCGAAGATCGGGTTATAGGACGCCTGAATGAAGACCTTGCGGCCGCCCTTGCCAAGCCGCATGAACTCGTCCGCAACGAGATCGCCGCCGGCCAGCCTTTCCCAGAACTGTTTATATTGCGGCGACTGCGTATAGGCCGGTTCGCAGAACATGGAATGATGCCTGCCCTGCACTTCCGCCAGCGAATACCCCAGCGCCGCCAGAAAATTCTCGTTGGCGGTCAGCACCTCTCCATCAGGGGAGAATTCGATGATGGCCTGCGCCCGTGACAGGGCGTCGATCTTGCCCGCATCTTCCGCCGCCTTCAGCTTGCGATCGGTGATATCGGTGGCGATCTTGACCACTTTCACCGGCTTGCCGCGACGAGACACCGGATTGTAGGATGCCTCGATCCAGACTTCGCGGCCGCCCTTGCCGATGCGCTTATATTGCCGCTGATCGAACTGGCCGGCCGAAAGCTTGGACCAGAAGGCCTTGTAATCCTGCGAAGACACGACGGAGGGCTCCACGAACATGCTGTGGTGCCTGCCGACGATTTCCGAAAGCTCATAACCGAGCGCCCGACAAAAATTCTCATTGGCGGTAAGAATCTTTCCCGAAAGGTCGAATTCTATAATGGCCTGGGATTTGGAAAGCGCGGCGAGAACCGCAAAAGCATTGGCACCACGATCAAGAATACTCACGCACAATCCTCCGATTAAAATAGAATGTTTCCATCCAAAATTATTCACGAATATTACGATTACATTATTAAATTACATTTAAGGGCAATATTGATTTTTGTCATATGTATTTAAATGGCCCATAAAAATGTCCATTCTCCGGTTTTCCTTTAAAAATTTCAGGCGTGTTCCCGTGGTTGAAGTCACGACGGTGTAACAGTTCTATCGTTACTTTGGCTCCGGGTCGGTAGCTTGCTTTCCGTCTAGATCGCAAGGCTCGACAATGCATTGGGAAAACATGGCTGATTTGATGGTCGTGTTTGCGGTGTGGGCCTATGTCGGCGGATTTTATTGGCTGACCGCCCTATTGGCGCTGGCTTAACGGTGGTCGACGCAGCGTTTTCGGAACGTTTGCGCCGCGGCTGCATTTTATGCCTGATGGGGAGCCGGCAATAGGCAAGCAAGTTGACCGGCGACAGGGGGACGATTTCAACTAGGGAGGATTATGCACGTGGAAAAGAACACGATCTGTATCTGGTACGACAAGGATGCGGAGGCAGCCGCCAGATTTTATGCCGAGACCTTTCCAGACAGCGCGGTAACCGCCGTCCACCATGCGCCGAGCGATTATCCGTCCGGCAAGAAGGGAGACGTGCTGACGGTGCAGTTCACCGTTGCAGGCGTATCCTGCATCGGCCTCAATGGCGGACCGGCCTTCAAACAGAGCGAAGCTTTTTCGTTCCAGATATCGACCGAAGACCAGGAAGAGACGGACCGCTACTGGAACGCCATCGTCGGCAATGGCGGTGAAGAAAGCGCCTGCGGCTGGTGCAAGGACAGATGGGGCGTCTCCTGGCAGATCACGCCGCGTGTGCTGATGGACGCCATGGCCGCCGGCGGCGCGGAAGCCAAGCGCGCCTTCGACGCGATGATGGATATGAAGAAAATCGACGTTGCTACCATCGAAGCCGCACGCCGAGGTTGACTTGCGAGAGATGTTCAGCAGCAAGTAGTGAAACGGGCCAAAAACGTAAACCGCTTGATAAATAAGGATAAATAAAGGTTTTCCGGCTTTTCCGCCGCGCAGATTTGGCTGCGCGGCCAGTCATCATAAAATGTTCAACAAAATGTAAGCGATCCGTCAAAGACGGCTGTTAGCAGAGCCCGTGGCTACGTGCCGGGGACATGAGGTCCTTGCCGAGCAGGCCATCATTCCATCAACGGGGCTAACTCATGAAATCTTCCGCTCTGACTTCCTTCGTGGCCGGCGTCGCCATCGCCGCCGCCTTCGGCGCCACGGCCGCCCAGGCAGAAAAGACCAAGTTCGAATTCTGGTACGGCCTTTCCGGCGATCTTGGTGACCGCGTGCAGGAGACCTGCAAGAAGTTCAACGATTCCCAGGCCCAGTTCGAGATCGTCTGCACCTCGCAGAACGATTACGAATCCACCCTGCAGAACACGATTGCGGCCTACCGCGCCAAGAAGCAGCCCGCCATCACCCAGATTTATGACGCCGGTACGCTGGACATGATGCTGTCCAAGGCTTTCGTCCCCGCCAAGAAGCTGATGGCCGACAATGGCTACAAGATCGACTGGAACAATTATTTCCCCGGCATCGCCAATTATTACGCCACGGCCGCCGGTGAGTTGAACTCGTTCCCTTACAATTCCTCCACGGCTGTCTTCTATTACAATGTCGACGCTTTCGAAAAAGCCGGCATCACCTTCAAGCCCGACACCTGGGAGCAGGTTGAAGAAGCTTCCAAGAAGCTGAAGTCCGCAGGTTTCGAATGCCCGCTCGCCTTCAACTTCGACACCTGGATGCTGATGGAGCAGTTCTCCGCCATCCACAACCAGCCGATCGCCACCAAGGGCAATGGCTATCAGGGTCTCGACGCCGAACTGACGATCAACAAGACCAAGTTCGTCGATCAGGTCAAGTTCTTCAAGAAGATGCAGGACGAGAAGCTGTTCGTCGTCAAGACCAAGCAGCTCGGCATGGACATCCTGCCCGCCTTCACCTCGCAGACCTGCCAGATGTTCATGTCCTCAATCGCCAGCCACGGCACGGTCGGCAAGGCCATGCCTGAAGGCGTAAAGTGGGACGTCGCCATGCTGCCGATCTGGAAGGGCGCGGAACGTCACAACTCGCTGGTCGGCGGCGCTTCGCTGTGGGTCATGGCCGGTCGTCCGGACGCCGAATACAAGGGTGCAGCCGCATTCCTCAACTTCATCGCCCAGCCTGATATGGTTGAGTGGTGGTCGACCGTTACCGGTTACATCCCGGTTACCAAGACCGGCTTCGACGCCATGAAGGCCAATGGTTTCTACGACAAGGCTCCCTACAAGGGCCGCGAAAAGGCGATCGAGAGCCTGACCTTCACCCCGCCTTCCGAATATACCCGCGGTATCCGCCTCGGCGGTTTCACGCAGATCCGCAAGGAAGTCGCCACTTCGCTCGAAGCCATCTTCATGCAGAACGCCGATATCCAGGCTGAACTCGACAAGGCCGTCGAGCGCTCCAACACCGGTCTGCGCCGCTTCGAAAAGACCTATGAAGGCGCCAAGCTGAACTAAGCGCTCTTTCATCGCTGTCAGAAGCCTGTCCGGACGATCTCCGGGCAGGCCCGCCGAAATCTCGAACATTGCCGGACTCCAATGGAAAAGCGTACTGTCTTCAAAAGCACGTGGCTGCCTGTGCTCTTCGCCCTGCCGCAGTTCCTGCTCATCCTTCTGTTCTTCTATTGGCCGGTTGCGGCGGTGCTGAACTGGGCATTCACCCTGGAACCGCCCTTCGGCGGCCAGGCGGAATTTGTCGGCCTGGCCAATTTCGTGGAAACCTTCGGTGATCCGCTTTATTGGCAATCGATCCTCACGAGCCTGATCTTCGCGATCGCCGGTCCGTTTTTCGCGATCCTCATCGGCCTCGTGCTCGCCCTTGCGGTCGACCGCCAGCTTCCCGGCTCCGGCTTTTTCCGGGTGCTTTATATCCTGCCCTATGCGATTGCCGGTCCCGCCGCCGGCATGGCCTTCCGCTTCATCCTGTCGCCGGAACGCGGTCTCGCCGCATCGCTGAATTCCTGGTGGCCGGATATCTGGAACCCGGCCAAATACGGCGAACACGCGCTCATCCTCGTCATCGTCATCTTCATCTGGAAATGGGCGGGTTACACCTTCATCTTCCTGTTCGCCGGCCTGCAATCCGTGCCGCGTTCGCTGACGGAGGCCGCCGCCATGGACGGCTCCGGGCCCATTCGCCGCGCCATCGACATTCAGGTGCCGCTGCTCGCGCCAACCCTGTTCTTCCTGACAGTCATCATGATGACCGAGGGTTTCGTCGGCGCCGATACGTTCGGCATCGTTGCCTCCACCACCGAGGGCGGCCCCAACCATGCTACCGAAGTGATGGTCTACCGCATCGTCAGCGAAGCCTTCGAGGGGCTGAACTATTCCGGCGCCTCGGCGCAGAGCCTCGTCCTCATCGGCCTCATCATGGTCTTCACCTTCATCCAGTTCCGCTTTGTCGAGCGGCAAGTCCATTACAAGTGAGACGGCCATGATCCAGCGCACCCCTTACGCCGACGCCCTGACCTATGCGATCATGGCGGCCGGCCTCCTCCTGCTTATCGGCCCCTTCATCGTCGTTATTTCCGGCGCCAGCCAGACGGTCCAGCAGGTCAACAGCGTCCCCTTCAGCTTCATGCCGCAGGGCGAATTCTTCACCAATGCGCAGGCTGCCTGGCAACGCGCCAATCTCGGCAACGCCCTCTTCAACAGCATCATCATGGCGACGCTGGTCACCATCGGAAAGGTCGCCCTTTCGGCCTTCACCGCCTTTGCCATCGTGTTCTTCCGCTCGCCGCTCAAACACCTGTTCTTCTGGACGGTGTTTATCACCCTGATGCTGCCGCTCGAAGTGCGCGTGGTGCCGACCTATTCGGTCGCCGCCGATCTTTTCCAGCCGTTCCGCTCAATTCTCGGCCTGCTTGGCATCGAGGTCACGCTGGAATGGAACCTCCTCAACTCCTATGCCGGCCTCACTTTGCCACTGATCGCCACCGCCACCGGCACCTTTCTCTACCGGCAGTTCTTCATGACAATCCCGGACGAGCTGGCGGAGGCCGCGCGCATGGACGGTTCGGGCGCGGCGCGTTTCTTCGTGGACATGCTGCTACCGCTGTCGCGCACCAACATGCTGGCGCTCACCACCATCATGTTCGTTTATGCCTGGAACCAGTATCTCTGGCCGCTCCTGATGGTCACCGACCCGTCCTACAAGACGGTGATGATGTCGCTCCGCGCACTTTTGCCCGCCGATGACGGCACGCCGGACTGGAACGTCACACTGGCCGGCTCCCTCATCATCATCCTGCCGCCGCTTCTCGTCGTGGCCTTCCTGCAACGCTGGTTCGTCCGCGGCCTCGTCTCGTCCGACAAGTAACAGTGCGGCTCTCAACAAAAGGTTTCATATCATGGCTCAGATCGATATTCGTCAGGTCCGCAAATCCTATGGCAAGACCCCAACCCTGCACGGGGTGGACCTCTCTTTTAACTCCGGCGAATTCGTCGTCATCCTCGGCCCCTCCGGCTGCGGCAAATCCACGCTGCTGCGCATGATCGCCGGTCTGGAGGACATCACATCAGGCGAAATCGCCATTGGTGGGCGCGTGGTCAACACGCTGGAACCGCGTGAGCGTGGCTGCGCCATGGTGTTCCAGAATTACGCGCTTTATCCGCATATGTCGGTGGCCGGCAATATCGGCTATGCGCTGAAGGTTGCCGGTGTTCCCAAGGCCGAACGCCAGCGCCGCATCGAGGAAACCGCAAAGATCGTCGGCCTCTCCGATTATCTGGAGCGCAAACCGGCCGCCCTTTCAGGCGGCCAGCGCCAGCGCGTCGCCATGGCCCGCGCCATCATCCGCGAACCTGCGGTGTTTCTGTTCGACGAGCCGCTCTCCAACCTCGACGCCAAGCTGCGTGTGACCATGCGCGCGGAAATCCGCAAGCTGCACCAGCGTCTCTCCGCCACATCGATCTTCGTCACCCATGATCAGGTGGAAGCCATGACGCTGGCCGACCGGCTGGTGGTGATGAACAAGGGCAATGTCGAGCAGGTCGGCCATCCGCTGGATATCTATCATCGCCCGGCCAGCACCTTCGTGGCGTCCTTCATCGGCTCGCCTGCCATGAACCTGTTCGCCACAAGGGTGGAGGTGGAATCCCCCGCCGTGATGCTGGATGGCACACCGGTGAAACTCTTCCCCGAAACCGCACTGGAACTGCGCGGCCGCGACGTGACAGTGGGCATCCGCCCGGAACAATGCGTCGTGAGCACGGAAGGCGCGGGCGTACCGGCTATAGTGGATTTCGTCGAAGAACTGGGCTCGGGCCGCATCGTCCATGCCAATATCGGCGGCGAGACCTTCTCCGCCGCCATCGGTGAAGACCTCTCGGTAAAACCCGGCCAGCGCGTCCACCTGGACCTCCCCACCGCCCACCTCCACTTCTTCGATCCCGCCACGGGCAAGCGTATCGAAACGGAGGGCGCCATCGAAACCACCCGTATCGGCAACGAGAAACTGCTGGCGGTTTAAGCGCCGCGCAAGATGCCTCCGGTGCGGCTTCGGATATGGTCCGCCCGCACCGGCTCCAGCAGAGATGCAATCTTGGCGCTTTGCGACTAATGACACCAGAGAAATTACACCAGGAAATTTAGTCAATATTCTGATTTTTATATATTTAATAGCATTAATAAACCAGAGAAATGTTTGCCGCCACCCGTCTCACTGTCACCACTCCGCTGTTACACTTCGAAGATGACCGAGCGGTTGCCACTACGGGATCACCGTCAAATGCAGAATTTCAGCAAAAATCTTTCGGTTCGGAAATCATAATCGGAATAGCTTTCGCCGCGTCGATCGTCCGGCAGGGATATCGTCGCGACAAGCAAAGGCCTGCCTGCAGTTAAAGCCATCAGCAACGCGCCGCGCGAGCCGAAAACATCAACGAAAGCGAAGCCCATGGCAAATGATCGCAAACTGCATCTCGGCGCCTTCATGCGGCCCGTCAGTCTCCACACGGGTGCATGGCGTTATCCCGGCGCCTTCCCGGATGCGAATTTCAATTTCGCCCATCTCGCGCGTTTCGCAAAACAGCTCGAGGCCGCGAAATTCGATGCATTCTTCATGGCCGATCACCTGGCGGTGCTGAACATGCCCACGGAGGCGTTGCGCCGCAGCCATACCGTCACCTCCTTCGAGCCCTTCACCCTGCTTTCGGCGCTCGCCGCCGTCACCTCCCGCATCGGGCTGGTCGCCACCGCCTCCACCACTTTCGATGAGCCCTATCACGTCGCCAGGCGTTTCGCCTCGCTCGATCACCTCAGCAATGGCCGCGCCGGCTGGAACATCGTCACCACGTCAAATCCCGACGCAGCCCGGAACTTCGGCCGCGAGGAACAGCCTGACCATGCGGAGCGCTATGGCCGTGCGCGGGAATTTTACGATGTCGTCACCGGCCTCTGGGATTCCTTTTCGGACGACGCCTTTATCCGGGATGTCGATAGCGGGCTGTTCTTCGATCCCGATAAGATGCATGTGCTGGACCACAAGGGCCCCGAATTTTCCGTGCGCGGACCGCTCAACATCGCGCGCCCGGTGCAGGGTTGGCCCGTCATCGTGCAGGCCGGCGCATCGGAGCCGGGACGCCAGCTTGCCGCAGAAACCGCGGAGGTCGTTTTTGCCGCAACACCCACGCTTGCGGCAGGAAAGGCCTTCTATAAGGACGTCAAGGACAGGACCGTCGCGGCGGGTCGTTCGCGCGACGGAATTGTCATCCTGCCCGGCGCTTTCGTTCTCGTGGGTGACAGTGTGGAAGAGGCAAAGGCCAAACGCGCCAGGCTCGACAGCCTTGTCCATTATGACAGCGCAATCGCCTCGCTTTCCATTGCGCTCGGCCACGATGTTTCGGGTTTCGATCCCGATAGCCCCCTGCCTGATATTCCCGAGACCAATGCCAGCAAATCCAGCCGCGAAAGGGTCATCGAGCTTGCCCGAAGCGAATCCCTGACGGTGCGCCAGCTCGCCCAACGGCTGGGCGGCTATGCGGGTCTTGCCTTTGTCGGCACGCCAAAGACCATCGCCGACGAAATGGAGCAATGGCTCCACGAAGAGGGCTCGGACGGTTTCAATGTCACCTTCCCCTTCCTGCCAGCCGGCCTTGACGACTTCACGACGCAGGTGGTGCCGGAGTTGCAAAGGCGCGGGCTGTTCCGCAAGGACTATGAGGGGCCGACATTGCGCGACCATCTTGGCCTGCAACGGCCGGCCAATCGTTTTTTTCCTGAATAACGCGCCATCGCGCCAAGCGCACTCGCGGTAGGGAGATTTTCCACGCCGCTCGCAAAGTTTGGCATGGGGTTCCAGAACGGCGGATTGACCTTAAAAACACCCGCCCATACCCTTTAAGTACACAAATTACATAAATTAGGTGAATTAATATGAAGGCCGAACATTCCCGCCGCCAGATCCTCAAATTCGGTATTGCCGGCGCGCTCGCAGCACCACTTGTCACGGGCAATGCCCTGGCCCAGAGTTCGCCGGAATTTCCTGCGGAGCTGAAGCTGGACTGGGGGTTTTACTCCTCCCACACGCTGCTGATAAAGAACAAGGGCTGGCTTGAGGAGGCTTTCAAGGATGTCGGCACCAAGATCACCTGGGTGCAATCCCGCGGCAGCAACAATTCGCTCGAATTCCTGAAAGTCGGCTCGACGGATTTTGCCGGCTCGGCCGCACTATCAGCCTTTCTCGCCCGCGCCAACGGCGTGCCGCTGAAGGTGATCTATGTGGCGAGCTGGGGCGGTTCCTCCATCATTCAGGTGCGCCCGGACTCGCCGGTCAAGACCGTCGCCGATCTCAAGGGCAAGACCATTGCGGTGACCAAGGGCACCGCGCCCTATTTCACCCTCGTCCGCGCGCTTGACCAGAACAAGCTGTCCATCGACGACCTCAAGGTCGTGAACCTGCAGCATCCGGAAGGTTTCAACGCGCTTCAGCAGGGTCAGGTGGATGCCTGGGTCGGCATCGATCCGCATACCTCCCAGGCCGAGCTTGCGGGCGACCGGGCGATTTTCGACGAGCGCAGCTGGCGCGACGGTAGTGTCTTCAGCGTTTCCGAGGAGTTTCTGGCGAAGCACCCGAAAGCGGTCGACAGGCTTCTTGGCGTCTGGGTGCAGACGCAGAAATGGATCCGTGAAAACAAGCGCGAATTCATCGATTTTGTCACGCAGGTCACCGGCAACGATCCCAAGATCACCAAGCTGACGATCGAGAAGCGCGACTGGAAGGATCCCGTTCCCGGTGAGGAATTGCTGAACTCGATCCGCATCGTCACGCCGCTCTTGGGCGACGACGTCCTGCGCCCGGGCGTCAATGTCGACACTGTCCTGTCATCGCTGATCGATCCGGCACCGGCGAAAAAGGCACTTGGCGCATGAATTCCCATCCGCGCGAATTCCAGCGCGTGAAACAGACTGCGAAACAATTCCCTTCCCGGTTGCCACTTGCGCAAAGGGTGGGGAATTTCCTTGGCCGCTTTGATCTGCGCGGCGCAATCGTGCCCGTCGGGTCGCTGCTGCTGCTCGAACTTTTCGTTCGCCTCGGCTGGGTCAGCCCTTATGTGCTGCCGCCGCCCTCCGAACTTTACGACACCTTCCTGCGGCTTGCGGAAGGTCCCCTGTGGACGAATGTTGCGGCCAGTACCGCGCGCGTCTTCGTCGGCTTCGTCATCGGCTCCCTGCTCGCCATCGTGGTCGGTTCGCTGGTGGGGCTGGTGATCGCCGCCGAGCGTTATCTCGAGCCGACATTTCAGGCGCTGCGGGCGGTCCCAAGCCTTGCATGGGTGCCGCTGCTGATGATCTGGTTCGGCATCGGCGAGACCTCGAAAATCGTGCTGATCGCCAAAAGCGCGTTTTTTCCCGTCTACCTCAATCTTTTTTCCGGTATCCGAAATGTTGACCGCAAGCTGGTGGAGGTTGGCGAGATGTATCGCCAGCCGCTGCCCGTGCTGGTGTGGCGGATTTTCATTCCCGCCTCCCTGCCGCATCTCTTCACGGGCCTGCGTTACGGGCTGTCGCTTGCCTGGCTGAGCGTCGTCGCGGCCGAGCTTCTGGCCGCGTCCGAAGGTATCGGCTACATGCTGTCCGACGGGCGGGAGCTTTCCCGGCCTGATCTCGTCATGATCGCCATCATCTGCCTTGCGGTGCTGGGCAAGATTTCCGACAGCCTCTTCAAGATTGTCGAAGACCGCTGCCTGCGCTGGCGCGACAGCTATCCCCTTCAGCAGGAAGGACGCCTGCGATGAGTTTGCTCAATGTCGATGTGCGCGAAAAGGCTTTCGGCGACACGGTGATCCTTCAGGATATCCAGCTCACGCTGGGTGATGGCGAAGCGGCGGTTCTCCTTGGCCCCAGCGGTTGCGGAAAGAGCACGCTGCTGCGCATCGCCGCCGGCCTCGACCGGCGTTTTTCAGGCGCTGTCAGAGTTCAGCAAGACGAGGAGAAGGCATCGGACTCACCGCCCATCGCCTTTGTCTTTCAGGAACCCCGCCTGATGCCGTGGCTGACGGTTGCCGAAAACATCGGTTATGCGGCCGGCAGGAAATATGATGTCGAGCGCGTGAAGGGGCTGATTGACGATGTCGGTTTGAGCGGCCATGGCGGCGCGCTGCCGAAGGCTCTTTCGGGCGGCATGGCGCAACGTGTGGCGATCGCAAGAGCGCTCTATACAGAACCGCGCATCCTGCTGCTCGATGAACCCTTCAGTGCGGTCGATGCTTTCACCCGGATGAAGTTGCAGGACCTTGTGCTGAAACTCGTTGAACAGCGCGGCATTTCCTTCCTGCTCGTCACCCACGATATCGACGAGGCGCTCTATCTCGGTGACCGGATCTACATGATGGGCGCCCATGACGGCCGTATCCAGCAGCGGATAGAGGTGGACGTGCCGCGCCCGCGCGACCGGCGGTCTCCTGAGCTCGCACACCTCAAGAACGAGGTGCTGACCGCCCTGCACAATGCCCACGTCATCTGAACAGCGCCGCCCTCACCCTTTCACGCCGGACGAGATCATGATCGCTTCCGTCACACGCCGCTGGAAGATGACATAGGCGATGATGACCGGCAGCGCCGCCAGCATGGCGATGGCCATCAGGCGCGCATAAACAATGCCGAAAGTGTCGTTGACCTGGGTGATGCCGACGGGGATCGTCATCATGTTTTCAGAGGTGACGACCAGGAAGGGCCAGAAGAAGGCGTTCCACACCGTAATGAAGGTCACGATCGCCATGGCGGTGGTGATCCCCCAGTTCAGCGGCAGATAGACCTTGAACAGGATGGTATATTCGCCGCCGCCATCCAGAACCACCGCTTCGCGCATCTCCTTCGGCACGCTGTCGAAGAACTGCTTGTAAACGATGATGACGATGGGCGTGATGAGCTGCGGCAGGATGATGCCCGCCCAGGTGTTGATGAGGTTGAGGTTCTTCATCAGGATGAACTGAGTGACGACGAGCGTCTGCGCCGGCACCATGAAACTCGCAAGCACGATGCCATAAAGCAGACGCCGTCCCGGAAAGCGGATCTGCGACAGGGCATAGGCGCACAGCATCGAAATCAGCAACACGGAGACAGTGACGATTGCGGCGGTGCCGATGGAATTCACATACCAGGTCAACAGCCGCGTGTTGAAGAGGGCGTTCACATAAGCCCCAAGCTGAAACTCATCTGGCAGCAGTGACATGTTGCCGGCAACATTATTGTCCGAACGCAGCGACGTCACGAAACCCCAGTAGAGCGGAAAGATCCACACGAGCGCCGCTGAAAATGTCAGCAGGGTCAGAACGACGTTTTCTAGTCTTTTCGTGAAGCTCATGAGTTCCTCCGGATGCGCAGCAACTGGAACTGGAGAATGGAAACGGTGACGATCAGCAGGAAGAGCACGGTGGCGACGGCGGAGGCGTAACCGCCATTGTTCAGCTGGAACGCCTCGCGATAGACCTTGAGCAGCAGCACGAAGCTGGAATTGAAGGGTCCGCCGCCGCTCAGGAGATAGATCTGGTCGAATATCTTCAGCTGCAGGATCAATTGCAATGTGAGAATAAGTGCCGTGACCGGCCAGAGAAGCGGCCAAGTCACCCGCCAGAAGCGCTGCCACGTCGTTGCGCCGTCAAGTGAGGCCGCCTCATAAAGCTCCGTCGGAATATTGCGCAAACCGGCGATGAACAGCAGCACGTTGAAACCGTTCGTCCACCAAATGGTGACCACGGCAACCATCGGCATGACCCAGTAGGGGTTCTTGAAAACCGCGACCGGTTTGCCGGCAATCAGCGAAATCACCGGCTGGAGAATGCCGAACTGCAGATCGAGCATCCATGCCCAGATTTCCGTGACGACCGAAACCGGCAGCACATAGGGAAGGAAAAACAGGCTCATGGCGATCGTCTGCTTCACGCCCGAAAGGCGGCTGACGGCGAGAGCGATCATCAGGGCGATGACGGTCGTCGGCACGACGGTCAGAAGCACGAAATAGCCGTTGTTTTTCAGCGACGTGACGAAGAGACGGTCGCTCAGCAGCTTTGCGTAATTCGCGAACCCCACCCAGTCACCATCGCCGATCAGCGGCGCATCGGTGAAACTGATGCGGACCATCTCGATCAGCGGGTAAAGGAAGAAGGTGACGAAGACCACGATGAACGGCGTCACCATCGACAGCGCGATCAGCGATTTCTTGCGCCGGTTTTCAATCATAGCCATGGAATGTCTCCGGAACCTTGCATTGCGTGCTGCCCTCCGGCCAGAAACCGGAGGGCAGGTTTCCTGTTACTTCAGCTTGCTTTGCAGCTCTTCCCTGATCTGCTCCACCGCATCCGTGCCGCTCATGAAGCCCTGAATGGCCGGGGCGATGACGTTGAGAGCCGCATCATAGGCGGGCGAAGCGACACCGGTGATCGTCGTCTTCGGATCGAACACCGCCGCTTCCGCCAGCGATGCATAGGTGGCGTTCGGCTGCATCGCCTTGTATTCGCTGCTTTCGGTGATCGATTTATAGGCCGGAATATGGCCGGCATCGGCCCAGCTGATGGCGTGTTTTTCCATCCAGCCGATCACCTTCATCACGGCGGCGCGCTTCTCGCCGGAAACGGTCTTGTCGCCCTGATTGGGGATGGCGAAAGCGTGCGAATCCGCCCAGGTGGCGCGTTTGCCCATGAAGGGCGGAACCTCGACCGCGCTCCACTTGAAGCCCAGCTTGCCGTTTTTCTCCAGGTCCTTGTAGGTCGGCACTTCCCAGACACCGTTCAGCTGGAAGGCGGATTTTCCGGCGGAGAAGAGCGCGACGGAGGCAGGATACTCAGCCTGTTCCGGCGCCCAGCCGTTTTCGCGCCATTTCGACATGGTGTCGATTGCCTTGGCGGCCTTTTCGGCATTGTCGCCGGCCAGAACCTCACCACTGGTGACGAGTTCGCCACCCTGTTGCGAGAACAAAGTGTAAAAGACGCGCCAGACACCGGCTTCGCCGCCGGACTGATAGGTGACCGGCGTTTGGACACCCTTTTCCTTCGCCCAGGCCAGCGCCTTTTCGAAATCATCCATCGTCTGGATGCCGGTCAACTTGCCTTCGGCATCGAGGTAGGGCGAGCCTTTCAGGAGATCGGCATTGTAATAAAGAACAAGCGCGTGAATATCGAACGGCACGGCATAAAGCTTGCCGTCATGGGTGGCCGCTTCAAGCGGTGCGCTGAAGAAATCGTCTTTCTTTAGTCCGGCCTCCTCAAGATCCTTGTCGGTAATCTCGCTCAGCACCTTTTCCTGCAGGGCGAGCGGCGCACGCGACAGGTGGTAGGTCATGACATCAGGCCCCTCCCCGACGGCAGAGGCGGTCCGCACCTTGGTATAGAAGGGAACGCCCCATTCCAGCGTCGTCCCCTTGACCTGGATATCCGGGTGCTCCTTGTTGAAGGCATCGATCAGCGCCTTCATGCGCACGCCGTCACCGCCGGACAGAAAGTCCCACCAGACGATATCCTGTTTGGCCAGCACCGGCAGGGCGGTCAAACCCAGAACCGTGCCAACAAGCAATGTCTTGATCAATCGCATCGTTTACTCCTCCCGTTTATGTGGAAACACCCCTTGAAGAGGCGGTCTGCTGCATCGAAAGACGCCTCCTCGCGCCTATCGCAACCTTTTGCCATCCGTGTCGAAAACCAGAATATGGTCGGGCGAGGCGCTCAGCGACACGGACCGGCCGTCCAGACTTTCGCGCGAACCCTGCCGCTGCACGATGATTTCCTTGCCTGACGACGCGCGGGTATAGAGGTAAGAGACATCACCCAGCTCCTCCGCCACCTCGACATTGACAGGCAGGGCGCCCTCCTGCGAAATCATCAGATGTTCGGGTCGAACGCCTATTTCGACCCGCTGGCCGGCGGAAACAGGCTGCGAAAGCCGCGCTTCGAGATGTCTCTGGCCGCCATCGAGCGAAAGCGTCACCACGCCGTTTGCCTGCTCGACAATTTCCGCCTGCAGGAAGTTCATCGCCGGCGAGCCGATGAAACCCGCCACGAAACGGTTATCCGGATCGTCATAAAGGGTAAGCGGTGCACCGGCCTGCTGCACCACACCGCCCTTCAGCACGAAGATCTTGTCCGCAAGCGTCATGGCTTCCACCTGGTCATGCGTGACATAGATCATCGTGGCACCGAGCTTGCGATGAAGCCGGGTCAGCTCCAGACGCATCTGGACACGCAGTTCCGCATCGAGGTTCGACAGCGGCTCATCGAAGAGGAAAACCTTCGGCTGCCGCACGATCGCGCGGCCGATCGCCACGCGCTGCCGCTGGCCGCCGGAAAGCTGCGAAGGCTTTTTATGCAGATGGTCTTCGAGCTGCAGGATGCGGGCAGCCTCGCCCACCCTCTCATTCACCTCCGCTTTCGGGCGACGCGCGAGACGCAGGCTGAAGGCCATGTTCTCGAACACGCTGAGATGCGGATAAAGCGCATAGTTCTGGAACACCATCGCGACACCGCGATCGGCCGGTTCGACGGCCGTGACATCACGGTCGTCGATGGCGATATGGCCGCCGCTGGTCTCCTCAAGACCAGC
Organism: Agrobacterium sp. CFBP2214; assembly: GCF_030209895.1. NCBI lineage: Bacteria > Pseudomonadati > Pseudomonadota > Alphaproteobacteria > Hyphomicrobiales > Rhizobiaceae > Agrobacterium > Agrobacterium sp. CFBP2214. The sequence goes on along the minus strand of NZ_JARVRC010000010.1, from coordinate 202,322 downwards.
GATCATGCGCAGCAATGTGGATTTGCCGCAGCCGGAAGGCCCGACGAAGACCGCAAAACTGCCGGTCGGGATTTCCATCGAGACATCCCGGATCGCAGCGAAGGAGCCGAAGGACTTGGCGATATTGTTGAGACGGACACCCATGGCCGCCTCACTGAACCTTCAGCCGCAGCACATGGTATGACAGCGCCGGCACGGAACCCTTCAGCGCCCCGTCCTCGACGCCGACGCCGCTGCCTGGTACCGGCACGACGCGATCCGGCTGATCCGGGCCGTTGCCGACACGCAGGTCATAGCCCGCCATGGCCAGATGCAAATCGAGCGTGGCGGAGGAGAAGCCGGTGAGGCTGACATTGATCTCGGCCGCCTCGGTCAGATGACGATTGAGAACGAACAGCGTCACCATGCCTTCCGCCTCGTCATAGACACCGGCGACATCCAGATATTTGACGTCATCGGCCGCGTTGCAATCATAAGTCGGGCAATCGACCGCAACATTCAGCGCAACGCCACGGCCATAAAGCGAGGCGAACTGATAGGGATAATAGATCGTCTGACGCCAGGCCGGCCCGTTCTTTTCCGCCCGGATGGGGGCGATGACGTTGACGAGCTGGGCGATGCAGGCGATGCGCACGCGGTCCGAACGGCGGATGAACTCGTTGAGCAGGCCGGCGACAAAAAGCGCATCTTCGAAGTTGTATGTCTCTTCCAGAAGTGCCGGCGCTTCCGGCCAGTCCCAGCTCTTGATGCGTTTGCCGTCCTCCTCGCGGATGTGATACCAGACGTTCCATTCGTCGAAGCAGATGGAAACATCGTTCTTGGCGCGCTTCTTCGCCTTCACATAATCGATGACGCCGGCGATGGTCTGGATGTAACGCCCGGTTTCCTCGATCTTGCCGAAATAATTCAGCGTGTCGCGGCTGTTATTGCCGAAATATTTGTGCAGCGAGATGTGATCGACATTCTCGTAGCATTCCTCCAGCACCTCGCGTTCCCATTCAGGATAGGTCGGCATGCCGTCATTGGAACTGCCGCAGACGATGGCTTCAATCGTCGGATCGAAGCCCTTGAAGGCCTTGGCGGTTTCGTTCGCCAGGCGGCCATATTCCACCGCGGTCTTGTGGCCGATCTGCCAGGGGCCGTCCATCTCGTTGCCAAGGCACCACATTTTCACGCCGTGGGGTTTTTCCGTGCCGTGGCTGCGGCGCAGATCGCTAAGCGCAGTGCCGCCCGGAAAATTCACATATTCGAGGAAGTTGCGGGCGTCATCCAGACCACGGGAGCCGAGATTGACGGCAAGCATCATCTCGATACCGGCCATCTGCGCCCAGTCGGCGAACTCGTTAATGCCGATCTGGTTGCTTTCCTTGGAGCGCCATGCGAGGTCGAGGCGGATGGGGCGCTGGTCGCGCGGCCCGATGCCGTCTTCCCAGCGATAGGCCGAAACGAAGTTGCCGCCGGGATAACGGATGGCCGGAATTTTCAGGTCCTGAACAAATTTCAGGACGTCCTTGCGGAAGCCGTTCGCGTCCGCCTGCGGATGGCCGGGCTCATAAATCCCGCCATAGATCGCACGCCCCATATGCTCGATGAAGGCGGAATACAGACGATCGTCGATACGCCCAATCCGGAAGTCCCGGTGGACTGAAACCCGCGCTTTCATAGGCTCTCCTCCCTGCGCATTTATATCTTAAAATATGATATGAACCATATTTAATAATATAGTTGCCGAGGGAATCCGCGCCTGTCAACCGCGAAAATCATACTTTTAAAAATTGACTGGATCAGTCAGCGGTGCGCAGGCGCAGGACGATGTCCTGATCGTAATTTCCGAAGCCGCGGCCAAAGATATTCAGCCCGCCCGGATGTTTTGCATCAGCCTTGACCTCGATGCGCAACCGGATGGAGCGGTGGCTGGCCAGATCGATATCTGCCAGCGTCACATCCGAAATCCGGGTTCCGTCAACATAGGTTCCCTGCGCGGTGATGCGCCAGGTCTTGAGCATGCCGTATTGGGAACCGGAGAGTTTCCACCAGTCTGGCGTAAACACGCCCCGCTTGTCGCCGAAGTCCCCGGGCGAGGTCCACACACCGATTTCCCTGCCGTTGACGGACAGCGTGATATCGGACGGCCAGTCGCTGTGCGTTCCCGGCACCTCGGAACTGACCTCCATCGAAAACTCTATTTCCTCGACGCTACGCCCTTGAATCTTGGCATTATTGGGGAATTGATACTCCACAAAACCCGATGTCAACCACAGCAGCGCCGTCTTCATCCGGTCTGGATCCATGAAAGTATCGGGCACATCAAGAAGGCCGATAATGCCCTCCGGCGAGCAGATACCGCAGGGCGCGGTGACCGAACTCTGGGTATAAAGGCCGAGCGGCATGGCGACCGCGATGTAATTTGATGCCGCCGGCGCCTCGGGTTTCCGGAAGGAAACGATGAGTTCATCACAGGTGGCAAAGCAGATTTTCTGGTTGCCCTTGCGCGCCTTGCGCGTCTCGGTTCGCAGCAGCCCCGCCTCCTCGAGAACGGCCACGCCGGCGGAAACGGTGGACTGGGGCAAATCCAGCCTCTGCGCAATTTCGTTGACATTCAGGCCGCTCGCCTCGTGCAGCAGCTTCAATATCTGCACGCGGATCAGCGACGCCGCCGCTTTCAGGACATCGAACTCTTTTTCAGCATCAACGAGAAGGAAATTGGGCGCCATATTCTAATCTTCAGATTTATCGATCCAGATCAGAATTTCTGGCTTAAATGCCATATACTTGTCCAGTACTGTTTGTCGTACAGACCATTTTGAACGGCGTGAAGCGCCATTTATCTCAGGCACTTCATAAAAAGCACCGCCACACGGCTTCGATTCCGTGTGGCGGCGCCCGTTTCGTCGTCAGCCGCGCTTGCGCAGGGTCCGCGTGCCGGTGTCGACGAGGTTTTGCGCCGCTTCATCCACGCTGGCGCGGCCGAAGGCAAGCGAATCGGCGATGGGACGCATCACGCCACGGTCAAACTCGTTGGCGCCGATCGGGGCGGGCTCCGGATAGGAATCGAGCTTGCCCGACAGGCTTTCGATATAATCCACCGTCTTGCGCTCGGTCTCGTTGAGGCTCGGCAACAAGGCCTCACGCACGACCTTGGCGGGCGGCACGCCACGCTCGACGCCAAGCACCTTGCCCGCTTCCAGATCGTTTACGAAGAAGTTGATGAATTTCGCCGCAGCTTCCGCATTGGTCGAGGTGGACGAAATGGACCAGATGAGGCCCGGCCGGTAATAGTGCCCGGTCGGCTTGCCCGCCCCCTCACCCGGCAGCATGCCGATGGACAGCGTCTGTTTATTGAGCTTCTGATAACCGACCAGCTGGTTGGAATAGGCAAAACCAATGGCCGAATTGCCGAGCGTCAGGGCGTTGGATTCGATGGTATTGTCGTCACGCGTCTGGATATCGGCGGAAACGCAGAGTTTGTTCTCGCGCAGGTCCTCCCAATAGGCGAACCATTCCTTCGCATCTTCCTTGTTGAAGCCGATGGTGCCGTCCTGAAACAGAAGCTTGCCGCGCTGGCGCAGCCAGACATCGAAAACATAGTGATAACGCGCACCATAAGGCACCGCCCAATAGTTCCGTTTTGCCGGGCCGTTCTTCTTGAAATCGCGCGCCAGTTCCGCCAGCGCCTTCCAGGTGATCTGATCCTGCGGCACGGAAACGCCGGCTTCCTTCAGCGTATCGGCGTCATACATCATGCAGAAGGAATTCAGCCCGAGGCCGACGCCGTAAAGCTTGCCATCGATACGGCAGAGATCGACTTCGCTTTTGCCGAAGGTGGAAAGATCAAGCGACTTGCCGACGAACTGGTCCAGCTCCATGCAGGCGCCACGGCCGGAATAATCGGCAATGGTGGAAGGTTCTAGCTGGAAGATGTCGGCGACGTTCCGTCCCGCCATCGATGTCGCGAGCTTGGTCCAGTAATCGGAACCGGCGATCATCTCACCGCTGATCTCCGTCTGCGGGTTCGCCTTCTGGTAAAGGGCGATCACGTCGTTGGTGCGCTTGCTGCGGTCGGCAGATCCCCACCATACGCAGCGAAGCCGGGTTTCGGCCGCAGCCGCGCGAAAACCGCCCGCCGCCACGCCGAGACCGGCCAGCGCCGCCGTCACCAAAAATCCACGTCTGTCGATAGTTTGCATCTGCTCCTCCCGCGTTTTGCAAATTTTTCACTGACTACTTAAATTCTTGCAAATTTTCTTAGTTTGCAATATTTGCATCATAATAGATTTTTTTGCAAGCGCAGGAGACGATATGAACGATACGCCCGACATCAGCCGCCCGCGCCAGTCGGATATCGCCCAGCGCGCCGGCGTTTCCATCAGCACCGTTTCGCGGGTTCTCGCAGGGGAAAAGGGTATCAGCGCGTCGATCCAGACCAAGGTTCTGGGAGTGGCGGCGGAGCTTGGTTATCCGTTGCGGCCAGTCACGACCCAGACCGGGGGCGTGCCGCTGGAGGGCAAGAAAATCCTTGCGCTCATGTCCGCCGAAAGGGCGACCGGCGATATCGGCGCTTTTTATCACGATATTTTCGACATGCTGCGCAGCCTTGCCCAGACGGATGGCTTCGAACTCGATATCAGGCTTCTGCACCAGAAGCAGATCGACGACGCCCTGACCCAGCGGGTCTGCGAGGTGGACGGTCTTCTCGCCATCGGCCTCGATCCCGAGGACGAAATCATCCACCGCATCACGCAGGGTGTGCTGCAACCGGTTCTGGTCAACAGCGCCGATCCCTCGATGATGCTGGATTGCGTCTCGCCTTCCAATTTTTACGGCGGTGCGCTGGCGGCGCGGCGGCTTCTGGAACTCGGCCATCGCAAGGTCGCCTATATCGGCCCGCATCATCGCCACACCATAAGGGAGCGTATGCGCGGCTTTCGCCATACGATCCTCGAGGAAGAGGGCGCGACCTATGATGAGTTTCTGCTTTCGACGGCGGATAGCGGTTTCGGACAGGCAGGCGATGCGGTTCGTCAGCTATTGGCCAAAAACCCTGAACTCACCGGCATTTTCTGCATGAATGACGCGATTGCGCTGGGTGCGCTTGGGGCGGCGCAGGAGCTTGGGCTCGGCGTGCCGGATGATCTTTCCATCATCGGCTTCGACGACCTGCCCTTTGCCGAACTCTCCACGCCCCGTCTCAGCACAATCCGGGTCGACCGTCGCGAAATCGCGCGCGAGGCGGTGGAACTGATGCGCCGCCGACTGACGGAACCTTCCGCCAATGCCCGCCAGGTGCAGCTTGGCGTGCAGCTGGTGGAAGGACAGACGGCCGGCAAGGCGAAAAAGACGGGAAAGGCGACACGCGATGCATGACACCATGACCAGGCTCAATATGGCCAGATTTAATCCGCTGCATGGTAATCCGCTCAAAAGCCGCGCCGATGTCCGGCGGGCGCTGGATGACAGTTTCGCCCCGCTTCTTCCCTATTTTTCGCAGGGCGGCGCAAGAGTGACGCTCAGCGGGGCCGCCGCGCATTTCGACCGGGCGGCGGCGGATCTGGAAGGTTTCGCCCGGCCGCTCTGGGGCATCGCCCCACTTGCGCTCAGCGGCGATCATTTCGACCATTGGCCGCTTCTGGCGCAGGGAATAGCCAACGGCACCGATCCCTCCCATCCCGAATACTGGGGCGACGTGCGCCAGAAGGACCAGCGGTTGGTGGAGCTTGCCGCGATCGGGTTTGCGCTGCGGCTTGCGCCTCAACACCTGTGGGAACCGCTGTCCGACGTGCAGAAAGAAAATGTGCGCCGTTATCTGCTGACGGCGCGCGAGCGCAATTACGCCGATAATAACTGGAAGTTTTTCCGGGTGATGGTCGATATGGCCCTTGATCATCTCGGCATCGATTTCGACCGCAGCCTGACCGAGACATTCCAGAAGGAACTGGACGAGTTTTATATCGCTGACGGCTGGTATCGCGATGGCAACTACCGCCGCATCGATCACTACATCGCCTTCGCCATGCATTTTTACGGCCTGATCTACGCGAAGCTCAGCAAGCCAGATGATGCCTATGCCGAACGCTACCGCGAGCGCGCTCGCCTCTTCGCCGGCGATTTCGCCAGCTGGTTCGATGAGGATGGCGGCACCCTCGCCTTCGGGCGCTCCATGACCTATCGTTTCGCCTGCGGCGGCTTCTGGGCAGGTCTGGCCTTTGCCGATGAGGAGGCGCTGCCCTGGGGCGAGATCAAGGGGCTTTATCTGCAGCATCTGCGCTGGTGGGCGAAAAAGCCGATTGCCGACCGCGACGGCGTGCTCTCCATCGGCTATGCCTATCCGCAGCTCACCATGTCTGAGAGCTATAATTCGGCGGGCTCGCCCTACTGGGCCTTCAAGGCCTTTCTGCCGCTGGCCCTGCCGGAAAGCCACCCCTTCTGGCTGGCGGAGGAAAAGCAGCCTGAAACATCCGCAAGACCAAAGCCGCTCGTTCATCCCGGCATGGTGATGATGCGGGCCGCCGGCAATGTCACGGCACTTTCCAGCGGCCAGGAAAACCTTTCCATGCGTGGCGGGCCGGAAAAATATGCCAAATTCGCCTATTCCTCGCGTTATGGTTTCGGCGTGGAAGTGGATGAGCGCGGCTTCCGCACCAATGGCTTCGACAATATGCTGGCCTTTTCCGAAGACGGCCTGCATTACCGCGTGCGCGAGACCAACGAAAAGGTTCTGCTGGCGGAAGAAAGCCTGCGGGCGACATGGAAGCCGTTCCCCGATGTCGACGTTGAAACCACGCTGGTTGCGGCCGGTGACTGGCATATCAGGCTGCACCGGATCACGTCGACCCGCCCCCTTTCGGTGACCGAAGGCGGCTTCGCCATCAACCGAAACGACGGCGACCGCGACGTCGTGAGCGAAGAGACCGGCCGGGCGACAGCCGATTGCGGCACCGACATATCCGCCATCACCGATCTCGGCTCCAGCATGACCCGTCACGGCCTGGCGCTGAAGGCGCTGCCCAACACCAATCTCATCAACGCCAAGACCACGGTGCCGCAATTGCGGGGCGAGATTCCGGCGGGCGAAACCCTGCTTGCCTGCGCGGTCTTTGCCGGGGTGGCCGGGCCAGAAAGCGAAAAAGCGTTGGCGATGGTTCCGGCACTTCCGGATATGGGGGCGCTCGACCGCCTGTTTGCGGAACAGGGTGTTCCGGTCAGCAGCATGGCGGCCACGGGAGAGCCGCAATGACGAGCCCGCTTCCGCGTCTCAGCCTCGCCATGGACCCGGAGCGAACCCAGCATGTGCTGACACCGCAGGCGTTCGAAAGGCTGTCACAGAGCGTCGAGATTCTCGACACAGGGCGAATCTGCGATTTCCACGCCGCTTCAGTAAAGGAGCAGCTGGCGTGGACGGATATTCTTCTGACCGGCTGGGGATGTCCGGATATCGGCGCGCGGGAACTGGCGCTGATGCCGCGTCTCAGGCTGATCTCCCATGCCGCCGGCACGGTCAAATATTTCCTGTCGCAAGCGGTGTTTGATCGCGGCATTACCGTGTGCAGCGCGGCGGAGGCGAATGCGCAGCCGGTCGCCGAATTTTCGCTGGCAATGATCCTGCTGGCCGGCAAGCGCACTTTCGGCTTCCGACGTCTTTATCTGGAGCATCGCGACCGCGCGCCTGTCGAGCGATTGCAGGCGCAGGCCATCGGCAATCTCGGCCTGACGGTCGGCATCGTCGGCGCATCGCGCATCGGACGCCGCGTCATCAATCTGTTGCAACCGTTCGATCTCAACCTCATCCTTTTCGATCCGCTCCTGAGCGTAGCGGAGGCGGAAAAGCTCGGTGTGCGTCTTGTCTCGCTCGAGGAACTGATGGCGGTGAGTGATGTCATCTCCCTGCATGCGCCCTCCCTGCCGCAGACACGGCATATGATAGGCGCGGCAGCGCTTGCCCGCATGAAGGACGGAGCAACCCTGATCAACACGGCGCGCGGCGCACTGGTGGATGAAGACGCGCTTCTGGCCGAACTGAAAACCGGACGCATCGAAGCCGTCATCGACGTCACCGACCCGGAAGTGCCGCCACCGGAGTCACCCTTTTACAGCCTGCCGAACGTCTTTCTGACGCCGCATATCGCCGGTGCCACCGGCCTTGAACGTGCAAGGCTCGGCGACATGGCGATTGCCGAAATCGAACGCTTCTGCCGCGCAGCGCCATTGCAACAGCAGGTGCGGCCGGAACATCTGGAACTGATCGCATGAGAATGTTTGAGCCGGGCCTCTGCTCCGTCACCTTCCGCTCCCTGTCGGTGCAGGCCGTCATCGACCTTGCCGCCGCAAATGGCATCAGGGCAATCGAATGGGGCGCGGATATCCATGTGCCGTCAGGCGACCTTGCCAATGCAAGGGATGTGGCGGCGCGGACGGCGAAAGCGGGCCTCGTCGTCTCTTCCTACGGCTCCTACATTTTCGCACCCGATTTTTCGCCCGAGGACATGACCGCCGTGCTGGAAACAGCAAAGGCGCTCGGCGCCGGCCATATCCGCATCTGGCCGGGCCAGCGCAAACGCCCCTCAGCGGATTATTCGCCCTCGGAGCGCCGCGCGGCAACTGAGGCGCTGGCGTCAATCGCCCGCCGGGCGGAAGACTATGGCATGACGATCGGCCTCGAATATCACCCCAATTCGCTGACCGACACCCTGCCCTCGGCCCTGCAACTGGCGCAGGATCTGGCCGCACCCAACCTTTTCTTCTACTGGCAACCCGCACCCGGCCTGCCGCTGGACGATGCACTTGCGGAAATATCCGCACTCGGCTCGCGCATCTGCCATCTTCACGTCTTCGCCTGGCTTGCCGACGCCAGCCGCCTGCCGCTTGCCGAGCGCACGGACTACTGGCGGGCCTGCATTGATGCGCTGCCGGAAAGCGCTTGGACAAAACCGGCTTTCGCAATGCTGGAATTTGTCAAAGGTGACGATATCGATCAGTTCGCAGAAGATGCCATGATTCTCAGAGACATTCTTTATAGAACATAGAGCCCGCCTTCTGCCTGGCCAGAATATGCTCCACTCCCGCCCTTCACATAGTGAAATTTATGCACTATGTTTTATTGATGCCGTGGGGGCTGCATGGGCAAATTAATTCAAATCGGGAACATCATCATACGCATCTATGCGAACGATCATTTGCCGCCGCACTTTCACATCATAACACCGGATGCTGATGCTCTTGTCGACATCGAAACTCTGGAAATCCTGCGCGGCAAGCTATCTCGCAGGTCTGAAGCCGAAGCTTTGGCATGGGCGAGAGCCAATGGGAACCTGATTGTCGATGAATGGAATCGGACGAACCCGCGCTTTCCCATTGTAGGAAAGGGAACAAAGTCATGACACCACGCATCAAAGCCATTCTGCCCAATCCACCTGGAACGCTTACCATCGACTGGGCCGATGGAAGCCGATCAACCGCCGATCTGACCGGATGGATAGCGACCGGAGGAGAGTTGCTCAATCCACTCTATTCGGCAGATATCTGGAAGACCGCGACAGTCGCCGACTATGGTGCGAGTGTGGAATGGGACGGAGACGACTTGGCGATCGATGCCTATCACCTCTACCAGATCGCAGAGGACCAGCGGGACTTCGATGTGGAGGATTTGCGCAAATGGCAGGAGGAAATCGGCCTTTCCAATAATGAGGCGGCGGATTTTCTCGGCGTCACTTTACGGACGTGGAACAACTATCGTGCAGGCACGCCTGTAAGCCACGCGGTAAAGATGCTGCTGCGGGTCACCCAACGTGACCCGCTTCTGATGCATGCGCATTTCCGGCCACGCCGTCCCGGACGCCCCAAACACGCCGCCTAAGAGCACGTCGCCCGGTTAACAAAACCACGACGGGCAACGGGCTATATCCGCCGCCCATCCGCCCCGAACAGATGCGTCTTCGAAAGATCAAAGGCAAAGGGAATTGTCTCGCCGATGCGGATTTGGCGCTGGCCGTCCAGCAGCACGGTGGCGGGCTGGCCGTCGGGGGTGTTGGTGTAAACCACCGTCGAGCCGCCGAGATGTTCCACGAGCTGGATAGAAGCTTCGCCGAGCGAGGATTGCGCCTGCGGGTTCACATGTTCGGGACGCACGCCGAAGGTGAGCGGCTCGCCCTGCGCAGCCGCGACGGGCTTTTCCAGCACGATGCGCTGGCCGGCCACCTCGATGGTGCGGTTGGAACTGTCCCCTGCAGCCACTTTTGCGGAGAGGAAATTCATTTTCGGCGAACCGATGAAGCCTGCCACGAACTGGTTGGCCGGATTGTTGTAGAGATCGAGCGGTCGGCCCACCTGCATGATGCGGCCGTCACGCAGCACCACGATCTTGTCGGCCATGGTCATGGCCTCCACCTGGTCATGCGTCACATAGATCATGGTACTGCCCAGCGTCTGGTGCAGCTTGGCGATTTCGACGCGCATCTGCACGCGCAGTTCGGCATCGAGGTTGGACAAAGGCTCGTCGAAGAGGAAGATTTTCGGCTCGCGCACGATGGCGCGGCCGATGGCCACACGCTGGCGCTGACCGCCCGAAAGTGCCTTCGGCTTGCGCTGCAACAGCGGGCCGATCTGCAGGATATCGGCGGCCTTCTGCACCCGCGCCTCGACTTCCGGTTTCTTGTAGCCTGCCGTTTCGAGACCGAAGGCGAGGTTCTTGTAGACGCTCATATGCGGATAGAGCGCATAGGACTGGAAGACCATGGCGATGCCGCGCTTGGAGGCGGCTGTTTCGTTGACCCTTTCGCCGTCGATACGAAGATCACCTTCCGAGATTTCCTCCAGACCGGCGATCATGCGCAGAAGCGTGGACTTGCCGCAGCCCGAGGGGCCGACGAAGACGGTGAACTCACCCGGCTCGATCTTGAGGTCGATGCCGTGAACGACCGGAAAGGCGCCGAACCGCTTGACGATTTTTTCCAGAGTAATGCTGCTTGCCATGCTGTTTCTCCCGACTGCCGCGCCGCATCCAGGGCGGCAGCGACAGTGTTGATTGTCTTAAAATGCGTTCCCGATCCGGGTTCCGTTCAGCGTTTCATGCCCGTGGTGGCGATGCCTTCGATCAGCAGCCTCTGGAAGAACAGGAAGAACAGGAAGACCGGCACCAGTGACAGGTTGGACATGGCGAAAAGCGAGGTCCAGTCCGAGCTGCCGGTGGAATCCACGAAGGATCTGAGACCGAGCTGCACGGTGTAGGTGTTGATGTCATTCAGATAGATCAGCGGCCCGAAGAAATCGTCCCATGTCCAGATGAAGGAAAAGATGGCGGCCGTCGCCAGCACCGGCAGCGACAGGGGCAGCATAATCTTCCAGTAGATGCGGAAGGGTGAGCAGCCGTCCATGACAGCCGCCTCATCCAGCTCGCGCGGGATGCCGCGGAAGAACTGCACCATCAGGAAGATGAAGAAGGCGTCCGTCGCCAGATATTTCGGCACGATCAGCGGCAGCGAGGTATTCACCCAGCCCATTTCCAGGAACAGGATATATTGCGGGATCAGCACGACATGATAGGGCAGCATAAGCGTGCCAAGCATAAGCGCGAACCAGAAATTGCGCCCGCCGAAGCGGAGCCGGGCGAAAGCGAAGGCGGCGAGTGAGCAGCCGACGACATTGCCGATGGTGGCGAGTATCGAGATGAAGAAGGAGTTCCAGAAGAACTGCCCGAAGCTCACCTGCAGCCCCGTCCAGCCGCGAATATAACCGCCGAAATCGACCGCCGAGGGAATAAGCGAGGAGGAGCCGAAGAGCTCGTCCTGCGGCCGGAAGGAACCCGAGATCATCCACAGGATCGGATAGAGCATCGCGAAAGACGCGATGATCAATGCCGTGTGGAGCATCACCGATTTCAGGGGCGAGCGTTGCGGGCCTTGGCCCGGCCGGGGGGCGGTAACAGCATCAGTCATCGTAGTGCACCCAGTATTTCGCGCTGAGGAACGAGAAGGCCGTGAACAGCGAGATGATGATCACCAAAATCCAGGCAAGCGCCGAGGCATAACCCATGCGAAAGAAACCGAAGGCCTCTTGGTAGAGATAAAGCGTATAAAACAGCGTCGAGTTGATCGGCCCGCCGGTGCCTTCGGAAATGATGAAGGCGGGGGTGAAGGCCTTGAAAGCGTCGATCGTCTGAATGACAGCGTTGAAGAAGATGACGGGCGTCAAAAGCGGCAGCGTAATGCGGAAGAATTGCCGCACCTTGCTCGCACCGTCGATTTCGGCGGCCTCGTACATATCCTGCGGTATCTGTCTCAAGCCCGCGAGGAAGATGATCATCGGAGAACCGAACTGCCAGACGGACAGGATGACCAGCGTGTAGATCGAGTAATCCGGATTGGAAATCCAGCTCGGCCCTTCATAACCGAAGGCCTGCCACAGGATCATGTTGACGAGACCATCAGAGGCGAAAAGCTGGCGCCAGAGCACGGCGATCGCGACGCTCGAACCCAGCAGCGACGGCAGATAGAAGATCGCCCGATAAAGCGTCAGGCCCTTGATGCCGCGATTGAAGGCGAGCGCCACCAGCAGCGCGAAGATCAGCTTCAGCGGCACCGACAGCAGCACATAGGTAAAAGTCACCTGCATGGCGGCGGCGAATTTGGGGTCGGCCGTGGCGATGCGCACGTAATTTGCCGCCCCCACCCAGTCCGGCGACTGCAACAGGTCGTAATTGGTGAAAGACAGATAAAGCGACGCGAGCGCCGGACCGAGGGTGAGGCCGAAGAAGCCAATCAGCCAGGGCAGGAGAAACAGGTAGGCGTGAATGTTGCGGTCGAAAATCCGCTTCACACCGCCCCGTTTCGGGAGAGCCGCGCCACGGCTCTCCTCTACAAGAGTTTCAGATCGAAAGGCCATAAACCATCACTTCCGTTTGATAACGGTTTCGGATTCCTTGACGAGGCGGTCGCCGCCCTCTTCCGGCGTGACCTTGCCGAAACCGATTTCCTCCGCCGTGCGTTTGAGGACGAAGGCGAATTCGCCCGCGCCCGGAGGCGGTGCCGGCGGCAGTTCGCCGACACCGGGGGTAATCTCGGCGATATAGTCCACCATGATCTTGCTGACCTCGTCGAGCTTGCTGCTCAGCTGGTTGCGCATGGATTCCGATGCCGGAACGCCGCGCTCGACACCGAGAATGTCGTTACCCTGCGGTTCGGCAACGAGGAAATTGATGAAGCCGACCGCCTGCTCGATGCCGGCGCTGCCGTTTGCGACACTGATGAGCATGGAAGGTTTGAGGTAATGGCCGGAAGGGCCATCCTTCGTGCTCTTCGGATAGGAGCTTATGGCAAGCTTGGACTTGTTGAGCTTCTGATAACCGACGAACTGGTTGGAATGGGCAAATGCGGTTGCCGCCTTGCCCGTCGTCAGCGGGTTCGTTTCGATGTTGAGCTGGTCAAGTGCCTGCACATCGGCGGGCACACAGGCGCCGCTCTTGCGCAGATCCGCCCAGAGGGTGAACCACTTGGTCGCATCGGTCGGATCAAAGCCGATCCCGCCATCCTGCGTGTAGAGCGATTTGCCGTTCTGGCGCAGCCAGTTTTCAAAGCTCGGCTCCACGCCGCTGGCGTCGGCCGTCGCGTAATAGCCCGGCTTCGGCTTGTTCTTGCTGAGCTTGGCGGCGTTTTCGGCAAATTCTTCCCAGGTCTGGCCGATCGCCGGCGGCGTTGCGCCTGATTTTTCCCAGGCTGCCTTATCGAAGAAGACAGCGCTGGAATTGACACCGAGATTGATGCCGTAGAGCTTCCCATCGACCCGGCCGGAATCGATGTTCATCTTGCCGAAATCTTCGATCTTCAGGCCCTTGCCGATATAGTCATCGAGCGGAGCAAGCGCGCCGCGGCGGCCATATTCGAAGATGTAGCGATAATCCATCTGGATCAGGTCAGGCGCATTGCGGCCGGCAACCTGCGTTGCAAGGCGCGGCCAGTAATCGCTCCAGCCCGCGAATTCACCGGCAATGTCGAGATCCGGCTTGACCTGCTTATAGGCTGCTATCGCCTTGTTGGTGCGATCGGCGCGCTCCTGCGAACCCCACCACAACATGCGAAGGCGCGCGGCCTGAGCCTGCGCCGAACCACCTCCCAATGTTGCAAGCGACAGGGCCGCAAGCCCTGCTGAAAGCACACCTCTCCTCTGAAGCATCACGGGCATTGGCAACTCCTCCCTATTGACTGCCAATTGATGATTAACGTAAACGACACTTGCCGTTTTATAACTAATTGGTTACATGGGAACACTGATCGCAAACATTGTCAAGCGGGTGCTGAAATGGAAGAAACGACAAAAAACCAGCCGCTCGATCCGGCCGCGGAGAACACACCGTCCCCCAAGCGCAAACGCGCGACGGCACAGGTGCGAAACCCGGAAAGAACGCGCGCCGCCATTCTCGAAGCCGCCCGTCGCGAGGTGGCCGCCAAGGGGCTGGCGGGGGCTCGAATCGATGTCGTCGCCCGGCGCGCCGGCACCAACAAGCGGATGATCTACCATTATTTCGGCGACAAGGATGCGCTTTATCTCGCTGTTCTGGAGGATGCCTATCGCCATATCCGCCACACCGAAAGACGGCTTGACCTGACCCGCAAGGCCCCGTCGGAGGGCTTGCGCGAGCTTGCGCTTTTCACCTGGCACTACTTCCTCGACCATCCCGAATTCCTGAGTATCCTCGCCACGGAAAACCTCAATAAAGCCCGATATCTCAGGCAATCTCCGACGATTGCGGCGATGCATTCGAATTTTATTTCAGAACTCGAGGACGTGCTGCGGCGCGGTAGCGACGCGGGCGAATTTCGTGATGGCCTCGATCCGATCGACGTCTATCTGACCATCGCTTCGCTCGGCGCTTTTTATCTTTCGAACCGGTTCACGCTGTCGACGATCTTCCAGCGCGACCTCACCGATCCGGCCGAGCTGGAACGCTGGGGCCAGCACATCGTCGATACCCTGCTTGCTGCAGTGCGGCCGGTCTGAGCCGGCCGAACCGAATTCCTCTTTAACAACAGCGACGACGCGCCATTCGCATCCGCGAAGCGCGTCGTTTTCTTTTGCGGCGCGGTGGCGATACGTAAACGCGACAGTTCGCACAAGACGAATTTTTCCTGTCGAAAACACCTTGACAGATCGCATCCTTCACGACCACAAATAACCAAATGGTTACAAATTTCCATGTTTGACAGAAGCGGCTTTCGGGAAAAGGCCGCCTTGGGAGGAAATTCATGAAACGTATCGGCGTCATCATGCACGGCATCACCGGCCGCATGGGTTACAACCAGCATCTCGTGCGCTCCGTTCTCGCCATTCGAGATCAGGGCGGTGTGCTTTTGAAGAACGGTGAAAGGGTCATGCTCGACCCCATTCTGGTCGGCCGCAATGGCGCGAAGATCGAGGAAATCGCCAAAAAGCACAATGTCGCGCGCTGGACGACCGACATCGACGCTGCCCTCGCAAACGCCGATGACACACTGTTCTTCGATGCCGGCACGACGCAGATGCGCGGCAGCCTGCTGGAGAAAGCCATCAAGGCCGGCAAGAACGTCTATTGCGAAAAACCCATTTCTGACACGATGGAAGAGGCATTGGCCATCGCCCGGCTCGCCGAAAGCGCCGGCATCAAACATGGCGTGGTGCAGGACAAGCTGTTCCTGCCGGGCCTGCGCAAGCTCGCCATGCTGCGCGACAGCGGCTTTTTCGGCAAAATCCTCTCCGTGCGCGGCGAATTCGGCTACTGGGTTTTTGAAGGCGACTGGCAACCGGCGCAGCGGCCCTCCTGGAATTACCGCCTGAAAGATGGCGGCGGCATCATTCTCGATATGCTGTGCCACTGGCGTTATGTGCTCGACAATCTGTTCGGGCCGGTGAAGTCCGTAAGCTGCCTCGGCGCCACCCATATCCCTGAACGTTTCGATGAGCAGGGCCGCGCCTATAAGGCAGATGCGGACGATGCCGCTTATGCGACCTTCGAGCTGGAAGGCGGCGCCATTGCCCATATCAACTCCTCATGGGCGGTGCGGGTACGCCGCGACGACCTCGTCACATTCCAGGTGGACGGCACCCATGGTTCGGCGGTGGCGGGCCTGACCAAATGCTTTACCCAGCACCGCACCAATACGCCGAAGCCGGTGTGGAACCCGGACCAGCCGCAGACCATCGATTTCTACAAGACCTGGCAGGAAGTGCCGGACAATGTCGTCTACGATAACGGCTTTAAGGCGCAGTGGGAAATGTTCGTGCGCCACCTCGTCGCCAATGATCCGTGGCCCTATGGCCTCATGGAAGGAGTGAAGGGCGTGCAGCTTGCCGAACTTGGGCTGAGATCGTGGAAGGAACGCCGCTGGCTCGACGTTCCCGCCCTTTCCTGAGGAGGCTGATGTGAGCGAGCTCAAGCTTCCGAAAGACGACCGCAGCATCGAGGTCTACAAACTCTCAGGCACGCCGGTCGCCGTTGAAAAACGAAGTGCTGCGGATTTCAACCGCGTCGCTTTCGCCGCCGCCCATGTGGTGGCCGATCCGCTTACCGATAATGATCCGTGGCTTACCCCCGCCATCGACTGGGACGCCACGCTGCGCTTCCGTCACCGCCTGTGGGACCTCGGTCTCGGTGTCGCCGAGGCGATGGATACGGCGCAGCGCGGCATGGGGCTGGCGTGGCCGCAGGCGCAGGAACTCATCTCCCGTTCGCTGAAGGAAGCCGCCAGCCGCAAGGATGCGCTGATTGCCTGCGGGGTGGGCACCGACCATCTCAATGGCAGTGGTTACGACCTCAACAAGATTGTCGACTCTTACCTCGAACAGCTTGATTTTGTTCAGGGAGAAGGTGGACGCGTGATCCTGATGGCCAGCCGTGCGCTGGCCGCTGCCGCCCGCTCGCCGGATGATTATCTGAGGGCTTATGCCAGGGTTCTCTCCTGTGTGGAAGGAAAAGTGGTGATCCACTGGCTGGGCGAAATGTTCGACCCGGCGCTGGAGGGCTATTGGGGTTCGGGCGACCATATGACGGCCATGGAAACCTGCCTTGCCATGATCGAGGAGAATGCCGACAAGATCGACGGCATCAAGATTTCGCTTCTTTCCAAGGAAAAGGAAATCGTCATGCGCCGTCGCCTGCCGGCTGGCGTGCGCATGTATACCGGCGACGATTTCAACTATGCCGAACTGATCGCCGGCGACGAACAGGGCCATTCGGATGCGCTGCTCGGCATTTTCGACGCCATTGCGCCGGCCGCCTCCAAAGCGCTGGCCAGCCTGAAGCGTGGCGCGGACAATGAATTCTTCGACATTCTGGAGCCGACGGTGGCGCTTTCGCGTCATATCTTCAAGGCCCCGACCCGCTTCTACAAGACCGGTGTAGTGTTTCTCGCCTACCTCAACGGGTTACAGGACCATTTCACCATGGTTGGCGGCCAGGAAAGCACCCGCTCCACGCAGCATTTCACCGAGCTTTTCCGGCTGGCGGACAAGGCCAATGTGCTTGCAGAGCCGGATCTGGCGACGCAGCGCATGAACGCGTTTCTCGCCGTCCGGGGTATCAGCTGAAACAGAATGAGGGGAGATACCGACATGAGCCTTGAAGGCCTTTCCATCAATTTCGCCACCGTGCGGCAGGGTGGCGATTTCGGCGCTATTGTCGATGCCTGCCTTGCGCACGGCATCACCGCCATCTCGCCCTGGCGCGAGCAGGTGCACGGTGTCGGGCTTGCCGAAGCCGCCCGCATCGTCGAACGGAACGGGCTGCGTCTCAGCGGCCATTGCCGTGGCGGCTTTTTCCCCGCCCACGATGCCGAAGGCCGCCGCATCGCCATCGAAGACAATAAACGCGCCGTCGATGAAGCCGCCGCGATGAAAGCCGATTGCCTTGTGCTTGTCGTGGGCGGCCTGCCCGACGGCTCGCGCGATCTGAAAGGTGCGCGGCAGATGGTGGAAGACGGCATGGCCGAACTGCTCCCCTATGCCCGCGCCGCCGGCGTCCCGCTGGCCATCGAACCGCTGCATCCCTTCTATGCCGCCGACCGCGCCTGCTTCAACACGCTGAAACAGTCGCTCGATCTCTGCGACAGGTTAGGGTCGGGAACAGGCGTTGCGATCGATGTCTACCACGTCTGGTGGGACCCTGAACTGGAGGAGCAAGTGGCGCGTGCGGGAAGGAACGGGCAAATTCTGGCGCATCACATCTGCGACTGGCTGGTGCCTACCACCGATCCGCTCAATGATCGCGGCATGATGGGCGACGGCGTGATTGACCTTAAGGCATTTCGCGCCATGATCGAGGCCGCCGGCTTCCATGGCCCGCAGGAAGTGGAAATCTTGTCGCATCGCTGGCAGGCGCGGCCGGTGGACGAGGTCCTCGCCACCGTGGTGGAGCGTTTCAAGACTGTTTGTTGATATATCCGGGAGAGAGCAAATGCCTGAAAAGGTGAAACGCAAACGCTATGCGCTGGTCGGCACCGGCAATCGCGGCACCACCATGTGGGGCCGCGAATTGCTGGCCGGCTGGAGCGACTATGTCGAACTGGTCGGCATTTGCGACCTGAACCTGATGCGCGCCGAACGCGCCCGCGCCATGATGGGATCAAGCGCGCCGCTTTACGACGATTTCGACCGGATGATGGAAGAGCAGCGCCCGGAACTCGTCATCGTCTGCACGCCTGACGATACTCACGACGACATCATCATCCGCGCGCTGGAAGGCGGGGCCGATGTCATCAGCGAAAAACCCATGACCACCACCCCGGAAAAGATTGACCGCATCCGCGCGGCGGAGGCGAAAAGCGGCCGCCGTGTGGACGTCTCCTTCAACTATCGTTTCTCTCCCACCGCCGCACGCATCAAGGAGCTTATCGACGAGGGTGCAATCGGCACCGTCACCTCGGTCGATTTTCACTGGTATCTCGATAACCAGCACGGCGCGGATTATTTCCGCCGCTGGCACGCCTTTACCGAACATTCCGGCAGCCTGTTCGTGCACAAGGCCACCCACCATTTCGATCTTCTGAACTGGTATCTCGATTCCGATCCCGTGGAAGTGAAGGGCTTCGGACAGTTGCTGCACTATGGCAAGAACGGCCCGTTCCGGGGAACACGCTGTCGCACCTGTCCGCACAAAAGCGAGTGCGATTATTTCATGGATCTGGGCGCCGATCCTTTCCTCGATGCACTCTATGAGGACCCTTCGGCGGTGGACGGCTATATGCGCGATGCCTGCGTCTTCCGCGAGGAAATCGACATTCCCGACACCATGAGCGCCTCGATCCGCTATGCCAGCGGCGTGCAGGTCTCCTATTCGCTCAACACCTATATGCCGATCGAGGGCCACCATATTGCCTTCAACGGCCATAAAGGCCGTATCGAAATGCGCCAATATGAAAAGCAGCCCTGGACGGAGCCGCCGGCGGACGAAATCCTGCTGGTGAAAAGCTTCGGCGGCGGTGTTGAACGCATATGGGTGCCGCATGAGCCGGGCGGCCACTATGGCGGCGACAACCGCATGCGCGACATGATCTTCAAGCCGGGCTCGAACGACCGGCTGCGGCAGCGGGCGGGTTCACGCGCCGGCGCCATGTCCGTTCTGACAGGCGTGGCCGCGCTGAAAAGCGCCCGTGAGGGCGGCACAGCGGCGGTGAAATCGCTGCCAGTTTAGCCGCGACAGCCTGCGGCCTCATCGACAGATGAGCCGCAGACGGCAATTACCAAAAAAGAACGGACGATATTCCGCAGATTACGCGCTTCTTCCCTGCCGATAAAATGATCGCCGGGGGAAGAAAGAGTGAGTCATGTCCAGTTTTGAATCCTTCGTTCCGCTCATCATCATCGGCGTCAGCCTCGTCGTATTCTTCAAATGGGTGGGGCGAGATATGAACCGGGAAGAGAAAAAACCGCGTTCCCGCCGCTGATGGCGGAAAAACGCGCCCGCGCGGCGTGGAGGCGGAACCAGTACCTTTTCTCCGGCGTTTTCCCTGCAAGAAGGAGGACGCGATATGACGAAGAAAAAGAAATCGAAAACCGTTGAAAAAGGGCCTTCCAGCCCGAACGACATTCCCCCCGCCGGCCCGCATGCCAAACCCTCCCTCACCGACTATGACAAGACGCCGGGCGCGGGCAGCCTGCCGGATGACCGTGAGAAAGACGTGTCTCCCGGCGCGGGTTGATGCGCACGGGACGGAGGGCCGCGCCAAGCCCGAAGGACTCTGCGGCGATCGGGAAATAGTGTCCTGAACAGATACTTACCCGCTGGGCAGTGGCTCGCCGGTGCTTTTTTGTTCTCCGCCCATTGCAAAATCAAAAATTGAGCCTATATTTTGGATATCGACCATTGCTTGTGACGTCGTTCTGGAACAGACTGTTCCCCGTCGGATTTCCTCTCAAATAATCGATCTTATCCCGCAAGGTATCGCGGGAACCACAACGATTCTACGAAAGGAAATCGTTATGAACACTGGTACTGTAAAGTGGTTCAACGCCACCAAGGGCTTCGGCTTCATTCAGCCTGACAACGGCGGCACGGACGTTTTCGTTCACATTTCCGCTGTTGAGCGCGCTGGCATGCGTTCGCTGAACGACGGCCAGAAGATCAGCTACGAGATCGTCCAGGACCGTCGGTCCGGCAAGAGCTCGGCTGACAACCTTCAGGCAGCTTGATATTCGTCATTTGACCCCGCAGACCACGGATGTACTGGCTGCAGGTTTAAGTGATTGTGAGAGGTCGGGTCAAAGCCCGGCCTTTTGTTTTTGGGCCATGGAGGTCCTCATGCGTAAAAATCCCTACCGATGCGGCGATGCCATATTCTTGAAGCCAGGCGTGCTGGGCAACAACCAGCCCGACGGTCCTGGCAGGGTCGTATCGATCCTGCCCGAAGCGCAGGGAACTGTTCGCTACAGGGTGCGTTTCCAGCATGAAAATTTCGAGCGCAACATCGCACTCGATGAAATAAGTGCGCCCACCTCGGCGCCATCGCCGTCGCGCAACAGCGAAAGCCCATCGGCGCGCGAAACGGGATCGAGCTGGATCAATCCGGACAGGATTAAAATCAGAAAATAGCAGCTGCGGCTGCATAAAGGAGATATTCGTGCAGGTACTCGTTCGAGACAATAATATAGAGCAGGCCCTTCGCGTTCTGAAAAAGAGAATGCAGCGTGAGGGCATTTTCCGCGAGATGCGGGCCCGGCAGTCCTATGAAAAGCCCTCGGAAAAGCGCGTCCGCGAAGAAGCAGAGGCCGTGCGCCGCCACCGCAAGCTGGCGAAGAAAAAAATGCAGCGCGAAGGGCTGT
Organism: Agrobacterium sp. CFBP2214; assembly: GCF_030209895.1. NCBI lineage: Bacteria > Pseudomonadati > Pseudomonadota > Alphaproteobacteria > Hyphomicrobiales > Rhizobiaceae > Agrobacterium > Agrobacterium sp. CFBP2214. The sequence goes on along the minus strand of NZ_JARVRC010000010.1, from coordinate 181,046 downwards.
TGCCCGCCCCCAAAAAGGTTGCCCGCCCCCGCTAGCCGTTCGATACTGCTCTTCCGTAAAGGAGAATGCCATGGCTGCGACAAAAGAAGCTTTTTTCAAACCCGGCAAACTATCCGCGCAGGACAAGGCGTCACTGACGGATAGCGCCGCAAAGCAGATCATAAACGCCGAGGCCGCTCAGCGCGCCCGCAAAACGGAACGCCTTCGCCAGCTTCGCGAAGCCCAGGAAGCGACGATCATAACCGACACGCCCGTTTCCGCAAAAAAACGATCCGGCAAGAAATAGCCGGACGGGATTTCCAGCATCGACGATCGAACGGGTCTTGAACGGATTCTCTCATACCCGCTCAAGGCCCCATCAATCCAACAGGAGGAGGACACCATGGCCAAGGGTCAATTGCGCAGTAACAAGGAAGTCCGCAAACCGAAGAAGGACAAGACGGCGAAAGTAGCTGCAGCGCCGCCAGCCGGTTCGCAGGTCAAGTTCGCAAATGCCACGACAGCGGACGGCAAAAAGAAGTAGTGCGACGCGCAGCCGGCAAGCCACGACGAATAAAAACATCGCGATAGGCGCCGGACTTGTTTTGGCCACATTACCAGTTTAAATAGCTCTCATGGCAACTGCTGGTGAGCGCGAATGAAATCGATGTTCGCAGTTGTTTTAGTCGCTTCAGACTTTTGACCACGGATGTACTGGCACTGGTGTTGAGAGCGATATGAGGAAGGTCGGTGCAATATTGCCCCGGCCTTTTTTGTTGCCTGCGGCAGCGAATGCTGCATCTTCGCTGCGGTAACGGAATTAACTTGCCTATTCCCCATAAACGGTGCACGCTTCTTCATCGGCAATTAAAGGGCGTTGCCACCGTCAGGCCTGCTGTATTTCCAGCCCTGTCCCGCCTGCTGACCACCAGGGAAGCGATTCGGAATTCACGCGACATGCATGACGCCACGGGCCGGCAACGGTTTCCTGACGCTGCCCGCGTCTCAAGGCGTTGAAGCGTCCTCGCACCATCTCCGGATGGCAGCGCGACGCTCCGGCTTTTGTGAACCTCACAAGAAAGGAGGACGCCATGTCTTCCGCATATGAAAATTGCATCATCACATCGCAGGACCTCAAAATGCTCCAGTCCGTGCTGGAGGGTCTCGGTTATGATCGCCACACCATGGATGACGAAATCGTTCTCTACAACAATGCCGCCCGCAAGGTGATCCAGCTCTTTCAGGATGGCTTGACCGACCCCGCCGATATCTCGGAGGAAATGCTGTTTCTGTTCGGCGTTCACAAACATGAACGCGTAAGACCGTGGAGACCGCTGCCGCGTTATGCTATTCAGGGTCTGCCGCCTCTTTACCGGTGATGCTGTTGCCGCCCTTTTCGTGGCAACCACACGAAGCGGCCTTCAAAATCACCGATGAAAATAACGGCTTGGCAAAAGCCGTATATCAGGCAACACTGAAATTGAGCGTCCCGCGCGCGATCAGGCGCATCCGGGAAGCTTGGGTATGGAATGTGCATCAGGTGAGTTGCGGGACCATGACCGGCCTGCGCCGGGTCCCGACTGTCCCCATGCCGGTAAGTTTTGCGTCTGCGTGGAGGTGAGTATGACGTATGACTGGAGCGGCCGCAAAATGCGCCGCATGCGAGCGGCGAAACTGACGATCATCAGCCTCGTCGCAGCTTTCGTGCTGACAGCCCCGATTTTCGCCCATTATTGAGGTTCGCAGCCGCAAGGCAGGATCATACCGGCTGGCGGATTTCACTCCGCTTTCTCAACCGGTTCTTCAACCATTTCTGAACGGGCTGGTCATAATAGACCGTCAGCCACCATGACAGGCACGTCGTGGCGATGAGAAAAACAATGCCCGCCGGCAGAGCGAGATTTTCCCTGTGCCCCGCCGGGATCAGAAACTCCGTCCAGGCGAGAAGCGGAATATGCAGCACATAGACCGCATAGGACGCCGTGCCGAGAAACACCGACACCATTCCCACCCCGCGACCCGGAACCGTCTTGCTGGCCACGAATAGCAGCAGCGGCCAGACAAACAGGACAACCGCAAGATCGAAGAACGGTCGAAGCTCGCGCGACATGGGCACAGCCAGAATGAAACAGACCAGCAAAAGGCAAAGCGCCGCCTGAAAGGGTTTCAACTGCGGTACGCGATTGCGGAAACGGTAAATCAGCACGCCGGCAAAAAACGAGAAGAACACCCGGCCCATGCCCGCATACATTTCGTGCCAGCGAAACCCCGCATGCAAACGGCCGAACTCGGCGGCCGCCACCATCAGCACAAGCGCGCTGACGGTGAGCACCACAGCGGTCTGTCTCATCGTGGCCCGAACACCCCAGCGGGCATAAAACGCATTCACCACCAGTTCGTTGAAAAGCGACCATGCAGGGCTGACGAGAAACAACGCGCCGTTCAGGGTCAGCGTGAAGGGCGCCGGCAAAAACAGCAGCCCCGTGAAAAGAGCAAAAGCGAGCTCGCCGGGATCGACCAGACGATGCAGATCGTCGATCGGCGTCGGCACGCCCAGCACATAGAGGCAGATGAAATAAGCCGCCATCAACGCCAGCGCCAGCGCATAAAGAGGGTAAAGACGCGCAAAGCGCGCCTTCAAAAAAAAGCCCGGTGTAATCGCCCCTTCGCTCAGCTTCCGGCTATAGGCATGCGCCAACACGAAACCGCTGAGCGCAAAGAACAAATCCACGGCGAGATAGCTCGAAGCCGTGCTTTTCCCGAACAGATCCTCGGCATGGCGGTGGACGATGAAAAGGGCAGCCACTCCCCTTATGCCGTCGAGCAATATGAAGCGTTCCGGGGACGACTGGACCATGGCGTGAGGCTCGGTGTGGCTGGCGGATTTAAAAGTTCACAAGCAACGAGCTTTAGCGCGTAGCGGTTTGCCGCTGCCAGTCACAAACTGGTTAACGTGGCAAACATCCCGTATTATTATAGGGTACTAAAGGGTGATCGACACCCTTTCGCGGCTGCGAAAGGCGTGCTACGTCCGGATGTCATCGATCTTTTGACCCTTTGACTCTGCGGCCTGTCCTTTTGAATTCAGCTTGATTTCACTTGGATATCTTCGGCGCAAATTCAGATCGGGCGGGTTCGGCGGCAAACAACTTTCTCGGAGTCTCACCATGTCCACCATTGCAGAACGTATCAGAAAAATCATCGTGGACCAGCTTGGCGCCGACCCCGCCAATGTGGTGGACGATGCCAATTTTGCTGACGATCTCGGTGCGGATTCCCTGGAGACGGTTCAGATCGTCATGGAAATCGAGGAGGAATTCGGAGTGGAAATTCCAGATTCCGCCGCAAGCACGATCCTGACCGTCGGCGACGCCATCCGTTTCATCGAAAAAAACAAGGCGTGACCGACGGGGGAATTTACCCCGCAGATGACGCCGCTGAAACAGCCTGCGCCTGCGGCTTGGTCAGAAGCAGGCTTTCGGCATAGGCCATCATCAACGGCCCGACACCCTTGGCATCGTCGGACACCACCGGCTCGGTCAGATAATATTCCGGCGTTCCATCGCGATAATTGCCCTCGAAGCCGCCAAGGCCCGCGACATGCACGATGCCGGTGAGGCGCATCACGCCCTCTTCATCGGCTTTCAGCCGCGTTTCCAGAAGCGTCTCAAGCGCGCGGCGGCCCGCCGAAAGGGCAGCAGTCGCCTCTTCGCCCTGCAGGAGCTTCAGCCGCGCCGCGCGCAGCAAGGCATAGGCGAACATGGCCGAGGCGGATGTTTCCTCGTAATTGCCCGCAAGGCTAGGATTGTCGAGAACCTGCATCCAGAGGCCCGCCTCAGTCTGCCGTGCGATGATGCCGGCCAGAAGACGCCGTGTGTTCTCCCGAAGCTCCGCCGTCGCGCCATCCTCCGGCAGAATGGTCAGTGCGTCCACCAGCGCCATGGCGAGCCAGCCCACCGCGCGCGCCCAGATGGCGGGAGACTTGCCGCTCTGAGGATCGGCCCAGCGCTGGCTGCGGCTCTCGTCGTAACCATGGGCATAAAGCCCGCCGCTATCCGCCGTGGCCGCGAGCGCTGTCGAAAACTGCCGCAGCGCATCGTCGATCAGTTCTGTTCGGCCCGTCGCCTGCGCATATTCGATCTGGAAAGGAAGTCCCATATAAAGCCCGTCCAGCCAGACCTGGTGCGGATAACGCTTCTTGTGCCAGTAATTCCCGGAGGCAATACGCGGATGGCTGCGGAGTTGTCCCGCCAGATGTTCCGCCGCAGCGAGGTAACGCGGATCATCCGTTTCCACCGCAAGGGGAAAGAGAATGCGGCCGGCGAGAATATGGTCGATATTATATTCCTGCGGATCGTAACCGGCGAGCGTTCCGTCAGCCGCTATCTGTGCATCGGCCAGACGGTGCAGATGGTCATTCCAGCGCGCCTCTCCGGTCGCCTCGAACAGCTGCTGCAAGCCGCGATAGACACATCCATCCTCATAACACCAGCTTCCGCCCTTGTAGTAACGATAGCGGCTCGAGAATTGATCAAAATATTCATTGGCTTTCATGGAGTTTCTCAATCGAAATCTGACACAATGGAAACGGAAGCGTCGCTCAGCAGGGCGGGATTATCGCAGACTATATGCGCCTGCTCGAAAACAATCGCCTCATGGCGCATGGGGCGCACCCGGTCGGCCATGATCGGCGGCGTTGCGATGGCCGACAGATCGCGCGAGACGATGGTGACGTTGCGGATGGTGACGTTGCGGATGGGCGCTTCGGCAAGACCGAGAAAAGCGCCGGCAGCATGGGAGAGATTGCGGATTTCCACGTCCTCCACGGTAATGCCGTCGATAAAGGGAGTACCGCTATCGACCGGCGCCGGGTTTCGCGACTGCACCCAGTCATCATGTCCGTCGGCGTCGCAATGGTAGTGAGCATTGGCGGAAAGCGCGGTCTTCACGCCATCCAGCATCACCCGGCGCATGGCGATGTTGCTGACGGTGCCGCCCCGCCCGCGCCGTGTCTTGAGGCGCAGGCCGCGATCCGTGCCGATCATGTCGCAATCCTCAACCGCCACGTCATGCACGCCGCCGGACATTTCCGAACCGATCACCAGCCCGCCATGGCCGCGTTCCATCAGGCAATGACGTACATGCACGCCGCGTGTTTCCGCGAGATGATCGTCCTCGCCGTCAGGGCCGCGCTTTCCCGCCTTTACCGCGATACAATCATCGCCGACGGAAAAGCGCACGCCTGATATCGTGACGTTGCGGCAGCTTTCCGGATTGAAACCATCGGTGTTCGGGCTGTCATGCGGCGCGGCGATGCTGAGACCGGCGGCGATCAAGTCTTCGCAGCCTTGCGGATGGATCGTCCAGGAGGCGGCGTTTCGGATGGTGAAACCGAGCAGGTTTGTCTTCCGGCAGGAGACGAGGTGAAGGCCGCGCGGTCGGCGCGCGCCATCGCGGGTTTCTTTCGGCCAGCTCCACCAGTCGCCCGCGTCGCCGGAGCCATCGAGAATGCCCCTGCCCTCGATGACGAGTTTATCTGCCCCGATGGCATGAACCGGCGCGGCAAAACAGGCGTCCGGCAATCCCTCCCAGCTGCCCAGCATGCGGCCGGCCTCATCGCGTGCGGGCAATATCGGCCAACCCTTGCGGGTGGAGGGCGCGCGCAGCACGGCTCCCTGCGCAAGGTGAAAGGTCATGTTGCTTTTGAGGCGCACGGGAAAGGCGGTCCAGACACCGGCTGCAAGCCGCAACGCGCCGCCCTGCGGCACGGCGGCAATCGCCCTTTCCAGCACCTGCGCATTGGCGCGCGCACCCTCTTCATCATCAAGCGCAATATCCGGCAACAATTGAAATGCCGCGGCATCGACAAGCCCGGCACAGGAAACGGTTCTGAACTCCAGCCTTCCGAACCCTTCCGCTTCGAAGATATAGCGCGTATCCGGGGAGAGATCATGCAGCAGCGTCACCACGGTCGCGGTTTCGCCACTCCGTTCATCGCCATCCGCCGACGTCAGACGCCATTCCGTTTTGGACGGCAGATAATATCGAGCGCCGGGCGCGGCAAGGCAAAGCGCTGCCGTTCGCGCCGAAGACGCGATGACAAGGGGTTCGTTCATGCTCTCGTCTCGTCTTTCGTGAATGGCCGGCCAAACCCTTGGCGGACATGCTTCATATCATCCGGCGGCCGGATAAAGGGCCCGCCACTATCCAGAGGCGACGGGCCATTGTCGTCAATCGAACTTGGCAAGAACATCGTTGGTGGTATCGATGATCTGCTCGGCCGCCTGTTCCGCCGTCAGCTGGCCATAGGCATATTCCTCCAGCGTATCGATGAAGCCCGAGCGGATTTCAGGATGTTCGTTGAAGGGTGAAACCACCGGTCCCGATGCCGCCATGACGATGGCATTGGCGGCGCGCACTTCCGGCTCGCCCTTGTCACCCAGACGCGCCGCCGCAGCCTTCGACGCCGGCAGACCGCGCGAGGTGCCAAGCGCGTCGACGCCCTCCGGCTCGTTAAGCAGGCAGTTCAGAATCTGAGCAGCCGCTTCCGGATTTTTGGAGTTTTTCGAGATCGAAAATACCATGGAGGGCTTGCGATAAACGCCTTCCGTCACGGCATCGGCAAGCTTCAGCATCGGCACCGGTTTCAGAACCTGTCCCTCCTTCAGGGGATCGGCATATTTCGAATAGGTCGAGTCCCATTCATAGGAGCCGGCGATGCGGCCTTCGGACCAGGACGGCTTTTCATAGAGATTGACGTTGCCATCGGCCGCTTCCTCTTTCTGGGAGCGGATGGAGCCGGTTTCGACCAGCTTGCCGACGAAGGAGATGCCCTCTGCCAGCTCCTCCGGCGTCCAGGACACGCGGTTGGTCTTGGGGTCGACCAGATCCTTGCCGGTCTTCTGCACGATGGCGAGCGTTACGAGCAGCTGGGCGGTCTCTTTCACGGCATTGAAGGTGTAATAGTCCTTGCCGAGCTTTTCCTTGATGGTCTTGGTTGCCGCAAAGAACTCATCCCAGGTCTTGGGGATTTCAACACCCGCCTTTTCGAAGGTGGTGGCATTGAAGAAAAAGACGCGGCCGGTGGTGGAGACGGAAAGCCCCTGCAACACGCCGTTCATCGAACCAGCGTCCAGATCGCTCTCTGCCCATTGTGAAAGATCGAGCGGTTTCAGCTGGCGCAGATCGGCAAAACCTTCACCGTTCTTGGAAAACAGCGGCAGCCATGGCCAGTTGACCTGAACGATATCGGCTTCCGTCTTGCCGGCCATCTGCGTGGTCAGCTTTTCCAGATAGCCATCGAAGCCGGTGAATTCGCCCTTCACGGTGTGCCCGTATTTCTCGCCGCAGGCGGCAATGGCCTTCTGGGTGGCGACATGGCGGCTTTCACCGCCCCACCACGACATGCGCAGTTCCGCAGCATTCGCCGCGGGGGCCGCCGCCATGGCGGCATAGGCGGCACCGGCGAGCATCGCCATCATTCTTGTCATCGTCTTCATTGTTCTTCTCCTCCTCGAAAAATCAGGCACGCGCGTCCCCTCCTCACAGCGAGACGTTGCGGCCATCGGCCTTGTCGAAAATATGCAGCTTCTCCGGGTCCGGCTTCAGCCGTAGGATACCGTCGCGTCCGAGCGCTTCGAACTCCGCCGCCCCCACCACGCTCACCAGCTTCTGGCCGCCGAGATCGGCGTGCAGATAGACCTCATGACCCATGAATTCCGCATTGGTGAGTTTCGCCTGCAAGGCCGGGCCATCAGCCTCGCCTGCCAGCGAGAGATGCTGCGGGCGAATGCCGATGACGGCATCTACCGGCTTTGCTGAAAGACGCCTTTCAAGATGTTCGCCGATTGGCAGGCGCTGCCCGCCAATGACGAATTCCGCACCGTCGATGGTCACATCCACGAGGTTCATTTCCGGCATACCGATAAAACCGGCCACGAACAGATTGGCGGGATGGTTGTAGAGCTCCTTCGGCGTCGCGACCTGCATGATGCGCCCGGCCTGCATCACGCAGATGCGGTCCCCCATGGTCATGGCTTCCGTCTGGTCATGCGTAACGTAAATGACGGTCGAGGACAGGCCTTCCGCCTTCAGCTGGCGGTGCAGATCGGTGATGCGTACCCGCATGGAGGCGCGCAGCTTGGCATCGAGATTGGACAGCGGCTCATCGAACAGGAACACGCCCGGCTTCTTGATGAGCGCGCGACCCAGCGCCACACGCTGCGCCTGTCCGCCGGAAAGCTGCTTCGGCAACCGGTCGAGCAGCGGCTCGATTTCGAGAATGCGCGCGACATTGTCGATCGCCTTTTCGATCTCAGGCTTGGCGACACCGGCGATCTTCAGGCCGAAGGCGAGATTGCCGCGCACCTTCATATGCGGATAAAGCGCATAATTCTGGAATACCATGGCGATGGAGCGCTTGCCGGGCGGCAGGTCATTGACACGCTGGTCACCGATGAGGATTTCACCGCCGGTGATTTCCTCCAGCCCCGCCACCATGCGCAGCGTCGTGGATTTGGCGCAGCCGGAGGGGCCGACGAACACCATGAACTCACCATCCTCGACGTCGAGATTGATGCCATGCACAGCCTTGAAGCTGCCGCCATAGATCTTTTCGAGATTTTTAAGTTGAACGCTTGCCATTTTCAGCCCTTGACCCCGCCAGACGAGATCCCTTCAATGAAATACCGTTGCGCCGCAAAGAACACGATCAGCGCAGGTGCGATCGTCAGCACCGACATCGCCAGGATGCGGTTCCATTCAAAGGCTTCGGTGGTGTCGATGGAGAGTTTGAGCGCAAGGCTCACCGGATATTTGTCGACCGAGGACAGGTAGATCAGCGGCCCGAGGAAATCGTTCATCGTCCACATGAACTGGAACAGGCAGACCGAGATCAGCGCCGGCGCCAGCATCGGCACGACGATATAGATGAGCGTCTGCAGGCTGTTGGCGCCATCCACGCGGGCGGCCTCTTCCATGTCCGATGGCAGCGAGCGCAGGAACTGCACCAGCATGAAGACGAAGAAGGCATCACCGGCGAAAGCCGAGGGAACCCAGAGCGGCAGGAAACTATCCAGCCAGCCGAGATCACGGAACAGAATATATTGCGGAATGCGGGTGACGACATTCGGTAGAAGCAGGATGGCGATGACCGAGCCGAACAGGATTTTCTTCAGCGGAAAATCGAAGCGGGCAAAGGCATAGGCCGCCATGGTGCAGGAAATCGCCGTGCCGATGACCTTCGGCAGGATGATCAGGAACGAATTCCAGAAGAACCGGCCGAACGTATAGGGCGTCGAGGTTTCCCAGCCGCGGATATAGCCATCCAGCGTCGGGTTTTCCGGGATGAAACCGGCGCCGGAGAAGATTTCCGAATTGGTCTTGAAGCTTGCGCCCACCAGCCAGATCAGCGGGTAAAGCATGACAAGGCCGACGGCGAACAGCAGCACGTAGCGGACGGAGGTGGAGAGCAGCCTGAGCCGTGCCCGGCGGGCCGCCTGCATGTCGTTTAGGGTTGCGATATCGGTCATGGCATCAATTCCGCTTGTCGCCGGCGTAATAGACCCACTTCTTCGAGGACCAGAAGGCCACGAGGGTCAGCACGGTGATGATGGTGAAAAGCACCCAGGCGATGGCGGAGGCATAGCCCATGTTGAACTTCTTGAAGGCCTCGTCGTAAATATAAAGTGGCAGGAGGTAAGTGGACTTCAGCGGCCCGCCCTGGGTGATGATGTAAGGTCCGTTGAACTCCTGGAATGCCTGCACCATCTGCATGATGAGGTTGAAGAAGATCACGGGTGTCAAAAGCGGCAGCGTGATGAAGAAGAAGGTCCTGACCTTGCCCGCGCCATCAATGGCGGCCGCCTCGTAAAGCGATTTGTCGATGGATTGCAGGGCGGCGAGAAAGATCACCATCGCCGAACCGAACTGCCAGCAGCGCAGCAGCGTGATGGTGAAAAGCGCGTTGCCGGGATCACCGAACCAATCAACCGGCGACAGGCCGACGGCCGCCAACGCCATATTGGCGAGCCCCTCGCTTGCAAAGATGTAGCGCCACAGCACCGCAATCGCGATCGAGCCGCCGAGGATGGACGGCACGTAAAAGGCCGTGCGGAAGAAGTTGATGAATTGCAGCTTGTAATTGAGTATCGCCGCAATGAAGAGGGCGAAGGCAAGCTTCAGCGGCACCGTCAGAAACACGTAGAACAGGGTAACGTTCAGCGATTTCATGAAGGTGCGGTCGCGGGTGAACAGGCGCTCGTAATTCGCCAGCCCCGCCCAGCTTGGATCGCTCATCAGGTCGTAACGGGTGAAGCTGAGATAGAGTGAGCCAAGAAACGGGATTGCCGTGAAGACCAGCAGCCCGATGATGTAAGGCGTCAGATATCCCAGCCCGAGGAAGCGCTGAGATTTCATGATGCTCCTCCCCGCGCCCCGATGGAACGCGAATGACAGAATACAATTTCGTACAAGTGAATCTCCCGGAACGGCCGGCGGCGGGCGTATGATGGCGCAATTTCTCACCGCGGCCGATCTCCTCCCTCATTGATACGGCGCGTAAAAGCTATTTATCCGATGACAAAACCAAATTTCCGCGCCAAGGTGAATTAACAAAGACGAGGAAAAAGATGGACGAAATCGAAGGTGGTATTCTGTCGTCCGTTCCACCTGCGGCACTGAACCTCAACCTGACGCGCGCGACGATCAAGATGGAACATTCGCGCACCTGGCAGATCGACAAATCCAACCAGGTAGACGACCTCATCATCTGCCTGGAAGGGCGAGGGCATTATCTCGTCGATGGCGAATCACGGGTGCTGGAGCCCGGTGATGCGATGCTGATTTTCCGGGGGCAGCGCTTTGTCGGCTGGAACGAGCAGGCCTTGACCTATCGCGGCGTGGCGCAGCATTTCACGCTCGACATTTACGGCCGCCACAACCTGATCGCGCAGATGGACCTGAAACCGAAACTACGGCTGAGCCGCTGGGCGCTTTTGGAGCCGCTCGTGCGTCACTACCGGCAGAGCGCCCCGCCCTCTTCCGTGACACTCGGCCAGCACCATCTTTTCATGGTGCTTCTGATCGCCTTCATCGACGATGCCTTCCTCGGATGGGTTGACCGCCCGAGTTTCCAGCCGGAAGGCACGGAAGGCCTAGACCTTGCGGTGATGAAGGCGATCACCATGATTTCGGCCAATCCGCTGGACCCTGATATTGCCGGCAGGGCGACCGACGCGGCCTCCTATAATCGCGATTATTTCCTGCGCGAATTCCAGAAACGGGTTGGCCGGACGCCGCGGAAATATCAGGAATTCAAGCGCATGGAACGCGCCATGCATTTTCTCGAGGCAGGGCTTTCAGTCTCGGCGGCCGCCGCCGAGGTGGGGTATGGCGACCCCTATTATTTCTCGCGCATGTTCAAACGCACGCTGGGGCTAAGTCCGCGCGAGCATATGAACCGCATACGCCGCAGCCGGCATGGCAACCTGATGGCGTTTGACGAGCACGAACAGCAGAGGCTGCTTGCCGCCGAAACGGAAACGGCCCCGGCATAGCGGGGCCTTATTGCGACGGGGCCTGGAAGCTATCGGCCATCCCGGTGTGAACTATGCCGTCGTAAATGGCCGCAGCTTGAACAGGGCCTCAGGGTTTTCCACCAGTGCACGATGACGGGCCGCCTCATCTGGTAGCCAGCCGAGCGTCAGTTCAGCAAGGCGAGCATCGTCCGGATAGGCAGCCGTTTCGCGCACCGAATTATGCGGCCAGTTGGTGCCCCAGATGATGCGCTCCGGCGCATGGGTGGCGATCACCCGCGAAAAGGCGGCGACATCCTCATATGGCCACTCTTCCCGCGAACTTTCATAGACGCCGGCGAACTTGAACCAGAGATTGCCGCGATCCATCAGCTTCAGAAGAACAGTCATTTCCGGACCGTCCGTTTTGATGCCCTTGAAGAACTTGCCGTGGTGATCGAACACCCAGCGTGAGCGGATTTTCTGAAGACGTGGCAGGTGGTCGAGAAGACCATTGCCGTCGAATTGCACCGCCACCATCCAGTCAGCCGCGTGCGCCCTCTCATCCACCGCCTCAAGCTCGGAAAGGTTCACCGCACCGCCAGGCAGATCCATGATGCGCGCGCCAACGGCACCGGCGGCGGCAAGCTTTTCCATGTCCTTCTCGGTCGTACTCGCATCGATAATGACCACGGCGCGGGCCGCTTCGCCCATCTCAGCAACACAGGCGAGCGTGTTGCCATTATCGCGCTGATGGGCGTTGCCCTGAGTGATGATGACCCGGTCGATGCCGAGCCATTGCATGAGCCTGCGATAGTCCTCCGGTCCCGGCAGGGCGCCCGGCGGCAGGCCCGGCCCGCCCGGCAAGGCCGGATAACCGGGCAGATACAGGTGCATCTGCGTGTCGACGGCCCCTTTCGGGAAGGCGGGCCGAGGCGCTGTGCCGCTCAGTTTTCTGACGAGTTCGCTCACGGGTCTGGCATCCTGAATTCAAGCAATGCGTCGCGGTTGACCTCAATTCCAAGACCGGGACCATCGGGAATGGCGACAATGCCGTTTACCGCCTCGATCGGCTTGCTCAGCACGGCCTGACGGAACGGATTATAGGTGCGGTCGAACTCCATGATCGGCTCTATCGGATTGACCCGCACCGGATCTGGCGTCATCGCCGCCATGAATTGCAGCGCGGCGGCGATCTGCACGCCGGTCCCCCAGACATGCGGCACGATGCGCACGCCGTGCAGCGTGGCAAGCGTCGCAATCTTCTGTGTTTCGGAAAAGCCGCCGCAGCCGCATAGATCGGGCTGGAGAATATCCACAGCACCGGCGGAAAGCGCCTGCCACATGCCATAACGTCCATGCCAGGTCTCGCCGCCCGCAACCGGGATTGGCTGGCCCGCCCGCACCCGGGCATAGGCATCAAGCTGTTCCGGAACCACCGGTTCCTCAAACCAGTCGATACTATAATCGGCAGCGCGATTGCCGAGCGTGATGGCTTCGGTGACCGTATAACCGTGATTGGCGTCGATCATCAGCCGCATATCCGGCCCGATGGCCTCCCGCACCGCAGCGATGACCCTGAGGTCTTCCTCGATACCGAAACCGATCTTGATCTTGCAGGCGTGAAAACCCTCTGCCCGGCGTTCCGCCATCTCCAAGGCATTGTCGGAGACGCGGTCAACGCCATCGCGCTTGAAACTGCCGGTCGCATAGGCGCGCACGCTTTCGCGCCAGCGCCCGCCGAGCAGCATCGAGATGGAAGCACCGTAGTGCTTGCCCTTGATGTCCCAGAGCGCAATGTCGATGCCGGACAAGGCAGTGAGGCTGAGGCCGCGCTGGCCCTGATCGCGCAGGGCATTATAAAGCACGGCCCAGATTTTTTCGGTCTGGCGCGGGTCCTGGCCGATAAGCCAGCCCGCATAAGCCTGAACCACGGCGGCATTCGGCCGTGCCGGGCCGAGGCATTCACCCCAGCCGACGGTCCCGTCGTCACATTCGATCTCAACCAGAATATGGGCGCGTCGATCAAAGCGCATGGATGCGCTTTCAAACGGCGTGTCCAGCCGGTGCTCGAGCAGATGCGTACGCACCGCCGTGATTTTCATGGCTCGCCTCCCGTCGTGTCTCGATTAGGGTTTGCGCTTATGCGTGCCGATCAGGGCATCGAGCATGCCGATTTCCTCATTCGTCAGGTCCTTCAGCGGCGCACGCACCGGACCGGCGTTGAAGCCCTGCAGGCGCACGCCGGCCTTGACGGCGGAGACGGCGTAACCCTTGGCGCGGTTGCGGATCGCCATGAACGGATAGAAGAACTCCGTCAGGATGCGCTCGCAGGTGGCGCGCTCACCGGCACGCAGCGCCGCATAGAACTCATTGGCAAGGCCCGGCACGAAGTTGAAGACCGCCGAGGAATAGGTGGTGAAGCCGGCGCCGAGATAGGCTTCGGCAAACAGTTCCGCCGTCGGCATGCCGCCGAGATACATCAGGCGGTCACCCATCTTGGCGGTGATCTGGCGCACAAGGCCGATATCGCCGGTGCCGTCCTTGAAACCGACGAGGTTCGGGCATTCGTCGCAGAGACGCGCCAGCGTATCGGCCTGCAGCACGGAATTGTCGCGGTTATAGACCATGACGCCGATGCCGACCGACTGACACACCTTCTTGATATGGGCGTAAAGCCCTTCCTGCGGCGCATCGATGAGGTAATGCGGCAGAAGCAGGATACCGTCAGCACCGACCTTTTCGACAGAGCGGGCAATATCAACGGCGATCTCGGTGCCGTAACCGCAGCCGGAAACAATGGCGGTTTCGCCGGCAACTTCCTTGGCGGCGGAGACGATGGTGGGGATCTCATCCGGCTTCAGCGAAAAGAACTCACCCGTGCCGCCGGCGGCAAACAGCACCGGCGCCTTGTATCCGGCGAGCCATTCGACATGCGCCCTGTAGCTATCGGCCGCAAAACGACCCTCGGCATCGAAATGGGTGACCGGGAAAGACAACAGACCGGAGCCAAGCGCCGTCTTGATTTGTTCAGGGTTCATCATCGAAATTCCTCTGCAAGTTCACTGACTGAAAGCCACCTAAGCCGCTTGCCGCATCTTTGTCAACAACTCATCATACATCTTGTATGATGAATTTCGAAATCTGTCACAGATCAACGCGCCAGCCAGCCGCCATCAACATTGAGAATGGCGCCATGCACGTAATCCGCCGCCGGCGAAGCCAGAAAGACCGCTGCACCGGCGATATCTTCGGAATGACCCCAACGGCCGGCCGGAATACGCTCGAGAATGGCTTTGTTGCGGGCGGCATCCGCGCGCAACGCCTCGGTATTGTTGGTTTCGATGTAACCGGGCGCGATGGCATTCACATTGATGCCCTTCGCAGCCCACTCATTCGCCAGAAGCTTGGTGAGACCGGCAACGCCATGTTTCGCCGCCGTGTAGGACGGGACGCGAATGCCGCCCTGAAACGACAGGAGCGAGGCGATATTGACCACCTTGCCGGGCCGACCTTTTGCCAACAGCTCTTTCGCAAAGGCCTGCGTGGTAAAAAACAGCGCCTTGAGATTGACATCCATAACCTCGTCCCAGTCGAGTTCGGAAAACTCGACTGAATCGGCACGGCGGATGATGCCGGCATTGTTGACGAGAATATCGAAGCCGGCATCGACAAAACTGTCCTTCGCCGCCAGCGGATCGGCGAAATCGATCGACAGGGCGCTCGCCTTGCCGCCATCCTTCGCGATGATATCAAGCGTTTCATCCGGTGCGCGGCGCGCGGCGCAGACCACCTCCGCACCGGCTGCGGCGAGCCCCACCGCAATCGCCTGACCAAGACCGGTATTCGCGCCTGTCACGAGCGCCTTACGCCCCTGAAGCGAAAAGGGATTTCTCATTTCAGATCCCCCGGCTGGATGAAGTCCATGTCGGTATAGTCGACATTGTCGCCCGCCATGGCCCAGATGAAGGTGTAAGAACCGATGCCGGCACCGGAATGGATGGACCAGGGCGGCGAAATCGCGCCTTCTTCGTTCGAAATGAACAGATGGCGGGTCTCCTGCGGCTCGCCCATCAGATGCAGGACGCGCGACTTTTCATCCATGCCGAAATAGAGATAGGCTTCCATGCGGCGGTCATGAATATGCGAGGGAATGGTGTTCCAGACGGAGCCGTCCTCAAGCATCGTATAACCCAGCACCAGCTGGCAGCTTTCCATGACCAGCGGATGGATGAACTGGTTGATGGTGCGCTTGTTGGAGGTTTCGGTCGCGCCGAGCTTGACCTCCTTGCTGTCGGCAAGGCTGACGAGCTTTGCCGGCAGGCTGCGATGCGCCGGGCAAGACGTGATGTAGAATCGGCCGGCGCCATCAAACGTCACCGCGCCGCTGCCCGCACCGAGGTAAAGCACATCACCACGATTGAGCGTGTAGGTCTCGCCGCCGGCGCTGACGGTGCCGGTTTCGCCGATATTGACGACGCCCATTTCACGCCGGTCGAGGAAGGACGGCGTTCTGGTTTCTTCCACCTTGTCCAGCGTCAGCGGTGCGCCATTTGGCACCGCGCCGCCCATGACGAAACGGTCGTAGTGGGTATAGATCAGTCTGATTTCACCGGAACGGAACATGTCGTTGGCGAGGAAATGCCGGCGGAGCCCTTCGGTATCCAGCGTTTTTGCATATTCCGGGTTCACGGCCTGCCTTGTTTCGACGGTCAGCATCAAACTCATCCTTCATGATTGTTGCGTATGGCACATAATATATGTTATCCGCTTTTTGTACGATCTGTATGACAAGGTCAAGAGGTGCCGGCATATCTCGACCACGCTGCGGACGTGGAACAGGCTTGGGAGAATTGCAATGAAACGGCTTCTTGTTACCGGTGCGGCGGGCCAGCTTGGCCGCGTGATGCGTGAACGCCTTGCACCGATGGCCGAGATATTGCGTCTTGCCGATCTCGCCCCGCTCAACCCGGCAGGGCCGAACGAGGAATGCGTGCAATGCGACCTTGCGGATGCGAATGCCGTGGATGCCATGGTCGCCGGTTGCGACGGCATTGTTCATCTGGGCGGCATTTCGGTGGAGAAGCCCTTCGAGCAGATCCTTCAGGGCAATATCATCGGGCTTTATAATCTCTACGAGGCCGCCCGCGCCCATGGCCGGCCGCGCATCGTCTTTGCCAGCTCAAACCATACAATTGGCTATTATTCCCAGACCGAGAGGCTCGGTCCCGACGTGCCCGTCCGGCCGGACGGGCTTTACGGCGTTTCCAAATGTTTCGGCGAAAGCCTTGCCCGCATGTATTTCGAGAAGTTCGGGCAGGAGACGGCGCTGGTGCGCATCGGCTCCTGCACGCTGGAACCCACCAATTACCGCATGTTGTCCACATGGTTCTCTTACGATGATTTCGTATCGCTGATCGAAGCGGTGTTTCGCGCGCCGGTGCTCGGCTGCCCGGTCGTCTGGGGCGCATCGGCCAATGATGCCGGTTGGTGGGACAATTCGCATCTCGGCTATCTCGGCTGGAAACCGAAGGACAATGCCGAGACCTTCCGGCAGCATATATCAGCGACAACGCAAAAGCCTGCCCCTGAGGATGCGCTGGTGCGGTTTCAGGGCGGCGTGTTCGTCGACAATCCGATCTTCAGGGAAAGCTGAGATGCCGCATGAAACATTCCCGGCGCGAGCGACGGGATTGCAAGCCGGGCAGCGAATGACGTATCGAGGACCGGTGCACGCAACCGACATTTTTTAGAACGGCGACCAAGATGACAAAAGCGACAACCTCCGAACCGGGCGCTCCACAGGGCAGAACGCTTGTGGTGAAGGTTTCCGAGGAACTCCGCAGCCAGATCGCCAAGGGCCGTTACAAGACGGGCGACCGCCTGCCCTCCGAAGCGCAGATGACGCAGGAATTCGGCGTCAGCCGCACGGTGGTGCGCGAGGCTATCGCTTCGCTGCGATCCGACGGTCTGGTCGAACCCCGTCAGGGCGCCGGCGTCTTCGTGCTGGAGCCCGCACCTGCGGAGCGGCGGCCCTTCCACAATGTTGATCTCGCACGCGTCTCCTCGCTGATCGAGATGCTGGAGCTACGCACAGCCGTGGAAGGCGATGCCGCCGGCCTTGCCGCCATTCGCCGTTCGCCGGCGCAGGAAGAAAAGATCATCGAGGCCTTCGATGCCTTCCGCGCCAGCGCCGCCAAGGGCAGCCCGACGGCCGAAGCCGATTTCGCCTTTCATCTCGCCGTGGCCGAGGCGACCAACAATCCCCGCTTCAGCGAGTTCCTGCAGGTGCTGGGGCCGACCGTCATTCCACGCCGCGCCGTTGCCGAAAACGGCTCGGAAACCGTGCTTTCACCTGCCGATCTCAGCCGTCTCGTCGGCGAACACGAAGCGATCCTGATCGCCATACAGGACGGCAACGAGGATGCGGCGCGAAGCGCCATGCGCAACCACCTGAAAAGCAGCCAGACGCGGTATCGCGCCATGCTGCGCGCACCACGCTGAAACTGCCTAAACCGCATTACATGATTGAGGAGAACGACATGCAGCAGCTACCGACATTCCCCACCGTTTCACCCGACGATGGTGTCGAACGCACCGTGCTTTCCGAAGCGCCGGAGCTGATGGTGGTTTCCTTCCGCTTCAAGACCGGTGCCGAAGGAAAGCTGCACAGCCATCCGCATGTGCAATCCACCTATGTCGCCAGCGGCAGTTTCCGTTTTTACCGCGATGGTGAAGCCTATGACTTGCAGAAGGGCGACAGCCTTATTGTGCCCGGCCATATCGAGCATGGTTGCCTGTGCCTGGAAGAGGGCGAGCTGATCGACTGCTTCACCCCCCGCCGCGACGATTTTCTCTGAGGCAGAGCGCGGCGGCAGGTCGTCACTCCAGTGACAAATCCCGCAGGGTGCGTGGCAGGCTGTTCATGCACTCCACTCCAGATGATGTAACAAGAAACTGGTCCTCGATCATCAAAGCCCCCAACCCTTCGCCATAAAAGGGCGCTTCAAGCGCGACCACCATGTCCGGAAGAATGATTTCGGCATTGTCATGGGAAAAGAACGGCCATTCCTCGATACCGACACCACCGCCGACGGAATGGCCGAAATGGCCGCGATAATATTCGCTGAAACCATCCTTACGCATCGAGGCGAGCATCGCGGCGTGCACCGCACCGAAGCTGTTGCCGGGGCGAAGCGCTTCCAGCCCGCAGGCGAAGGCTGCTTCCAGCGCCTTGAAGATATCGGACGCCAAAGGCGAGACGGGCCCCCATGAAAAGGTTCTTGCACCATCCGACGAATAACCGTCGACCAGCGTACCGACATCTGCCTTGATCAGCGCACCCGGCGTCACAACCGCCGCCATATCCGACAAGGCAGGCCCCACGGATATGTAATCCCAATGCCCGCTCAGTGAAAAACCGGATTTCATGGCATGCGCCTGCACGTCGGCCTTCCAGGCGGCAGAAAGTCCGCCGAGCGCTGCTCCGGGCCTCACGGCCGCCGCCATTGCGACCAGCCCGGCCTCAGCCGCCGCTGCCGCGCCCCGCAGAAGCCTGATCTCGCGTTCGGATTTCACCGCGCGCAGGCGGCGCAACACCGCCGAACCGTCGATCCAGTTCACATCTGGAAGCGCCTGACGCAGCGCCAGAAAATCGGCGGCGGGCATGAATTCGAGATCGGCGCCGATGCGCGCGCCCGATAGTCCACGCTCCTGCAGCAGGTCAGCCAACAGACCGAAACAGGCCGTGCGATCGAATGTCTCCGGCCTCCGGCCGCCGGCATTGTGGCGGCGATAGGCATCGTCCACCTGCCCGATGGCCTCAGTACCGGACAGATCGACCATATCGATCCAGATGCGATGGCAGCGCAGATCGATATCCGGCGCGGCCTTTCTGACGAGCGGGGCGGCATGATCGCTGACGACAGCAGCGAGACCGGCACCAGCATCGGCGGGCACGAGCGCAATCACTGAGCCCGCCCTGCCCCACATCGTCGCGACACCGGCATGAGCACCGACCGCATAGCGGAAAGCTTCCGGCTGGAACAACACCAGCGCGTCGATATCAGCCTCCTGCATCAATTGTTGCGCACGGATTCGATCGATATCGCTCATGGGGACCCCGGTAGATCGTTTGCGCGCGGTGCTAGGCCGCACGGTTTATGAACCTACGCTTTAGCAGTCGCCGGGAGAGGAATGAAGGTGGAAGATTTCCGCACGCGGAGGATCGAGCATTGGATGAGCGGATACCGCTTGTTTCTTCTCCACGGTGGAGAGAAGAAGCATGCCGCAAAGCCTTCTCTATCCCAATAAGGCGGCGGACAAAATCCGCCGCCTCATTGTCTTTCAGGCCTCCAGCCACTTCACCTGCTCGGCCGTCAGCTTGATATCCAGCGCCGAAAGACTGTCCTCCAGTTCTGCGATGGTGCGCGGTCCGATCAGCGGGATGACCGGGAAAGGCTGGGCGATGACATAAGCGAGCGCGATATGGATCGGGTGCCGCCCAAGTTTCTGCGCAAGTTCGATCGCCTTGTCGCGGCGGACGAAATTGCGGTCGGAATACCAGACGCGGACGATTTCCTCATCGTCCTGCTTGTCGCGCCCTGCCCGGTCGGTGAAGAAACCGCGCCCCTGGCTGGACCAGGCAAAATTGGGGATCTGGCGGGATTTCAGCCATACCTTCCACTCATCATCCGATGCCGCCACGCATCCCGCCCAGATCGGATCGAGCATTTCGGCGAGCGAGAAATTGTTGGAAAGCGCGCCCGGGGCCTGTTTGCCGTTCTTCTGAGCATAGGCGGCCGCCTCGTCCATGCGCTCGCGCGTCCAGTTCGAACCACCGAAAATGCCGCGAATGCGGCCGCGCCGAACCTCGGCATCCATGGCATCGACGAACTCACCGACCGGAATATCCAGATTATCGCGATGCATGAAATAGGCATCGACATAATCCGTCTTCAGACGTTCCAGCGACTGGTCGAGTTGCTTGGCGATCATATCAGGATAGCAGAGCGGCGAATGCGCACCCTTGCCGATCAGCACGATCTCCTCGCGCGGCACATTGCGGCTGGTGTGCCAGTCACCGAAAATCGCCTCGGTCCTGCCGGCGCCATAGACATAGGCCGTATCGAACAGATTGCCGCCCGCCTCGTAAAAAGCATCGAGCGTCAGCGATGCAGAAGCAAAATTGGGGAAAAATTCGAAACCGAGCGCGACCACGGAAGCGGGCTTGGCAAGGCCCGGCACCTGCCGTTTCGGAACCGTGTTTCCAGCCACGACCTTGCCGCCGGTAATATTGGCAACGCGCGAGGTTGCCTTTTCGACGCTGTATTCAAGGCCGACCGAGGCGCGCCATTGATCCATGACACGCAGATTGCCGAGGCTGTCGGCCCAGCCCATGCCCGGTGCATCGAATTCCTTTTTGCCCTCACGGATCGCCTCGCCCGCTGCATCGACCTCAAAGGAATAAAGCCAACGATCCTCCGGCAGCTCGATGGTTTCCACCTTGTCGCCCCTGAAGATATCAATCCGGCCGGTGCCGCCCTTGTGGCCCGCGGCGAACCAGAAATCCTTGACCTCGATCCGGCCTTCCGAGCCGATGATGCGCAGCACATTGTCCTGCCCCGCCATGATCGAGCAGGACACTTCGGCGACGATGCCGTTGGAAAATTTCAGCACGGCCGAGGCCCATTCGTCGACACCCGACTGGCCGAGATGGGCAGCGCCCGCCACCTTTTCCGGCTCGGCAAAGGGTTTGCCATCCACCGCGCCGGCAATCAGCCGCACCATCGAGACCGGATAGCCGCCGACATCGAGAATGCCGCCGCCCGCCATCTCATTGGCGAAGAGCCGGTGATCGGCCCGGAACGAACCCATGTTGAAACCGAAGCTGGAACGGATGATGCGGATATCGCCAACCGCGCGGCTCTTGACCAGTTCGAGCAATTTCGCCGTCTGCGGGTGCAGGCGATACATATAGGCCTCGCCGGCAAAGACGCCTGCCTTTCTCGCCTCGTGGAAAATGGCGTCGGCATCGTAGGCGGAAAGCGCAATCGGTTTCTCCACCAATACATTCTTGCCGGCGCGGATGGCCTTGATCGCCCATTCGGCATGGCCGGTATGGGGTGTGGCGATATAGACGGCATCGATATCGGGATCGGAAAGCAGCGCATCGTACCCATGGATGATGCGCGCACCGGCGAAGGCCTCGGCCAGGCCGGGCTTGTCCGGATTGCGGGTGGCGATGGCCTCTAACCTGCCGGTACGGGAATGGGCGATGCCGTCAGCGAATGTTTTCGCGATAGTACCCGGGCCGATGATGCCCCAGCGGATCGGTTGTTCGGTCGTCATGAAATCCTCGTCTTGTGTAGGTGCTTGGGAAAAGGTTCAGCGCAGGCGTTCGCCCTTGCTGTCGAAAAGGAAGGCCCGACGGGCGGAAAGACCGACCGTCAGCCGGTCGCGATTGCCGACGTCGCGCGATTCCGGCCTCTCGATGATAAGCTGCTCGCCGCCTTCGGTACGCGCATAAACGTAGCTGGTATTGCCGAGATGTTCGGCGACATCGACATGCACGGTGAGATCGGCATCGCCCTGCCCCGCATCGGAAAAATGTTCGGGCCGGATGCCGAGCGAAACACGGGCTCCGTCGTTCAAGCGAGCCATTGTCGGCAGGGTCAGCCGCACCGCAGGATCGCTGTCCAGCGAGAGCGTCATGCTCTCCGTGCCGCTGCCGATGATGGTGGCGTCGAGGAAATTCATCTTCGGCGAACCGACGAAACCGGCAACGAAACGGTTGGCGGGATCATCGTAAAGATCGAGCGGCGCGCCGACCTGTTCGATATTGCCCGCGCGCAGCACGACGATCTTGTCGGCCAGCGTCATCGCCTCGGTCTGGTCATGGGTCACATAGATCATCGTTGTCCCGAGCTGCTTGTGCAGCCGCGATATCTCGACGCGCATCTGCACCCGCAGCTCCGCATCGAGGTTGGAGAGCGGCTCGTCGAACAGGAAAACCTGCGGTTCACGCACGATGGCGCGGCCGATGGCGACACGCTGCCTCTGGCCGCCGGAAAGTTGCTTCGGCCGGCGCTCCATCAACTCGTTGATCTGCAGGATTTCGGCGGCGCGGTTGACCCGCTTTTGCGTATCGGCCTTGGGATTGCCATTCATTCGAAGGCCGAAAGACAGGTTTTCGGCAACCGTCATATGCGGATAAAGCGCGTAGGACTGGAACACCATGGCGATGCCGCGATCCGCCGGATCGGCATCATTGACCGTCCTGCCGCCGATGCTGACATCACCATCAGATATGTCTTCCAGCCCGGCAATCATGCGCAGCAGCGTGGATTTGCCGCATCCGGAGGGGCCAACGAAGACGACGAATTCGCCGTCGGCAATATCCAGATCGGCACCGTGGATGACTTCGAGCGCGCCGTAACGCTTGACCACGTTCTTGAGCGAAAGTTCCGCCATGCGGCCTCCCCTTACTTGACTGCCCCGGCGGAAATGCCGGCGATGAAGTGACGCTGCAAGGCCACGAAAACCACGAGGATGGGTGCGGTGAGCAGCACTGCGCCGGCCATGATGCCGCCCCATGACACTTTGGTGAGCCCGATGAGGGTGCCAAGCGCCACGGGTGCGGTCATCATTCCTGGGCGGGAATTGATGAGAAGCGGCCAGAGGTAGTTGTTCCACGAGGCCAGAAAGAGGATGATCGACAGCGCCGCCATGGTGGGCCGCGCCAGCGGCAGGGCGATGCGCAGAAATATCTGCCACTCCTTGACGCCCTCCACCCGTGCCGCATCGAAGAGTTCCGTCGGCATCATCGAGAAGGATTGCCGCATGAACAGCACGCCGAGCGAGTTGAACAGCGGCGGCACGATCAGCGCCACCCAGGTATTGGCGAGCTTGAATTCGCGCGCCACCATGATGAACTGCGGAATGACGACGACCGCAAAAGGCAGGGTGATGGTGCCGAGAATGATGGCGATCACCACCCCGCGTCCCGCAAAGCGGTACCGCGCCAGCGCCCAGCCCGCCATCGAGGTCAGGAACACCGAAAGGACAGTGTAGATGACAGCGACGGTGATCGAGATGAACATGGCCCGCAGGAAATTCGTATCCGCCTGAAGGTTCTCGAAATTATCGATGAAGTTGGTGGACGGCACCAGCACAATGTCCGGGCTGAAAATGCCGTAATCCGGCATCGTCGAGAACACGAACATCATCCACAGCGGAAACAGCCAGATGATGGCGAGCGGCGTCAGCGCCGCATGCAGCGCGATCTTCTGCCAGAAAAGCGATCTCGATTTCGATCTCATTTCGGCTCCCTCCCGACCCATAGATTGAGCAGCGAAATGGCGATGGCGAGCGCCGCCATGGTGTAGGCAATGGCCGAGGCATAACCGAAATTGAGCGAGGTGAAGCCCTGCCGGTAAAGGAACAGCCCCAGCGTCTCCGTGCCGCCGCCCGGCCCGCCCCTGTTGGTGATGAGGAAGGGTTCGGCGAAAAGCTGCATGGTGCCGATGACCGACAGGACGACGCAGAAGAGGATGATGGGCTTGAGGAGCGGCAGGGTTATGTAGAAGAACTGCTGCCGTTTGCTCACCTTGTCCAGCGTCGCCGCCTCATAGACATCACCCGGGATGGATTGCAGCCCGGCCAGAATGATGATGGCGTTATACCCCGCCCAGCGCCAGGTAACCGCGATGATGACGAGCGCCATGGCCGCATTGGCATTGTCGAACCACGAAATGGGCGAAAGGCCGACGAAGGTGATGAGCTTGTTGATGATGCCGAAATCGGCGCTGAACATCAGCCGGAAAACAGCTGCATAGGCAACCTCGCCGACAACAACAGGCGCGAAAAAGGCAAAACGGTAGAGTGGCCGCGCCTTTAAGAGCGGTGAATTCAAGAGCACCGCCATGACGGTGGCAAGCGCGATCATGACGGGCACCTGAATGACCAGAATGATCAGCGTATTGTAGAGCGCGTTATAAAAAGCCGGGTCGGAGACGAGCCGCCCCCAGTTCATGGAGGGTGCGAAGCGCCACGGATTGATGCGTGTGTTCTGGAACGACAGCATGAACGAGCTGATGATCGGCCAAACCCAGAAGGTGGCGAAAATCAGGAGATAGGGCGCAAGGAACGCATAAGCGATCCTGTTCCTTGACGGCATGACGACCTCCAGATGCCGGCGGTTTGGCCGGATAAATGGAAAAGCTTGGGAGAGGCTGCCCCCGTTTTGAGGGCGAGGCCATGGCAAGGCGGTACCGCGCGTTTCTTCTCCCCGTGGGGGAGGAGGTGGCCCGAAGGGCCGGATGAGGGGGCTAGCTCGCGGTCTATCGCTGGCCTCGCCCCTCATCCCGCTGCCGCGGACTTCTCCCCCTCGGGGAGAAGAAACGCGCGGCACCCGCTCGGTCCATCAGCTACCGACTGTTTACTCCGCGGCCGGCAAACCTGTTGCCGTTTCGATCTGCTTGGCCGCATCATCCAGCGCGGCCTTCGCATCGGGGTACCCGCCCGCAAAGTACTTCGTCTGAGTCGCCTTGTAGATCGCATCGGCATCCGACTGGAACGCCGTGCCGCGGCTTGGCACAATCTTCGGCAGGGTGGCGAGAATATCGGTCCACACAGCCTGCCCGCCCCAATAGGCCTGCTTTTCCTTGACGAAAGGATCGTCAATGGCTGACAGCAGCGAGGGAACGAGGCCGAAGGATTTCAAC
Source organism: Agrobacterium sp. CFBP2214 (assembly GCF_030209895.1). Lineage (NCBI taxonomy): Bacteria > Pseudomonadati > Pseudomonadota > Alphaproteobacteria > Hyphomicrobiales > Rhizobiaceae > Agrobacterium > Agrobacterium sp. CFBP2214. Next base: position 155,830 of record NZ_JARVRC010000010.1, on the reverse strand, counting down.
ATCGTCACCTGCCCTTCATTGGTGGTCAGCGCGTAATCGATATATTTCCAAGCGGCTTCCTTGTGCTGGGATGTCGAGCTGATTGCGAGTGACGAACCGCCGAGATTGGCCGCATGCGGGCCATCCGGCGTCAGGCTCGGCATCAGATAGACGCCCCATTTGCCGGAAAGATCAGGAGAGCCGGAACGCACCGTGCCTTCATACCAGGCGCCATACATCTGGCTTGCGGCCTTTCCTGCCGTATTGGCCTGGATCTTTTCATCCCAGATCGCGGCCGTGATGATGCCAGCGTCTTTCATCTCCTTGACCTTTTCAAGGGTCGCGACACAGGCGGGCTTGTTGATGGTGATGCTCTGGCCATCGGTCGAAAAGTAACCGCATCCCTGTTCATTGGCGATCATGCGGAACCATTCGCTGTCGCCGTTGAAATCGGCTTGCGCCATGACGGTGCCGGGATTGGCAGCCATGACCTTTTTGCCCGCAGCGATGAAATCATCCCAGCTTTTTATGGTGGCGGGATCTACACCCGCCTTTTCATAGAAGTCGCGGCGATAGAACACCGCCACCGGACCCGAGTCCCACGGAACCGCATAGGCGACGCCGTCAACCTCTAGTTCCGTGCGCTTGAAATCAGGGAAAAGCGCCTGTTTCTCAGGCGTGTAGCCAAGCTCGGTCAGATTGGCGAAACAATCGGGGAAGCGGCTCCAGAACAGCTCCGCCTCGAAATTCTCTATGGTGACAATGTCCGGAAGACCATCACCACCGGCTGCGCAGGCGGCAAGCGTCTTGTCAAAAACCTGATTGTTTCCAAGGTCTTCAACGACGATCTTGATATCTGGATTCTGTTTATTGAAACCTTCCACCGTGGATTTCAGCGCGGAAGCCGCGACATTCCAGCTCCAGATGGTGACGGTCTCGGTTTGCGCGAAAGCCGGGGCTGCAAGAAGCAGCATAGCGGTAGACGCGCCTAGAAATTTCAAGCACATTGAAAACCTCCCTTTTTCAATTGCCGTTCTTAAGCGAACATGGGCACATTAGCGGCGGCAGGAAATCTGTCTCGTAAAAAGGGAACACCGATTTGGCGGAAAGTAAGATTGCCGAAAGAGCCTTCTACCAGCCGGGTGCGAGCAGCATCGAAGGCATGCCGACAACGCTTCAGCTCTTTCATAATCACCCGCCCATCATGCTCCGCCCCCACTGGCACGCGCAGGTGGAGGTGAATTATGTGATGTCGGGATCGGTGCATTACCGCATGGGCGATCATGAACTCTCGCTCGAGGCCGGCCAGATGTGCATTTTCTGGGGTGGCCAGCCGCACCAGATGGACCGCTCCTCCGACGATTCCTTTTATGCGGGCGCGCATCTGCCGCTCGTGCATTTCTTCCGTATGCGCCTGCCTGCCGCCGTCTCCAGCCAGTTGATGGGTGGCGCCACAATGGTGAGCGCCGAAACTGACCTGGCGGATAAGGAGAATTTCGGCCGCTGGTTCCGCTATGTCGCCTCGGGTGATCCGGCCAGAGCGCAACATGCGGTGGAGGAATTGCTGCTGCGGGTGGAACGGATGTTTCTCGAACCCTATTCCGTCGTATCGTCCGCCGCCGATGCAAAACACAGAGAGGATGAGGAAGGCATGGCGCCATCCATCGGCGTGGTGCGCATGTGCGATTTCATCGCCGCCAATTTCCTCGACGATATCGACGCGACCGATATTGCCCGCGCCGCATCGTTGCATCCGAAATATGCGATGAACCTGTTCCGCAAGTCCACAGGCATGACGCTGATCAAATATCTGACCCTGCTACGCCTTTCGCGTGCACAGGCAATGCTGATGACCGGCAAGGACAATATTCTGCAGATCGCCATGGAAAGCGGCTTCGGCTCCGTCAGCGCCTTCAACAAGGCGTTTCGCCAGATCGCCGGCATGTCACCTTCCGATTTCCGCCGCGACATGCGGGCGACGGCGACTTAGGGCACCTCCCTCATTCCTGTGCTTGTCACCGGAATCCAGTCGACGCGCGTCTACGCGGCGAGAGGACTCTTTTCAGCTCAAGACTTTGGCGGGCTGGATCCCTGTGACAATCACAGGGATGAGGAGGAGCGTGAAGCCTAGTCCCCAATTTCTTCCGGTTTCGGAAAAGCTCCGCCGCGCTGCCGCGCCGCCTGCCGATAAGCCCGGGGCGAACTGCCGAGCATCCGCCGGAACATGGTGGTGAAGGCGGGAATGTTTTCATAACCGGCATCCAACGCCACATTGGTCACCGCCTCGCCGGCCGCCAGCCTCGGCAGTGAAGCGAAAATGCAGGCCTGCTGGCGCCAGGTGACGAAACTCACCCCGAGTTCCCGGCGGAACAGGCGCGTGAAAGAGCGGCGGCTGATTCCCATGGCTGCCGCCCAGTCGTCGATCTCCACCCGTGCTACGGGCTTCTTGAGGAAATCGCGGCAGAGCGCAGCCAGACGCTGATTATCGGGAAAAGGCAATCCGAGCGGCCTTTCCGGCAGGCGGTTGACCTCGTCCAGCAAAAGCGCGCGCACGAGGCCCTGCCGATGAAATGCCGACGGCTGGTGTTCCTCAGCCAGCAGTTCCGAAATCAGGCTGGAGGCGAGATCGGTTATTTCCACCACCCGCGGCGCGCCGGCATGGAAGAGATCGGGATGAACGTAAATCGAGTGCATCTCCACCGTGGAAATGGTCTCGGCCTCGTGCTGCAGCCCGGCAGGAATGAGGAGCCCGTGACCGGGCGGTATCATCCAGCGCCCATCGGCGGTGCTGACCAGCACCACACCCTGACGTGCACACCAGATCTGTACCCGGCTGTGGCTGTGGGGCGGGGTTCGGTGCCCCGTGGGATAGACGCGGCAAAGCGCGAGCACCGGTTCATTGGTGCCGTCGATCAATTTCAGACTGCGTTCATGCTCGTCCTGCGTCAGCCCTGCAGGCGGCCGCGATTTGATTTTTGCCATTTGGCCCACTCACAAAGAAACTCGTCCAGAACACAAATGCAGGCCAGAAACAATATGAATAAAAGCGGGAAGAAATAAAGACACGTTTCCCGCCCTTCCATCGGGAATCTGGAGAGGATACACCATGGCCACCGTCACCAGCGCCGGGTTCAACCCGCAACGCACGGCGTTTTCAATCATCGCTGCCGCGAGCTTCTGCCATATGCTCAACGACATCATGCAATCGCTGCTGACGTCGCTTTACCCGCTGCTGAAGGCCAATTACGCGCTCGATTTCATGCAGATCGGGCTGCTGACCTTCGCCTTTCAGGTCACCGCATCGCTGTTGCAGCCGGTCGTCGGCATGGTGACCGATCGCTGGCCCATGCCCTTCTCCCTGCCCGTCGCCATGCTGTCCACCTGCGCCGGCCTCATCACGCTCGCCTTCGCCCACAGTTTCGAGGTTCTGGTGATCGGTGCCTGCCTCATCGGCATCGGCTCGGCGATCTTCCATCCGGAAGCCTCGCGCGTTGCGCGCCTGGCATCCGGCGGCCGTCATGGTCTGGCACAGTCCTTCTTCCAGGTTGGCGGCAATACCGGAACGGCCATCGGCCCGCTGCTCGCCGCTTTCATCGTCATACCGCTCGGCCAGTCGAGCCTCAGCTGGTTCTCGCTGATTGCGCTCGTCGGTTTTGGCGTGCTTTCGTGGGTCGGCGTCTGGTATACCCGCCATCGCCGCGCCACCGTCGGCAAGGCCCCTGTCAGCCGCGCCCTGCCGCTGGCACGCGGCACGGTTATGATGACGCTTCTCGTTCTGGTGGTCCTGACGGCAACCAAGAACGCCTATCTCGCCAGCCTGTCCAGCTACTTCACCTTCTACACGATCGACCGGTTCGGTCTTGGCGTGCAGGACGCGCAGGTTCTGCTGTTCCTCTTCCTCGGGGCTTCGGCGCTCGGTGTGTTCTTCGGCGGCCCGATCGGTGACCGTTTCGGCTCCCGCGTGGTCATCTGGTTCTCGATCCTCGGCGTCATTCCCTTCGCGCTGATGCTGCCCTATGCCAACCTGTTCTGGACGGCGGTTCTGGTCGTCGTGATCGGCTTCGTCTTCTCGTCGGCCTTCTCGGCCATCGTGGTGTTCGCACAGGAACTGGTGCCGGGTCGTGTCGGCCTCATCGCCGGCATGTTCTTCGGTTTCGCCTTCGGTTTCGGCGGTATCGGGGCGGCGGTTCTAGGCGTCTATGCGGACAAGGAAGGCATTGAATTCGTCTATCGCATCTGCTCCTACATGCCGCTGCTCGGCCTTTTGACGGTGTTCCTGCCGAAGCTGCCAAGCCACCGCTAAAAGCCTTGCGTTCAACGCTTTTCATCACGGCGATCACCTGTGATACTCAGGTGATCGCCGTGATCCGTTAAGCGAAGACCGCACTCTGCGCCAAAAACCGTCAGGCCGATTTACGCAACATCAGATCGGCGCTGAGGAGAATGCGCTCGCGCATCCGGGTTGCGTCATCCGCCTCTTCATCCAGCTTCTGCAACAGAAGCTCGATCGAGAGCCTGCCGATCTCGTTATAGTTCTGCGCCACCGTGGTAATCGGCGGGCAGGCGTAACGCGACAGCGGATGATCATCATGGCCGGCGACCCGGAGATCGTAATCCGCACCGTGACCAACCTTGATCCCTTTCTGGAAGGCGGCGGCGATGACGCCGAAGGCGATACGGTCGTTGGCGCACAGAATGGTGCGCGATGGCAAAAGCCCTGCCCCATCAAGCAGCCGGGACGCTTCATCAAAGGCGAAACGTTCAAAATCCCAGGTGACGATATCAGGGACATCGATCACATGCGGCTCGAAACCGAGGCGCTGCATGGCCTCCACGTAAGCCGTGCGGCGGGTCGCGGCATTGGTGTTGACCTGCGGCATGTCGAAGAAACAGGGCGGCTCGCCCGAACGGCAGAGATAATCCACCATCAGCCCGACACTCTGGCGGTTGTCGGTGCCGACAAAGGCCGAGGTCTCATCGAGAGGCGAATCCACATAAACGATCGGAATACTGGCCGCGAGCTGCTCCAGCGTGGCGCGGTGGGATTTGACACCGAGCGGGGCGATGATGGCGCCCGCGACATTCATCGACTTGAAGGTGCGGATGGCGCGGTCTTCAATCTCCGCCTTGCCGTCAGATGACAGCACGAAGGCAAGGAACCCCGCCTCATTGGCGATGAGTTCGATACGGCTCGTCAGCGCCATATAGAACGGGTCCGTCGAGTTCGGGATGATGATGCCGATGATATTGGAACGGCGGCGGTTGAGGTTCACGGCAAAGATATTGGGCCTGAAGCCCGATTTCTTCAGCGCGTCCTCGATGGCATCCCGGGTCTTCTTGCGGACCGAGGCCGGATCATTGAAGTATTTCGAAACGGTCGGGCGGGAAAGGCCGACGAATTCCGAAAACTCTTCCATCGTCCTGATAGATTTGGCCAAAGTGCTTGCCCCCATGAAATATTACATGTGGTATTCTATATCGACCGGCCTTCGCACGAAAAGCCGGTCGAATGTGGTTATCAACGGCCAAAAGATCATTCGGCCGCAAATTGCACTTTCATTGTAGCCGGATCGGACGGCTTTTTCGTAAAGAACGGCAGCATCTCCGAAAGCGGCAGCCGGTGCGACACCAGCCGCGCCATGACATCACCATCCGTCTCCAGAATGGCGAGCGCCTGCGGTATGTTACGGTTCAGCGAATGTGAACCGACAAGCTTCAGTTGACGTCTGAAGATTTCGAAGGGCGAGACAGCAATGCGGGCATCCGGCGCGCAGACGCCAAAGAACAGCGCCGTACCGCCATCGGCAACCAGCGGGATCATCGCTTCCGCAACAGCGGCGATGCCGGTCGCATCGGCCACGAAATCGAACGATTTCTGTTGCCGCAGGAGCGTTTCCGAGCCGGACACCGCCACCTCAAGCCCGAGATTTTCGGCGAAGGCCAGCCTGCTTTCATTGATGTCGGCAATCGTCACCGTCCTGATGCCGCGCGATTTCAGCGACAAGGCAAGCAGCAGGCCGATAGGGCCGGCACCAAAAACCAGCGCGTTTTCCGGTACGATACCACTCTCGCCGATGCCCGCGCTCTGCATGCCATTGACGACGCAGGCGAGCGGTTCTGCCAATGCCGCGACATGATAGGGCATGGAACCGATGCGGTGCAGGTGATCGGCATGCACCACGCTGAATTCCGCAAAGCCGCCATTATGGGAGACGCCATAGGCCTTCAGTGTGCTGCAAAGGTTGGTAAGCCCCTTCCTGCAACTTGCGCAGACGCCACAGGGCAGATTGGGATCGACCACCACCCGTTCGCCAACCTTGATGCCAGTCACATCAGCGGCCACGGCCGCGACTTCACCGGCATATTCATGGCCCGGGATGACGGGAAAGGCACCGTCGCCATAACGTGCATGGAGTACATCGATATCGGTGTGGCAAAGCCCCGAAGCCTTGACCCGCACGAGGGCGTGGCCCGGCGGTAGATCCGCGACCGGAACCTCCGCCAGCACGGCGCGTCCCTTCTCGACGAATTGAATGGCATGCATGGTCATCTCCGGCTTTTCAGCTCATCCAGTTGCCGCCATCGACATTGTATGTCTGGGCGAGAATATAGTCGCTGTCGGAAGAGGCGAGGAAAACCGCCAGCCCCTTGATGTCGTCGGGCGTGGCAAAACGGCCGATCGGCACGGATTTCGCCACCGCCGCCTTTTTTTCACCCGGCTTCAGGCCTTCCCATTTGGCGAAATGCGCATCCACCACTTCCCAGTGCTCACCATCCACGACACCGGGCGCGATGGCGTTGACATTGATGCCGTGCTTGACGAGCGCCAGCGCCGCCGACTGCGTGGCGGAAATGATCGCGGCCTTGGAAGCGCAATAAAGCGTGACGAGCGCCTCACCGCGACGGCCGGCCTGGCTCGCCATATTGATGATCTTGCCGCCGCGTGCACGGGCAATCATGACATTGGAGACGGCCTTCATCATGAAAAGCGGTCCCTTGAGATTGATGTCGAAAACCCGCTCATAGCTCTCTTCGGTAATACCGTTGATCGGCGCCATATCGAAGATAGCGGCATTGTTGACAAGGATATCGATGCCGCCGAATTCCTCATCCACCGCCTTCACCACCGCATCGATCTGACCAAGGTCAGTCACATCCAGCTTTACGGCCTTGGCAGAAGGGCCGATGGCGGCGGCAGACGCCGTCGCACGGGCGATATCGATGTCAGCGATGATGACCTTTGCACCCTCATCTGCAAAAGCCTGCGCAAAACCAAGGCCGATACCGCGGGCGGCGCCTGTAATTAGCGCGACCTTGTTGTTCAATCTCATGTCGATCTCCGTGATGCATGGCGGACAACTCGGCCATGCTCGCTTGTTGTTAGATGCAATTTTCTCACCCCCTCATTCCTGTGCTTGTCACAGGAATCCAGTCGACGTGGCTTTCACGCGGCTGAGAGAGTTCTTTCAGCCCAAGGACTCGGGCTGGCTGGTTTCCTGTGACAAGCACAGGAATGAGGGCGGCGGGTGTGGGGCCACCCATGCCGCCCGCCGCCAAAGTGACGAACGGGCGGCACGCCGGGAGGACGCAGCTACTTGATGTAGCCCGCGCGGGTCATGTCACGCTCGACCTGTTTCTGTGCGCCCTCAAGCGCCGCATCGACGGTCTGCTGGCCGGAAAGGGCCGCCGCGATCTGCTGGCCGACAACCGTACCGATGGACTGGAATTCCGGTATGGCGACGAACTGCACGCCGGTATAGGGAACCGGATCCTTGGTCGGTTTCGACGGATCGGCCGACATGATGGCCTTCAGCACCGTATCCGCAAAGGGCGCCGCCTTCTTGTATTCCGGCAGCTCATAGGTGGATTTGCGCGTGCCCGGCGGCACGGCCACCCAGCCTTCGCTTTCACCGACCGTCTTCACATAGGACTTCGAGGTCGCCCATTTGACGAAGGACTTGGCGGTTTCGAGCTTCTTCGTGCTGTTCGGAATTGCAAGGTTCCACGACCAGGACCAGCTCGACCCGTTCGGCGTCGCCTCCACCGGAGCCCGCGTGAAAGCGGTCTTGTCGGCGACCTGGCTCTGTTTGGGATCATAGACCCGGCCTGCTGCCGAGGTGGCGTCGATCCACATGGCGCAGCGGCCGGATGAAAACAGCGTCTGGTTCTCGTTAAAGCCGTTAGCTGCCGCACCAGGCGGGCCGTAAGAGGTCATCAGCGCGACGTAATCCGAGATCGCCTTTTTCCACGGCTCACTCGTCAGCTGCGGCTTCCAGTCCATATCGAACCAGCGTCCGCCATAGGTGTTGATCATGGTGCCGAGGAAAGCCATGTTCTCGCCCCAGCCCGGCTTGCCTCGCAGGCAGATGCCATATTGCTGCTTCGACTTATCGGTCAGCTTGGCGGCAAAATCCTTGATCTGGTCGTAGGTCGGATTGTCAGGCATCTTCAGGCCGGCGGCGTCGAACAGGTCCTTGCGGTAAAGGGTGAACGAGCTTTCGGTATAAAACGGCACCGCGTAAAGCTTACCGTCCACCGTCAGGCCTTTTTTGATCGGATCGAGCAGATCGGCGTAATCATAATCGTCGCCGAGATCATCGACCGGCGCCAGCCAGCCCTGCTTACCCCAGATCGGCGCTTCGTAACCGCCGATGGTCATGATGTCGAACTGGCCGCCATTGGTGGCGATATCGGTGGTGACACGCTCGCGCAGGACATTCTCTTCCAGCACGATCCAGTTGATCTTGTTGCCCGTTTCCTTCTCCCAGGCGCTGGAAAGCTTCTGCATGATGATCATGTCGCCATTGTTGACGGTGGCGATGTTGATTTCTTCCGCCTGCGCAAGACCGGCGAAAAGGCCGATGCCGACCACGGACGATGACAGAATTCCCATAAATTTGTTCATGATACCCGCTCCTCCTTTACGGATGTCCACGCATAACAATACATGCGTAAATTTTTTATCCTTCAAAATTCACTCCTTTGTCAACATACGAAAATAAAACCAATCACGGCAACGTCGCCGAAAATACCATAAATGATTGTTTTATCGCGAATAACATCTTCAAAAATTATTTCATCGAGCAGCCATCCCGCCGCGATGCAGCAAAATTTTTATCATCACATATATTGACGCGCGTAAATTTTTGAATGATATCCGAAAGCAAGAGTCCGCGGAATGGCGGGATTTTCCCCGCCCGAAAGGCCGGGACCGAATGCATAAGGAAGAAACGATGAGGCAGACATCCGCACTGGCGCCGCACACGAAAGGTCCGACCATCACGGCAGGTGAAATCCTCGTGGAAATCATGGCGACGACGGTGGGCGACGGCTTTCTCGAACCGCAATCGCTGATCGGCCCCTTTCCGAGCGGCGCACCGGCCATCTTCACCGATCAGGTGGCGCGTTGTGGCGGAAGCGCCGGCATCATCGCCGCAGTTGGTGACGATGATTTCGGACGTCTCAATGTCGAAAGGCTCCGCCGCGACGGCGTTGATGTCTCGGCCATCGCCACAATAGCCGACCGACCGACGGGCAGCGCCTTCGTGCGTTACCGGGAAAACGGCGCGCGGGACTTCGTTTTCAACATCGCCCATTCGGCGGCGCGCGAAACGCATATGACGGATGAAGCGCAGGCCCTCATTGAAAAAGCCGGGCATGTGCATGTCATGGGATCGGCCTTCGCGATTGCCGGTATTGGCGAGATCATTCTGGAAGCGATCAAAAGCGTCAAGGCGCGCGGCGGCTCGGTGTCCTTTGATCCGAACATCCGCAAGGAACTGGCGCAGGACGATGCCGGCCGCAGGCTGATCGATGATCTCCTTGGTGTCACCGATCTTCTGCTGCCTTCCGGCGAAGAGCTTCAGGCCGCCTCAGGTCTGGATGACGAGGACGCAGCGATCGAAAAGCTCCTCGCCTCCGGGATCGGCGAGATCGTGCTGAAACGCGGTGCGGATGGCGCAAGCCATTTCAGCCGTACCCATGGACGTATCGACGCCCCCGGCCTGAGGGTTCGCGAAGTCGACCCGACCGGTGCCGGCGACTGTTTCGGCGCAACCTATCTCACCTGCCGCCGCCTCGGCATGCATCCACAAAAGGCGCTCGCCTACGCCAATGCCGCCGGCGCGCACAATGTCACTCGCCGCGGCCCGATGGAGGGCGCCGTCAGCCTTTCCGAACTCGACGCCTTTCTGGCCGCGCAACTGTCGGAGGAAATCCTGTGACCGGCATACTCGAAAATCTCGCCGCCGCGCGCCGCTCCGGCAGGCCCGCTGGCATCACCTCAGTCTGCTCCGCCCATCCCGTGGTTTTGCGCGCCGCAATTCGCCGCGCCGCCGCCGGCAAAACACCGGTGCTGATCGAGGCCACCTGCAACCAGGTCAATCACCTCGGCGGTTATACCGGCATGACACCGCGGGACTTCGTCACCTTCGTCAACAGCATTGCCGAGGAAGAAGGATTGCCCCGCGAACTAGTGATCTTTGGCGGCGATCATCTCGGCCCCAATCCCTGGCGCAGGGAAAAGGCCGAAGATGCGCTGACAAAAGCCGCCGCGATGGTCGAGGCCTATGTGGCGGCGGGTTTTCGCAAGATCCATCTTGATGCATCGATGGGCTGCGACGGTGAGCCGGCAGCGCTGGACGACGTCACGATTGCCAACCGGGCCGCGAAACTCGCGGCCGTCGCCGAAAAGGCAGCCATCGAGTCCGGCTTGCCAAAACCGCTTTATATTCTCGGTACCGAAGTGCCGGTGCCGGGCGGCGCCGATCATGTGCTCGACACGGTTGCACCAACGGAGCCGCAGGCAGCGCGCCAGACAATCGAGCTTCACCGCGAAATCTTCGCACGGCATGGTCTTTCCGATGCGTTCGAACGGGTCATCGCCTTCGTCGTACAGCCCGGCGTGGAATTCGGCAGCGACAATGTCGTCGCTTATAATCCACAGGCAGCCATTGCCTTGAGCGCCGTGCTGGATGCCGAACCACAACTGGTTTTCGAGGCCCATTCCACCGATTACCAGACACAGGCCGCTCTCACGACACTGGTATGCGATGGATATCCCATCCTGAAAGTGGGTCCCGGCCTGACCTTCGCCTATCGCGAGGCGCTTTACGCTCTCGACATGATCGCATCCGAGATGGTCAGCGACTATGGCGATCGTCCCCTGGCGCGGACCATGGAAGAGCTGATGCTCTCCTCGCCCGGTGACTGGCGCGGACATTATCATGGCGATGACATCACGCTCCGATTGCAGCGCCACTACAGCTACAGCGACCGTATCCGCTATTACTGGACGCGGCCGGAGGCGCTTGCGGCCGTTTCCGCCTTGCACAAGGCACTGGATGGGAAGACAATTCCCGAGACCCTGCTGCGGCAGTATCTCGGCGAGCTACCGCTCGCGACGGTTGCGGGCAAGGATATGGAGGAGGTTCTGGTCGCGGCGGTGGATCAGGTACTGGCGACCTACCACGCAGCAACGGGCGAAGGTCGCCACTGAGACAATCATTGAGTTTGGATGCCCCAGCGGGTGTCTTTCTGGGAGGGGACTATCATGGCAACACGGAACACGAGCGGTCTGGCGCGGGTGATGCTAGCGCCGTCGGTCCTGCTTTTGCTGGTATGGATGATCGTGCCTTTGGCGATGACGCTGTGGTTTTCGTTCCAGAACTACAATCTCCTCAACCCTGCCAATGTCAGCTTCGCGGGCCTGTTCAATTACCAGTATTTCTACACCGATCCGGCCTTCTTCCAGTCGATCTGGAACACGCTGCTGATCGTCGGCGGCGTGCTTCTGATCACCGTCATCGGCGGTATTGCGATTGCGCTTCTGCTTGACCAGGACATCTTCGGTCAGGGCATCGTGCGCATCATGATCATCTCGCCCTTCTTCGTCATGCCGCCTGTCGCGGCGCTGGTGTGGAAGAACATGATCATGCATCCCGGTTACGGCGTACTTGCCGATCTGTCGCGCTTCTTCGGCCTGCAGCCGGTCGACTGGTTCGCGCAGTTTCCGCTGCTCTCCATCATCATCATCGTCGCCTGGCAATGGCTGCCCTTTGCCACGCTGATCCTGCTCACCGCCCTCCAGTCGCTCGATGGCGAGCAGAAGGAAGCGGCCGAGATGGATGGCGCCAACTTCATCAACCGCTTCATCTACCTGACGCTGCCGCATCTTGCCCGCGCCATCACCGTCGTCATCCTCATCCAGACGATCTTCCTGCTCGGCGTTTACGCGGAAATCCTCGTCACCACCAATGGCGGGCCGGGTTATGCCTCGACCAACCTTGCCTTCCTCATCTATCGCACGGCGCTTCTGGGTTACGACGTCGGCGGCGCATCGGCCGGTGGCATCATCGCCGTCGTGCTCGCCAATATCGTCGCCATCTTCCTGATGCGCGCCGTCGGCAAGAACCTCGACCGTTAAGGAGAAGCGATCATGGCCCGCAAGACAACGACACGCGCAAAGATCGGCTTCACCATCGCGGCATGGGCCGTGGCGCTTTTGCTGTTCTTCCCGATCCTTTACGCCTTCCTCACCTCGATCAAGACCGAGCCGGAGGCGATCGCAGGCTTCAGCCTCATTCCCTCGGGCACGCTCGAAAACTACATCACCGTGCAGACCCAGCGCGATTACTTCAAGCCGTTCATGAACTCGGTCGTGCTGTCGCTCGGCTCGACGATCATCGCGCTCATGATCGCCATTCCCGCCGCCTGGGCCATGGCATTCTCGCCGACCAAACGCACCAAGGACATTTTGATGTGGATGCTCTCCACCAAGATGATGCCGGGGGTGGCGGTGCTGGTGCCGATCTACCTGATCTTCCGCAATGCCGGCCTGCTCGATACCCGCATTGGGCTGACCGTCATGCTCACCTTCATCAACCTGCCGATCGTGGTGTGGATGCTTTATACCTACTTCCGCGAAATCCCCGGCGAGATCCTGGAAGCAGCGCGCATGGATGGTGCCTCGCTCTGGAACGAGATCGTGCATGTGCTGACCCCAATGGCGGTTCCGGGCATTGCCTCGACGCTGCTTCTGAACGTCATTCTCGCCTGGAACGAATCCTTCTGGACCATCCGGCTGACGACCACCAATGCGGCACCGCTGACGGCCTTCATCGCCTCCTTCTCCTCACCGCAGGGGTTGTTTTGGGCCAAGCTCTCGGCCGCCTCGATGATGGCGATCGCCCCCATTCTCGTCATTGGCTGGTTCTCGCAGAAACAACTCGTGCGTGGCCTCACCTTCGGCGCCGTGAAATAAGGAACGACAATAATGGGCAGCATTTCCCTTCAGAACGTGTCCAAGCTCTTCGGCGAGGCAAAAGTCATCCCGTCGATCGATCTCGACATCCATGACGGCGAGTTCGTCGTCTTCGTCGGCCCGTCCGGCTGCGGCAAGTCGACGCTGCTGCGGCTGATCGCCGGGCTGGAAGACGTCTCCGGCGGAAAGATCGTCATCGACGGCAAGGACGCCACCGAAAAGGCCCCGGCCGAGCGCGGCCTTGCCATGGTGTTCCAGTCCTATGCGCTTTATCCGCATATGAGTGTCAGGAACAACATCGCCTTCCCGCTGAAGATGGCCAAGCTCGACAAGGCTGTCATCGACAGGAAGGTCGACGATGCCGCCCGCATCCTCAACCTCACCGATTATCTCGAACGCCGGCCCTCGCAACTGTCCGGCGGCCAGCGCCAGCGTGTCGCCATCGGCCGCGCCATCGTGCGCGAACCGAAAGCGTTTCTGTTCGACGAACCGCTTTCCAACCTCGATGCGGCGCTGCGTGGCACCATGCGGCTGGAAATCTCCGAGCTGCACAACACGTTAAAGACGACGATGATCTACGTCACCCACGACCAGGTGGAGGCCATGACCATGGCCGACAAGATCGTGGTGCTGAACCGCGGCAATATCGAGCAGGTCGGTTCGCCGATGGAGCTCTACAAGACACCGCGCAACCTCTTCGTCGCCGGCTTCATCGGTTCGCCGCGCATGAACCTGGTGACCGGCGATTACGCCCGGCAAAAAGGTGCGACTACCGCCGGTGTGCGGCCGGAGCATCTGGTGCTGTCGAAAGAGAGCGGGCTGTGGCAGGGCAAGGTCACGGTTGCCGAGCATCTCGGCTCCGACACTTTCCTGCATCTCGAGGTCCAGGGCATCGGGCCGATCACTGCCAGAACCGACGGCGAGTTCGAATGCAGGCATGGCGATACCGTCTTCATCACACCCGATGATACCAAAATCCACAGGTTCGATGAAAAGGGCATCGCGATATGACGCCTCAAGTTCAGGCCTCGTCGATCCTGACACCGTTTCGGTCAAAAACATGAAGCCGTTCCTGCGGGAAACCGACCCGCATGGACTTGCCCGGCTGCAACAGCGCCCGATCAGAAGAAAACAGCTTGAAGGGCAATCCATGCACGGTCAGGTGCAGGATGATGCCGAGACCCGTCGGCTCGACGAGATCGACGGTCGCCTCGACAGCACCATCCGCAGGCGAGACGGTGACATGTTCCGGCCGGATACCGAGTGTGACCGGCTCACCATCGGCAAGCTTCACGTCGCGGCCGAGTTCGAGGCGTGTGCCATCGCCGAGCACGACGAAACTACCGCCATTTTCCCGCCCGAGCCGTCCTTCCAGAAAATTCATGCCCGGCGAACCGATAAAACCAGCGACGAACAGATTGGCTGGGCGATCGTAGAGATCGAGCGGTGCGCCGATCTGCTGCACATGGCCGGCATTCATCGCGACGATACGGGATGCTAGCGTCATCGCCTCGATCTGGTCATGGGTGACATAAACCGAGGTAGCGCCGAGATCAGCATGCATGCGCTTGATTTCGGCCCGCATCTGCTCGCGAAGCCGTGCATCGAGGTTGGAGAGCGGCTCATCGAACAGAAATGCCTTAGGCTGGCGCACGATGGCCCGGCCCATGGCGACGCGTTGGCGCTGGCCGCCGGAAAGCGCCTTCGGACGGCGCGCCAGATAGGGATCGAGACCGAGTTTCGCCGAAGCACCGGCCACGGCCGCCGCGATTGTCTCCTTGGTGCTGCGGCGCAGGCGCAGGCTGTAGCTCATATTGTCGGCGACGCTCATATGCGGATAAAGCGCATAGGACTGGAACACCATGGCGATATCCCGGTCCTTCGGCTTGCGGTCGTTGACGCGCTCACCGTCGATGGTCAATTCGCCCGCTGAAATCTCCTCCAGACCGGCGATCATTCGCAAAAGTGTCGATTTTCCGCAGCCGGATGGGCCGACGAGGACGATGAATTCGCCGTCCTCGATCTTCAGATCGACCCCGTGCAGGACCGCAAGGTCGCCATAGGTCTTGCCGACATTCTTCAGCTCGATGGAAGCCATGGGATTATCCTTTCACCGCGCCGGCCGTCAGGCCCTGCACGAGATAACGTTGAATGAGCAGGAAGAAGAGACAGGCCGGAATGAGCGCCAGAACACCCGCCGCCATCATCTGCCCGAAATCGACGGAAAACTTTGAAACGAAGGTCAACAGCCCGACCGGGAATGTGGCGCTCTGGTTGCCCGAAATCAGCATCAGTGCAAACAGCAACTCGCTCCACGCGGCGGTGAAGACGAAGCCCAGCGTCGCAGCGATGCCCGGCAATGTCAGCGGCAGGATGATCTGGCGGAATGCCGTGAAGCGGCTTGCCCCGTCGATCATCGCCGCCTCTTCCAGATCCTTCGGAATACCGTCGAAGAAGGACTGCATGAGGAAGGTGGCAAAGGGCACGTTGAAGGCGGTGTAGACGATGACGAGACCGGTGAGGCTGTTGGTAAGGCCGAGCGGCGACAGCATCTTGAAGATCGGCGCGACCAGCATGACCAGCGGAAACATCTGGGTAATCAGCATCAGCGCCACTATCCAGTATTTACCCTTGAAGCGGAATCGCGACAGCGCATAACCTGATAGTGACGAGAGTACCGTAACGGCAAGCGCCGTGGAGCCGGCAACGATGACGCTGTTCTTAAAAAATGTCGGGAAGGCACTGTTTTCTATGACATAACGGTAGTGATCAAGCGTCGCATGCGACGGCCACATCCGCACGCCCTCGCTATAAAGCAGGTCATTCGGCGTGACGGAGACCTTGAGCAGCCAGAACAGCGGAAACAGCGCAAAGACGATATAGGCGAGAATCGCCAGGCGATGGGCAAGGGTGAGGAATATCCTTGATGTCATCGGTCAGTCCTTCTCGATAAGGCGTTGGCGCAGGAGCACGATGAGCATGGAATAGGCCAGAAGCAGCACCAGAAGCACCAGCGCAATGGCCGAGGCATAACCGAAATCGAGCCGCCGGAAGGCCTGCGTGAAGATGTAACTGGCGACGATCTGGGTGCGGTCTGCCGGTCCGCCATTGGTCATGACGATGATGAGATCGGCAAAATTGGCGATCCAGACGGTGCGCAGCAAAACGGTGATGGCGATGGTGGGCGCGAGAAACGGCAGCGTGATGGAGGTGAAACGTTGCAGCGGGTTTGCCCCGTCGATTTCCGCCGCCTCGTAAAGATCGCGCGGGATGGCCTGAAGTGCGGCAAGCAATGTGATGGCAAAGAAGGGAATGCCCCACCAGACATTGGCGATGATCGGCCCCCACATGGCGAGATGCGGATCGGCGAGAATATTGTTGGGTGCGGAGAGAAGCCCGAGCGAGACCATCCAGTGCGGCAGCGGCCCAATGACGGGGTTGAACAGCCATGCCCAGTTGAGACCGGCGAGGAACGTTGGCACCGCCCATGGCAGAAACACCAGCGCCTGCGCCAGCCCCCTGCCCGCGAAAGGCTTGTCCAGCAGCAGCGCTAGAATGAGGCCGAAGAAGAATTGCAGAAACACCGAAGCACCGGTCCACCACAGCGTATTTTTCAGCGCCCGGTAGAAGGCCGCATCCTGCGACAGCGCCTCCAGATGTTTCAGGCCGACGAAACCGCCGGAAAACGGATTGAGCAGCTGCACATCACGAAACGCATAGGAAAGGCCGAGTACCAGCGGCACCAGCATGACGGCGACGATGAGCACGAGCACCGGGGCGCTGTAAAGCCAGGGTTCGGCCCAGTCGGCAAACCTTCGCATCGCTGGTTTGCCAGCTGGTTTGCGCGCGGCCACCGGCCCGGCGCCATGGGCATAGGACATTGTATCGCTCCCTGATCGGACGACGGAACGGACATGTTTCCAGCCTCGCGCCGGCCGATCCGAAAATTTCAAGAATAGGCCCGCCGCAGCGAAGGCCCGGCAAGACCGCCGCACGGGCATCAACGCCCGCGCGGCCGACCCGTATCGTTACTTGGAGGCCAGGAACTTCTGCTGCGCCTTGGTCATGTAATCAGCCCATTGCTTGGCGAGGTCTTCCGGCGTGATATCGCCGAGCAGCGCTTCCTGCGATGTCTTGATGACAAGCGAATCCTTGAAGAAGGCGAATT
Organism: Agrobacterium sp. CFBP2214; assembly: GCF_030209895.1. NCBI lineage: Bacteria > Pseudomonadati > Pseudomonadota > Alphaproteobacteria > Hyphomicrobiales > Rhizobiaceae > Agrobacterium > Agrobacterium sp. CFBP2214. The sequence continues at coordinate 138,422 of NZ_JARVRC010000010.1, read as the reverse complement.
CCTCAAGATAGGTCGGCATCGTCGTCGGTACGGCGTTCTTGTCCGCCAGCTCATCGAACCAGCCTTTGAACTGCTCGCTGGCATAGAAGGGGTCCTTCTCCGCCGACTTGTGCACCGGCAGCGCACCGGTCTTCTTGTTCCACTCGATATTGCCTTCCGGCCCTTCAAGCGTCTCGACCAGCTTCCAGGAAAGGTCCTTGTTGGCGGAGGCCGACATGATCGACCAGCCGGCAAAACCGATGGTCGGGAAGGTCTTGCCGTCAGGTCCCTTCGGCATGGTCATGACACCGAAATCTTCCGGCTTCATGCGCTGGGCAATGGCGATAAGGGCATCGGGATCCTGATCGAGGAAAGCGCAGGTGCCGGAATAAAAGCCCGCGACGATCTCGTTGAAGCCCCAGTTGACGCTGTCCTTCGGCGCCAACCCGTTCTTGTAGAGATCGATCACATAGGTCAGGCCTTTCACCCAGCCGGGGCTGTCGAAGGTGGACGTGCCGTCCTTGGTGAAGAACTCGTTCGATCCTGCCATGGACGCGCCGAACATGACCCAGCCGTTAAGGCCGCCGGGCCCCCCGCGCAGGCAATAGCCATATTTTCCGGGAAGTGCCGCAACCTTTTTCGAAGCATCGGCGAATTCGTCGAGCGTCTTCGGCGGTTCCTTCACACCGGCCTGTTCCAGCAGTTTCTTGTTGTAGAACATGGCCCGGAGATAAAAACCGTACGGAAGCATGTAGGCCGTGTTCTTCACATCGCGGCCGAGTTCCAGCGTGCGCTCGCTCAGACCCTTGGTGTGTTCCCACTTGGCAAGATAAGGTTCCAGGCTCTCGAGCATGCCGTTATTGGCGTAAAGCGACAGCCAGGTGTCGGGCATTTCCATCACATCAGGCACATCGCCGGCGGAGACCATCGTGGCGAATTTCTGGAAGGCCTCGCTCCAGGGCAAGGAGATGATTTCCACCTTGGTGCCGGGATTGGCGCTTTCGAACTTCGAGACGATGCCCTTCAGCGTTTCCGTCCGTTCGGGACTTGTAATGACTTCGACCAGTTTCAAGGTCGTGTCCGCTAGCGCCGTTCCGGTCATCAAGGCGGTAAAGATTGCTGCTGCTACCAGTTTTTTCATGTCGTTCTCCCCTTTTTTGTCGTCAGTTTAAAAATGCGTCAGGCGGCGGAAGCCGCCTTGATCGCGGGTTCGAGATCGTTCCAGAGCGCCTCGGTGCCCTCCAGTCCGACATGCAGGCGCACCGAACGCGCGCTGATGCCGAACGTGTGGGCGGAGTTTGGCTGCGCCTTCTGTTCGAGCACCACTTCACCGGGGACAATCAGGCTCTCGTGCCCGCCCCAGGAAACACCCAGTTTGAAAAGCTTGAGGCGGTCGGCAAAAGTGCGCACATCCACCCCTTCTTTGAAAATGAATGAAAACAGGCCTGACGTGCCGTTAAGGCCCGGTGGCAGGCGGTTCGCCAGCCCCGGATGGCAGACCTTCTCCACCACATCGAGCGCCTGCAGGCGGGTTGCGATATCCAGCGCCGAGGCCTGATGCGCCTTCATGCGCAGCGGCAGGGTACGAAGCCCGCGAATGAGCAACCAGGCATCGAAAGGCGACATCTTGCCGCCAAGATAAGGATAGGTTTCTGCCCGGATGCGGTCGATCATCGCCTTGGAACCGGCAACCACGCCGGAGACCACATCGCTATGGCCGCCTAGATATTTCGACGCCGAATGCACCACAAGATCGACGCCGAGCGAAATCGGCTGTTGGAAGACCGGGCTTGCCCAGGAATTGTCGATGACGGTGACGGCACCATGGCGTTTGCCAATCGCGGCGAGCGCCCCGACATCATGGGCCTCCATCACCCAGCTGGTGGGGCTTTCCATGTAGAAAAGCTTCGCGCCCGGCATAGCCTTTTCAACCGCTGCCTCGTCGCGGCCGTCGACATAGACCACCTCGATATTCATGCGCTGCATAAAGGTGCCGAACAGGCGGAAGGCATCGGGATAAACGTGGCGCACCGCGACGATGCGGTCGCCCGGCGACACGAAGGAAAGAACGGTGGACGAGATGGCCGACATGCCGCTTGCAAAACCGAGCGCGTCTTCCGCGCCTTCGAGCTTCGCCAGCATTTCCTCAAACATCCTGACGGTCGGGTTCAGCCCGCGCGTATAGACCGGCCGCACCTTTTCGCCGCGATAGGTGGAAACCATTTCGTCGTAGCTGGAAAAGGTGAAAAGCGAGGTCTGCACAAGCGGCGGGACCACAGCTTCGAAAGCGTGGGTCTCGTCATGGGCGACGATCAGGGAGGCGGGATCGAAGAGATCGTTGCCTTGGTTCATTTCGACATGTCCTTGATATCCTCCTCGACGACAGCGAGGATTTTCAGTGTTTCTTCACGGGCGGTCTCCGCATCGCCGGCGGCGATGGCGTTGAACAGCGTGCGGTGAAAAGGGAAGGAGCGGCTTGCAAAGTCCGGCCGGTCGAAAGGCTTCAGCCAGAAACGTTCGAAACCTTCGCGCATCTGCTCGAGCAGCTGCTTGAACAGCGAATTATGCGTGGCGTCGTAGATGGAGAGGTGGAAGGCAAGGTCGGCCTTGCCGGACGTGCCTTCAGCCAGATGCACCCGCTCCATCTCATCGAGCCGCGCTTCCATCGTGACAATATCTTCCGCCGTGCGGCGGCGCGCCGCCGCCATGGACGCTTCCACTTCGATGCCACGCCGCACCTCCAGCGTCATCAAAAGCGCATCGCGCAGGCTTTCGGCATCGATGGAAATCGGCATATGCACGGTGGCAGCGGAAATCGGCTTCAGCAGATAATTGCCGCTGCCCTTGCGGCTGTCGATGACACCCAGCGCCTGAAACTTGCGGATGACTTCACGGATGGTGGATCGGCCCACGCCCAGCGCCGCCATCAGTTCCCGCTCCGCCGGCAGCCGGTCTCCCGCCTTCAGCCCTGCCCGCTCCACATAGTCGGAAAGAGCGGCCTCGACCTGGCGCACGCGGTCGCTCGGCGGAATCGGCTGCATGAGTTCCCGGCTGGATCTGTCCAAGACGCACCCTCTAAATTGGTCTGACATCTTACCATTTCAAGGGGTGGATGGATTGTCAACCGGCAAGGACGGATGCTGGTGGAGCCACTCCTTCACGATGTCCTGTTGTGCCTCCGAAATGGCACAAAATACCTGAAACGATTCAGGTCGCCGTGGGTGATTACGTGGGTTGACGTTGCGGTAAAAAAGTACCGCGCAACCGCCCGATACGGGAAAAGATCGAGACCGAAAGTGACTGGAGTTAAGAGCTTAGCGCGCCGAATCTCGGCGACTGACGGCCGCCGACTAATTCACCGTAGCGCGGGCTACCCCACGCGCCAATGCATCGGCATACTCATTACCGACAGTGCCGGAATGCCCTTTGCACCATTCCACGACCACATGGGGATGCCGCTCCAGCAGATTGTCGAGCTGCTGCCAGATTTCCCTGTCGGGGATCGGTCTTCGGCGGGTGCGCTGGTTAGGTGTGATCCGCTTCCAGCCATTGGTGCGCCAGATGGCCCTATATCGGCGGCAGCCTTCAATGACATGAACAGCGTCCGTCCAGAGCGTGACTGCCCGCGTTGGCGCCTCGGCGGCGATCCAGGACATTGCGTTCAGGACAGCGAGGACCTCGAACGTATTGTTCGATGCGCCAACCGTCTTGCCCGAGGCGGAATGGACTTGATGGCCTGCTTCATGAACGACGAACGCCCATCCTCCGGATCGGGAGGCATTATCGAAGGAGCCGTCGGTGAAGATGTGAAGCGCATCAGCCATGAAGATGGTGTGTAGCACCGATATGGAAATCGCTAAAGGAGCAGTTCCAGGGTCATCGCGAAGGGATTGTCGCTCTGATGCTGTCCCGCCTTCTCGCTCCACAGCAGGCCGCATATTTGCGCCAGCAAGTGGGCGTGACAACCGTGCATTCATCTACTATCGAATTCATTCCCAAGGTCAGGAATCGACGGAGATGGAAATGCCTCTCGTGACTATTCAGCGTGTTTTGGAGCCATCGGAAGAGGATCGAAAGGCCATCCTTGAGCCTCTTCTTGCTTACAATCTCGCAAAAGCGGGAGATGAAAATTACAAGCCGCTGGCGCTCTTGCTCCGCGATAACGAAAATGAAGTTCGCGGCGGCTTGTGGGCGAAGCTCTATTACGACTGGCTTTTCATCGAGCTGCTGTTCGTTCCGGAAGCCATGCGTGGCGAAAATCTCGGATCAAGGTTACTTCGAGATGCGGAAGACTGGGCAAAAGGTGAAGGTTGCAAAGGGACCTGGCTCGATACCTTCGCATTTCAGGCTCCCGAATTTTACAAGAAGCAAGGCTACGAGGTCTTTGGCACCATTGAGAACTATCCCGGGCCGCACAGCCGGTTTTTCCTGCGCAAGGTTTTTTGATGACGCAGCGAAATCTCGACGGCTTCTGCGCCTGCGGTCGAACTGCATAAATATCTGCACGGGCAAACCACAAAAAGCAGAGAGGGCGGCGCATGCCACCCTCCCCAGCTCATAGCGAAACTGCCCGTTTTACTGGCTGAGAACGGCCGCCGTAATCGTCTCGATATTGTGGTTGATCATGTCGATATAGGTGGCAGCCGGGCCGTCGGCGGTCGAAAGCGCGTCGGAATAAAGCGTGCCGCCAACCTTGAGGCCGGTTTCGCTGGCGATCTGGTCGATCAGCCGCTTGTCGGTGATGTTTTCTACGAAGATTGCCGAAGCCTTGTCGTGCTTCACCTGATCCACCAGCTTGGCGACATCGGCAGCGGAGGCTTCAGATTCCGTCGATACGCCCTCCGGCGCGAGGAAGTTCAGGCCATAGGCATGCTCGAAATAACCGAAAGCGTCATGCGAGGTGATGATGACGCGCTTTTCCGGCGGGATGGCGGCGATCTCGGTCTTCACCTTCTCGTTCAGAGCGGCAAGCTTGGCGATATAGGCATCCGAATTGGCGGTGTACGTGGCGCAACCGGCCTTGTCGACCTCGCAAAATGCGCCGGCAATGTTCTTCACGTAGATTTCGGCGTTCTTGATCGACTGCCAGGCATGCGGGTCGAACTCGCCGTGATGGTGGTGTCCCTCATGGCCGTGGTCGTGATCATGGGCCTCGGCCGCCTCGTGCTTGTGGCCGGCTTCTTCTGCCTTGTGATCGTGACCTTCCTCTTCTTCCGCTTCCGGATGGGCGTGACCGGCCGGCTCTTCGGAAAGCTTGAGCGGCTCCACACCCTTCGTCAGTTCCACCACCGGCGCCTTTGTGCCGCTTGTGTCGATCAGCCGCTTCAGGAAGCCTTCGAATTCCAGACCATTGACCAGCACCACATCGGCCTTGCTGACGGCGACGGCATCGGCCGGGCGGGGCTCATAGACATGGGCATCGCCATCCGGCCCGACCAGCGTGGTGATTTCGACGCGGTCACCGCCAACGTTTTTGGCGAAATCGGCAATGATCGAGAAGCTCGCCACGACCTTGAGTTCGGCGGCGGACGCCTGCGCCATCAGAACCGGGGAGAGGGAAAGAAGGCTGACGCCCGTTGCTAGACGGAGGGTTTTGAACATGAAGGTTCTCCTTTTTTCGAACGCTGTTTTCAGGCCGCTCTGTGACGGCCGGAACCGAGAAGATCGCTGAGCACGCCGCGCGTGCCGACGAGGATGGAGAGCGCATAGATGACGCCCGCGGAAAGGATGATCGCCGGGCCTGATGGCAGCGACGCGTGATAGGACAAAAGCAGGCCCGCAAAGCAGGAAACCATGCCGATGCCGATGGAGATGAAGCACATGGGTGCGACGCGGTTGGACCAGAAGCGGCTGGCGGCGGCGGGCAGCATCATCAGGCCGACCGACAGCAGCGTTCCCAGCGCCTGGAAGCCGCCGACCAGATTGAGCACGACGATGGCGAGGAAGAGGAAATGCACCGGGCTGCCCCAGTTGCTGACCGAGCGCAGGAACAGGGGATCGAGGCATTCCGCCAGCAGCGCCCGCCAGAAGGTGATCATCACCAGAAGCGTCACGATGCAGATGCCGCCGATCAGGCCGAGCGCCTCATTGTTCAGCGCCAGCACCGTGCCGAACAGCACATGCATGAGATCGACGCTCGAACCGCGCCACGAGACGAGCAGCACGCCGAGCGCCAGTGAAATGAGATAGAAGGCGGCAAGCGAGGCGTCTTCCTTCTGGATAGTGAAGCGCGACACAGCACCCGCGCCCAGCGCGACCAGTAGGCCTACGGCCAGCCCGCCGATGGTCATGGGCAGGATTTCCAGCCCGTAGAACAGAAACCCGACCGCTGCCCCCGGCAGGATGGCATGGGACATGGCGTCGCCTGTCAGGCTCATGCGGCGCAGCATCAGAAACACCCCGACCGGGCCGCAGCTGATGGCAAGGATCAAGGCACCGGCAAGCGCGCGCTGCATGAAGACATACTGGACGAAGGGTTGGATGAAGATATCAGCCATGGGCATTCAAATTCGCGTGTGAGTGGGCATGGGAATGGACGGATGCCGTTTGCGGACTTGCCCCGACTATTTGGGCCGAAGCCTCGTCGGCCGGCTCACACCAGGGTGCATTTTCCTCCCATGCCTCGTGGAAATGCCGCGCCTGCCGGATGTTCTCCGCCTTGAGGACATCAGCTGTCGTGCCCAGACCGACGAGCTTCCGGGCAAGGAACAGGGTCTGAGGAAAGTGCTGCCGCACCAATTGATGGTCATGAAGGACGGCCAGAACCGTGCGCCCCTCCGCCACCCATGATTTGATCAGCACCATAAGGTCGGCAACGGTGCGCTCGTCGACGGCGTTGAAGGGCTCGTCGAGCAGGATCAGCTGCGCGTCCTGCAGCATGGCGCGGGCAAACAAAGCGCGCTGCATCTGGCCGCCGGACAACGAGTCGATATTGCGCCTCTCAAAACCGGAAAGCCCGACCGCTTCCATGACGCGGCCCATCGCCGCCCGGTCTGCGGGACGGTGGCGGCCGAGCAGGCCGCGTTTCGGCCAGAGACCAAGTGCCACCAGATCCCGCACCTGCGCCGGAAAGGAACGGTCGAGTTCCGATTGCTGTGGCAGATAGGCGACGGAAATACCTGAACTCACCCGGCATTCGCCGCCGAGCGGCTTCAGAATGCCGGCAATGCCTTTCATCAGCGTCGATTTTCCAGAACCATTGGCGCCGACCACCGCAGTGAGCGAGCCTTTGGCGATATCGCCATTCAGATGATGCACCGCCGCGCGGCCGGCATATCCAAGTGTCAGGTTTTTGAAGGCAAGGCACGGATCGTTCATCGATCCCTCCGGGGCAGGATGTCATTCGATGGCTCTTGATATGTAATGTTATTACATTCGTCAAACGAATATGTAATGAAATAACATTAACTCTTGGAAAGATGACGTTGCGCTCTGCGCAAGCCACAGACCACCTCGCGTTGCGGGAGGTTTTTTTCTGTCGCCCGTTGACACGCAATCAATATGTAATGTTATTACGTTACAGAATACGGACGGGGCAGCATTGAACCCGTCGTTTCCAGATCGTCCGCGTGTCCGCCGTGAGGTCCACGCGAGCGTTGCTAAAGAACGAGGTCCACATGTCAAAAAAACTTCCCGTCACCGTGCTTTCCGGCTTTCTGGGCGCCGGCAAGACGACGCTTCTCAATCATATTCTCGCCAATCGCGATGGTCTGCGCGTCGCGTTGATCGTCAATGACATGAGCGAGATCAATATCGACGCCGCGCTGGTGCGCGATGGCGGCGCCAATCTCTCCCGTACGGAAGAGCAGTTGGTGGAAATGACCAATGGCTGCATCTGTTGCACGCTGCGCGACGACCTGTTGACCGAGGTGCGGGCGCTGGCCGAACAGGGTCGTTTCGATTACCTGCTGATTGAATCCACCGGCATCGCCGAACCGCTGCCGGTCGCAGCAACCTTCGATTTTCGCGATGAAAACGGCCGCAGCCTTTCCGATGTCGCGCGTCTGGACACCATGGTGACGGTGGTGGATGCCGCCAATCTTCTCAAGGATTACGGCTCGTCCGATTTTCTGGCCGACCGGGGCGAAACGGCGGGCGAAGGTGACAACCGCACGATCGTCGATCTTCTGGTGGAGCAGATCGAATTTGCCGATGTCGTCGTCCTCAACAAGATCGGCACCGCCACGCCGGATGAGAGGGATGCCGCACGCAAGATCATCGTCGGACTGAACCCGGATGCGAAACTCATCGAGGCCGATTTCGGCAAGGTGGCGCTGAAGGAGGTTTTGGGCACCGGCCGTTTCGATTTCGCCAGAGCCGAAGAACACCCCCTGTGGTTCAAGGAATTGCACGGCTTCAAGGATCACATTCCCGAAACCGAGGAATATGGCATCCGCTCCTTCGTCTATCGCGCCCAAAAGCCGTTTGACCCCGTACTGTTCCAGCGCTTCATCGACCGCGCCTGGCCGGGGGTGGTGCGCGCCAAAGGCTTCTTCTGGCTGGCAACGCGTCCGCGTTATGTCGGCGAGATCAGTCAGGCCGGCGCATTGGTCCGCACCGGCAGGATGGGCCTCTGGTGGTCCGCCGTGCCCAGGGAGCAATGGCCGCGCGAAAAGCAGTTTCTGGATATGATGAAGCCCTATCTCGACCCGGTCTTCGGTGACCGCCGACAGGAAATCGTCTTCATCGGCTCCGATCCGATGAGCGAGGCGCGCATCCGCGCGCAGCTCGATGCCTGCCTTATCGATACCGAAGCATTCACGCCGGATGCATGGCGGCACCTGCCGGACCCCTTCGCCAGCTGGGACAGGCAGGCAGCCTGATTGACTCCACCGCCCGCATTTTAGCCGAGCGGATGCGTCTTTCGCCTTCTCCCCGCCGGGGAGAAGGTCGCGGCAGCGGGTTGAGGGGGCAAGCTCTCCGCAAATCTCTGCGCTTGCCCCCTCATCTGACCCTTCGGGCCATCTTCTCCCCGCCGGGGAGACGAAAGGGAACACCCTCTCGCGAAAATAAACAATTGAAATACTACAGAAAATTCAGCGTTACCAACGCCAGCACAAGATAACGCCCGACCTTGGCGATGGTGACCAGCAGCAGGAAGACCGGTAGCCGCTCCTTCATGATGCCGGCGGCAACCGTTAGCGGATCACCGATCAGCGGCGCCCAGCTGAGCAGCAGGGACCATTTGCCATAACGACGATACCAGTTCTGCGCGCGCTCCAGCGCCGCCTCCCCGACCGGAAACCAGCGTTCACGCCGAAAGCGCTCAATGCCGCGGCCGAGCAGCCAGTTGGCAAAGGAGCCGGCGACATTGCCGGCGCTGGCCACGGCCACCAGCAGCCAGACAGGCTGGGATTTAAGAAGGATGAGGCCCGCCAGTGCCGCCTCCGACTGCATGGGCAAAATGGTCGCCGCGATGAACGCCGTCAGAAACAAACCCGCATATACTGCCAGATCGGCCATTGCCTGCCCTTCATCATCCGCGAATCTCACGGTCTTTGCCGAAGTGCCGGATGACGCCCCCGGCGTCAAGCGGGCTACATTTCACACGGCCTTACGGCACATCGGCGGCAATTGCCTGAACCACATCATGGCGGGCTACATCCAGCAGCGCCTTATGAACCGACAATTGCCGAGTCTTGCCGGATGCGGACAGAATGAGTATTACGGTTTCCTTCGGCGGGCAATTCGGCAGCGCGCAGGAAATCTCTTGGACGGAGACGATGTCGTCTTCTGAAAGAAACAGCAGCTCCCGCGTCCAGTCCTTCATGATGCGGGCCTGCGAGACGATCGCGGAGCCGCTGCGCGCAAGCGGATTCGTTTTTACCGTCATCGGAATGCCTTCCGCCCCGCCTGCGAGGCCAATGTGTCAAAGAGATCGCGGATTGGCTGCTGCGGCATATCCATGCCGATCAGGACGATGCGCGTTGCGCGGTTGCCATCCGGCCAGCTTTCCAACCGGGTCAGTGGATAAAGCCGATGCTGCACCGCATGGGCGACAACCGGCCGCTCCGGGTCATCTGTCGCACCGAAAATTCCCTTGAGCCGCAACAGGCCGGAATGCACATTGCTGGTGACGAGTTCAAGAAAAGTGACAATCGCCTGCGGATCCAAAGCGCCGTCAAAGGTGAGATCGAAGGCCTCGACCCCGACACCATGGCGGTTGATATCGTGCTGATGGGCGGCATGAAGGCTCAGCCTGTCGGCCGCCAACCATCCCGGCGCATCCTCCGGCTTGCCGCGCAGCGAATAATCCGATGCCTTAAATAACGACATCAGGTCGAAGCCGGCCGCATTACGGTCATGAAACGACGCCGCAGGATTGAGATCGGCGAGGCTTTCGCGGTCAATAGCCGCAGCATCCGCAAGATCGGTTTTCGTCAGGACGACGTGGTCGGCAAAGGCAAGCTGTTTCCAGCCCTCGATAAAACTGTCGAGCATCGCCGGGCCGGCGACAACGTCGAAAGCCGTCACCACGCCTGAAAGATGGAAATGCCGGGCGACAATGTGATCACGCAGGCCAAGCGCCGGCGTGCCGCCGGCGATCAGGCTGTTGATGATCGGTGCGGGATCGGCAAGGCCGGTGGTTTCGATAACGACGCGCGATACACCAGGCACCACCCCTTCCAGAAAGGCCTGATGCAGCTCGTAAAGCGAGGTGCGAATATCGCTGGTGGCGGTACAGCAGATGCAGCCCGTCGTCGTTCTGAAATATCGTTCAGAACCCGTCCGAACCAGACCGTGATCGATGGGCACCGCGCCGAATTCATTGACGATGACAGCGGCATCACCCATGGCCGGCTCAGCCAGAAGCTCGTTCAGCAACGTCGTCTTGCCCGCCCCCAGAAAACCCGTCAGCAGGGTGACCGGCACCGTGCTGACGGATGGCGCGACGGTTGGGTCGTCCCTGCGCTCCACCGCCTTCTTCCGCTTCATTCCGAACACGTCAGCACCTTCGCTATCCATAAAATTCACGGCACCATAATACGTAATGTAATAACATATCAATGACGATTACGGGATTTCCGGCGAGAGCAATTCCCTTATGCCGGATAAGAAAATGTCCATGGCCACATGCTCCCAACTCTCGGGCGCATGAAAAAACCACGGAACGAAGGAAATGGAATAATAAATCCGTTTCCTTCACTTTCGTTTTAATCGTTCCACGTTCTCTTGCATTTTCGTTAGAGTTCGCTTTTAATCGGTAGTGCTAATACAGGAAAGATCACCCGCAGCCGGATCGAGGAGGATAGACTGCAATTAAGGGGCTGTATCTTTTACTGTTTTCATAATGGGAGGAATCACCTTGAAAAAACTCAGCTACCGCCTCGCCGCGGCATCCGCGCTTTCGTTTTTTGTCACATCGAATGCATATGCAGTAACGGAAATCCAGTGGTGGCACGCCATGACCGGCGCCAATAACGAGGTCGTGGATACGCTGGCGAAAGAGTTCAACGAGAGCCAGAAAGATTACAAGATCACGCCCGTCTTCAAGGGCACCTATCCGGAAACCTTGAATGCCGGCATTGCCGCCTTCCGCGCCAAGCAGCCGCCCGCGATCATTCAGGTCTTCGACGCCGGCTCGGGTGTGATGATGGGTGCCGCCGGCGCCATCAAGCCGGTGGCGGATGTTCTGAAGGAAGGCGGTTATACCTTCAACAAGGACGAATATCTGGCCGGCATCGTCGCCTATTATTCCAAGCCTGACGGCACCATGCTGTCCTTCCCCTATAATTCGTCCTCGCCGATCCTCTATTACAACAAGGATGTCTTCCAGAAAGCCGGCCTCGATGCCGCCAACCCGCCGAAGACATGGCCGGAAGTTTTCGAAGCCGCCAAGAAGATCAAGACCAGCGGTGCCGCCCAATGCGGTTTCACCTCCACATGGCTCACCTGGATTCAGACTGAAAACTTCGCCGCGTGGAACAACGTTTCCTATGGCAGTAATGAAAACGGGCTTGGCAGCACCGATGTGAAGCTTGCCGTCAACGCGCCGCTCTTCGTTGAACACTTCCAGGCGATTGCCGATCTGGCGAAAGACGGTGTCTTCCGTTATGGCGGCCGCACTTCGGAAGCCAAGCAGCTGTTCATGTCCGGAGAATGCGGCATCCTGACCGAATCCTCCGGCGGCCTTGGCGATATCGTCAAGACCGGCATGAACTACGGCATCGGCCAGCTTCCCTACTATGAGGGCCATGGTCCGCAGAACACCATTCCGGGCGGCGCGAGCCTCTGGGTCTTCGGCGGCAAGAGCGATGCCGAATATAAGGGCGTGGCCGAATTCTTCCATTTCCTCTCCCAGACCAAAATCCAGGCACGCCTGCATCAGGTCTCCGGCTACATGCCGGTGACGATCGCGGCCTATGAGGAAACCAAGAAATCCGGCTTCTACGACAAGAACCCCGCCCGTGAGACGCCGCTTCTGCAGATGATGGGCAAGCCGCCGACGGAAAATTCCAAGGGCGTTCGTCTCATGAACCTGCCGCAGGTGCGCGACATCATGAACGAGGAGTATGAGGCGATGCTGGCCGGCAAGCAGGACGCAAAGACGGCGCTCGACAAGATTGTCACGCGCGGTGATGCGGCCATCAAGCAGGCCATCGGCAACTAAACGATCCCTGCCCCCGCCCGCATCCTTATCCGGTGCGGGCGGCACTCCCATCTCATCAGGAGATCGCCGTGCAAAGCGTCGTATTCCCCAACAAGATCCTGCCCTATCTGCTGGTCGCACCGCAGATCATCCTCACGGTGATCTTTTTCTTCTGGCCTGCAAGCCAGGCGCTCTACCAGTCGACCATGCGCGAGGACGCCTTCGGGCTGAGCAGCAATTTCGTCGGGCTGGCCAATTTTTCCGCCGTACTTTCAGACGAGAGCTATCTGAACTCGCTGCAGGTCACGGTCATCTTCAGCATCCTGACCGCACTCGTCTCCATGGGGCTGGCGCTGCTTCTGGCAACGGCGGCGGACCGCGTGGTGCGCGGCAAGGGCTTTTACCGCACCATGATGATCATGCCTTACGCCGTCGCGCCCGCCGTGGCCGGCATGTTGTGGCTCTTCATGTTCAACCCGGCCATGGGAACCTTCTCCTATATCCTGCGCCGCAACGGCATCATGTGGGACCCGCTGCTCAACGGCAATCAGGCCATGCTGCTCGTCGTCGCTGCCGCGGCATGGAAGCAGATCAGTTACAATTTCCTGTTTTTTGTCGCAGGCTTACAGGCAATTCCTAAATCATTGCTGGAGGCAGCCTCCATTGACGGCGCGCGTGGTGCGCGACGCTTCTGGACCATCGTTTTCCCGCTGCTTGCGCCGACAACCTTCTTCCTGCTGGTCGTCAACACTGTCTACGCCTTCTTCGATACCTTCGGCATCATCCATGCCGTGACCGGCGGCGGGCCTGCAAAGGCCACGGAAACGCTGGTCTACAAGGTCTATAATGATGGCTTCGTGAACCTCAATCTCGGCTCTTCCGCCGCGCAATCCGTCATCCTGATGGTGATCGTCATCGCGCTCACCGCCTTCCAGTTCCGCTTCGTCGAGAAGCGCGTGCATTACGGCTGAGGATTTCCCATGATTGAAAATCGCCCCGTCGCACGCGTGATCGCCCATCTGATGCTCGTTCTCGGCATCATTATCGTGGCCTTCCCGATCTATTACACCTTCGTCGCCTCCTCGATGACGTCGAACGACATCATCCGCCCGCCAATGTCGCTGCTGCCCGGCGGCCATCTCGGTGAAAACTATACCGACGCCATGGTCGGAGGCGTCGAGCGTGTCGTCGGCGTCAGCCTCGAGCGGCTGCTGTTCAACAGCTTCGTCGTGGCGCTCGCCATCGCCATCGGCAAGATCGTCATTTCGTTCCTGTCGGCCTTCGCGATTGTGTTTTTCCGCTTTCCCTTCCGCATGGGCTTTTTCTGGATGATCTTCATCACGCTCATGCTGCCGGTGGAAGTGCGTATCCTGCCCACCTACAAGGTCATCGTCGATTTAGGCCTGATCGATACCTATGCAGGACTGACACTGCCGTTGATGGCGTCGGCAACGGCAACATTCCTGTTCCGGCAGTTCTTCCTCACCATTCCCGGTGAGATGGTCGAGGCGGCGCGTATCGATAATGCCGGCCCGTTCCGCTTCATGCGCGATATCCTGCTGCCGCTGTCGAAAACCAATATCGCCGCTCTGTTCGTGATCCTGTTCATCTATGGCTGGACCCAATATCTCTGGCCGCTGCTCGTGACCAACGACGCCAAGATGAACACGATCATCATCGGCCTCAAGCGCATGGTGGATTTCACCGATGCCTCGACGCCCTGGAATTATGTGATGGTGACGGCGATCCTCGCCATCATCCCCCCTGTTATCGTTGTGGTGCTGATGCAGCGCTGGTTCGTCAAAGGTTTGGTGGAGACCGAGAAGTAATGGCAAAAATTGCGCTGAAAGACGTCCGCAAGGTTTATGGCGGCAATGTCGAGGCCATCAAGGGCGTATCGATGGAGATCGCCGACGGCGAGATGATCGTTCTCGTCGGCCCCTCCGGCTGCGGAAAATCCACCCTGTTGCGCATGATTGCCGGACTGGAGGGCATTTCGGGCGGCCAGATCATAATCGGTGATCGCGTCGTCAACGATCTCGAACCGTCGGACCGAGACATCGCCATGGTGTTCCAGAATTATGCGCTTTATCCGCATATGACGGTGCGGCAGAACCTTGCCTACGGCCTGAAGAACCGCAACACGCCGAAGGACGAGATCGATCGGCGTATCACCGAGGCGGCCAGGGCGCTCGAAATCGAACAGTTCCTGGAGCGCAGGCCGCGCCAGCTTTCCGGCGGCCAGCGCCAGCGCGTCGCCATGGGCCGCGCCATCGTGCGCAAGCCGGCAGCCTTCCTGTTCGACGAGCCGCTCTCCAACCTCGACGCCAAGCTGCGCGTGCAGATGCGCGTCGAAATCCGCCGCCTGCAACGCTCGCTCGCCACCACCAGCGTCTACGTGACCCATGACCAGATGGAGGCCATGACGCTGGCAGACCGGCTGGTGGTGCTGAATGCCGGCCGCATCGAGCAGATGGGCACGCCGATCGAGCTTTACGAAAAACCGGCCACCACCTTCGTCGCCACCTTCATCGGCTCCCCCTCCATGAACCTGCTCAACCACGGCACGGCGACGGCCAACGGCTCTTCCGGCTGGTCGGTGCAGGGAACCACTGCACTGCCACAGGGCGTCGCCACGCTCGGCATTCGCCCCGAAGACATCACCCTTGCCGATGAAGCCCCCGCGGATGCCGCCTTCACCGGCACCGTGCAAGTGGATGCCGTGGAACTGGTGGGGGCGGAAAGCTATGTGCATGGTTCCTTCGCCGATGGCACCGCGATCGTTTTCCGCGTCCACGGCCGTTCGCAGCTGCGCATCGGCGAGACGCTGCGGATCGCCGCACAGGCAAAGGATTTCCATCTGTTCGATGCATCGGGCAAGCGGATTTAGGCTTGGTCACAGAAACGGGACACCCGCCACTCGGCGGGTGCTTGCGCCATCGCTAGAACCTTCAGCGCCTCCTTACCAGACAAGTTCCACCTGCGGCCGACCGTTGGAGGTTTTCTCCACCGTCCGGCCGGATGTATCAACGTTGCAGTGAACCCGCTGCCGGAAGGCTGAAAAGCTTTCGAAAGTCACCACATCCACCGGATCGTCGAGATGCAGGGTCAGCCGGTAGCGTTCGGGATCGCCGCCGAGCGCCTGTACGCCCAGCACCGAAGCCACGAAGGGCTGGCCTAGATAAAAGCCTTCCACCCTTGAGCCCAGAAGGTAGGGGTTGAAGGCGGGGCGGTTGCCGGCTGATGCGTGGAGGGTATTCCAGTCGCGGAAGCCATATTGCGCGGCGATGAGTTCCAGCGCTTTCGAATGGGTGATTGCCTGTCCCTCGCCTTCGAGAGCGGCGCGCAGGCGTTTCGCCTGTTCCTTCAGCCCCTCAAGCGCGGGAAGCGGTTTGGACACGTACATAACGGTTCTCCAACATGAGCATGCCGAATGTTCCGAAGGGGGTCCGCGTTGCCATCGACGACATGCAAAACATGGGATGACCGTTATTAAAGGAAGAGCTTCACCAGGGGCGTAAACGCCTGCGGACGGCCGGGGCTCCTTGCCCGTGGCCGTCCCTATATCTCAGAAAGCGCCGCCCGTCAAAGGCGGCGCTCAACCGATCCCTTGATCAGAAACGGTAGGTGATACCCGCACCGATAAGCCAGGGATCGAGCTTCGCCTTGCCGCTGATCGGCGTGCCACCCAGTTCGGCGGTCCAGTCGGTCTTCAGGAAGATCTTCTTCACATCGAAGTTCACGCCCCAATGCTCGTCCAGCATATAGTCGAAACCGACCTGCACGGCCGCGCCGAACTTGTTCTTGACGTCCAGATTGCTGAAACCCGGCTTTTCGGACTGGTTGTAGAACATCGAATAGTTCACACCCGCGCCGATATAGGGCTTGAAGGCGCCGAAATCGGTGAAGTGATATTGCAGCGTCAGCGTCGGCGGCAGCAGCCATGTCTTGCCCACTGGCGTTCCGGCGAGCACGCCCTCGCCGTTGATCTTGGCGTAGGTGGTGCCAAGAATAAGCTCGGCGGCGATATTCGGGGTGAAGAAATAGCTGATGTCGAGTTCCGGGATCACCGTATCCGAATAGGACAGGTCCGCGCCCGGCACACCGTCGACGCTGCCGCTGTCATTGGTGATGACGCCGAGGCCGCGCACGCGCAGCATCCACGGGCTTGCCGCGGCAATCGCCTCTTCGGCGGTGGGCGCCGGCGCTGCCGGGGCCAGATCGGCCGCCATGGCATTGGCGGATATCAGCGTGGCCGCAACACCAGCCATGACACTGGCAAGCAAAGCGGTTTTTCTGTTTCTGTTCGTCATTCCATCTCTCCTATAGCGCACCGCAGCCGGGCAAGTCCCCGGAAACCGGCTGATGACGGCGGGCCTGGCGAATCTTCGCTTGGCCGCAACCGCTTGGGAGCCAGTATGACAACGGGAAAGGCAGGCCGATTGAGATGGATCAAACCGGCGTGCCGATCACGCAAGGGAGCTGATAACCGGCACGCATTGTGACAATTGCGCAACAAAACCGTCCGGCGATCGAGCAGCGGTGCACGCCGCACCCGGCACATGCTCGGAAAATACAAAAAAGGCCCGCATCAACAGGCCTTTTTCAGTGCATCACCTCTCTCACGCGGTCTGGGGCGTGAGGCGCGCGGAACCGGGCTTGCGCAGAAGCAGAACCGAGACGGCCGCGATCATGCACATCAGACCGGCAATCTGCAGCGCGGGCATATAGGTGTCGAAGTCGCTCTTGAAGAAACCGGCGCCAAAGGCGGCGGTGGCGGCTCCCAGCTGGTGGCCGGCAAAGACCCAGCCGAAAACGAGACCGGCCTTTTCGCGACCGAAATTCTCGGCGGCAAGTTTCACCGTCGGCGGCACGGTCGCCACCCAGTCCAGCCCGTAGAAGACGGTAAAGACCGAAAGTTCCACGAAGCTGAACCCCGAGAATGAGAGATAGAGCAGGGACAGGCCGCGCAGACCGTAGAACCAGAACAGCAGGAAGCGATTGTCGAACCGGTCGGAAAGCCAGCCGGCGAAGATCGTGCCGAAGAAATCGAAGATGCCGATTACCGCCAGTGTGCCCGCCGCCGTCACCGCTGCCATGCCGAAATCACCGCAGATTGAAATCCAGTGTGTCTGGATAAGACCGTTGGTCGAAAGCCCGCAGACAAAAAATGTGCCGAAAAGCACCCAGAAGACCGGGTTGCCCGATACGCTCTTCAGCGTCACCAGCGGCGATAGCAATGTGGCGAGAAGATTGTGATCCTGCTTGGCCGGCTTTGCCACCACGGTCTCGCCATAGGCCGGCAGGCCGACATCGGCAGGATGGTCGCGCATCAAAAGCAGGACGAGAACCATGGCCGTGGCAATTACCGCCACGGACAGGGTAAGGGCGGTTCGCCAGCCATAGGCTTCCGTCAGCGCCGCCAGCAGCGGCAGAAAGACCAGCTGGCCGGTGGCGTTGCTCGCCGTCATGAGGCCGATCACCAATCCGCGACGCTTGGAAAACCAGCGAGCCGCCACGGTGGCGCCCAATACCAGGGCGGTCATGCCGGTGCCGACACCGATCACCACGCCCCAGAGCAGCAGCAATTGCCATACCTCGGTCATGAAGAAGGAGGCGACGATGCCGCCCATGATCAGGGCAAGCGCAGTGGACACCACCTGCCGGACGCCGAAATGATTCATGAAGGCGGCGGCAAAAGGTCCAAGCAGGCCAAAAAGCACCAGCCTGACGGCCATTGCCGAGGAAATATCGGCAATATCCCAGCCGAATTCCTGATGCAGCGGCTGGATCATCACCCCTGCAGATCCCATCGCACCGGCGGTGGCCAGCATGGTCAGAAAGGTGGTTGCGGCAACGAGCCAGCCATAATGCAGATTTCTGCCGGCCATCCAGCTGGCGAGGCGTGTGGAGAGCATGTTCAAATTCCCTTTCCAGCGGCCGTGGCCGATATTTTACGGGTATATACCCTATATTGCGGGCAGATACCCGCATATCCCCAAAGATTACAGGGCTGCGAGCAGTTCCTGCAATTGTGCTGTCTTTTCGGGCCCAAGCCGGGCCTCGATTTCATCCTGTACCCCATCCCAGAGCGGCGCACCCGCCTTCAGGATCGCGTGTCCTTCCGTCGTCACCGTCAGCATCGCTTCCCGCTGATCCTCGCCATGGCCGATGGCCACCAGACCCATACGAGCCAGCACCTTGGCATTGCGGCCAACGGTGGAGCGATCCAGTTCCACCCGCGCGGCCAGATCGGTTAGCGAGACGGGCGCGGTGCGGTTGATGTTCCGCAGCAGGCTGAACTGACCGATATTGACGCCAAGCGGCGCCAGGGCCTCGTCATAATAGGACGAGACCTTACGGGATGCTTTGCGCAACAGGATGCAGTGGCAACTATCGTTTGGCATTTGTCTCGGGTATATACCCGTAAATTTTTGCGCGCAAGAGGTGCTCGGGAATTATCGGCGGGCAAGGGCCACCTCCCTTGGCCATATAGCAGAAACAATAAACCCCGGCTTTGGGCCGGGGTTTGATATCAGCAGCGAGGTTCGTTCAGGCAGAGAGCCTGCGGCCGCTTGCCACCAGCAGACCGGCAGCGCCTTCCAGCCAGCCTGCTTTCAGTTCCAGCGCCAGGAAACGGCTGCGCTCGAACGGGCCGGGCATGATGAGATGCTGGGCCTTGTCGGCGAAGAAGCCGAAACGTTCGTAATAAGGGGCGTCGCCAACCAGAAGAACGGCGCCGTGGCCGCGCTTGGTGGCTTCGCCAATGGCGGCACGCATCAGCGCCGAGCCGATGCCCTTGCCCTCATGGGCGGCATCGACAGCCAGCGGGCCGAGCAGCAGCGCTTCGACGGCGCGACCTTCGCGGGAGATACCGGCCTCGACATTCCACAGGCGCACCGTGCCGATGACATGGCCATCCTCATCGCGGGCGACGAGTGCCAGACCTTCGGCCGGAACGCGACCGGCGCGCAGCTTCTCGGAAGACTTGCGGCGGCGGCCGGCGCCCATGGCGCGGTCCAGCAGGTTCTCACGGGCGACGACATCGCCCGGATTTTCCTGATCGACATGAAATGTCTGCGGTGTGAAAAATGCCCGTACCGAATTCAAAAGAGCGGCCATCCTTGGCCTCCCGTCACACTACCGCCCACACGCGGCCCTTGATAAAAAAATGGTGGAGCCGTTCCGGCCCGCCGACACGCTTTCCTCGGCTGGAAGAGGTGCAGCAAGCAGGGATTTGCGCATCAGCACAATCGGCAAAGCCGGAACGGAAACTTGGTCGAGACGCCGCCCTGCTCAGCGGACGGCGTTCGGATCAGATGATGTAAGCCTTCAGCGGCTCGAAGCCATTGAAGGCAACGGCCGAATAGGTCGTCGTATAGGCGCCGGTGCCTTCGATCAGAACTTCGTCGCCGATGGTCAGCGAGACCGGCAGCGGGTACATGTTCTTTTCATACAGCACATCGGCGCTGTCGCAGGTCGGGCCGGCCAGAACGCAGGGCTCCATCTCGTCCTGGTCGCGCTCGGTGCGGATCGGGTAACGGATAGCCTCATCCATCGTCTCGGCGAGACCGCCGAACTTGCCGATGTCGAGGAACACCCAGCGGTGGTTGTCGTTGTCGGACTTGCGCGACACGAGAACAACTTCCGCCTTGATGACGCCGGCATTGCCGACCATGCCGCGGCCCGGCTCGATGATCGTCTTCGGGATCTGGTTGCCGAAGTGCTTGCGCAGCGCCGTGTCGATCGCCTGGCCGTATTCTTCGGCAGCCGGAACGTCGCGCAGGTACTTGGTCGGGAAACCACCGCCCATGTTGACCATCTGCAGGTGGATGCCCTGCTTGGCAAGCGAAGCGAAGACGCGCTTGGCATCGGCCAGCGCCGCATCCCATGCGTCGAGATTCATCATCTGCGAACCTACGTGGAAGGATACGCCGTAGGATTCGAGGCCGAGCTGATGCGCATAGACCAGAACGTCGACAGCCATCTGCGGCACGCAGCCGAACTTGCGCGACAGCGGCCATTCGGCGCCTTCGCCATCCGTCAGCACGCGGCAGAACACGCGTGCGCCGGGAGCGGCACGGGCAACCTTCTCGACTTCCTCGTGGCTATCAACGGCGAAGAGATCGATGCCGAGCGCATGAGCGCGTGCAACATCGCGTTCCTTCTTGATGGTGTTGCCGAAGGAGATACGGTCGGAAGTCGCACCCGCATCAAGCGCCATCTGGATTTCAGCCACGGAGGCGCAATCGAAGTTGGAGCCGAGCGAAGCGAGCAGCTTCAGGATTTCGGGAGCCGGGTTTGCCTTGACGGCGTAATAGATGGCGCTGTTCGGCAGGGAGTGCCGGAAAGCGTTGAAATTGTCGCGCACGACGTCGAGATCAACCACGAGGCAAGGGCCTTCGGGACGTCGGGTCTTGATGAAGTCGAGAATGCGTGCAGTCGTCATCGATATATTCCCTGTTAAACCGACTTCGGAAAAATCCGAAGGACAAAGGACGCTCGAGATATGCATACGAATCAGCCGGTGGAGGCGCAGACTCGATAGCATACGCTCAAGGCGCGAATGTGAACGACGCCCTGCCAGAGCATCATTCGGCTTTGTCTGCCATCGATTGGAGGGAATGACCCGACCGCACTTCAGGCAATGATGGTGTGCCTCTTCAGTACCCCGGCTGATGGAAAGCCGGCAGAGAACCAGAAAGGCCCGCACCGTCGTTGCTTCATATGTCCTCGCATTTCCCGGTTGGCCGGAATAGCGACTGGAGGGGTTAGTTCCAGGTACCTTACCTAAATCCTCACCACATCGAGGACTCGGCGGACACACATGGGCACGTGCGACTTTGGGCAGCACGGGAGATAAGAATATTCGCAGTCATAATCAAGAGGAATTTTTCACCAAAGAGCGGATTTTTTCAGCAGTGAATTAAGGGTTGAACAGTGACTTGCGCACGTTCAATTATATGGAACGAACCGGAGGATTTTCATGGACACGCTGACCCGCATCCGCGCCTTTATCGATGTTGTCGAAGCTGAGGGGTTTTCCGCCGCGGCGCGCAAGACCGGGCGCTCCAAGGCGCTTCTGTCCAAATATGTGCGGGAACTGGAAGATGATCTCGGCGCACTGCTCCTCAACCGCACCACCCGGCAGTTCTCGCTGACGGAAGCCGGTCATACCTATTACCGCACCGCTTCCGATATTCTGAAGGAGATCGATAACCTCGCCGATCTGGTGCGTGAAAAGAATGCCGATCTGAAGGGGAAGCTCAAAATTTCCGTTCCCCGCACCTTCATCGATGCCGATGTCGGCCAGAGCCTGATCGATTTTGCCAAGGAAAATCCGGAACTGTCGCTGGAAATCGTTGCGGAAGACCGATTCGTCGACCTGATCGAGGAAGGTTTCGATCTCGCGGTTCGAATCACCCGACTGGAAGATTCGGGTCTGATCGCCCGCAAGCTTTCCGATTTCCGGGTCTATGCGGTGGCGACGGCGGATTTCGTGGCGCAACACGGGCCGCTAGACGGCCCGCAGGATTTCTCCCGCGTGCCTTTCATCATCGACACCAATACGCGTTTTCATAATACAGTGCGGTATCTGGAGCCGGATGGCGGCTCGAATTCGGTCACCATCAGTGGGCCGATCGAGGTCAACAGCCCGCAGGCGACGTTGCGCGCGGCGCGCGCTGGTCTCGGCATCGCCTTGGTGCCGGATTTCATCGCCAGACCCTACATCCAGTCCGGTGAGCTGGTGACGCTGTTCGACGATTATATTTCCAAGGACAGGGGCATTTATGCGGTCTATCCGCATCGCCGCTACCTGCCCGCCAAGGTGCGCAGCTTTGTCGATTATCTCTCGGCGTGGTTCAGGAAGAACGGGTAAGCCACCAAATGAAACGCCCGCCTTGCGGCGGGCGTAGATGTTAGCTGAAAATCAGATCAGAACGGCGAATCCGGGAAGTAGAACTGCTCGGCATTGTCCTTGGTGATCAGGGTCGCATCGAGGATATACTCACCCGCGACCGGCACCTGATCGTAGAAATGCCCGGCCGTCAGCTGCATGGCTGTCGCCACCATTGCGGGCGGATAGAGCACGTCGACCGGGACCAGCTTGTCGCCGTCCATGACCTTCTTGATCATGTCCTTGGAACCGGCGCCCGCAACGATATACTTGATATCGGTACGTTTCGCCTGCTGGATAGCCTCCAGCACGCCGATCGCCATGTCGTCGTCCTGACACCAGACCACGTCGATCTTCTTGTATTTGGTCAGATAGTCCTGCATCACGCGGAAGGCGTCGTCGCGGTTCCAGTTGCCGTACTGGCGGTCGAGAACCTTGACGCTGGAACCGGCAATACCCTTGTCGAAACCATCCTGGCGCTGCTGGTCGATCGGGATCGGCAGGCCGCGAATGACCACGACTTCGGCATCCGGCGTCGTCTTCTTGATGTATTCGCCGGCCACCTGGCCAAGCGCGGGGTTGTTGCCGGCAACGTAGAGATCGCGGATCGAATTGTCGTTGACGCTCGGCGCGCGGTCGACGAGCGCGACGAAGGTGCCCTTGTCCTTGATCTCCTTGATGGCGTTGACGAGCGGATCCGGATCGGACGGCAGCACGACAAGTGCATCGAGCCCCTGCACGGCAAGGTCCTGAAGCGCATTCGCCTGATTGGCGGCATCCGGCGACGTCTTGACGATGATGTTGAGCCCCGGATGCTCCTGCATCAACAGCTTCGCCACACGCTCGGCATGATAGACGACGCCTGCCGTCCAGCCATGGTCGGCCGCCGGAATGGACACGCCGATGGTGACCTTCTTGTCCTGTGCGTGTACTGAACCCGCAAGCACCGTGGCCAGCGCGGCAAAGGCCACGCCGATGAATTTACTACGCATAGTCTCTTTCCTCCCAAGACCGGGGCGTTCCTCCTTCAACCGCGCCTGCCCCACATGGCGCGGCGTGATACGTCACCTGCGGCTGAGCGAGCGCTGCACCAGCATGGCGATGATGATGATCGCGCCCTGAATGGCGCCGATCAGATATTCGCTGACGAAGTTCGACAGGATCATGATGTTGCCGACGATCTCCAGAATGAAGGCGCCGCAGATTGTACCCCAGATGCGCCCTACCCCGCCTCTCAGCGCCGTGCCGCCGACGACGACGGCGGTGATCGCCTGCAGCTCCCACAACATGCCTGTCGTGGCCGAGGTGGAGGCAAGACGCGGCACATAAAGCAGCACCGCAACGGCGACGCAGAGCCCCTGCACCACATAAGCGATGGTGCGCACCCGTGCGACCGAAATGCCGGAGTAACGCGCCACATCCTCACTGGAGCCGACGGCCGTGAGATGCCGGCCATAGCGGGTGCGATAAAGCACGAAGGCGGCTATTGCGGCGGTGACGAAGATGACGATGACAGGCACCGGCACACCAAAGACATTACCGAAATAGACCGGGCGATAAAGCGTCTGGATTTCCGGGTTGCGCAGCGTGATCGCGCCGCCCTGCGACAGCCACGTGGTCAAGCCGCGATAAATGCCCATGGTGCCGAGCGTGGCGATGAAAGGTTCGATGCGGCCGATGGTAGTGATGAGGCCGTTTGTCAGCCCGCAGGCAGCCCCGATGGCGAGCGCCAGCGCCATGGCGGTAAGCAGCATCAAAAGCGGACTGGCGATGACACCGCTATTCATGAACAGGATCATCAGGCTGGCGACAAATGCGACCATGGCGCCGACCGACAGATCAAGCCCGCCTGACGTGATGACATAGGTGGCCCCGAGCGCGATGATGGCGATGAAGGCGCTGCGGGTGACGACATTCAACAGATTATCGATGCCGATGAAATTGGGATTGGCGATGGTGCCGAGAACCAGCAGCAGGGCCAGCGCCACGAAAGGCGCAACCGCTCGCAGGTCCCAGTCCTTCGAGGTCTTCGGCGTTTTGCCGTTATCAAATGCGGCCTCAGTCATGTTTTCCCTCAGTTTCTTTATCAGGCCATATTTCCCGCGACACGGGCGCTCAGGCAGGTTCCTGCGTATGAACGCCCGTCGCCAGCGCCACGATGTCGTTTTCGGTCATGCGCTCACCTGTCACCTCACCGACGATCCGGCCCGAACGCATCACAAGAATACGATCGCAGATGCCGATCAGCTCCGGCATTTCCGAGGAAACAACGATGATCGAGCGCCCCTCATCCGCGAGCTTGGCGATAAAGCGGTAAATCTGCTCCTTGGTGCCGATGTCGATGCCCCGTGTCGGTTCGTCGATGATGACGATGGAGGGATCGAGCAGCATCATCTTGGCGAGCAGCAGCTTCTGCTGGTTGCCGCCGGAGAGCTGGCCCGCAAGCAAATCCTTGCGGCCAGTGCGAATATCGAAGTCGCGCACCGCATCATCGAGCGCCGCCGTTTCGCGCCGCGTGTCGATCTGGAACATCCGGCTGAATTTCCTGAGCGAGGCCAGTGTCAGGTTGATCCGCAGATCCTTGCCAAGCAGCAGCCCCTTGCCCTTGCGGTCCTCGCTCAGATAAACGATGCCGGCCTTCAGGCTGTCTTCCGCCTTTGCGAAATGCACCGGCCTGCCGTGATGCCGCACGGTTCCCCGACCGGCGCGCAGGCCGAGTATTCCTTCCATGAGTTCCGTTCTGCCGGCGCCAACGAGACCGGCAAAACCGAGAATTTCGCCCCTGCGCAGGCTGAAACCGGCATCCTCTGCATAACCCGGAACGGTAAAATGCTCCACCTGCAGAACCGGCTCGTGCTCGCCGCCGGCGGCGCGGTCCGGATAAAGCTTGGCTACGTCGCGCCCCACCATGAGCCGCGCCATATCGGCAGGCTCCAGCGCCGATGCCGGATGGGAGGCGATCAGCTTGCCGTCACGCAGAACCGTCACCCGGTCGGCAATCTCCTTCACTTCCGGCAGACGATGCGAAATGTAAAGCACGGCCACGCCCTTTGCCCGGATGTCCCTGATGACATTCAGCAGCGCGTCCGTTTCGATGGGCGTAAGGCTCGCCGTCGGCTCATCGAAAATGACCACGCGATGCGGCACGAGCAGAACGCGGGCGATCTGCACCAGCTGCCGCTGGGCAATCGACAGGCTGCCGACAATGGCGTCCGGATCGATCGTACCGCCAAGATCGGCGATCGCCTTGCGGGCGCCGGCGCGCATGGCGCGGTCGTCCACCATGGCGCCCCTGCGTACTTCGCGGCCGAGATAGATGTTCTGCGCCACCGTCAAATCGGGCGCCAGCAATATTTCCTGATGCACGAGAACAATGCCGCGATGTTCGGCATCCACAGGGCCGCTCAGCGCCACGGCTTCGCCATCGATGCGGATTTCCCCGCCCGACGGCTTTTCATTGCCGGCCAGAAGCTTCATCAGCGTCGACTTGCCGGCACCGTTCTCGCCTATGATCGCGTGGACCTCACCGGCACGCACCGCGATCTCGATATCTTTCAAAACCTGTACCGGCCCGAAAGACTTCGACAGCCCAACCGTCCGGATAAGGGCATGGTCTGGAGATTCGTCAGCAAAAGCCATGTGCCGTCACCGGTGTCCCGCAGGAACGGACGGCGCTTGCCCCTTAATTTTATTTGAAATGACCATCTACGAACTCCTCCCAAAGCTCGAAGAAGAAGCTAGCGTCCGTTTTGAGGTACGTAAAGCAATTTTCGCTGGTGTTTTAGAATACACTCAAATTTGACCGTATGAACTGCAAGCCAGAAGGTCGTGAAAGTCCTGTCAGGATGCGGAGGAGCGCTGGAAACCCTTCATCAGACGGTGCACGGCTTCGGCGCCCTCCCTGGCCAGATCGAAACGCTTGCCGAACAGCAGCCAGTCGGAGCACATGCCTTTCAGCAGCCAGTAGAGCGCGTCGAGCGCAGAGTCCGCCGTCCAGTTGTCGTTGAATGCACCTTCCGCCTGCGCCCGCGCGAAAGCGCCCTCGAGCCGATCCTTGTGATACCGGTCTAGTTCCTCCTGCGCGTGCAGCACCGGGGCGAACTCATCCGAGTAATTGGTGCGCAGGCTGATGGTCATGATGCGCTGGCGTTGCTCATCTTTTGAAAGCAGCGTCAGCCACTTGCAGGCCGCTTCCTCGATCTTGGCCAGCAGAGCCAGCCCTTTGAGGTCGGGGTCGCCGAAATCGAGCAGATCCGATTCCGGCAGGGACACCGATTGATAGAGGCCGATAAAGAGATCGCTCTTACTGGAAAAATGCCAGTAGATCGCTCCGCGCGTGACGCCGGCGGCAGCCGCCACCTCATCGAGAGAGCTGTTGGCAACACCCTTTTTGAAGAACACCCGCTCGGCAGCGGCAAGGATCGCCTGACGCGTCTCTTCTGCCTCGGCCTTGGTTCGGCGCATGCTCATGTCTCCTTCCAATCGCGGCACGGCGCTTTCGCACCGTGCCTTCTTTGCAGTGCCGGGCTGTCAATCAGATGAACGCATTCACATGACTTTTGGCCCGGCCTTCACACCCGTTTTATTCCGCCGGCGATACGGCGTCAGCAGCAATCTCTTTCTCCTTCTTCCGATCCCCGAAAATCTTCATGACAAAGACGAAGAAGACGGGGACGAAGAAGATCGCGAGGATCGTCGCCGAGATCATGCCACCCAGAACGCCGGTGCCGATGGCATTCTGGCTCGCCGCACTCGCACCGGAGGCGATCGCCATTGGCAGCACGCCGAGCGAGAAGGCAAGCGACGTCATCAGGATCGGCCGGAAGCGCAAGTGCGCCGCCTCCACCGTCGCATCATAGGTGGATTTTCCTTCCGCCCGCAAATCCTTGGCGAATTCGATGATCAGGATAGCGTTCTTTGCGGACAGGCCGATGATGGCGACGAGGCCCACCAGGAAGTAGACGTCGTTCGGCATGCCGCGCAGCATGACAGCCGCCACCGAGCCGATGACGCCAAGCGGCACCACCAGCATGACGGAGAGCGGAATGGACCAGCTTTCGTAAAGTGCTGCGAGCAGCAGGAAGACGAACAGAACGCTGAGCCCGATCAATGCCGGCGCCTGCGAACCGGACTGGATTTCCTGCAGCGACTGACCGGTCCATTCGAAACCGAAACCAGCAGGCAATTCGCTCGCCAGACGCTCCATTTCGGCAATGGCGTCACCGGAAGAATAACCCGGTGCGGACTGGCCGCCGATACGGACAGCCGGATAGCCGTTATAACCGACCACCTGCGAGGGACCGCGCACCCATTCCACCGTGGCAAACGAACTCACCGGCACCATGCCGCCATTGGCATTGCGGACGTTGAGGTTCAGGAGATCCTCCGTCTTCATGCGCTGGCCCTGCTCCGCCTGCACCGTCACGCGCTGCATGCGGCCGGCATTGGGGAAGTCATTGACGTAGGACGAGCCCATATTGGCCGAGATGGTGGCGTTGATATCGCTGAAGGTGACGCCGAACGTATTGGCTTTCTCACGGTCGATGATCAGGTTGACCTGCGCCGCATCCGGCATGCCTTCAATGCGAAGGCCGGCAAGGATGGGGCTCTGACGGGCAGCGGCCATCAGTTGCGCACCGGCAGCGCTGAGAGCAGCCTGTCCCGCACCCGCGCGATCCTGCAGGCGGAAGGTGAAGCCGCTGGAATTGCCGAGGCCCTGGATTGGCGGCGGCGACAGCGCGAAGGACATGGCGTCCGGAAGACCCCACAGCTTGGCATTGACGCGCGCCGATATGGCGGCGGCGGAATCATTCGGTCCGCGTTCGCTCCAGTCCTTCAAGGTGGCGAAGGCCAGACCGGCATTCTGGCCGGAGCCGGAGAAGGAGAAACCCGAAACCGCAATCACACGATCCACCGCCGGCTCTTCCATGAAGATCTTTTCGATCTGCTGGATGGATTGCAGCGTACGATCACTGCTGGCTTCCGCCGGTGCCTGAATGTCAACAATCAGGTAGCCCTGATCTTCGTTCGGAAGGAACGAGCTCGGCAGTTGCATATACGCCCAGCCGAGGCCGACCAGCAACGCCGCGTAAATGACCATGAAGCGGCCGGAGCGCTTGATGATGCTGCCGACTGACGAGGAATATTTGTGCGAGGCCTTGTCGAAGCCGCGGTTGAACCAGCCGAAGAAGCCTTTCTTCTCATGGTGCCCGGCCTTGATGGGCTTCAGGAACGACGCGCAGAGCGCCGGCGTGAGCGACAGGGCAAGGAAGCCGGAGAACAGGATCGACACCACCATGGTCAGGCTGAACTGCTGGTAGATGATGCCGACGGCGCCCGGGAAGAAGGCCATGGGCACGAACACGGCCGTCAGCACCAGCGTGATGCCGATGATCGCGCCGGAAATCTGGCCCATCGCCTTGCGGGTGGCCTCCTTGGGCGACAGACGCTCTTCCGCCATGATGCGCTCGACATTCTCAACGACGACAATCGCGTCATCCACCAGAATGCCGATGGCGAGAACCATGGCGAACATGGTCAGAACGTTGATCGAGAAACCCGAGACATACATGATGGCGCAGGTGCCGAGCAGCGCCACGGGCACTACCAGTGTCGGAATGATCGTGTAGCGGATATTCTGCAGGAAAACGAACATCACCACGAAGACGAGGATGATGGCCTCGAGCAGCGTGTGAATGACCTTCTCGATCGAAATCTTGACGAAGGGGCTGGTGTCATAGGGAATTTCGTATTCCAGACCCGGCGGGAAATACCGCGACAGCTCCTCCATCGTGGCGCGAACGCCCTCGGAGGTCTGCAGCGCATTGCCGGTGGGCGAAAGCTGCACGCCAATGGCGGCGCTTGGCTTGCCGTTCAGGCGGCTCGAGAAGTTATAGCTTTCACCGCCCACTTCCACACGCGCGACATCGCGCAGCCGGACGGATGAACCGTCCGGATTGGCACGCAGCACGATGGAGCCGAACTCTTCCGGCGAGGTGAGCTGACCCTGCACGTTGACGGTTGCGGAAATCTGCTGGCCGATGGGATTTGGCGATGCGCCGATGCGGCCAGCGGCAACCTGCGAGTTCTGCGCCTGGATGGCGCCGATGACGTCGTTCGAGGTCAGGCTGAGGCCCAGCATCTTGTCCGGGTCCATCCAGATACGCATGGAGCGCTGGGTGGCGAACAATTGCGCGCTGCCGACGCCGGGAACGCGGCGCAACTCACCCAGAACGTTGCGGCTGAGATAATCACCTAGACCGATGGCATCCGTGTTGCCGTCGACGGAGGTGAGCGCCACCATCATCAGGAACGACGTGCCCGCCTGCTCGACACGCAGGCCCTGCTGCGTGACTGCCTGCGGAAGGCGGGGTTCAACGCGCGCAATGCGGTTTTGAACCTCCACCTGGGCTTCACCGATGTTGGAGCCCGGCGCAAAGGTGACGTTGATGGAAATGCGACCTGAGGATTCCGACGTCGATTCGAAGTAGATCAGCCCGGGAACACCGTTCAGCTCTTCTTCGATGGGACGCGTGACGCTCTGGTAAATATCCTCCGGCGACGCGCCAGGATAGGTGGTCGAGACGGAGATCTGCGGCGGGGCGACATTCGGATATTGCGCAATCGGCAGCATGGGAATGGCAAGCAGGCCCGCGAGCATGATGAAGATGGCGACGACCCAGGCAAAAATGGGCCGATCGATGAAAAAACGTGCCATGAAATCGGTCCTTATTGCTTCGCAGCGGGAGCCGCGCTCTCACTGCCGGCGGCAGTGGCGACATCGGCCTCATCAGACCACGGTTCCGGCTTCACCTTCGCGCCCGGAGCGGTCTTCTGGAAACCTTCGGCCACGACGCGGTCGCCATCCTTCAGGCCCTCGGAAATCACCCAGCGATCGCCGACGGAGCGGCCGACGCTGACGCGACGCTGCTCGACCGTGTCTTCGGCGTTAACGACAAGCACGCTGGCCTGACCGCCGGCATCGCGCTGAACCGCCTGCTGCGGCACGGCGAAGGCCGCTTTCTGGATACCCTGCTGAATCTGCACGCGGACATACATGCCCGGCAGCAGATCGCCGTTCGGGTTCGGGAATTCACCGCGCAGCGTCACCTGACCAGTTGTTTCATCCACCGCGGCTTCAGAAAACAGCAGGCGGCCCGGAACGGGGTAGCGGCTGCCGTCATCGAACAGCAGGTTGACTTCGGCTTCGTTCGGGCCGGTCATCAGCTTGCCATCCTGCAGGGCCTTGCGCAGCCGGATGAGATCGGCGGCCGGCTGGGTGAAGTCGGCATAGATCGGATCAAGCTGCTGGATCGTCGCCAGATTTTCCGAGCCGGTGGCGCTGACGAGTGCGCCTTCGGTAATACGTGCGCGACCAATCCGGCCGCCGATCGGGGCTTTGACATCGGCATATTGCAGATTGAGCTTCGCTTCCGCGACGCCGGCTTCGGCCACGGCTACCTCGGCATCGGCCTGCGCCAGCTGGGCGATGGCATTGTCGAATTCCTGCTGGGAACCAACATTGGACCGGCGCAGCTGCTGCTGCCTGTCGGCGGTCTGCCGCGCCTGAAGCTGCGCGGCCTGCGCCCGGCGCAACGTGCCTTCGGCGCTGTCGACACGCACCTGAAACGGCGCGGGATCGATCCGGTAGAGAACATCGCCTTCCTGCACCAGCGAGCCCTGTTCGAACACCCGCTCCACGATGATGCCGGAGACACGCGGACGCACTTCGGCAAGCCGCGTCGGCGCAATGCGCCCGGGCAATTCGTTGGTAATGGGAAGCTCTTCCTGCTTCACCGTCACGATCTTCACGGCACCGGGCGGCGGCGCGCCGGGCGCTGAGGCCTGCTCATCGCTACATCCGACCAAAACGATGCCTGTCAACAACACCGCCGCGATCTGCCTCAATCTCTTCGCCATACTGCGCTCCGAATCCATAAAAAAGGTCACATTTACATACATACTAAGACGTATGTAAAATTTGGCAATGAAATTGTTGCAGTGCAAAAGCTGTCTCACGCGCTTGTGAAGGCGTGAGACGGCTTGGAAACGGGAATGGCTATTGCAGAAATCGGGAAGGAGGACCGCCCTTGCGGGAAGCGCCTGTGGCGGCAGTGAACCTGCGCGTGGCCATATCGCCAGAGCATCAAACGGAAATGGCGCAAACGGGACGGCAATGTGCCGTTTCCCGCCCGCTTAGAACAGACGCTTCAGCGAGGTGGCTTCCGGCGGACCGTTCTTCGTCGTGTCGCTATTATCGGCGGATCTGTTGCGCAGGGCCGCATAATAGGCGTTCTTCTGCTCGTACATATTCATATCGGCGCGGCGCACCAGCGATTCCATCGTCTCGCCGGCCTCGCTGGTCGCCACACCCAGCGACAGGCTGAGCGGCGCGCTGGAATAGAACTGGTTGTTGATCTTCAGCAACTCATAAACGGTTTCGACCATGGCGGCGGCAACCTGCTTGTCGGCGCCGGGAAGAAGGATGGCGAATTCGTCACCGCCGATGCGCGCGGCATGGTTCGGCGCGGTCACGACGCCGTTCAGCACCTCTCCCATGCGCCGCAACAAAGCGTCACCGGCATCGTGCCCCAGCTTGTCATTGGCGTCCTTCAGGCCATTGAGATCGATAACGATCGCAGAAACCGGCCTGAGCGCGCTGCGCTCCAGCCTGTTCAACTCATCCGAATAGAAGGCGCGGTTGTGCAGCTTGGTCAGCACATCGTGCTTGCCGAGATATTCGAGATAGGCTTCAGCCTTCTTGCGCGCGGTAATGTCCGTCAACGCCACCTGCACCAGCGACCAGTCGTGCTCATGGCCCGGAAAAACGGAAAAATGCAGGAGAACGTGCCGCTCCGAACCGTCAAGCGCATAATTCACCACCTCGCGATGGTGGTTGAGATTGCCGTTCCAAAGCTCCATCAGCTGTTCGCGGAACGGCTTTTCCATCTCGCCGCGGAAAATATCGCCAAGCCGCTGCAACAGAACCTGCCGGTCCGGCGCGCAGAACAGGTCGAGCGTCGCGCGGTTGACGTCGATGACGCGAATTTCGCTCATGCATTGCCGCACGAATTCGGGATGAACATCCATGAACACGCGGAAATCGATGATGCCGCGCTCCCTGACCTCCTCGATCAATCGCCGCACCCGGCTGAAATCTTCCACCCACAGGGAAACGGGCGAATGTTTGAACATGCCTTCGGCGTAACGGCGGTTGAGACGCTCCTTGCGGCGGGCCTCCTCCCGCTCCGTCACATCCTCGGTGGTCAAAAGCAGCCGCCCGAGTGTTTCTTCGTGGCCGGGGATGACCGCACCGCGCAACTGAATATCCAGCCGCTTGCCGCCGATTGAATAATTGACCGCGTTGCTGGTGAATTCCGTCTTGCCCGCCCAGAGTTCGGAAAGCTCGTTCACATGGCTTTCCAGCATGTCGTCACGAAAAATCCGGTGCAGATTGTCAACGAGATGCGCCTGATCACGCGCCTCGAACAGCTCCAGCGTCCTGACGTTGACCTTGATCACACGGATTTTCTGGGAGCAGGCCGCAACCCTTGATAAATCTTCGAGAAGAAACGTCCTGATATCCTCGACGCCCTGCGACCGCCAGATATCGAACTGGCTTTTCACGTCGCTGAAATCTTCTATCCACATCGCCACGGGCGCGAGGTTGAAGATGTTGGTATCGATCGTCTCACTCATGCGGGCATTCTTCTTGAGGTAAATGCGGATGAAGGCCGAAAGGGTGCGGGGCGGCAATGGCCGCCCGCATCACCGGATTTATTAGAGATATTCGATTTAACGCAAGCATTTATCGCGCAAACCTTCGGATTGCGCGATAATTCCCGGGTTCTGTGACTATGATGCCCCTTACCAGAGCTTCACGTGCCGGTTCACATCCTTGTAGAGCAGGTAACGGAAGCGGCCCGGTCCACCCGCATAACAGGCCTGCGGGCAATAGGCGCGCAGCCACATGAAGTCACCCGCCTGCACTTCCACCCAATCCTCGTTCAGCCGGTAGACGGCCTTGCCTTCCAGCACATAAAGGCCGTGTTCCATCACATGGGTTTCCATGAAGGGAATGGTCGCGCCCGGCTCGAAGGTGACGATGTTGAGGTGCATGTCGTAACGTACATCCTCCGGATCGATGAAACGGGTCGTTGCCCATTTGCCGTCCGTGTCGGGCATGGGCGAGAGAGTGTTTTCATCTTCATGCGTGAAGATCACCGGCGGCGGCTCCAGACCCTCGACCACCTGAAACGCCTTGCGGACCCAGTGGAACTTGACAGGCGCCTTGCCCGAATTGCGAAGCTGCCAGCGGGAGCCGGCAGGCAGGAAGGCAAAGGAACCCTCTCGCAGGCCATGCTGCACGCCTTCGAACTCCACGGTCATTTCGCCGTCAACGACGAAGATCGCCGCCTCGGCCCGTGCGTCCGGTTCCGGCCGGTCGCTGCCGCCGCCGGGCTGCACCTCAACGATATATTGCGCGAAAGTTTCGGAAAAACCCGTCATCGGCCGGGCGATGATCCAGGCCCGGGTGCCGGTCCAGTGCGGCAGCACACTTGTCACGATATCGGACATGACGGTTTTGGGGATGACCGCATAAGCGGTCTTGAACACCGCCTTGCTCGACAGAAGTTCCGTCTGTCCCGGCAAACCGCCCATATCCGAATAATATCTCTTCATTTCAGCCATTCCATCCTGCAACGCATTCGGCGCGGATTCTTAGGCCCGCGACGAGGTTTAAGCAAATAGTTATTGGCAAGCAGAGACTGGCCGAAGGATGTCACGCCTTCTTACGCATCGTTGCGTAAACGATATTGTGGTTCTCCCCGAAGAACACCTCCGCCTCGATGCTGGAAGGATCAGCGCTGGCATTGACGATCCGCCACATATCCGCCTTGGAGCGCAACAGCAGCGCCCAGTTCATGAAGGTCTCCATGTAACCGTCGACGACGATGTCTTCCGAGAAATTGGCGAAGAGGAACATGCCGCCGGGTTTCAGCATCTCCATGCAGCGCCGCGTGAGCTTGATCGCCACACGGTCGTTCAGATAATCGTAAAGACCGGCCGCATAGACTAGGTCGAAAGTGCCGAGTTCCTGCGTGCGCAGCACGATATCGCGCACGGAACCGTCGATCGCCTCGATGCAGCTACCGTTAAAATCCCGGGCGACGGAACCGACGCTCAAGGGATCCTGATCGAGCGCCACCCAGCGCTTGATCCCGCCCTCTTTCAACGCCATGGACGCATCCGCCTCGCGCAGATGGCCGGACGCGATGGTGAGGATTTCCGTCTCATTGCCGTGCCGGGCTGCAGCCTCGTCAACGAAGCGTGTCAGCAAATCGCGCCGCTCGCGCACGGCGACCGAGGAACTGGCATCCTTCGTATAATCGTAAAGGGCGGCACCTAGCGGCGTAGCCTTCTTCACCAGTTCGGCAACACTGTCGTGACCATAAATGAAATCGAGCAGCTGCGCATCGCCCGAATAACCCCGCGGCTTTTCGAAAGACCACCGCGTGAACGGGTCCTCCAGAAAATGGCTCGAAACGGGGTGATTCTGTACCAGCGGAATCAGTTCAGCCCACACGCTGGAGTGGAGATTTTCCCGCAGGCCATGAAGTGCGCCCGCCGTTCTATGTATTATCTCACGCGCCGAAACACGATTGTCGAATTGCTGTTGTGCCAATTCGAGAATGAGCGCCACCTCTGCTTTCGCAACTGCGAACTGCTCATCGAATGTTTCCGTCCTGCGTGCAAAAATCTCTTTTGCGACAGTATCCGGGGTAATCAGACTTGCCCCGTCAAGATTTTTCTTCTTTACCCGCACCACTTCAGCCTCCAGTATTAACACATTGTTAACTATACGTTTCTGGGAGACGGAAGGCCACTCGCTTTCGATTTTTGTGCGGTGTAGGGATACATTAGTAGATTAGCGTATTTTTTTGGTCACACTCGTGAGTACGGGAGAAAGCAGATACGCGATTTAGTGAAACTTAATGTTGCGAACGTATGATGCGTTCTTCCTTTCCATGTTCTCCGCCCACATCGGCGGAGATCGACGGGAACCCGCACTGGGTGCGACAGCACACGGAAGAGTGGAATAAGCAGTTACTTAATAAAGTATACGCAACACTATGGGAAAGTGCATGAAGCACACATTGGGAGAGGTGAGTGGACAGCAAGACTATCGGCGGCCGGACTCCCGGTTTTCTGATGAACTTCTTGCCCTTTACCAGCAGGAAGGTGAGCGCAGCCGCCGTGGTTCAATCCGACGGGGCCTGTGGACCGCTGTTTTCATCTATCTGCTGTTTGCCGCAACCGACATCATTCTGATACCCGATGTCGCATCTTACACCATTCTCGCACGCTTCGCCGTCGTCATCTCATCGCTGCTGACGCTGGAAATTCAGCTGCGCAATGGCGCCAGCACTGCGGCGCTTGATCTTACCTGCGCTACCGCTCTCGTCATGGGCTATATCGGCTGGCTGTTACCTTCGCTACTGACCGACAATACCGAAAACATGTCCTACTACATGGTTTTCGGGGCGATCTTCATGATGGGCGCCAATCTGTTTTTCACCTTCCGCTTCCACCTGTCGCTGGTGTCTTCAGGCATTATTCTCGTTACCTATTTTCTGGCGGCGACGCAGTTTCCCGAAGACAGCTTCTACAAGTTCGCCTTCGGCACCTTCTACATATCCTGCTTCGTCTTCACCTCTTACGTGAACTGGAACCTGAACCGGGAACGATACCACGTCTTTGTGAACGGGCTGGAGGCAAAAGCCCAACAGAAGGCCGCGGACGAACGTGGCCAGGCGCTGTTGCGGCTGTCCAATACCGACTCCCTGACGGGCCTGCAGAACCGCCGCGCCATTGATCATCATCTGCGCCTTCTGTGGGACAATTGGATCAGGAAGGAAGAGGGCTTTGCCGTTTTTCTGATCGACGTCGACTTCTTCAAGAAATACAACGACCGTTACGGCCATCAGGAGGGCGACAAATGCCTGATGACTGTTGGCACCGCCCTGCAGGATGCCATCACCGAACACGGCGCCTCAATCGGCCGCTATGGCGGTGAGGAATTCATCGTGCTGGCGCCGTTCAAGTCCAAGCAGCAGGTTGGCGAGTTGGCCGAGACGATCCGCCACACCGTTGAAAACCTGTCGCTCGCCCATGACCAGCGCCGGGACGGCACCTTCATCGTCACCGTCAGCATCGGTGCGTCATTCACCCGCCCCAATCCGGACGGCAAGCTGGAAAAGATCATCAATGAAGCCGACCGCGCGCTCTATATTGCCAAGGGCAACGGTCGCAACTGCATGAAGCTGTTCGATCCCGATGATCCGCAGACCAGCGACGAGACGGAGAACATTGCCGCCCTCCTGAAAATCGCCATCGCGGAAAATCTCGTTTCCCTCGTCTACCAGCCGATTCTCAACATCTCGACCAATGAGACCGCGGGGGTCGAAGCGCTGATGCGGCTTCGCCTGCTGGACGGGAACCCTGTTGCACCCGGTATTTTCATTCCGATTGCCGAGCGCACCGGCACGATCATGGAACTGGGCCTGTGGACCATCAAGACCGTCTGCAAACAGATACTGGCCGATGACAAGGTGGCTGTCGTCAGCGTCAACGTCTCGCCGATGCAATTGAAAAATCCGGGTTTTGCCACCTCGGTCGCGGCCATTCTCGTGGAGGCCGGCATTGCCGGCAACAGGCTCGCCTTCGAAATCACCGAAGGCGTCGACATGGAAATGCATTCGGACGTGCTGCGGTGTCTGAACGACCTGAAGACGCTCGGCATCAATATCTGGCTGGATGATTTCGGAACCGGTTTCGCAGGCCTTTCGTGGCTGCGCATGACGGATTTCGATACCGTCAAGATCGACCGCTCCTTCCTGCATGACAGCAAGACCCCGCGTGGCCGGGCAATGCTGCAGGACATGATCCGCCTCATCCGCAACCGCGGCCACAGGATCCTGATCGAAGGCGTGGAGACCGAGGAACAGCTAAGACTGGTGCGGCAGATGGAGATCGATTACGCACAGGGTTATTATATCGGTCGCCCCGTCGTCGCCGAAAGGCTGTGCCCGGCCGCCGCCGCCTATCCGCACCCGAACATGCTGCTGCGCCCCGCCTGACCCCTGGGCTGAAGGCGGAAAGCCGCAGGCAGATTTAATGATAGGCGGGCGGGCTAACCGAGAATCTTGCCGCGAGCTCCGAGAACGCCTCCCGCGTGACGGGATCGACAGGAGCCCCTTCCCTCTCCCGTTTTGCGGCCACCGCCCACTCCCGGTCACCCGGCGCCATGACCTTGCAGTCTTCCCGCGCCGGTGATTCCCGCAGGACCTCGAGATAACGTTTCATGCCCTCATCGAACGCCTCCCGCTCCAGGAAGGCTTCCGGCTTCAGCGCCAGAACGAAGGCCCCAAGCCCGCGCGGCGTGGCAAAATCCGGCCCGCCCATGGGAGCGATATCGAAGCTGAGTTTCATGCCTGTCAGCACAGCGCTGAAAATCTCCACCATTCCCGCAAGCGCCGCACCCTTGAACCCGAACTCTCCGCCGACCGGGGCAAGCATTTCAACGGCATGCGGATCGCGCGTATCGACGCCGTCTCCATCAGAGGCAACGCCTTGCGGCAGCTGCTGGCCGAGGCTCCGGTAAAGCAGAACGCGATTATAGGGCACCGCGCTGGTGGCCATGTCCAGCAGCCAGGGCATGTCATCCGCTGCCGGCACGCCAATGGCGATGGGGTTGGTGCCGTGGAAACGCATGGCGCCATCATGCAGGCGCACGAAACTGTCCGAATTGCAGAAGGCGAGGCCGATATAACCCTGTCGCGCGGCTTCCAGCGCATAGGCGCCGGCCGGGCCGAAATGTGAGGAGTTACGGATCGCCACCGCGCCGATGCCGAATTTTTCCGCAAGCGACATGGCGCTGTCCATGGCCGCATAGGTGGCGCGGGCGCCATGGGCGTGGTCGGCATCGATCGTTTCCACTGCGCCGAAGCCGGAAACACGGGCTATCTGCGGTCGCCGATTGAGACGCCCGCCTTCAAGCGCGGTGATATAATGGGCAAGCAGGCGAACACCATGGCTGTCCACACCGAGCCTCGTGCCATGCATCATGGCGCGCGTCGCCGCATCGGCCGTTTCGTCGTCGGTGCCAGCGGCCAGGAAAACGGCGCGGCAAAACCGCTCCAGCTCATCCAGCCTCGCCAGGACGGTGGCTTTTTCATTGCTGTGCGCCATGAGGGAATCCTCCCAATTCCAGAATCCATGCCGCACAAGCTATTCACGGGGCGCGTTTTTGCAATCGAATATCGCACGCCCGAAGGCTCAATCAGTCCTCCGCCCCCATGGCATCATAGGAAGAGCGTTCGCCGGCGATGATCGCGCGTTTGCCGACATGGTTGGCAGGCCCGACAATGCCTTCCTGCTCCATGCGCTCGACGAGCGAAGCGGCGCGGTTATAGCCCACGGACAGGCGGCGCTGGATATAGGATGTGGAGCACTTCTTGTCGCGCATCACCACCTTGACGGCCTTTTCATAGAGATCATCGCTGTCGTCCTCACCCATGGCGGACTTGTCGAAAACAGCGGCTTCCTCTTCCACCTCTTCGTCGGTTTCGTCGGCGTCTTCGGTAACGGTGCCGAGATATTCCGGACGTCCCTGCGTCTTCAGATGCGCGACCACCTTTTCCACTTCCTCGTCGGAAACGAAGGGGCCGTGGACACGCGCGATGCGGCCGCCGCCCATCATGTGCAGCATGTCGCCCTGACCGAGCAGATGCTCCGCGCCCTGTTCGCCGAGGATGGTGCGGCTGTCGATCTTAGACGTCACCTGGAAGGAGATGCGGGTCGGGAAGTTGGCCTTGATCGTGCCGGTGATGACATCGACCGACGGGCGCTGGGTTGCCATGATGAGATGGATGCCGGCGGCGCGCGCCATCTGCGCCAAGCGCTGGATCGCACCTTCGATTTCCTTGCCCGCGACCATCATCAGGTCGGCCATTTCATCGACGATGACGACGATGTAAGGCATGGCCGTAAGGTCCATTTCCTCCTGCTCGTAAACCGCTTCGCCGGTGGCGCGGTCAAAGCCGGTCTGCACGTTGCAGAACACGGTCTCGCCCTTGGCCCGGGCGGCCGCGGCTCTTGCATTATAACCGTCGATATTGCGCACGCCGAGACGCGACATCTTACGATAACGGTCTTCCATTTCGCGCACGGCCCATTTCAGCGCCATGACCGCCTTTTTCGGATCGGTGACCACAGGCGTCAGCAAATGCGGAATGCCGTCATAAACCGAAAGCTCGAGCATCTTGGGATCGACCATGATCAGGCGGCACTCTTCCGGTTTCAGGCGATAGAGCAACGACAGGATCATGGTGTTGATGGCAACCGACTTGCCGGAGCCGGTGGTGCCGGCGACCAGAAGGTGCGGCATCTTCGCCAGCTCGGCGATGACAGGTTCGCCGCCGATGGTCTTGCCGAGGCAGAGCGCAAGCTTCTGGCGGGTTTCAGCGTAATCGGTCGCTTCGATCAACTCGCGCAGATAAACCGTCTCACGCACCGGGTTCGGCAGTTCGATGCCGATGACATTGCGGCCGGGCACAACGGCGACACGTGCCGAAAGCGCCGACATGGAGCGGGCGATATCGTCCGAGAGGCCGATGACGCGCGAGGACTTGACGCCGGGGGCGGGCTCGAACTCGTACAGCGTGACGACAGGGCCGGGGCGAACATCGATGATCTCGCCCTTGATGCCGAAATCCTCCAGCACGCTTTCGAGAAGTCCGGCGCTCTGCTCCAGCGCTTCCGGCGTCATGGTCGTGGTCTGCTGGACGCGGGCTTCCTGCAGAAGATCGATGGAGGGGTATTCATATTCGCCTTCGGCAAAGACCGGCGCTTCGCGGAACATCGGCTGCGAGGCCTGGATGGGCGCGCGCGGCGTGAAGCGCGGCTCGGCCGCAATTTTCTCCACCGGCTGAACCTGCTCCACAGGTCTCTGTGTCTCGACAACCATCGGCGCCTCCGCCACCAGCGGCGGCGCGATTTCCGGTTCAACGACCTGAATGGGGGCCGGGATGGCGGAATGATGCACACCGATTTCGCGGTAAAGCCTGATCGCGGAACCGCCGGGCACGGTGACAACAGGAGGCTCGGACGAAAGTACGATCGCAGCGGCGGCGGGCGATGCAAAGGCGACCGGCGCGACGACAGCAGATGCCGTGACCGAATTTGCAAGAACGGCACGCGCGGACGCAGAGACGCCCTCGCCGACACTGCCCGGCAGATCAAGCGTCATCACTTCCCAGAACAGCTCATCCGGCAGATGGGCGGCGAAAGCCGGAATGACGGCCTGCGGCGCGGTGGCCTGAACTGCACCGACAGCGGGCTCGACGGATTGCGGCTGAACCGGCGAGAATATCTGCTGCGCAGGCGCTTCTGCGGCTACGGAGATCTCCGTCTGAACCGGCATCCGGGCAGCGGCAGCCGCCTCTTCCGCCTGCTTGCGGGCAAGCTCCAGCCGCAATTTATAGGTCAGCGCCCTGGCACCCCGGGCATCCGGCGGCTGCGGCAGAAATGGCATGCGCGGCGGCATCATGCGCTGCTCCGCCGGCTTTACGTCCGGTTGGGAGACAGGAGCAACCTCCTGCTGCACAACCTGTTGCTGCTCCACCGCTTCCGGCTCCACTACTTCAGGCGGAGCCACAACCGGGACTTCCTCTTCCGGAATATTGGGTGTCTCGACCGGCATACGCCGGTTAAAGGCGCTCTCCGGCGTGCGGGTGAAACGCACATTCGGACCGAGAACAAAAGCATTCTGCCAGCCCGGCATTTCGGCACGGCCTTCTATGGCGTCGGCTGCGCTGACATCGGCATTCGGCCGGGGTGCCGCCCCCTTCATCGCCGCCGTCTGCTGACCGGCAACCGACTGGCCGCCGGCATGACGAGCCTTCTCGCTCCCCTCCCCTACGCTATTGGACGAATTCTGGAATCTGGATCGGGAGAAGCTCATGGCAGCGTGCACACTCATCATAAACGTACATATTTCGGTCTCCCTGAAATAAAAAATAAAGGTTAATTACCCCTTTCCAAACGAGATCACCGAGGCAGATTTTCACTCCGTGCACAGGCGGTGCACCGCACACGTGACTGAGGGCGCGGTATTCCAACCATCTAATTTTATTGCGTTATATCAAATTTTCAGGGCGTCACCGAAGGCAAGAAGGTAAGGCGAGAAAAGCGCATTATCGCCGGAAAGCATATTGTTTCCGCAAAGGCCCGCGCAACGTAAAATCATTGCTGTAAAGCCCGCGAATTAACGTGGACACTGCCGAGGTTGCAGCCTTAAGATCGGCCGGCCGCGGACCAAGCGGAAAGGCCCGCCCAGCCCTCATTTCCGGAGTGAATCATGTCGCCTGTCCACCTGTCCCGTCGCTCGCTTCTCAAGACCTCGCTTCTTCTTGCCGCAACCACGGGGCTGGCGGGCATTGCCGCTGCACAGCAGGCGACGCCCGGCGGAAGGCTGATCGTCGCGGCCGATTCGGAGCCGAAAAACCTCAATCCGGCGATCGTCGCCTCAAACGGCGTGTTTTATATTGCCAGCAAGATCATCGAGCCATTGGCCGAGGCCTCCTTTAACGGCAAGGACGGCCTGGAACCGCGCCTCGCAACCGAATGGGCGGGATCGGATGACGGGTTAAGCGCCACCTTCAAGCTGCGCGAGGGCGTGACCTGGCACGATGGCAAACCCTTTACCTCCGCAGACGTGGCCTTT
Source organism: Agrobacterium sp. CFBP2214 (assembly GCF_030209895.1). Lineage (NCBI taxonomy): Bacteria > Pseudomonadati > Pseudomonadota > Alphaproteobacteria > Hyphomicrobiales > Rhizobiaceae > Agrobacterium > Agrobacterium sp. CFBP2214. The sequence continues at coordinate 96,170 of NZ_JARVRC010000010.1, read as the reverse complement.
TCGGCGCTCTCCGTCTGGAAACCGTTGCAGAATCTCGGACGGCTGGTCTTTGCCAATCTCGAGAAGGTGGACACGCCGGATGACCACACGGCGATCTTCCGCTTCTCCAAGCCAACGCCGTTCCAGCTCATCCGTAACGCGCTGCCGGTCGTTACCAGCGTCGTGCCGAAACATCTTTATGAGGGCACCGATATCGCCACCAACCCGGCCAATACCAAGCCGGTCGGCACCGGGCCTTTCGTTTTTGCGGAATACAAGCCCGGCGAATATTATCGCCTTACCCGCAATCCCAATTATTGGGGCAAGAACCAGCCGCAGCTCGATGAGATCATCTATCGCGTTCTGCCAGACCGGGCGGGCGCCGCGTCTGCGCTCGAAGCAGAGGAAATCCAGCTCGCCGCCTTTTCCGCCGTGCCGCTGGCCGATCTCGACCGTATCTCGAAGGTGGCAGGCATCAAGGTCATAGCCGATGGTTACGAGGCGCTGACCTATCAGCTGGTGGTCGAAATCAACCATCGCCGCAAGGAACTCGCCGATCTCAAGGTCAGACAGGCCATCGCCCACGCCATCGACAAAAAATTCGTCATCGACAAAGTCTTCCTCGGTTACGCCACGGCATCCACAGGCCCGGTGCCGAAAAACGCGCCGGAATTTTATACCGACGATGTCGAGACCTATGATTTCGATGTGGCCAAGGCCAATGCCCTGCTGGACGAGGCGGGTTATGCGCGCGGCGCGAACGGAACACGTTTCTCACTGAAACTTCTTCCGGCACCCTATTTCAATGAAACCAGACAGTTCGGTTCCTATCTTCGTCAGGCGCTACAGGAAATCGGCATTGATGCCGAGCTGGTCAATAATGATTCAGCCGCCCATCAGAAGGCCGTCTACACCGATCATGCCTTCGATCTCGCCATCGCGCCGCCGGTCTTCCGCGGTGATCCGGCGATTTCCACCACCATTCTCGTGCGTTCCGGCATTCCGGCGGGCGTCGGTTTCTCCAACCAGGGCGGTTACGAGAACAAGACGCTGGACGAACTGATCGACAAGGCGGCGGTAACGGTGGACACGGCGGCACGCACGGTGCTTTACAAGGATTTCCAGAAGCAGGTCACCGCCGATCTGCCGCTGATCAACGTCGCCGAATGGGGTTTCATCACGGTGGCACGCGATACGGTCAAACATGTCGCCAGCAATCCCCGCTGGGCCGTTTCCAACTGGGCGGATACGACCGTCGACACCTGAGGTCTCGCCGTGAAGCGTGCAACGACATTGCTGAAGCGAAGGGCAGTCAGCGCCATTCCGGTGTTGCTGATTGTTCTCATCTTCACCTTCGTGTTGCTTGAAAATGCGTCCGGAGACGCTGTGGATGCCTATCTCGTCTCCATCGGCGGCGGCGATGCCGGGCTGCGGGATGTGCTTCGCGAACAATATGGGTTGAACGGTTCCGTGCTGGCCCGTTTCTGGCTCTATGCCAGTTCGGTCCTGCGGTTCGATCTCGGCTGGTCGCTTGCCTTCGACCGGCCTGTGCTGGGGCTGATCCTCGAGCGGCTGCCGAACACGCTTCTCCTGATGGGCAGCGCCACCACACTCGCCTTCATCCTCGGCACCGCGCTTGGCATCGTGGCGGGGGCGCGTCCCGGCGGGCTGACGGACCGCGTGCTTTCAACGCTTTCGCTGGCGCTTTACGCCACCCCCGGCTTCTGGCTTGGCCTCGTGCTGGCCATCGTCTTCGCCGTTCAACTCAAATGGCTACCCACCTCAGGTATAGAAACCATCGCCTCGGGCAAGCAGGGATTTGCAAGGGCTCTCGACATCGGCCGTCATCTCGTGTTGCCGGTGGCCAGTCTCGGCCTCATCTACCTGGCTCTTTTCCTGCGCGTCACGCGCACCGCCATGGCGGCGGTCTGGCCGCTGGATTTCGTGCTGTTCGCCAGATCAAAAGGGCTTTCCAAACGGCGGATCGTGCTGCGCCATGTCGCGCGCAATGCCGCTCTTCCGCTCGTCACCGTGCTCGGCCTGCAGGCCGCAACCATGCTGGGCGGCAGCGTGGTGATCGAAAGCGTCTTTGCCATTCCCGGTTTTGGCCGGCTGGCGCAGGAAGCCGTTAGCGGCCGCGACACGCCGCTTTTGATGGGCATTATTCTGACCAGCGCCGTCTTCGTCATCCTCGTCAATCTCGCCGTCGATATTCTCTATGCCGTTCTCGATCCGCGCATCGGCAGCGGGGAGCGACAGGCATGAGTTTCGCTCTCCGGCTGCTGCGCAGTTTCGAAGGCGCCACGGGCGCCATCATTCTGGTGCTGCTTGCCATGACGGCGCTCGCCGCACCCGTCGTTTTTCCGGGCGACCCGCTGGCCATCGTCGGCGAGCCCCTGATCGCACCCTTTACCGATGCCGCCCTGCCTCTCGGCACCGACCGGCTGGGCCGCAACGTGCTGGCAGAACTTGCCCATGGCGCGCAGGCCTCCCTGCTCGTCGGCATCGGTGCCGCCGCCGCCGCATTGGTTATCGGCACCGTCATCGGCACCATTGCCGGATTTGCCGGCGGCCTCGTGGATGAAGCTTTGATGCGCGTCACCGACGCCTTTCAGATCGTGCCGAATTTCCTGCTCGCACTCGCCTTCGTCAGCACCATCGGCCCCTCCATGCCTATTGTTATTCTCGCCATTGCGCTCGGCGCATGGGCTGATCCGGCGCGGCTGATGCGGGCGCAGGTCTTGAGCATCCGCGAGCACGATTATGTTCAATCCGCCCGCGCCATCGGCATGCATCCGCTGGAAATCGCGTTCAGGCAGATCCTGCCCAATGCCCTGCCGCCGGTTCTGGCGCTCGCCGCCATCATCGTCGCGGCAGCCATCCTAACCGAGGCGGCACTGTCCTTCCTTGGGCTCGGCGATCCCAATATCGTCACCTGGGGTTCGATGATTGCCGAAGGACGTAACGTCCTGCGCTCAGCTGCGTTTTTGTCCGTCATCCCCGGCATCGGCCTTCTGGTCACGGTTCTCGGCGTTTATCTTCTCGCAGAAGGCATCAACAGGGCGATGGCGACAAGGAGGCAAGCGCCATGAGCGGCAATGCGCTGTGCCGGATCGACGATCTCAGCGTTTGTTATGCGACAGGCGATGCGCCTGCCTTGCAGAATGTTTCGCTGACCATCCGGCAGGGGCAGAGGCTGGCGATCATCGGCGAAAGCGGGTCGGGAAAATCTACGCTCGGCAGAGCCATTGTCGGGCTTCTCCCCGGCAATGCGCGCGTTTCCGGGGATATTTCCTGGAGCCGCGATAGCGGCCTGTTTCACGGCAGGCCGCTGCCGGGGCGCGATATCGGCACGATCTTTCAGGATACCGGCGCGACGCTAAACCCGGTTCTCACCATCGGCGAACAGGTGGCGGAAGGGGCCGTGCGGCATCTCGGCCTGTCATGGAGGCAAGCGCGCGATCTTGCCCGTGGCCTTCTGGAGCGGGTGCGGCTGCCGCATCCCTCCCATCTGCTCGCCACCTATCCGCACCAGCTTTCCGGCGGCCAGAGGCAACGCGTGGCGATTGCTGCCGCGATTGCCGCCAGTCCTTCGATCCTGATTGCCGACGAGGCCACGAGCGCGCTCGATACGGTCAGTCAGGCCGCCATCGCCACGCTGCTGGACGATCTGGTGCGGCAGGAAAACAAAACGCTGGTCTTCATCACCCATGATATCGGCCTTGCTTCCAGCCTTGCCGACGAGATCGCGGTCCTACGTGCGGGCCGGTTAGTGGAACACGGTTCGACACGGCGGGTGCTTTCCGCACCCACCCATGACTATACGCGTGCGCTGCTTGCCGATTATCTCGATCTCTCGACCCCGCCGCTGATCAGCGAGGCCGCGTCATGAACGAAGCCCTTCTGAGCGTCGACGGACTGTCGAAAACCTATCGCACCGGCGCAAGAACGGTGGCGGCGCTTTCCGACATCTCCTTTTCGCTTCAGCCCGGCGAGACGCTGGGACTTGCCGGTCCCTCCGGCTGCGGAAAATCGACGCTGGCGCGCATTCTGATGCGGCTGATCCCGGCTGACGAAGGCACGATCCATTTCAAAGGCCGCGACTGGCTGGCGCTTGACGGCGGGAAGCTTCGTGCCGCCCGCCAGCACATGCAGATGGTGTTTCAGGATACGCATGGCGCATTCAATCCGCGCGCGAGCGTCGAAGACGCCATCGGCGAACCGTTGCGCGTTCATCGCATGGCCGCAAGACGCGAGCGTGCAGCAGAAATACACCGTCTCCTCGACCGCGTGGGCCTGCCCGCCAGCTATGCCAGCCGATCGGTCTTCGAGCTTTCCGGCGGCCAAAGGCAGCGCGTCGCGATCGCGCGGGCCATTGCGCTCAAGCCGTCACTTCTCATTCTGGATGAAGCCGTCTCCGCGCTGGATGTTTCGGTTCGCAGGCAAATCCTCGAACTACTGGTGGAAATACAGCGGGAGACGGCCGTTTCCTGTATTTTCGTCTCCCACGACCTCGCAGTCATCCGCGCCGTCTGCCACCGCGTCGCCATCATGGAAGCGGGACGGATCGTTGAAATCGGCAGGACGGGAAATATCGTCTCGGCGCCGCAATCCTCGACCGCAAGAACACTGATCGACGCCGCACCGCGACTGACCATTACCACGTAAGGAAAAGACATGCCCGTTCCCGATTATGCATTGCTGCTCGACCCACCCGCTTTTCCTGCGGAGCGTTATGCCGTTCTTGCCGACCGGCTGGCAGCCTTGATGGGCACGAGGAACGACGTCCTTCTCATACAGGCGGAAGCCGTGCTGGCGCTCGAGGCAGCAGCGACAAGCCTTGCACGACCAGGCCTGCGGGCGCTCAACATCGTTACCAGCCCCTATGGCGCGTGGTTCGGCGGTTGGCTGGAAAGGGGTGGCGCGACGGTGCGCAACCTGACGGCCAGCCCGGCAAAGCCGGTCACACTGGAGGAGGTGGAGCAGGCGCTGGACGAAGGGCCGGATTTCGATCTTCTCGCCATCGTCCACGCGGAATCGGCAAGCGGCATTCTCAACCCTCTGCCCGCCATCGCCACGCTCGCTCGGCAAAGGGGCATCGTGACCCTCGTCGATGCCGTCGCGTCCATCGGCGGACATGCCTTCGAGGTTGACCGGCTGGGCATCGATATCGCCGTCATCGGCCCGCAAAAGGCGCTGGCCGGGCCGGCCGGGGTTTCCGCGATTTCCGTCAGCGAAAAAGCGTGGGAGCTTCTTTCGCACGAGAATGCGTCCGACAACTCCATGCTCTCGCTTATGGACCAGAAGAAACTCTGGCTCGATGCCGGCCGCGGAGCGCTGCCCGGAACGCCCGCTCCGCTGGAATTCTATGCCCTGGAGGCCGCACTTGACCGGATAGAGGCGGAAGGTCTGGCATCTGCCAATGAACGCCACGAAAGGGCGGCCGCGGCCACCCGGAACGGCATCAGGGCGCTCGGTATTCCAACCTGGGTGAAGGAGGCGCACGCCTCCGCCCTCGTTTCCACAGCAATCCTGCCGGATACCGTCGAAGCCAAGGCATTCCTCGCCGCTGCATCCCAAAAGCATGGCGCGGATATTTCCGCCGGGGTCGGCCCCGGCGCGGAACGGCTGATAAGGCTCAACCACACCGGTCGACGGGCGCATCCGGAGGCGGTGAAAGCCAATATCGTGGCCTTCTCCAGTGCCTTGAAAAGCCTCGGCCATGCCGCAGATACCGATTCCGCGCTGGAAGCGAGCGAAAAAGCCTATTCTGACGCCGATCCGAACCGCGTTTGAAGGTGGCGATAAACATTCATTGCGCAAAATCCGGCAGCAGTGAAACGTCAGTCACGACATTGTTGTTAAAAATGGTAGACAAATTCCTCGGTCAATCTTGACGAAATCATGGCAACGCGCGAAACTTAACACACCGTTAACTCGCGTGAAGAAGGGAACTGGCCATGGTAGCAGGGTTCAACATGCTCTCCTTTGACCTCTTTGGCATCGGCCGAAGGATGCCCGTCGTCAATGAGCGGGTGGAGACCGAGTTTCAGGACAAAACGCCGCGCAGACCGGACGACGAGTCGCATGACGACGACCGCGATCAGGAATATGAACTGTTCTTCTGGTCGCTTTATCCGGTGATCTAGGAGGTTTCGGTAGCCTGCCGGGCATGAAACTTGCCAAGGGCCGCCGGTTCATTCAATGATTGGCGCATGCGCCGGTCCGGAAATGATAAAAACTCTGCAAACAGAGACTTGAAACTGCTGCGCCGTCTTCTGCGCGCCAGGGATCATATGGATGCCGCCGCCCATGAGGCGTGGCCTGTTTCACGCCTTGCCAGTGTCAGCGGCGCCTCGCAGGCCCATTTCGCAAGATCGTTTCGCGATGCCTTTGGCATACCCCCTCACCGCTATCTACTGACCCGCCGGGTGGAGCGCGCCGTGGCGCTTTTGCGTGACACCGATCTTCCTATCATCGAAATCGCGTTGCAGACCGGCTGGAACAGCATCGGCACATTTGGCCGTGTTTTCCGCGATGTGACCGGGGAAAACCCGAGTGAATTGCGGCGACGGATGCGGCTTTCGCCTGCCGATCTCGAGCAGGTTCCCCATTGCTTCGTCAGCGCCGCAAATCGCCCTCATCTCACAATCGCAGTTTCGGAGAAGCGCCGACGAACGAAAAGCGCTAGGCACGACGAGCGAAAGGGAGATATCTCATGAAAAATGGTGTTCAAGTTGTCGGGCTTTACGTTCATGATCAGGACGAAGCGCTGCAATTCTACGTCGAAAAACTTGGATTTCGTGTGCACACCGACGCGCGCAACGGCGATTATCGCTGGTTGACCGTGCAGCACCCGGACCAACAGGATTTCCAGCTGGGCCTGTTTCGGCCACAGGCTCCGACCGTTGACGAGGCGACGGCGCAAAATCTGAACGAAGCCGTGGCCAAAGGCGCGATGCCGCCGCTGGTTCTGGTGGTCGAGGATTGCCAGAAAGCCTTTGACGTGATGCACAAACGCGGCGTCGAATTCACCCAGGAACCGATCGCCCGCTACGGCTCGGTGGATGCGAGCTTCCGCGATCCTTCCGGCAATGGCTGGAAGCTCGTTCAGGCCCGCTGAAGCGCCCATGTGTCACATTCCATCATGGATGTTTTTTCTTGGGGGCGACTTTGATCTTGCGAAACTGGATAAGGCAGAGCCATCGGTGGCTGGGCATTCTGCTGACCATCACCATTCTGGCGAACTTCATCTCGATGGCTTTCGGTCCGACGCCATCGGTGATCGTCTATGCTCCGCTGTTGCCGCTGACTTTGCTTATTTTCAGCGGGCTGTACATGTTCTTCCTGCCATATCTGGGAAAGCCGCCAGCCCCATCGGGGAAGTAGGCAGATAAGCAACGAAACTATCATGCTCTTCGGCCGCCCGCAAAGTTTACGCGGTTGCGGAGCACGGTATTTTAAAATGCTTCAGCCCCGGGTTTTACCCCGGGGCTGATTAAAAAGCGGTCGGCCGAAACGGCCTTGCCTTAGTGGTTGTCGCGCGGCAGGCCCTTGGTCTGGGCGATGCGCTGATACTTCACGGCCGGTTCCAGAACCGCGCCGGTTTCCATCTGGCTGACGATGCCACGCTGGATTTCCTGCCATGGCGTCTGATGGTCAGGGAACTTGTAACCACCCTCGGCGGAAAGCGCTTCGTAACGCTTGGCCAGTTCCTCACCTGATATCAGGATATCGGCCTTGCCGCGACCCACATCGATGCGAACGCGGTCACCCGTCTGCAGGATGGCGAGACCGCCACCGGCCGCAGCTTCCGGGGAAGCGTTGAGGATGGACGGGCTGCCCGATGTGCCGGACTGGCGGCCATCGCCGATGCAGGGCAGCGAATTGACGCCTTCCTTCAAGAGATAATCCGGCGCGCGCATGTTCACCACTTCCGCTGCACCCGGATAACCGATCGGGCCTGCACCGCGCATGAAGAGGACGGTGTTGGCGTCGATGCCGAGCGACGGATCGTCGATGCGGTGGTGGTAATCTTCCGGACCATCGAACACTACGGCGCGGCCTTCGAAGGCCTCCGGATCGTTCGGGTTGGAGAGGTAACGGTTGCGGAATTCTTCCGAAATCACGCTCGTCTTCATGATGGCGGAGGAGAACAGGTTGCCGCGCAGAACGCGGAAGCCTGCACGCTCCTTGAGCGGCTGGTCGTAAGGACGGATGACCTTTTCGTCTTCGATGATGGCGCCACGGCAGTTGTCGCCAATGGTCTTGCCGTTGACGGTCATCGCGTCTTCCTTGATGAGCCCCTGGGTCATCAGCTGGTTGACGACTGCCGGAACGCCGCCGGCATGGTAATAGTCCTCACCGAGATATTCACCTGCTGGCTGCAGGTTGACAAGCAACGGCACGTCTTCGCCATAGGTCTGCCAGTCATCGACGGTCAGTTCGACACCGACATGGCGTGCAAGGCCGTTCAGATGGATCGGTGCGTTGGTGGAGCCGCCAATGGCCGAGTTGACGCGGATGGCGTTGATGAAGGCATCCTTGGTCATGATGTCTGATGGTTTCAGGTCTTCCTTGACCATTTCGACGATACGCAGGCCGGTCAGGTAGGAGACTTCCTGACGGTCGCGGTAAGGCGCCGGAATGGCGGCCGAACCCGGAAGCTGCATGCCGAGCGCTTCGGCAAGCGAGTTCATGGTCGTTGCCGTGCCCATGGTGTTGCAATAACCGGTGGACGGAGCCGACGAGGCGACGAGCTTGACGAAGCCCTGATAGTCGATCTCGCCCTTGGCCAGAAGTTCGCGCGCCTTCCAGACGATGGTGCCGGAACCGGTGCGTTCGCCACGGAACCAGCCGTTCAGCATGGGGCCAACGGAAAGGGCAATGGCGGGAATGTTGACGGTGGCCGCCGCCATAAGACAGGCAGGCGTGGTCTTGTCGCAGCCGATGGTCAGAACGACGCCGTCGAGCGGATAGCCATAAAGCACTTCCACGAGGCCGAGATATGCGAGGTTACGGTCGAGACCGGCGGTCGGACGCTTGCCGGTTTCCTGGATCGGATGCACCGGAAACTCGATGGCGATGCCACCCGCTTCACGAATGCCTTCGCGCAGACGGTTAGCGAGTTCAAGATGGTGGCGGTTGCAGGGCGAAAGGTCCGAACCGGTCTGCGCAATGCCGATGATCGGGCGGTCAGACTGAAGTTCAGCCTGGCTCAGGCCGAAATTCATGTAACGCTCGAGATAAAGCGCCGTCATATCCGCATTGGCGGGGTTGTCGAACCACGCGCGCGAACGAAGCTTGCCTTGGGTTGCGGGCAGATTGTCGGATTTGGTCATGATGCGGTCTCCAGCCGGAAGTGGCCAACGGTAAAATATTACGAAATGCGACAAGCTTATGTTGTGCGCAAGGAAAATGGAATCAGCTTTCGGAGATCACGCATAACCGACAGTGAGAGCCCAGACGAGTAGGCTTGGGCTGCTCTGCGGCTTTAACCGAATATTTTTCGGCATTTACGGCCATCGCAGGATTGCGCAAAGGAATCTCCCTCCCTCTTTTGCCGATTGAACTCCGATCACAAGACCCAAAATTCCGGCAAAAATCATCTTCTTATTTGTATTACTATTAGACGCAGCCATATGCTGTCAAGCGCTATAGCGGTGTGAGCAGCAGCAGTGCCGGCTGTTCGAACCACAAAACATGAATCGTTTATCCATTTGATATTAATTGATATATTTCAAAATCCGAGACCAGATACACCATTCTGAAATTGAAATATGCGAAAATGCCTCTTTTCAAGAGTATTACTATATGCTCATAGTGTCTCCGTCACGCTGACATCATCTCTGGGAGGATTAAGATGAGAAAAGCTCTCGCGACAGTTACTGTCGCCGTTTCGCTGTGCCTTGCATCAAGTGTTTCCGCCAAATCGCTTACCGTCGGCTTCTCGCAGATCGGTTCGGAATCCGGCTGGCGCGCGGCTGAAACCACCGTCACCAAACAGCAGGCAGAGAAGCGCGGCGTCACGCTTAAATTCGCCGACGCGCAGCAGAAGCAGGAAAACCAGATCAAGGCCGTTCGCGGCTTCATCGCGCAGGGCGTGGACGCGATCCTGATCGCGCCGGTCGTCGCGACCGGATGGGATGCCGTGCTGAAGGAAGCCAAGGAAGAAAAAATCCCTGTCATCCTGCTCGACCGCCAAATCGAGGCTCCGGACGATCTTTACCTGACCGCCGTAACCTCCGATCAGGTTCATGAAGGCAAGGTTGCCGGCGACTGGCTGGTCAAGGACGTCGGCTCCAAGGATTGCAAGGTGGTGGAATTGCAGGGCACGACCGGCTCTTCGCCCGCCATCAACCGCAAGAAGGGCTTCGAAGAAGCCATTGCCTCGCACAAGAACATCAAGATCGCACGCTCGCAGACGGGTGACTTCACCCGCACCAAGGGCAAGGAAGTGATGGAAAGCTTCATCAAGGCCGAAGGCGGCGGCAAGGACATCTGTGCGGTCTACGCCCACAATGACGACATGGCCGTCGGTGCGATCCAGGCGATCAAGGAAGCCGGTCTGAAGCCCGGAACCGACATCAAGATCGTCTCCATCGATGCCGTGCCTGACATCTTCAAGGCCATGGCAGCCGGTGAAGCCAACGCCACCGTCGAACTGACGCCTGACATGGCCGGCCCGGCCTTCGACGCGCTCGAAGCCTATCTGAAGGACAAGAAGGCGCCAGCGAAGTGGATTCAGACCGAATCCAAGCTTTACACGGCATCTGACGACCCGATGAAGGTCTACGAGGCGAAGAAGGGTCTGGGTTACTGATACCCCATTCTTCGGAAGGAGCGGCGCGTCGTTCGTGCCGCTCCATCATGGCATTCTTCATGCGGAACCTGCTCAATGTCCGAAACGGCACCACTTTTGGAAGCACGCGCCATCGGCAAATCCTTTCTGGGGATCACGGCGCTCGATGGCGTCGATTTTTCGCTCGGGCACGGTGAAATCCATGCCCTGCTTGGCGAAAACGGCGCGGGCAAATCGACGCTCATCAAAATCCTGACTGGCGTTTATCACCGCGACAGCGGTTCGATCTTTCTGGAGGGCAGCGAAATCTCGCCCACCAATGTGGGCGAGGCGCAGGCGCTTGGCATCGGCACGGTCTATCAGGAAGTGAACCTTCTCGAAAATCTCACGGTCGCCGAAAACCTGTTTCTCGGCCGCCAGCCACGCCGCTTCGGGCTGATCGACCGCAGCACGATGCAGAAGAATTCGCAGGCGCTGCTCGCCCAATACGGGCTTTCCATCGACGTCAACGCCCTGCTTTCCAGCTATTCCGTCGCTATCCGCCAGATCATCGCCATTGCCCGCGCCGTCGATCTTTCCGGCAAGGTGCTGGTGCTGGACGAACCGACAGCCAGCCTTGACGCCCATGAGGTCGAGATGCTGTTCGGGGTGTTGAAAAACCTGCGCGCCCGCGGCATCGGCATCATCATCATCACCCACTTCCTCAATCAGGTCTATGATATTGCCGACCGGGTGACTGTGCTGCGCAATGGCCGCCTCGTCGGCACCCGAGACATCGGCAGCCTGCCGAGGTCCGAACTCATTTCGATGATGCTCGGTCGCGAGCTTCAGCATATTACCCACGAACATCAGGCGACCGAAGATACGGTCGCCGAGGGCGAGCCGCCAATCCGGTTCGAAGCCTATGGCAAGCGCGGCAGCATCGCCCCCTTCGATCTCGGCATCCGGCCGGGAGAGATCGTCGGCGTTGCCGGTCTTCTTGGCTCCGGACGAACGGAGACCGCCTTCCTGCTGTTCGGCATCGACCGTCCCGATACCGGCACGGCGATGATTGACGGAAAACCGGCGGCGATTTCGTCGCCCGAGGCCGCCATTGCGGCCGGGTTCGGCTTCTGTCCGGAAGAGCGCAAGACGGATGGCATCATCGGCGACTTTTCCGTCACCGATAATATCGCGCTGGCGCTTCAGGCCCGGCAGGGCTGGGCACGGCCACTGTCCCGTCGGCAAAAGGCGGAGCTGGCCGAAAGCTTCATCAAATCGCTCGATATCCGCCCGGCCGACCCCAACCGGCCGATAAAATTCCTGTCCGGCGGCAATCAGCAGAAGGCCATTCTGGCACGCTGGCTCGCCACCCAGCCCAGACTGCTGATACTCGACGAGCCGACACGTGGCATCGATATCGGCGCGCATGCGGAAATTCTCAAAATGATCGAAAAACTCTGCGGCGAAGGCATGTCGCTCGTCGTCATCTCCTCCGAACTGGAAGAACTGACGGCCGTTGCGCATCGTGTGATCGTGCTTTCCGACCGCCGCCATGTCAGTGAATTGAAAGGCAGCGAAGTGACCGCCGACAACATCATGCGGGCAATTGCGGATGCGGCGAAAACGGAGGCGGCGTGATGGTGGCTGTAACACGACGCTTCAAAAGACTTGCTCCCCAGCTTGCCGCGCTCTTTATCATTCTGGCAGCGATTACAATCATTTCGCCGGGTTTTCTGCATGTTTCTTTCCAGAATGGCCGGCTCTATGGCAGTCTGGTGGATATTCTCGTGCGCGCCGCTCCCGTGGCGCTGCTGACCATCGGCATGACGCTGGTTATCGCCACCAAGGGTATCGATCTTTCCATCGGCGCGGTCATCGCCATCTGCGGCGCGGTCGCGGCCACGCTCATCAGCAATGGCCATTCCATTCCCTCGGTCATCGTCATCTCACTTGCGGTGGGCATTGCCTGCGGCCTGTGGAACGGCGTGCTGGTCGCCCTTCTCGATATACAGCCGATCATTGCCACCTTGATCCTGATGGTGGCGGGACGCGGCATCGCCCAGCTTATTACCGAGGGTGTCATTCTCACCTTCAACAATGACAGCTTTGCCGCCATCGGCTCCGGCTCGTTCGCAGGCATCCCGCTGCCCGTCATCATCTGGGTGGCCGCGGCGCTGTTGATCGGCCTTCTGGTGCGTAAAAGCGCGCTCGGTTTCCTGATCGAGGCCACAGGCATCAATCGCCGTGCAGCGGCGCTCGCCGGCGTGCGGGCGCGCTTCCTGCTGTTTTTCGTTTATGCCGTCTCCGGCCTCTGCGCGGCCATCGCCGGCATGATCGTGACCGCCGATATTCGCGGCGCGGATGCCAACAATGCCGGGCTGTGGCTGGAACTGGACGCGATCCTGGCGGTCGTGATCGGCGGCACATCGCTAAATGGCGGCCGTTTCTCCATCACGGCCTCATTGATCGGCGCGCTCATCATCCAGACCATCAATACCGGCATCCTCGTCTCGGGCTTCCCGCCGGAATTCAACCTCATCATCAAGGCAGGCATCATCATGGTGGTGCTCACACTGCAATCGCCGGCAATCATGGCCGTCCTCGGTTTCGTGAAAGCGCCGAAGCCGCACGTCAAACCGGCGGCGACCAATGGCATGACCAAGGAAGGAACCGCGCGATGATCCACAGCCGCAATCTGCCCTTCCTCACCACGCTGACGATCTTCGTGGTCGCCTATTTGCTGTGCGTGCTGCAATATCCGTCGATCCTGTCGACGCGCGTGATCGGCAATCTTCTGACCGACAATGCCTTTCTCGGCATCGCGGCCGTCGGCATGACCTTCGTCATCCTGTCGGGGGGCATCGATCTCTCCATAGGTTCGGTCATCGCCTTCACCAGCGTCTTCGTGGCGGTCATGGTCGGCACCTATAACATCCATCCGCTGCTGGCCTTCGCCATCGTGCTGGCAGTCTCGACGCTGTTCGGCTGCCTGATGGGGGCGATGATCCGCTTCCTGTCGATCCCGCCTTTCGTGGTGACACTGGCGGGCATGTTTTTGGCGCGCGGCGCGGCCTATCTGATTTCCACGCAGTCGGTGCCGATCTCCCACCCGTTCATCGATACGATACAGGGCTTTTATTTCCGCTTTCCAGGCGGCGGCAGGCTGACGGCGCTGGCCATGCTGATGCTTCTCGTCTTCGCCGCCGGCATGCTGATCGCCAGCCGCACCCGCTTCGGCGCCAATGTCTATGCGCTGGGTGGCAATCCGCAATCGGCCGAGCTGATGGGTGTGCCGATTGGCGCGACGACCATCGGCATCTATGCGCTTTCCGGTTTCCTGTCGGGCCTCGCTGGCATCGTTTATACGCTCTATACCTCGTCAGGTTATTCGCTGGCGACGGTGGGCGTGGAACTGGACGCCATCGCCGCTGTCGTCATTGGCGGTACGCTTCTGACCGGCGGCACCGGGCTGGTGGCGGGAACCTTCATCGGCCTTCTGATACAGGGGCTGATCCAGACCTACATCGTTTTTGACGGGACGCTTTCTTCCTGGTGGACGAAAATCGTCATCGGTGTGCTGCTTTTCGTCTTCATCGTGTTGCAGCGCGCAATCATCTGGTATTCAAACAGGAGACTGGCCGGACCGCATCCGGCATAATTGCCAAAGGAGGCTTGCTTGGGGCTGCTCGAAACGACGATAAGCGGGCGAAAACGCCGGAACAGCCACGCCCATGTGGTCTCCGAACTCGGCAGCGCCATCGTCTCGGGCAGGATTGCGGAAGGCTCCCTGCTGCCCAATGATGCCGAACTTTCCTTGCGGTTCGGCGTCTCCCGCACCGTGCTGCGCGAGACGATGAAGACGCTGGCGGCGAAGCGTCTGGTGGAACCAAAGGCCAAGGTGGGCACCCGCGTTCTTGACCGCTCCAGCTGGAATTTCTTCGATCCCGACGTGCTGGGCTGGCGCTGCGAGGCCGGCATAGATCAGGAATTCGTCACGCATCTGGCGGAGATCCGCCTGGCGCTGGAACCAGCGGCGGCGGCGGCGGCGGCCCTGCAGGCCTCCAATGACGATATCGTTTCCCTTTACGTCATCGCCGCCAAATTCGACAATCCGAAACATACGCCGGAAAGCATCGCCAAGGTCGATCTCGAATTCCACCTTGCGGTCGCGCATATGTCCGGCAACCCCTTCATGCGCTCGGCAAGCGGGCTGATCGAAGCTGCACTTGCGATATCCTTCCAGCTCTCATCGCCGGCCGCTTCGCCTGGCACCATCGCCGAGATCGCGTCCAATCATCTGCGCATCGTACATGCGATTGCGGCGCGTGACGCGGATGCGGCGGTGAAAGCCATGCGCCATGTGATCGAGGTGGGCAAAGACCGGACACAGAACGCGATAAAGGCGCCCTAAAGACGGAATAACGCCTTCTCTTCTCTTAAGACCCGCACGAAGGCGGGTTTTTTTCTCCGAGGGGTGGCTTACCCCTGCGAGGCCTCGACCTGTGGCACCACACCGCGGCGCGACGCCATCAGCGATGCACCGAGAAGGGCGGCAATCGCCACGAAGACGAAGACCATCGTCGCACCCTGAAGATCGATCAGCAGACCGCCCAGAACCGCACCGCTGGAAATCGCGATCTGGAAAGTGGTAAGCAGCAGCGCGCCGGCACTTTCCGCCTCATCGGAAGCGGCCCGGGTGATGAAGCTCTGCACGCTGACCGGAAGCGCACCGAAGGCAAAACCCCAGGAGGCGATGGCAAGGCCGGCAATCAGGGGCGATGCACCCGCCACGACCAGAACGGAAGCCGATGCGGCGATCAGGGTGGCGGCGAACGTCACCGCCCATGCCGTGTTTTTCTCGGAGAGGAAACCGCCGAAGAGATTACCGAAAAAGCCACCGACACCATAAACCAGAAGGACGAGCGAAATCGCCTCGACGCCAAGAAGCGTCACATCCTCCAGGAACGGACGGACATAGGTGAAACCGGCAAAGTGACCCGCAACAATGAACAGCGTCGTCAGAAGGCCGATCCGGACCTGCGGCCGCTGCAACAGGCGGAACATGGTGGAGAGACCGGGTGCACCGGCCGGCGGCAGCGACGGAACGGTGAGCAATTGCACGACGAGCGCAATGACACCGAGCACACCCGCAACGACAAAGGCCGAACGCCAGCCAAGTGTCGCGCCGATCCACGCGCCCACCGGCGCTGCACAGACGGTGGCGACCGAAACCCCTGTCAGGATAATGGCCATGGCACGCGGCATTTTATCAAGCGGTACGAGTCTCAGTGCCAGCGCCGCAGACATGGCCCAGAAGCCGCCAAGGCCGATGCCGAGCAGGACGCGCGAGGCAAACAGCATGAAGAGACCGTTTGCGAAGGCGGCCAAAGTGCTGGAGATGATCAGCAGCGTGGTCAGCCCAAGCAATGTCCAGCGGCGATCGATGCTGCGTGTGCCAATGACAACGCCGGGGCCGGCGACCGCCGCGACCAGCGCCGTAACGGTAATGGATTGGCCAGCGATGCCGGAGCTGACGGCGAGATCGGCCGAAAGCGGCGTCAGCAGACTGACCGGCAGGAACTCCGCCGTCACCAGCCCGAAGACGCCGAGCGAAAGCGAAACCACGGCGGCCCACTTCGCATCCGGCTCTGTCTTGCGCGGCACATATTCGAGTTCGTTTATGGTCCGGTTGCTCATGAAAATCTCCTGATGCGCATTTCCGGAATGCGCTCTGAAACGGAATGGCAAAATGGTGAAACCGGTGGGAGGCCAGTTCATATTCTGCAAATCAATGGTCGTAAGCTATGCGTGACAGCCCGGCGTTTCCATGCTAGAAAATCCGTATTCCTTAACCAAACATCCAAATTTGCGAGAGCGCCATGAATGATGCCCTGACGGAAATGTTGCGTGGCCTGAGGCTCGACGGCGTGGAATACGGCCGATGCCGCATGGCCACCCCCTGGGCGACAGCTTTTCCCGAGCAGGAAGCGGCACGGTTCCATTTCATCGGTGTCGGCCAGGCGAAATTGCGCAAACCCTCCGGCGAGTGGCTGACGCTGACATGCGGCGACGCCGTTCTTCTGCCCCGCGGCCACGCCCATGTGTTGGGTAGCGGCGAGGATGTGACGCCTACCCCCTTCGACCGTTTCGGCAAGAAGGAAGTCTGCCAGGGCGTTTTCGACCTGCAATGCGCCAGCGCCGGCGGCGATACCGTGGCCTTTACCGCTTCGATGCGTTTCAACATGGATAATCTGCACCCCCTCCTGCAGCTGATGCCGGATGTGATGTTGACCAGTGATCTCGCCAAAAGCGATCCGGCCATTCCGCATCTGCTGGAGGCCATGACGCGTGAGGTGGAACTGAACCGCGTTGGTGCGGGCGGCATTCTGGCAAGGCTTGCCGATGTGCTGACCGCGACGTTGATCCGCACATGGGTGGAATATGGCTGCGGCGATTCCAGCGGCTGGCTGGCTGCGGTGCGCAACCCCGAACTCGGACGGGTGCTGGCCGCCATCCACCTCAATCCCGAAAAGGACTGGAGCGTGGAGGAACTTGCTTCCCTGATGGGCGCTTCCCGCTCCAGTTTCGCGGAGCGCTTCACCCGCGTGGTGGGCGAAAGCCCGGCGCGCTATGTGGTGCGCGTGCGCATGCACCAGGCACGGCTGTGGCTGCGCGAAGGCATGCGCGTGACGCTGGCGGCGGAAAAACTCGGTTACGATTCCGAAGCCTCCTTCAGCCGCGCCTTCAAACGCGTGCTCGGCGCACCGCCCAGCCAGTTTCGCCGGAAGGACACGGCCGGGTTGGAGGATGCGGCTTAAAAGCTACAAACAAACCGGATAGGATATCCGCGTGAGAGCAGATCCGCCCGAAGCGGAAGGGCGCCGTCCGGGGAGCATCCACCATGAGTATTGCCGACGACGCCCGTTTCTGGAACCGGACCGCTCGGAAATATGCAAAGGGCAGGATTTCGGATGAGGCCGGATATGAGCGCACGCTGGAGCGGACCCGTGCCCTGCTGAATCCGGATGACAGGGTATTGGAACTGGGTTGCGGCACCGGGACAACGGCGATCCGGCTTGCGTGCAGCGTCAAAGACTATCTTGCGACGGATATTTCCGCCGGCATGATCGCAATCGCCGAGGAAAGAAAACACGCCGCCGGCCCTCTCCCGAACCTCGTTTTCAGCACTGCGACCGTGGAAACGCTTGCGCCCGACCCTCATCAGTTCAACGTGGTGCTGGGTTTCAACTATCTTCATCTGGTGCGCGACCTGCGCGGCACATTGCAGCACATTCATTCCCTGCTTGGCCCGCGCGGGCTGTTCATCACCAAGACCCCCTGCGTTAGGGATATGAACCCGTTTATCCGCCTTGTCCTGCCGGCGATGCGTGTGATCGGCAAGGCGCCCTTTGCCGGCGTGTTCAACGCGGCCGAGCTTGGCCGGCATATAAACGCCGGCGGTTTTGACATTCTGGCCACGGAAATCCACGCGACAAAGGGCAATGACAATCGTCCTTACATCGTGGCGCGCAAAAGGTGATCTGAGCCGCCTTCAGTGAAAATTGCGGGAAATGACCTTTATCCGCTCCACCTCGTCCGCATCATCCACGGCAGGCGGCGGATGCTTCCTGATAGTGCGGTGATCATCCGGTGGAATGCCGTGGTGGAACTCATCGCCACGCCCATGCGGCAGGGGAAAGGCATGGTTGCGTTCGCCCACGCTGGCCAGCGCCTCCGACAAATCTGTCAGCCGATGGGCGACCAGATGCACCACCTCACCCTCCCGCTGGATCTTGCCGTAAATACCAACCATGCCGGCGGACAACACCACGCGCCGGTATTTTTCGAAGGTTTTTACCCACAGCACCGCATTGGCGATGCCCGTCTCATCCTCCAGTGTCATGAAGATCACCCCCTTTGCCGAGCCGGGGCGCTGGCGCACCAGCACCAGACCCGCCGTTTCCAGCCATGCGCCATCACGGGCGCGCACGGCCTCCGCACAGGTGACGATACGGCGGCGGGAAAGATCGCGCCGCAGGAATGTCATGGGATGTTCGCGCAGCGTCAGTCCGACATGGCCGTAATCCTGCACCACCTCACCACCGTCAGTCATGGGCCTGAGCGCGACGGAGGGTTCCTGAAGCTCATCCACCACGGCATTTTCCCGACTGGCGGCGGCGGCGAAAAGCGGCAGCGGCTCATCCCGCAAGGCCTTGATGGCCCAGAGCGCCTCGCGTCTGGCAAGCGAAAGCGACGGTAAAAAGGCATCGGCTTCGGCGAGACAGACGAGGGCAGCGGCGGGAACGCCCGCCCTTCGCCAGAGATCATCCACCGAGGCAAAAGGCCGATCCTGCCGGGCGGCGACGATATCCGCTGCGTGATCGTTAGAGAGTCCCTTCACCATGCGCAGGCCAAGCCGCACGGCGTAGCGCTCTTTACCATTCCCATTCTTCTTGCCCGTAGGCTCCAGCGTGCAATCAAAACGGCTGTTATTAACGCATACCGGACGCACCTCGACGTCATGATCGCGCGCATCACGCACGATCTGCGCCGGGGCGTAAAACCCCATGGGTTGCGAATTGAGAAGCGCCGTACAGAAAATATCGGGATAATGGCATTTCAGCCATGAGGAGGCATAGGCGATCAGCGCAAAGGAGGCCGCATGGCTTTCAGGAAAACCATAGCTGCCGAACCCTTCGAGCTGCTTGAAGATACGTTCGGCAAATTCTTGCTCATAACCACGCTCCACCATGCCCGTGACGAGCTTTTCCCTGAATTTGGAAATGGTACCCACATTCTTGAAGGTCGCCATGGCTCGGCGCAACTGGTCCGCCTCATCTGCGGTAAAACCGGCGCAATCCATGGCGATCCGCATGGCCTGCTCCTGAAACAGCGGAACACCCATCGTCTTTTTCAGAATATTTTCCAGTTCCGGTTTTTCATAACGAACCGGCTCCTTTCCCTGTCGGCGACGCAGATAGGGATGCACCATATCCCCCTGAATGGGGCCGGGGCGAACAATGGCGACCTGAATGACGAGGTCATAAAACTCCTTCGGCCTCAGGCGCGGCAACATCGACATCTGCGCCCGGCTCTCGATCTGGAATGTGCCGAGCGTATCGGCCTTCTGGATCATGGCATAGGTGGGACCATCATCCGGCGGCATGGCGGCGAGATCATATTTCTCTCCAGTGCGCGCCTCCAGCAGATCGAAGCCGCGCTTCATGCAGGAGAGCATGCCGAGCGCCAGGCAATCCATTTTCATGAATTTCACGACATCGATATCGTCCTTGTCCCATTCGATGATCTGGCGATCATCCATGGCGGCGGGTTCGATCGGCACCAGTTCGTCCAGCCGGTTATGGGTCAGCACAAAGCCGCCCGGATGCTGGCTATGATGGCGCGGTGTGCCGACAAGTTGGTTGGCCAATTCGAAGGCAAGCTTCAGGCGACGATCCTCCATATTGAGGTTCAGTTCCTTCACCTGCTTTTCACCCACACCCTCGCTCCAGCGCCAGACCTGCGAGGATAGAAGCTTCGTTAGATCTTCCGGTAGGCCCAGAACCTTACCGACATCGCGCAACGCTCCGCGCCCACGATAACGGGTAACAACGGAGCAGAGCGCCGCCTTGTCACGGCCGTAAGTGTCATAAACCCACTGGATGACTTCCTCGCGCCGCTGGTGTTCAAAATCCACGTCGATATCAGGCGGTTCTCCCCGGTTTTCGGAAACGAAACGTTCGAAGACGAGATTGCTGAAAAGAGCGGGGTCGATGGCGGTGATGCCAAGTACAAAACAGATAATCGAATTGGCTGCCGAACCGCGCCCCTGACATAGGATATCTTTTGAACGCGCATAACGGACAATGGCACTCACGGTCAGGAAATAGGACGCATATTGCAACCTGCCGACAACCGCCAGCTCATGCTTGAGCGCCTTTTCCACCTTCTCCGGCAAACCTTGCGGATACCGCCCCGGCACCGCTTCCCAGACCATCTTCTCCAGCGCCTGCTGCGCCGTCAGCCCCGGCAGGCTGCGCTCCTCGGGATATTGATAGACCAGTTCCTTCAGTGAAAATTTGCAGCGCTTCATGATTTCGAGGCTGCGGGAGAGCGCTTCGGGGTAGCGGGCAAAAAGCCGGTGCATTTCTTCCGGCGGCTTCATATAACGGTCGGCATGCCGTTCGCGCCGGAAACCCGCCTCGTCGATAGTGCAATTATGCCGGATACAGGTGACGACATCCTGCAGCATGCGCCGCTCGGGCACATGAAACAGCACATCGTTGGTGACCACCGTCGGTACAGCTGCGACTTGAGCCATATTCGACAATTCGAAAAGCCGCATCTGGTCATTGGGACGTCTTCTGAGGCTGAGCGCCATATAGGCGCGATCCGCAAAAGCAGCCTTGAGCCGCCGCAGGCGAAGCGCGCAGAGATCATCCGCAAGATCGGCGAGCAACACCACGATCAGGCCTTCGCCATAGGCGACGAGATCGTCCCATGTCAGCCGGCACTTGCCCTTGCCGCCCCTTTTCTTGCCCACGGAAAGCAGCCGGCAAAGCCGACCGTAAGCCGGGCGATCCATGGGGTAGACAAGTACGGAAAGATCGTCGTCCAGATCGAGCCGGCAACCGATGACGAGCCGGATGCCGTAGGTACTTGCCGCCTCGTAAGCGCGGGGAATGCCCGCAAGGCTGTTGCGATCCACGATACCCAGCGCCTCGATGCCGAGGTTTTTGGCCTGTTCGAAAAGCTCTTCGCAGGAGCTTGCGCCGCGCAGGAAGGAAAAATGCGTGGTCACCTGAAGTTCGGCATAACGCGGCGTGCTCATGCGAAGACCCCGTGGATGAACCAGCCCTGCGAGCCTGTCTCGGCATGTTCGCCATCGCCGGAGCGGAAAATCCAGAAGCGCTCGCCGCTTTCATTTTCCACCGTGAAATAATCGCGCACGGCTTCCTTTTCCCGGTCGCGTTTCCACCATTCGCCGAACACCCGTTCCGGCCCGTCAGCGCGCCGCACATTATGGCGCACGCCTTTCCAGATGAAATAACGCGGCGGATGATCCGGCAGCAGCGCCAGCGTCTCGATGGGTTCCGGCCTTGCAAAAAGCCTGACCGGGCGCGGCCAGTGGCCGGGCCAGCCGAGCGTATCCTCAGATGCAAGCGCCGCAACGCGGGCAACGGAGCGTTCCGGCACATCGCTCGCCACCGCCGCGTAACGATAGACCCTGTGGCCACGATTGAGGATGACATCGACCGTATCGGCGATGTCCGCACGTCCCTCCTCCAGAAGCGAGGAGCGAGCCTGCGCGGCGAGAAGCGGCTCAGCATGGGTGGCGGTCAGCACCATCATCTCGATGCCGAAACCGGGATCGATGGTGTCGATACGGTCGGTCAGAAGCCGGACAAGCTGCTTGATGTCGCGCACCGGTCTGGAGGTGCCTGCGCGTACCGCCTGCAGGCCGCTATCGACCCGGTGCAGCACCAGATCGACCCGGCGGGCGCCAAGGCCGCGTTTTTCAAGTGCTGAGCAAAGCCCCGTGACCAGCTTCTGCGTATAACGGGCAATCGTTTCCGCCGCCGCAATCGGCTCGGGAAAGGCGCGCCGCACCTCCACCAGTTCGGCCACGCGCACCGGTTCGATAGGTTCGCCGATCTCCCCGAAAGCCTGGGAAAGACGCCGGACGACTTCGGGACCGAAACGCAGGGTCAGCGGCGCACGCGGGGCTTCGGCAAGCTCGCCGATGCTGCGGAAGCCGAGCACCTTCAACCCTGAAACGATACGCTCCTCCAGCCTCAGCGCAGCAAGCGGCAAGCCGTTGATCGCCGCCCGCTGCCCGCCCGGCGGTATGATGCTGATCTGCTCGCGGCCGAAGCGGGCCAGCGCATGGGCAGCACCCCAGCTATCGGCAATGGCCGCGCGGGCGGCAAAGCCTGCGGCATGCAGGCGGTTGACCATCCCGCTCAGCATCAGCGTCTCATCGCCGTGCAGATGGTCCGCTCCCGCCGTGTCCAGCACCAGCCCATCAGGCGTATCGGCGGCGACGATGGGGGCATAGATGCGCAGAAAATGAAAGGCCAGCTGCTGCAGGGCGCGGGCATCTCCAGCTGCATCCAGATCTTCCACCAGAAGGCCCGGCACCAGCGCCTGCGCCTTGCTGACCGGCGTGCCGGGCCGGATGCCCGCCGCCTTTGCCGCTTTGTCGAGCGCCAGCACCAGCCGGCGGCTGCCCTGGCGGCCGATCATGACCAGCGGCTTTTCAACCGGCGGCGCGTTCTCTCCCGAAAGACGCCGGAAGCGATCCGTCGGCCATGTCGGCAGGTAGAGCGATACGACCCTTTGCATCACAGGCTTCCACTTCAAATTCAGCGCTTTCGCCGCCGCGACATCGCAAAAGCTCGAGAAACCAGCGCGGCCTGCCCACCCCCGGCACCGGCAAGGGCGAAGAAGGACGGACGGAGATGCGCCAGCGGGTCACCGCCGCCGTCGGTTCGCCGTACAGCGCCGCATCGGCCGCACGCCGGAAACGGCGGATGGCGATGCCGGTAACACCGGAGGTTTCCGCCGCCAGTTGCAGCCGTCGCGATGCGTTCATCGGCAGTTTTGCCACCTCACCCATCACCGCGCCGAAACCATTGCAGCGCAAGCCCTCCTCGAAACAGTCGAGCACGCCCTTCTCATCGCGGCATTCAACAATGATGAGCCGGTTCTGCGAAAGGCCGGCCTGCGTCAGCCCCGGCATGAACAGATCCCGCCGGGTGACGCACCATAAAACCTTGCCGGAAAGCCTTGCCGCCACACCAGCCGCAAAAAGGGCGGCCGCCGCGCCATCGGCAGCGCCATTGCCGCCGCCGCTTACCTCATGCAGGCAGCCGAGCTTGAGCCCGCCTCCCGGCAGGCGATGGTCGATGGCATCCACGCCGAAAGGCAAGGTCTCGTGCAGCCGCTCAGGGCCGTTACCGATCCTTTCCAGCCTTTCACGCAGCTCTTCGACAACGAGCAACTGATCCGCGCGCTTTTGCATGGCATGACAGGTTTCAATTCCGGTTATTCATCTCCATTGTTCTTGTTTTGTTCCTATTTCAGCAAAGAGTCAAGCAACAGGTTGCCGCTCTTCAACAGTTTGCACGGGAAGAGGAGATTCTGGCCTTGCAGCCCTTCGTCCCGACGTTAAAACGGAAGTGACCGCTCGCCGCCTGTTCACCCTGACAACGGCAACGGACATCATGGTTTGGAGGAAACCGCCGATGATCGCCAGCATTCTGATTGCCGTGGTTGCGGCCATCCATATTTACATCGTCATTCTGGAAATGCTGCTGTGGGAAAAACCGGCCGGCCGCAAGGCCTTCGGTCTTTCGGCGGATTTTGCCCGGCAAACAAAAGTGCTTGCCGCCAATCAGGGCCTTTATAACGGCTTTCTCGCAGCGGGGCTGATCTATGGGCTCACGCAGGGCGATGAAGGGCTGAGCTTCAAGGTTTTCTTCCTTACCTGCGTTCTGGTGGCCGGTATTTTCGGCGCCATGACAGCCAATATGAAGATCCTGTTCATTCAGGCGTTGCCGGCATTGTTTGCGCTCGGCTTCCTCTGGATCGGAGCATGAACCGATGAGCGCATGGAACGACACGTCCGCAAGAGACGCCCTCAACCGCATCTTCATGGCTGCAGTCGCCAGCGCCGATCCGGCAAAGGTGTTGCAACACCACCTTCCATCTCCGCCCAAAGGCCGGTGCGTGGTGGTGGGCGCCGGCAAGGCCTCGGCCGCGATGGCCGCAGCGCTTGAAGCGGCATGGCCACATGTCGATCTCTCGGGTGTGGTGGTCACGCGTTACGGCCATGCCGTCCCGACTGCGCATATCGAGATCATCGAGGCTTCCCATCCCGTGCCCGACGATAGGAGCGCGGAAGCGGCAAAACGCATTCTCGCCGCCGTCGAGGGATTGACCACCGACGACATGGTGATCGCGCTGATTTCCGGCGGCGGTTCGGCGCTGATGGTGGCACCGGCCGAAGGCATGACACTTGCGGACAAGATGGCCGTCAACCGCGCTTTGCTTGCTAGCGGCGCGACGATTTCCGACATGAACGCCGTGCGCAAGCATCTCTCCCGCATCAAGGGCGGACGGCTGGCACTGGCTGCCAGACCGGCCAAGGTTGTTTCGCTGCTGATTTCCGACGTGCCGGGCGACGACCCCTCGGAAATCGCCTCCGGCCCGACGGTTGCCGATCCGAGCGACATCGAAACCGTGCGGGAAATCATCTCCCGTTATGCGCTCGATCTTCCGGAAAACGTGCGCAAGGTGCTGGAAAAAGGCGAGGAAACCCCGAAGGCCGGCGATATCGACGAGGATATCCGGCTCATCGCGGCCCCTTCGCTCGCCTTGCAGGCGGCAGCTGATGAGGCCGTGAAACTCGGGCTTACGCCGCTCATCCTCGGGGATTCGCTGGAAGGCGAATCCAAGGACGTCGGCGCTGTTATGGCCGGCATAGCGCTCTCCGCCAGCCGCAAGGGCCTGCCGCTAAAAGGTCCGGCCGTTTTGCTTTCCGGCGGCGAAACCACGGTCACGATTGGCAAGGGGCCAGCCGGCAAGGGTGGCCGCAACACGGAGTTCCTGCTGAGCCTTGCGCTGACGCTGAAAGGTGCGGACGAGATCTGGGCCATTGCCGGCGATAGCGACGGCATAGACGGCGTCGAGGATGCGGCGGGTGCTGTGGTGACGCCGGATACGCTTGCCCGCATGCGCGAAGCCGGTGTCGATCCGCGTCAGTCGCTCGTAAGCCACGACAGCTACACCGCTTTCAAGGCGGTAGGAGACCTTGTCGTCACAGGTCCGACCCTGACGAATGTGAATGATATCAGGGCGATTTTGATCGGGTGCTAGCGGGGGAATTCGCAGGGGCTGCTGCCCGCAGAGGGCGCGCATCACAGGCAAAGGCCGTTTTTGACTATGCCCTCGGACAGGAGTAATCTGGCGGTATATTCTTTGGAGCCTCAGCCATGCGTACTGGAGTGCTCATACTTGGCCTGATCATGGCCCTTATTCCGACCTTGGCGGATGCCCATAATTGCAAATGCCGAAATCGCGGCACCATGTTCGAACTCGGCCAGACATCCTGCCTGAAGGTCGACGGTGGCTCCTATCTCGCGCGCTGCGAGATGAAGCTCAACGTTTCGTCCTGGACCAAGCTCCAGGATGGCTGCCCCATAACGGAACGGGTGCAGCGACAGACGACACGCGTCAATTGATCCCGTCGGCAGATGACGTCAGGGGCATCTTCTCCCCGGCAACGGGGAGAAGAAATATGCCGCAACCTCGTCTTACAGCTTCACCCAGCCGCCATTCTTCTTGCCGGACTCGATGCAGGCCGTAACAAAGGCGACGCCTTTAACCCCGTCATCGACGGTCGGGTAAATAACCGCCTTATCGAGCGCCGAGCCGGTGCGGCGGGCTTCGATGGCGTGCGCCGCCTCGGTATAGATGGTGGCGAAGGCTTCGAGATAACCTTCCGGATGGCCGGACGGAATGCGGGTGACGCGTGCTGCCGCAGCTCCTGCCCCGGCACCGCCACGGGTGATGAGCTGCTTCGGCTCGCCAAGCTTCGTGAACCAGAGATAGTTCGGATCGGCCTGCGTCCACTCGATGCCGGCCTTGTCGCCATAAACACGGACCTTCAGCCCGTTTTCGTGACCGACCGCAACCTGACTGCACCAGAGTAGCCCCTTGGCTGCCTGCTTGCCGCCCTTCGGCTTGAAGCGCAGCATCACATGCGCATTGTCATCCAGCCGGCGGCCTTCGACAAAGGTATGCACATCCGCCGCCAACTCATCCGCTTCCAGACCGGAAATGAAGCAACCGAGATTATAGGCATGGGTGCCGATATCGCCGGTGGAGCCGCCGACGCCGGACTGAGCCGGATCGGTGCGCCAGACGGCCTGTTTCGCGCCGGTCTGTTCCACCGCTTCCGTCAGCCAGTCCTGCGGATATTCCATCTGCACCAGACGGATCGTGCCGAGCGCGCCTGACTCCACCAGTTCCCGCGCATGCCGCACCATCGGATAGCCGGTGTAGTTGTGCGTGAGGATGAACAGTGCATCGGCCTTGTCGGCCACCTGCTTCAGCTTTTTGGCGTCTTCCAGATTGGAGGTCAGCGGCTTGTCGCAGATGACATGGATGCCGCGCTCCAGAAACGCCTTCGCTGCCGGATAATGCACATGGTTGGGGGTAACGATCGCCACCGCCTCGATGCCATCCTCGCGCAGCGCTTCCTTTTCGGCCATTTCCTCGAACGAACCATAGCAGCGCTCGGGATCGAGCCCCAGCTCGTGGCCGGAAGCGAGGGATTTTTCCGGCGTCGAGGACAGGGCCCCTGCCACGAGATCGAAACGATTGTCGAGCCGCGCCGCCATGCGGTGAACGCCGCCGATAAATGCGCCCGAACCACCACCGACCATGCCAAGGCGAATCCGCTTGTTCGCCTTGTCGGTTGTCTTTCCTTCAATAGCCATAATATCTCCCCTGAAATGCTTTCAAAGCCCAAGCATACGGCGGTTGGCCGCATCATCGGTGCCGCTTGATGCGAAATCGTCAAAGGCTTTTTCCGTGACGCGGATGATATGCGCCTTGACGAATTCCGCCCCTTCCCGGGCGCCGTCTTCAGGGTGTTTCAGTGCGCATTCCCATTCGACGACGGCCCAGCCGTCAAAATCATTGGCCGCCATCTTGGAGAAGACCGCACCGAAATCAACCTGCCCGTCGCCCAGCGAACGGAAGCGACCAGCGCGGTTCACCCAGCCCTGATAACCGCCATAAACGCCCTGCCGCCCGGTCGGGTTGAACTCCGCATCCTTGACGTGGAACATCTTGATGCGGTCCTTGTAGATGTCGATATTGTCGAGATAATCGAGGCATTGCAGCACGTAATGCGAGGGATCGTAGAGCATGTTGGCGCGCTTGTGGTTCTTCACCCGCTCGAGGAACATCTCGAACGTCACGCCGTCATGGAGATCTTCACCCGGATGGATTTCGTAGCAGACATCCACACCCTGCTCATCGGCGTAATCGAGGATCGGCGTCCAGCGTTTCGCCAGCTCGTCAAAGGCTGCCTCCACCAGACCGGCCGGACGCTGCGGCCACGGGTAGACGAACGGCCAGGCAAGCGCGCCGGAAAACGTCGCATGCGCCTTGATGCCGAGATTTTTCGAGGCTTTCAGCGCGAGCTTCACCTGCTCCACCGCCCATTGCTGACGCGCCTTCGGGTTGCCGCGCACTTCCGGTGCGGCAAAACCGTCAAAGGCCTCGTCATAGGCCGGGTGAACGGCGACGAGCTGACCTTGCAGATGGGTGGAAAGCTCGGTTACTTCCACGCCGTTCTGGCGCGCGACACCGGCGAACTCGTCGCAATAATCCTTCGATTCCGCCGCTTTTTTGAGATCGATCAGCTGTCCGGCCCAGGTCGGCACCTGCACACCGGCGTAACCCTTTTCCGCCGCCCATTTGGTAATGCCATCCCAGCTGTTGAAGGGGGCTGCATCACCGGCAAACTGACCGAGAAAAAGACCCGGCCCTTTGATCGTTCTCATAAAAATCTCCTCCTGCATCGATACAGTTGCGCGGTAACCCGCTTTGTTCCCAAGCGCCAAGCTAACCGCTCGTGATTTTCAAACAAGCCCCAAAAGCGGAGGGGCAAGAGAATTTCCGTATTTCATTTAAAAGACGGGAGGCGCTTAAAGCGCCAGTCCGCTCGCCCTGTCGAAGACGTGCACACGCTCATGATGCACGGTGGCTGCAAACGGGGTGTTCACCTTCACCGGCTGCTCGCCATCCACCACTGCCGTAACCTGATCGCCCGCCAGTTCGAAGACCACATGGGTCTGCGCGCCCGTCGGTTCCACCAGCACCGTCCGTCCGGTAAGCGAGATATCGCCGCCGATCGCCGAACCGATATGTTCGGGGCGAAGCCCGATCGTCACCGGCTGGCCGCGCTTGACCTTGCGGGAGGCGGCAATGCGGATCGCGGTGCCGTCCTTCAGCCGGGCGGCGGGCTGGTCACCCTCGCCATCGACCACGCCTTCGATGAGGTTCATAGCCGGCGAACCGATAAAGGCGGCGACGAAGAGATTGGCGGGTGTCTTGTAAAGTTCGAGCGGCGTGCCCTGCTGTTCGATGCGGCCGTGATTGAGTACCACCACCCGGTCCGCCAGCGTCATGGCCTCGATCTGGTCATGGGTGACATAGATGGAGGTCGTCCCGACCTTCTGGTGCAGAGCCTTGATTTCGCTGCGCATCTGTACGCGAAGCTTGGCATCGAGGTTGGACAGCGGCTCATCGAACAGGAAGACGGCCGGGTTGCGCACCACGGCGCGGCCCATGGCGACACGCTGGCGCTGGCCGCCGGAAAGCTGTGAGGGCTTGCGATCCAGAAGCTTGCCGAGATCGAGCATGCGGGCGGCTTCCGCAACGCGCTCTTCAATGACGTTTTTCGGCTGGCCGGCGAGCTTCAGATTGAAGCCCATGTTTTCGGCCACCGTCATATGCGGATAAAGCGCATAGGACTGGAACACCATGGCGATGTTGCGCTCGCGCGGGGTCATGCCATTGACCACCCTGTCGCCGATGAGAATATCCCCATCGGTGATCTCCTCCAGCCCGGCGATCATGCGCAAAAGCGTGGACTTGCCGCAGCCGGATGGACCGACCAGCGCGATGAATTCACCATCCGTTATATCAAGCGAGATGCCGTGGATGACATCGAGCGCCGCATAGGACTTGCGGATACCCTTAAGTTCGACGGAAGCCATTTTTTGCTCCTTTCACGTCACGATTTGACGGCACCGGCCGTCAGGCCCGCGATGATGTGTTTCTGTGCGAGGAAGAAGACGATGACGGTCGGCAGGATCGTCAGCGTGATGAAGGCGAGAACGAGCTGCCATTCCGTGCCGAATTCGCCGCGATAAACCATGATGCCGAGCGGCCAGGGATATTTCGATTCCGAATTCAGCATGATGAGCGGAAGGATGTAGCTGTTCCAGCTGCCGACGAAGGAGACGATGCCAACGGTCGCCACGATCGGCCGCGAAAGCGGCACGGAAATATGCCAGAAGAAGCGTAGATAACCGCAGCCATCCACGAAGGCCGCCTGAAACAGCTCGTCCGGCAGATTACGGAAATAATTGCGGAACAGGAGAATGCTCATGCCCAGCCCAAAGGCTACCTGCGGCAGCACCACACCCCAATAGGTATCGAGCAGGCCGAGATCGCGGATGCGGATGAACAGCGGCAGGATGGCGGTGGCCGCCGGAAACATCAGCCCCAGCAGGAAATAGTTGAGCAGGAAGGACGAGCCGAAGAATTTCACATGCGCGAAGGTGAAGGCCGCCATGGCCGAGACAGTCAGCGTCAGGAATACCGTCAGCAGCGCGATGACCAGCGAGTTGAAGATTTGCAGCCAATAGCGTTTGCCAAGCAGGATATCGCCGTAGTTGGACCATTGCCATTCGGCCGGAATGCCGAAGGGGTTGACGCGCAGGTCTCCCAGCGTCTTGAAGCCGCCGAGCGCGGTGGTGAGCAACGGGATAAGCACGATGGCCGCAATCAGGCTCAGCGATATATAAAGATAAAGCTTGGTTTGCAGCGGCATGCGGACGGAAGTGGATGTGTCAGTCATGGCGCATGAAAATCCTTTTGTAACCGAAGGCGAGCGTCACGCAGATGACGAAGAGAACGACGCCGACTGCGCTGCCAAGCCCCACCTGCATGCGCATGACGCCGTAGGTGTAGAGGAAGGTGACCATGGTTTGTGTGGAGTTGGACGGGCCGCCGCCGGTGAGCGGCATGATCATGTCGAACAGCTGCAGGGAACCGATCACAGCAAAGAAGACGGACAGGCGCACCGTGGAACCGAGCATCGGCAGCGTGACATAACGGAATTTCTGCCAGCCGGACGCGCCGTCGATTTCGGCTGCTTCCAGCACGTTCTTGTCGACGGATTGAAGGCCGGCGATGAACAGCATCATATGGAAACCGAAATATTTCCAGACGATGACGCCGAGCACGGCGTAGATCGCCACATCCTTGTCGGCCAGCACGTAAGGATTTGCGAAGCCGAAGAAATTGGAAATGGCGGCGAACAGACCATAGTCGCCATCATAAACGAAGCGCCAGATCAGGCCCGCTGCGACGTCAGCCAGAACATAAGGCAGAAAGAACACCAGCCGGAAGGCTACGACGCCGGGAATGCGGTGCGCCAGCATCATGGCCAGCCAGATCGCCAGCGGAATCTGGATCAGGATAGAGATAAGGATGATCAGGCCGTTATTCATAAGGGCCTGCGAGAAGGCGGCATTACCGAACAGGACCTGGAAATTCTTCAAACCGACAAAATCGGTCGGCGTGCCGTAACCGTTCCAGCGGTAAAGGCTGTACCACGCCGCCTCGCCCATGGGCAGGATGACGAACAGGGTAAAGAGCAACAGGGCGGGCGGCAGAAACACCAGAAGGGTCAGCGCCCGGTCATGCGCGACCGAACTTTGCTTGCGCTTGGCCTTTGTCGCGCCGCGCGCCGGTATGGACGCAGAAGTCATGGAAATATCCGTCATCTCTATCCGCTTTCATGGAGGCAGATACGCAGCGCCGCACATTCGCGGCGCTGCAATGGAAACCGTCAGATCAGCGCAGTTCGAATGCGTCCTGAATCTGCTGGGCGCCCTCTTCGGAGGTCATCTGGCCGGAAACGATCTCGACTGAAATATCGTTGACGACGCGGCCGACGGCGGCGCCCAGTGTCTGGTCGAAGAAGTTCTGGTGCCAGGTGGAGGCGGCAAGCTGTTTTGCCGAATCCGCCAGCAGCGGGTTCTTCACCGCACCGGCGGCACCCGTGGCAACCGGCAGGATCATGCCGGCGGTCGCCATTTTCTCTTCGCTTTCCTTGCTGGTCAGGAAGGCCGCGAAATCGATCGCTTCCTTGGAAGCGTTCTTGGTGAGCGCCCAGCCGTTCAGGCCGCCCAGCGTATCAGTGGCCTTGCCGGCACCGCCTTCGACAACCGGGAAGGCGAAGCGGCCGATATTTTCAGGGGCGAGCCCCTTGCCGTCGCCGGCATTCTTGCGCTGGTTGGCTTCCGTATTGTCGAAGCCGAGAATAATTGCCGCCTTGCCGTCGCCGAAGACACCGAGCGCCTGTGGCCAGGTGGAGCCGAGATAACCGGGCTGGAAGGGTTCGAGCTTGCCGAACTCGGCCAGCTGTTCACCGGCCTTGATGATCGCCGGGTTCATGAAACCTTCGCCTTCGCCCTTGCGGGCGGCATCGAACACGGCCTGCCCGCCATTGCGCATGACGAGATAGCTCCAGTAGAAATGGATCGGCCATTTTTCACCGCCACCGCCCGCGATCGGGACGATACCGGCTTCCTTGATCTTCTTGACCGTGGCGCTGAAATCGTCCCAGGTCTTGATATCCTCCGCCTTCACACCGGCCTTGGCGAACAACTCCTTGTTATAAAAGAAGCTGACGAGGCTGACACGGTAAGGCACGGCCCAGACCTTGCCGTCAAAAGACAGGCCGTCGATTGCGGACGCATTATAGGCCTGACGCAGCTTGCCGCCATCGGCGTCGAAAACGTCGGTCAGATCTTTCAGCGCGCCGGTCTTGGACTGCTCCTCAAGGACGCCGCCACCCCAGCTGTAGAAGAAGTCAGGCACGTCATTGGATTGCAGCAGCGTCGGCAATTTTGCCTTGAAGGCCTCGTTTTCGAGGAACTGCAGCTGAACATCGACATCGGGATGCTTGGCCTCATATTCCTTGGCAATCTCCTCCCAGACAGCCACAGATTTGGGGTCCAGCTCCACATGCATCCATTTAACGACCGTGGCTGCCGAGGCGCTGGCCGCGCCGAGCATCAGGGCTATGCTTGTCGTTGCGGCAAAGGCAATCCGCCTGCCGCTCAGGCTTGCGCCTGCGTGCCAATACGTCATGATCGTGATCCTCCCTGGGGTTCCTCACCATTTATTCCCCAATGCGGATTAATTCACCCCACGCCCTGCCCGATGTCAAGGCGGTTTGCCAATTTTTTACCCAAACCGCTTGACACACCCCTCCCGACAGACGTTATTTAATCCGCAATCCGATATAAATTCGTTTTAGATCGAACCCGATCGCAGCAGGACCTCATGAAGACCGCAGACCCCGAATTGATGCGCGCGATCAACAGGCTGAGCGTGCTTGATAGCATCCGCCGCCATGGCCCGATCTCGCGGGTGGAAATCAGCGAAAGAACGCAGCTCTCCACCACGACCGTTTCGGCGATTACCGCCTCGCTGCTCGATGACGGGCTGATTCTCACCCGCCATATCGGTGATATCCGTACCGAAGGGGCGCGTGGCAGACCGCGCGTGATGCTGGAACTGAACCCGGATGCCGCCCGCGTTGTGGGCGCCAAGATCGCCGCAAACCGCATGGTTTTTGTCGTCACCGATTTCTGCGGCAATGTGCTGTCCACCCTTGCCTTGCCGATCCGCGTCGACCGCCAGCCCATCGGCGTCATCGCCGATTTGGTGGAAGACGGCGTACGACGCTGCGTCGTCGATGCCGGTCTTTCGCTTGAGGATGTGGACATGGTCTGTCTCGGCCTGCCCGGTGTCATCGAACACCGCACCGGCAGGATCCGCAGCAGTCCTATCCTGCGCGAAGTAAACGTCAACTTTGCCGAGGAAATGACGGCGCGGCTGAATTCGCCAACCATCATCGAAAGTGACGCCCACGCCATCACGCTCGCCCACCACTGGTTCGGCCATGCGCGCGATCTCGAAGACATGGTGCTGATTTCGCTGGAACAGACACTCGGGCTTGGCGTGCTGCACCAGAACCAGCTGTTTCGTGGTGCGGGCGGTCTCAGCCACAATCTCGGCGACCTCGTCATCGGCCTTGCCAATGAAGGCACGGTGCGGCTGGCAAGCCAGGCGGGCGAAAATGCCATTTTAGGCTCGCGCCCGGTGGACGGGCGTTTTGCCGAAGCGATCCGGCTCGGCCGTGGCATGCAGCATGCCCATGCGCTGATTGCGGCCGAAGATCACGATCTCATCGCGGCGGCCCTGCGCGCCGGCGCAGCACTTGGCCTGACACTTGCCAATATCGTCACGCTGTTTGCGCCGCCGCGGGTCATCATCACCGGCTCCAGCCTCGAACTTGGCGAACCTTTCATCGCCAGCATTCGCAACAGCTACAACGCCGCCGTGCCGCCATCGCTGGCCGGTGTCGCGGAACTGGTTTTCGATGTTGCGAGCGACGAATTGTGGGCGCAGGGGGCCGCGGCCGTTGCGCTTTACGAACTTTACGAATCGCCATGGAACACAACCGGGCCAGCGCTCTAGCCCACGGGGTTGAGCACAGGTCCAGGTATTTCTGATTTACGGGAGGAATCATATGAACAAGGTCGGTATCGGCATCATAGGCTGCGGCAACATTTCCAGCGCCTATCTCAAGGCCATGGCGTCGTTTCCTATTCTCGATATTCGCGGACTGGCGGATATGAACGAGGAAGCGGCGAAGGCGCGGGCGGACGAATTCGGCCTGAAGGCAACCAGCATCGACGCGCTTCTCTCCGATCCCTCCGTGGAAATCATCGTCAACCTGACGATCCCCAAGGCGCATGTGGAAGTGGGCCTGCGTGCGCTCGATGCCGGCAAGCACGCCTATTCGGAAAAACCGCTCGGCATCAATTTCGCCGAGGGTAAACGCCTTGCGGATGCGGCAAAGGCCAAGGGCCTGCGCATCGGCTCGGCCCCCGACACCTTCCTTGGCGGCGGACACCAGACCGCACGCCGCCTGATCGATGAGGGTGTGCTGGGCCAGCCCGTTGGCGGAACAGCCACCTTCATGTGCCCCGGCCATGAGCGCTGGCACCCCAACCCGGCCTTCTATTACGAGGTCGGCGGCGGGCCGATGCTCGATATGGGCCCCTATTACATTACCGATCTCGTTAACCTGTTCGGCCCGGTCGCCAAGGTGGCGGGCTTTGCCGTTGCACCGCGCAATGAGCGCCTCATCACCAGCGAACCGAAGAACGGTGAAAAAATCCCCGTCCATGTCGCCACCCATGTGTCCGGCGTGCTGGCCTTCGAGAACAGCGCCGTTGTGCAGGTGGGCATGAGCTTTGATGTGGCGGGCCACAAACATGTGCCACTGGAACTCTACGGCACCGAAGGCACGCTGATCGTGCCCGATCCCAACCATTTCGGCGGCGAGGTGCAATTGCTGAAAAAGGGCGGCCAGTTCGAGCCGCAGTCGCTGTCGTCGCCCTATGCTGACGGCAATTATCGCTCCATCGGCGTTGCAGATATGGCCTACGCGATCCGCGAGAACCGTCCTCACCGCGCCAATGGCGATCTCGCCCTGCATGTGCTGGAAGTCATGGAAGCCTTCCAGACGGCATCGGACAGCGGCACGACCGTTTCCATCACCACCAAAGCGGAGCGCCCTGCGCCGCTCGAAACATCGCTGGTCGACGGCCAGCTCGGCAAATAATCCCGAGGAGGAAATAAATGCGCGAAGCACTCATCGTCTGGGGCGGCTGGAGCGGCCACGAGCCGCAGGAATGCGCCACCATCGTCAAGGACATATTGGAGGAAGACGGTTTCAAGGTCTATGTGGAGCACAGCACGGAGGCTTTCGCCGATCCGTCGGTGCATGATCTCAGCCTCGTCGTGCCTATTGTCACCATGTCGAAGATCGAGAAGGAAGAGATCAAGAACCTCACGGCCGCCGTCGAAAACGGCGTCGGCATTGCCGGTTTCCATGGCGGTGCAGGCGACAGTTTCCGCGAATGCGTGGAATATCAGTTCATGATCGGCGGCCAATGGGTCGCCCACCCCGGCAATATCATCGATTACACGGTCAACATCACCCGCCCCGACGACCCGCTGATGGAGGGAATTTCCGATTTCCCCTATACGTCGGAGCAATATTACATGCATGTCGACCCCTCCAACGAGGTGCTGGCCACGACGAAATTCACCGGCGACCACGCCTGGTGGATCGACGGCGTGGTGATGCCGGTGGTCTGGAAACGCAAATATGGCAAAGGCCGCGTCTTCTATTCGGCGCTCGGCCATCAGGCCAAGGAATTTTCCGTACCGCAGATGAAGACCATGTTTCGCCGCGGCGCCAACTGGGCGGCGCGCTGAAGCGTGCATTGAGAGGCGGCCAAACAAGGCCGCCTTTTCCTTTCATCAGCCGCGAATAATCTCTTCCGCCGCCATCGCCACGCTGAGAACATGGTCATCCGAGCCGTGTAGACCGGAAAGCAGCAGGCCAACCGGCATGTCTGCTTCACCCGTTCCGCAAGGGATGGAAACGCCGCAGAGATCGAAGAAATTGCCGATCTGGGTGTTTCGCAGGGTTTTCGCATTCATGGCGAAAAAGGCATCGTCGTTATCGAGAAGCGGTGCGACCTTGGCCGCAACATGCGGCAATGTCGGCGACACCAGCAGTTCCTGCCTGCCGATCATGCCTGAAAACGCCGCCGTCATGCGTTCGCGCGCCTCGATGATGGCGATATAATCAGGCATTGAAATATTTGCACCAAGCCTCGTTCGCGCAACCACGCGCGGGTCCATGCGCGCGGCATCCGCACCTTCCAGCCGTGTCTTGTGCAGGGCAAAGGCTTCCGCCGTCACCAGCGCACCCTTTTCTTTGATAAGATCGAATAGCTCCGAAAAAATGGGAAATGCCTGCCGCCGCACCGAGGCACCGGCGCGGACAAGACGTTCCACCGCCTGCTCGAAAGCGGCTGCAACGCCATCCTCTATGCCATCGAAAAATACAGTTTCCGGCACCACCAGCGAAAGGCCCGCGAGAGGCGCACGCTGGACGTCTGCAGCCGCCTTGCCGCGCATGGCGGCATCCACCCAGACGGCGTCCTGCACGGTGTGCGTGAGCGGCCCGAGCGAATCCAGGCTCTTTGCCAAGGGATAAACGCCACGCATCGAATAGCGGCCGCGGCTTGCCTTGTAACCCACCACACCGTTGAAGGCGGCGGGAATACGCACCGATCCGCCCGTATCGGTGCCGATCGCCACCGGCACCAGACCAGCGGCGACAGTGACGCCCGCGCCGGACGAAGAGCCGCCCGGCAGACGGTGACCATCCTTAGAAGCAGGATTGCGTGGCGTGCCATAATGCGGATTGATGCCGAGACCGGAAAACGCGAACTCGCTCATATTGGTGCGGCCGATGCAGATCATGCCCGCCTGTTTCAGCGCCGTCACCACATCAGCATCGCGAGACGCAGGCGCATCATCCGCAAGCACCGTCGATCCGGCCGTGGTCGCCATGCCTTCCAGATCAAAAAGGTCCTTCCAGGCCACCGGAATGCCATCAAGCACGCCACAGGAACGGCCCTCGGCAATGCGTTTTGACGCGGCTTCCGCCTCCAGCATGGCCCGCGCCGCCGTCAACTCGACAAAAATTGTCTGATCGCCCTCATTGCCGATCGCATCCAGCGTCTCCTCCGCCAAGGTACGCGGATCGAGATGGCCGCTCTGGATGAGAACGGAAAGCTGCGCGATATTTTTGCCTCTGTGAGCCATGGATATCTTCCCTGAAAACGGCATGTTGCGCACAACATGCCGTTTATCCACCCGTTGGCAAGGTCAATCGTCGCGCCATCTATGCCCCACACGCAGATCAGGAAACATGACGAAGATCGCAGAATTTTGGAGTCTATCCTTGACGCTTCATCTCTAACCTCCGATTTTTTCAACCTGAGGTGCATGAATGCCATTTCTTATATAAGCCACGACTATAAAAAGACGGATTAATTCTTAATCGCCTCTAAACTTTGTTGAATTATTTAGCAGACATCATTGAAACGCATGCCCTATAAAATTCCATAAAACAATTATAACGCGACATCGCGGGGGACTATCGCGAATGGAAGAGACTGCCTATCGCGGGACGGATAGACAGGTTGAACCGGGCCACACGCTTCGCTCACCGACGCAGCCGGAAACAGGCCGGTTTTCGCGGCGGCGGTCGCTTGCCAGCAAGATAACCCTGATATTCCTGGGCGGCGTGATCTTTTCCTACAGCATTGGCGCGCTCGTCGGCTGGTACATGTTCGTTGCCGCCGCCAGCGAGCAATGGCTCAATCAGGCCCGCGTCAATTCGCAGATCGCCAGCGCCACGCTTCGCAGCATCTATACCTATGTCAGCGTCACCGCCGATGCCGACGGGCAGGTCAACGGCATATTGACCGACAAGCCGATCGGCGATGATGACTCCATTCTCGTCACCGGCTTCAACCCAAGCGACGTGCTCGCGCTTATCGGCGCGCAGACCAAGAATGCCGTCTGGCTTTTCCGCTATGATGAGACCGATTCCGGCTTTCGCCAGATCGCCGCAGCCTTTGACAACGCCACCGATGACGATGAAAAGCCGCTCGCCACCGATCCCATCTTTTCCAGAGACGCGGTCGCCGCGCGTTTTTCCACCGGTTTTGCGACCATCGGCGAATCCAGCCATTATATCGGCCTGCTGCCGATCATCAGCACGGAAACGAAGAAACCGATCGGCGCGGTCGCCGTCAGCATCGGCGGCTCGGACGCGCTTTATGGCGCGCAGCGCAAGCTCATCTATAATTCACTCGCCGCGCTGATCGTGGTCTTGACCGTCACCGGCGTACTTGTGACGGTGATTGCCCGGCATTTCCTGAAACCGGTCCCGGCGCTGGTGCAGGCGACACTTCGGATTGCCCGCGAGGAAACAGATGTCGCCACGCCGTTTCAGGAGCGGCGGGACGAGATCGGCGACATGGCGACCGCCATCGAAACGTTGCGCGAGGCGGTTCTGGAGCGTGGACGCCTGCGGCAGATACGCGATATGGCGCAGCAGCTGGAGCATATGGCCCATCACGACGCGCTGACCGGACTTCCAAACCGCGTGCTGTTGATGAAGACGCTGGAAAACCGTCTGGAGCAACTGTCGGCGTCCGGCCAGCCCTTCAATGTCATGCTGCTCGATCTCGACCGCTTCAAGGCCGTCAATGACACACTCGGACATGCCGCCGGTGACGCCTTGCTGGTGGCGGTGGCCTCGCGGATTTCCTCCGTGCTCGGTGAAAACGATATGGTGAGTCGCCTCGGCGGCGACGAATTCGCAATCATACAGTCGACAAACGGTGACTGCGAGAGCGATGCGGCGATGCTGGCCGCGCGGGTGGTGCATGCCGTCTCGCGCAGTTTCGGCCTCGAAGGCAGCGACATCAGCATTGATACCAGCATCGGAATCGCCTGCGCGCCGGGCCACGGCACATCCGCCACACAGCTTCTGCAACACGCCGATCTCGGCCTTTACCGGGCGAAATCCATGGGCTGTGGTTACTTCGTTTTCTATGAGGCGGGCATGGACATGGCGGCGCAGCATAAGCATGCGCTGGAAATAGACATGAAATCCGCACTCGAAAACCACGAATTCGAGCTGCACTACCAGCCCGTGGTCAATCTGCAGAGCGGTCGCATTGTGGCTTATGAAGCGCTGGCCCGCTGGCGACACAGCAAGCTTGGCCTCATTACCCCGGACCGCTTCATCACGCTTGCCGAAGAAAACAACTTCATCAGGCCGTTGGGCGAATGGGTTCTGGCACAGGCCTGCATGGATGCGATGACCTGGCCGAAGGATATCAAGCTCGCCGTCAACCTATCCGCCGTTCAGCTCTGTAATGACGACATCGTCCCTGTCGTCGACCGGGCGCTTGAGAAATCCGGCTTCCCGGCGGAACGGCTTGAACTGGAAGTGACGGAAACGGCCATGCTGGAGCGTGACAGCAGCGCCCGGGCCCTGAAACTGCTGAAGGAAAGAGGCGTTCGCCTCGCTCTTGATGATTTCGGCACCGGTTACGCCGGGCTCAGCACGTTAACCCATGTCGCTTTCGACAAGATCAAGATCGACCGGGAATTCGTCTCCGGCCTGCCGGCCAATCCCATGTGTTCGGCCATCGTCAACA
This sequence comes from Agrobacterium sp. CFBP2214, assembly GCF_030209895.1. Taxonomy (NCBI): domain Bacteria; kingdom Pseudomonadati; phylum Pseudomonadota; class Alphaproteobacteria; order Hyphomicrobiales; family Rhizobiaceae; genus Agrobacterium; species Agrobacterium sp. CFBP2214. The sequence continues at coordinate 56,417 of NZ_JARVRC010000010.1, read as the reverse complement.
CCGTCATCGACATGGCTGAACAGATTGGCCTGAAGGTCACCGCCGAAGGCGTTGAGAACAGTGAGCAGGTCGAAGCGCTCAAGCTTTCCGGGTGCGACGAAGCGCAGGGCTATTATTTTGCCGAGCCCGCGCCGCTTGCCCGAATTCTCAAGAACCGCGCCGTCATCGCTCCGATTGCGCAGGATGAATTCGGCGATATCGGTCTGCCGACACAGGAAATCTATTGCCCACCACAAAAAGCCATTTGAGAAACCGGCCGCCGGCCCAGAGGACATAAAATGCGTCTTTCAGTATTTTGCCTTTTCCTCACATGCTTTGCTCCCATCACGCCCCTTCAGGCCGCCGGCGAAGGCGACACGCTTCAGCAGATTGCCAGAACCGCCAAGATTCGCATTGGCTATCGCGAGGCCGAACCGCCCTTTTCCTATCAATTGCCTGATGGCGAGGTCACTGGTTTCTCGACTGATCTTTGTCGGGCGATCAGCGAAGATATTCGCAGGAAGCTGAAGCTCGACCGCATCGAGCTCGAATATGTCAAGGCAACGCCCGCGACACGCTTCATCCTTGTCCGCAGCGGCCAGATCGACATTGAATGCGCAGCCACGACCAATAATAACGAACGCCGCAAGATCGTGGATTTCTCCTATCCCAATTTCATGACCGCGACGCAGTTTCTCTCCCGCAGGCAGGACAATCTGAAAAGCCTTGCCGATCTCGCCGGACGGTCCGTCACATCCGCCTCCGGCACCGTCAATATCGAGCAGCTCAACGCCGTCAACCGGGCGAAGAACCTCAACATCTCGGTGATGCCGACAAAGACCAATGAGGAGGCCTTCGAACTCGTGGTTTCCGGCAAGGCTTCCGCCTTTGTCATGGATGGCATATTGCTCGCGGCGCTGGCGGCGACATCGGAAAACCCGGACCTCTATGCGCTTTCCGAGGAAACGCTGAGCGCGCCCGAACCCTATGGCCTGGTTTTCCGGCGCAACGACCCGGCTTTCAAAGCGGCGGTCAATGAAAGTCTCAGACATATCTTCACCGGCCCGGCCATTCACGGCCTCTATGAAAAATGGTTCACCAAGCCCATTCCCCCCAACGGCATGAACCTGAACCTGCCAATGGCCGCGTCATTAAAACAGGCCTACGAATATCCAAGCGAATACCAGGACTGAGAGCGCAAAGCGCCAACTCCTATCGATTTTCATGAAGATGTTTTGACGGATTATTTTGGCTGGAGATGCGCGATGCAGAGATCGACATTATGGCTTCTGTTGTTTTTCCTCAGTCTTCTGCCCGCCCAGGCGGCCAGTGACGGTGCCCAACCGCCGACGCTTGATACCATTGCCAGAACCGGCACGATCAAGCTCGGTTATGCCGATCGCAATATTCCCTTTTCTTATCTTGGCACCGGATCGGAACCGATCGGTTACAGCATCGAGCTCTGCCTGAGGGTGGCGGATTCCATCAAGAGAAAGCTCGGCCTGCCGGAACTGAAAGTCGAATTCGTCAAGCGCACGCCCAGCAACCGCATCATGCTTCTCAATGACGGCACGATGGATATGGAATGCGTGGCAAGCACGAATACGGAGGAAAGGCGCAAGGCCGTGTGGTTCTCCTACAGCCACTTCATCACCGGCACGCGTTATGTCGCGCTGAAATCGAGCGGTCTGAACACCGTCGCCGATCTTGCCGGACGAACGGTGGTGGTGACGACAGGAACCATCAATATCAGCCAGCTCAACGTGCTCAATCGCAAATTGGGGCTGAACATTGCCGTGCTGCAGAATGACAGCACGGAGGGCAGTTTCGACATGGTGACGGAAAACCGCGCCTCAGCCTTCGTGATGGACGATATTCTTCTGCGATCCTTCGTCGCCGAAACGGGCAAGCCGGAAGACTATGTCATCTCCAACGAATATCTCGCCCCGCCTCAGCCCTATGGGCTGATGCTCCGGCACGGTGATACCGGCTTCAGGGATGCCGTCAACGAAGCGCTCGGCGAAATCTATGCCAGCGGAGAAATCGAAAAAATCTACGACAAATGGTTCAACGCGCCGATCCCGCCGAACGGGATAAACCTGAAACGCCCGCTGCCCGGTGACCTGGAGGAAGCGTTTCACAAACCCGTCGATACGACGGCGGAATAGAAAAGCCGCCCGGTGGCGGGCGGCGTCTTTGGCGGAACGTCTTCAGGCAGCGCGCAGGTCCGCGCCAAGCGGGATTTCGACGTCGATCTCCAGAATGGAGACATGCTCGTCGCGATCCATCTTCACATGCACCCTGTCGCTGTCGATCTGCACATGCTTGGCGATGACACCGAGAATTTCTTCCCGGAGGATAGCCACGAGATCGGAGCCGGACGATGCCCTTTCGTGGGCGAGCAGCACCTGCAGACGCTCACGCGCAAGCGGTGCCGACTTCTGTTTGCGGAAAAGACTGAAGATGCTCATGCAGCCCTCCTTGCGAAGATCTTGGAGAAGATGCCACGCTTCTCACCCGGGATGACCACCGGAATATCCTCGCCGGACAGGCGGCGGGCGGCATCGAAATAGGCCATGGCCGGCGCGCAACGGGCATCCGCCAGCGTTACCGGCGCACCGACGTTGGAGGCGCGCAGCACGTCCGTGCTTTCGGGAATGATGCCGAGCAGCGGAATGGAAAGGATTTCCAGAACGTCATCGACCTTCAACATGTCGCCACGCTCGGCGCGGGAAGCATCGTAACGCGTCAAAAGCAGGTGCTTCTCCATGCGCTCGCCGCGTTCGGCCTTCAGCGTCTTGGAATCGAGCAGGCCGATGATGCGGTCGCTATCGCGCACCGAGGAGACTTCCGGATTGGTGACAACGACGGCCACGTCTGCATGGCGCATGGCCAGCGTCGCACCGCGTTCGATACCGGCCGGGCTGTCGCAGATCACCCAGTCGAAATGTTTCTTCAGCTCGTTGATGACCCATTCGACGCCTTCCGGCGTCAGATTGTCCTTGTCACGCGTCTGCGAGGCCGGCAGGAGGAACAGCGTCTCGAGGCGCTTGTCGCGGATCAGCGCCTGCGTCAGCTTGGCGTCGCCCTGAATGACGTTGACGAGATCGTAAACCACGCGGCGTTCAGCACCCATGACGAGATCGAGGTTACGCAGACCGACATCGAAATCGACGACCACGACCTTCTCTTTGTTCTGCGCCAATGCGGCGCCAAGCGCTGCGGTCGAGGTGGTCTTGCCGACCCCGCCCTTGCCGGAAGTTACAACGACTACCTTCCCCATATGGCTCTCTCCTGTTCCTGTGTGTTTATCTGTTATCAGCCGAGTTTTGCGGCCTTGATCGTATCGTTTTCCAGCCAGAGCTGAACGGGCTGGCCGCGCAGCTTGTCGTCAATATCCTCGGCCACCTTGTAGACGCCGTCGATGGCCAGAAGCTCCGCTTCGAGCTTGCGGCAGAAGATGCGCGCCGAAACATTGCCGAGCGAACCGGCCATGGCGCGACCGCGCAGGGCGCCGTAAATATGCACCGAACCGCCGGCGATGATTTCCGCGCCCGAGGCGACCGAGCCGATGACGGTCACGTCGCCTTCGGGAAACATGATCGACTGGCCGGAGCGCACCGGCTCGTTGATGACCAGTGACGGCACGACGGCCCTGACCTCACCGGCAGCACGCGGCTTTTCTTCCGGCAACTCGGCAGCGATGGCGACCGGCTCCACCTCGACATCGGAAGCGGGCTTTCCACCCTTCAGCGATGGCGGCATGCCCGGCTCGATCATCGACGGGCGAACACCCTCAATGCCCATGATGCCGACATTGCGCTCCGTCAGCGCCGCCAGCAGTTCTTTCAGGCCCGCCTTGTCGAGCGACAGCTCAGAGACGTCGAGAACCACCGGCCGCGACAGAAAGAAGCCCGCCGAACGGGCGGCGAGATCATCAAGCCTCTCCAGCCATTGATCGACCGGAGATTCGGGGGACAGGACGACTGCGAGGAAGGAGCGGCCTTTGATACGGATCGAACGCTGGTCTGTTAGCACTTTGGTCATCTTGGTAAATAAATCGTTGACAATTAGGTACCTCGAATATGGTTAACAAATGGTTAACGCCGACCCCAAAGAAGGGAAATCGTTAAGAAAATTCCCCTTGCGAAACTCCTCGCGCAGAACTTTCAAAAACCTCGGCTACCTTTTGATTTCGCGATATTCCACCCGCTGTGAATGCCTATGATGACAGCTCATCCTTGCAGCAGGCTGACGTCTCAGCGAAGACACACCCTCCCCTCCTTCCCTGCCCCGGGGAGATCGACTCGACGGGATCGCGGCGCGTCCGATTCTGGCACAAGATTTCCGACCGACCTTGAGCCGGCCTTCGATTCCCTAGATGGAAAAGCGATTCCGTTATGTCTCCCAATACTGTAGATACGGGCTATCCCACAGTTCCAACGGAAGAATGAGATGCACAGCAAAGTCCCGCCGCAGAACCAGATTTTTTCGCAAGAGTTTGCGGCATTCCTGTTCGACATGGATGGAACACTCGTCAATTCGATCGCCGTCGTCGAGCGGGTCTGGCGGGAGTGGGCCGTTGCTAACGGCATCGAGCCGGTTGCTTTCCTGCAGCGCATTCACGGCATGCGGGCCTCGGAGGTGATCCGTCGCGAGGCGGTTCCCGGCCTTAATGTGGATGCAGAGGCCGACATGATACTGCGCGCCGAGATGGATGATGTGGACGGCATCATCCAGATACCGGGCGCCGCAGCCTTCCTCGCATCTTTGCCGGCAGGCAAGTGGGCCATCGTGACCTCAGCCGTGCGTGAACTGGCGGAACGGCGGCTCGCCGCGGCCGGCATTACGCCGCCACCCGTCATGATCTGTGCGGACGATGTCGTCAACGGCAAGCCCGATCCCGAAGGTTACAGGAAGGCGGCCGAAAGGCTGGGCGTTGCGCCGGAAAGCTGCGTCGTCTTCGAAGACGCGCCCGCAGGCATTCAGGCCGGAGAACGCATGGGCGCCGCGGTGGTGGTCATCAACGTGACCCATTCCCACCCGATCGAAACGCCGCATCTTTCCATTGGCGGGTATGGTGAGCTGGATGTCATCATCGGCGACGACGGCGGCTTGAAGCTCGCAGGTAGCAAGAGCTGAAAAGCCAACCCGCGCCGTCATCCTCGGGCTTGTCCCGAGGACCCAACCACGTATCGCAAAGCCGATCGGTTGCAGATGCCCGGGACAGGCCCGAGCATGACGGAGGAGACGTTTTCGGACTTTGCCATCACCCTCGGTCCGATGACTTGGGCTGGCTGGTTTCCGGTTCAAGTCCGGAATGGCGGAAATGAAAAAAAGCCCCGGAGTGAGGCAAATGCCAAGCCTCTGCGTCGGCCGCAAGTCTTTCGCCTCGCACTTTTCCACACCGGCCAATTGACAGCACCACATAAATGCGCCCTAATAAAATTGGTAAGACCATCTTACCGCTTGCGCGATCGGGGGAGACTTTCGCGCTGGGAGGGACATCATGTTTGTGGCTCTGGAGCCGCGCCGCCTTTACCGGCTGGTCGCGGAACAAATTCGTTTGCTCATCGAAAGCGGGGAGCTGACCGAAGGTCAGCGCTTGCCGGCGGAACGGGATCTTGCGGAACGCTTCGGCGTTTCCCGCCCGACGGTTCGTGAAGCCCTCATCGTTCTGGAAGTGGAGGGCCACATCCATATCCGCATGGGTTCGGGCGTCTATGTCAGCGCAGCCGGCAAACAGGCTAAAGAAAAGCCGACGGTGCCGGATGCGCATGGTCCGTTCGAAATCCTGCAGGCGCGCTGCATCATCGAAAGCGCGATTGCCGAGGAAGCCGCACGGCTTGCCAAGCCGGAATGCATCGCCAAACTTGATGATATCATCGAACGCATGGCCGGCGCGCTCGACAATTCACCGCAGGCGCTCAATCTCGACCGGGCATTCCACACTGCGATTGCCGACATCATCGGCAATTCGGCGCTCAATCGCTTTACCGGCCTGATCTATGACGAGCGCAGCCTGTCACCCTTTTTCGAAAAGCTCGCCAGCTATTTCGAGGGCCCGCACACTTGGAACCTCGCCGTGCAGGAACATCGGGTAATCCGTGACGCCATTGCCGCCAACGACCCGGAAGGGGCCCGCGAGGCGATGCGGCAGCATCTGACGCTGTCGCAGAAGAGATTTTCCGAAAGCTTCGGGGAGGAAGCGATCGGAGAAGAATAACCGCCGCCAAAACCGGCGACGGGGAAAATGAAAAATCTGACTTTAATTCGGGAGGAGTTAAGAATGAAAATCAGATTGTCGACTTTGATGGGCGCAACAGCCGCCATCCTGCTTTCCGCTCTGGCGGCGCAGGCACAGACCACGCTGAAATGGGCCCATGTTTACGAAACCTCCGAGCCGTTCCACACGGATTCGGTCTGGGCCGCAGAAGAAATCGCCAAGCGCACCGACGGTCGTTACAAGATCGATGTCTTTCCGGCTTCTCAGCTTGGCAAGGAAGCCGATATCAATCAGGGCCTGAAGATCGGCACCGTTGATATCATCATTTCCGGCTCGAGCTTCGCGGCGCGTGACTTCAAGCCGATCGGCGTCACCTATTTCCCCTATATCTTCCGCGATCCGAGCCATTTGATCGCCTATACCAAGAGCGACATCTTCAAGCGCCTCGCCAAGGGTTATGAAGACAAGACCGGCAACCACATCGCCGCCGTCAGCTATTACGGCACGCGCCACACCACATCGAACAAGCCGATTGCCGCCTGCGCCGACATGGCCGGGCTGAAGATGCGCGTTCCCGATGTTCCAGCCTATCTCGCCATGCCGCGTGCCTGCGGCGCCAACACGACGCCGATTGCCTTTGCGGAAGTCTATCTGGCGCTCCAGAACGGCACCGTCGATGCACAGGAAAACCCGCTGACCACCATCGAGGCGAAGAAGTTCTTCGAAGTGCAGAAAAACATCGTCTTGACCGGTCACATCGTCGACCACCTCAACACGGTGATCTCGAAGAACCTCTGGTCGCAGCTTTCCGATGACGACAAGAAAATCTTCACCGAGGTCATGCAGCAGGCCGCCGAGCGGACCACCAAGACAATCGATGAACGCGAAAAAAGCCTCGTCGAAGACTTCAAGAAGCGCGGCCTGACCGTCGCCGAAGTCGACAAGGCCGACTTCGAGAAGAACGTCATCGAAAAAGTGAAGTTCGAGGACTTCGGTTACGACAAGGCCGACTGGGAAGCCATTCGCGCCGTCAAGTGAAGCAAGATCCGGTGCGGCTCCTTTTGCCGCACCGCCCTTTCTCTCCAGACGGGATATCTCAATGTCGCAGGAAATCCATACTCAGGTCACGCCTGAGGAACTCGCCCATACATTCGACGAGGCGCCGCCCGAGGTTGATCTCAAGGTCTATGCATTCGAGGACTGGGTCACGCTCGGCCTTTTCTGGCTGATGACGGGCTGCGTGTTCCTTCAGTTCTTCACCCGCTACGTGCTCAACAACAGCTACGCCTGGACGGAGGAAATCGCCGTCAACTGCCTGATCGGCGTGGTGTTTCTGGGCTCGGTCATGTGCGTTCGCATGTCGCGTCACATCCAGGTGGATGTGCTTTATCACTATGTGCCGCCGCAGGTGGCCCGCGTCATGTCGATCCTTGTCGATGTGCTGCGTATCGTCTTCTTCGCTTACACATCCTGGCTGATGTGGCGCTATCTGGAAATCGTCGCAGATGAGGAGATGGTAACCGTGGCGCTTCCGCGCAACATCGTCTTCTACACGGTTCTGGCCGCTTTCGTGCTGATGTTCTTCCGGTCGGTGCAGGTCTTCATCGACAATATGCGGCGTGGCTATTCCGTTCTGGAGCGGCCCGAAGAATTCCAGAGCGCGGGGGATTGATCAGATGCTGCTTCTTATCGGCTCATTTCTTCTGCTGATGCTGATCGGCCTGCCGGTCGCCATTTCCATGGCCTCGGCCTCACTGCTCTACATCGTGTTCTACAATGTCGCGCCTGATATCATCGCGGCGCAGCGCCTGATTGCAGGTGTCGAGAGCTTCCCGCTTCTGGCCGTTCCCTTCTTCATCCTTGCCGGTAATCTCATGAACACGGCAGGGGTGACGGGACGTATCTACTCCTTCGCGGTCGCGCTCGTCGGCTGGATGAAAGGCGGCCTGGCACAGGTCAACATCATCGGCTCGGTGATCTTTTCCGGCATGTCCGGCACGGCGCTTGCCGACGCCGCCGGTATCGGCACCATCGAAATCAAGGCCATGAAGGACCACGGTTATCCGGTGGAAGCAGCCGTCGGCGTCACCGCCGCTTCCGCGACGCTCGGACCGATCTTCCCGCCATCGCTGCCCTTCGTCATTTACGGCATGATGGCGAATGTCTCCATCGGCGCTTTGTTCATGGCCGGCATCATTCCGGGTGTCGTCATGACGCTGCTGATGATGATCACGGTTGCGGTCTTCGCCTATATCAAGGGCTGGGGCTCCGATACGCCCTTCAGCCTCAGAACCATCTTTGGTGCATCAATAGAAGTCTTCGTGGTGATGATGGTGCCGCTCGGCATCTATATCCTCACGGCATTTGGCCTGTCGCTGAACCTGTCGATCCTGATCGTGCTGGTCATCCTGCTCGCCTGCGACTGGTATTTCGACTTCTCCGCCGTGATGGCGCTAATGACGCCGGTGATCCTGATCGGCGGCATGACCATGGGCTGGTTCACACCGACGGAAGCAGCCGTCGCGGCCGTGCTCTGGTCGCTGTTCCTCGGGCTCGTCCGTTACCGCACGATGACCTTCAAGACGCTGGCGAAATCGACCTTCGACACCATCGAGACCACAGCTTCGGTGCTCTTCATCGTCGCGGCGGCATCGGTCTTCGCATGGCTTCTGACCGTCAGCCAGGCGGCGCAGCTTCTGTCTGCGGCGATCCTGACGATTACCGACAGCAAGTGGATCTTCCTCGTGCTGGTCAATCTCTTGATGCTGTTCGTCGGCTGCTTCCTCGATACGATCGCGGCCATCACCATCCTCGTGCCGATCCTGTTGCCGCTGGTGCTGCAATTTAACATCGATCCGGTGCATTTCGGCCTTATCATCACGCTCAACCTGATGATCGGTCTGCTGCATCCACCACTTGGCATGGTGCTGTTCGTGCTCTCGCGCGTGGCAAAACTCTCCGTCGAACGCACCACCATCGCCATCCTGCCGTGGCTGGTGCCGCTGTTCGTCGCATTGCTGCTGATCACCTTCATTCCCGCAATCACGTTGTGGCTGCCGACCGAAATGGGCCTGATCCGCTGACGAAACCCCTGCCCGCGCGGTTCGCCGCGCGGGTTCATTCATTCCATACACAGACATGAGGGCATCGTCATGCAGACACGCGTGGCACGTCTATACGGCCAGAAGGACATTCGCGTCGAAACGCAGGACCTCGTCGAGCCGGGTTCCAGCGAAGTACTGCTAACCATGGCGGCGGGCGGCATCTGCGGCTCCGATCTCCATTATTACCAGGATGGCGGCTTTGGCCCGGTCCGGGTGCGTGAACCGATCATCTGCGGGCATGAGGCATCCGGCCATGTACGAGCGCTGGGGGAAGGCGTCAGCGGGCTCGCCATCGGCCAGCTCGTCGCCGTCAATCCCTCGCAACCCTGCGGCCATTGCCATTTCTGCCAGAAGGGCCAGCCGATCCACTGCCTTGAGATGCGCTTCATGGGCAGCGCCATGCGCCTGCCGCACGAACAGGGCATGTTCCGCGACCGGCTCGTGGTTCCGGCAAAACAATGTGCAACATTTTCAGACGCCACCTCGCCCGCCGAAGCTGCCTGCACCGAGCCGCTCGCCGTCTGCCTGCATGCCGCAGCCCAGGCCGGCGATCTCGCTGGCGCGAAGGTGCTGGTGACGGGGGCCGGGCCGATCGGGCTCTTGACCATCGCCGCGGCCCGCCATGGGGGTGCAAGCATCATCGTTGCGACCGATCTGACCGATGCGGCGCTGGAACGTGCGCCAGCCATGGGTGCAGATCGCACGATCAATGTCGCAAGGGATGCCGAGGCGCTTTTGCCCTATCAGGACAACAAGGGTTATTTCGACGTTATTTTCGATTGCTCCGCCGCTGGCCCCGCGCTCCGCAGCGCCTTCGCCTGCGTGCGTCCGCGCGGCACCATCGTGCAGGTGGGCGTGACCGGCGATATTACCATTCCGCTCAATGCGCTGGTGGGCAAGGAAATCGTCTGGCGCGGCTCGCAACGCTTCCACGATGAATTCGCCATCGCCGCGGGGCTCATCTCCACCCGCAAGATCGATGTGCGGCCAATCATTTCCCACAGTTTCCCCCTTGGCGAGGCGAAAGCCGCATTCGAACAGGCCGGAGACCGATCCGCGGCCTGCAAGGTGCAACTGACATTTTCCGCAGAATGATATTTGAGGACTTAAGATGAGACATACATGGCGGTGGTTCGGCCCGGTCGACAAGGTCACGGTTCAGGATGCGGCTCAGGCGGGGGCGGAAGGCATTGTCAGTGCGCTGCATCACATCGCCACCGGTGACGTCTGGCCGGTCGACGAAATCACAAAGCGGCATGAGGCCATCAAGGCCGGCGGTCTTTATTGGGACGTGGTGGAAAGCGTGCCAGTTTCCGAGGATATCAAGACCCAGACCGGCGATTGGAAAACCCATATATCCAACTGGCAGGAGACGCTGCGCCGCCTTTCCGCCTCCGGCATCCGCACCGTCTGCTACAATTTCATGCCCGTGCTGGACTGGACCCGCACCGACCTGCGCTGGGAAACCAAACACGGCGCGAAGGCGATGCGCTTCGATCTTACCGATTTCGCCGCCTTCGATATTCACATCCTGAAGCGCCCCGACGCAAAGGCCGATTATCCGGACTGGCTGGTAGAAGAAGCGACAAAACGCTTCACTGAGATGCCGGATACAAAAATCGCAGCGCTCGGGCGCAATATCGGCGCGGGTCTGCCGGGCTCGGCGGATGGTTATACGCTCGCCCAGCTTCTGGAAAAGCTGCGCTCCTATCACGGCATCAACCGCGAAAGGTTGCAGCAAAATCTGGTCGACTTTCTCTCCGAGGTGACGCCGGTTGCCGAAGAAGTCGGCATCAACATCTGCGCCCATGGCGATGATCCGCCGTGGCCGCTGCTCGGCCTGCCGCGTATCCTCTCCACCGAGGCCGACTATGCCCATATGCTCTCAAAGGTCGATAGCCGCGCCAATGGCGTGACGCTCTGCACCGGCTCTCTCGGCGCGCGGGCGGATAACGACCTGCCCTTCATCGCCAGCCGTTTTGCTGACCGCATCCATTTCGTGCATCTGCGCAACGTGACGCGCGACACCGACACCGTGCCCTGCTCCTTCTTCGAAGACGAACATCTGGAAGGCGGAACCGACATGGTCGCCGTCATCGCCGCACTCGTCACCGAAGAGGCGCGCCGCCGGGCGGAGGGCCGTGAAGACCACACCATTCCAATGCGCCCCGATCACGGCCAGGAAATTCTCGACGATCTGACGCGCGGCGCGCAACCCGGTTATCCCGCCATTGGCCGGCTAAAGGGGCTTGCGGAACTGCGCGGCATCGAGCGCACGCTGTCGCACAGCCGCTTCGGTCTTGCGAACGGCAAAGGCTGAACAGGAGAATTGACCGCGGACGGTTCCGTCAGCCTGCGGTCAACCGCGCCCGGAAAAAGAGATAGGAGAAGGTTGCAAGTCCTCCGGCAACCACTCCAGCGGCTTTCACGGCGCCGTCCGTCAGCTGCGGATGGCGTGTCGGGGACAGGAATTGCAGCGCCTCGATCCCGAAAGCCGCAACAATGCCCGCCATAATGATTGCCAGCCAATAACGCGGATAGGCCAGCACGAAGGCGGCAGAGCAGAAGGCGAAGGCGGCAGCGCGGTCTATACCAACAGTTGTCAGCGTGTGCGGCCGAAATCCGATCGGGCAGATTGTAACGATCACGATCAGCAGAAGAACCGACCAGGCGACATATTTCGGAAGTCTATTTGTCATCATGGCGTCACAATAAAGCGCTGTGCGCGTAAACGGAAGCGGGTCTTTTTCGCGCCTCGCCCAATTAATCACACTTTTCGGTCAGATAGTTGAAAAACCGGCTTTCGCTCAAGCCCCACACGGGCTAAGGCAGAAGGCAACCGGGCGAGGATCGCGGCTGATGGCGTTTGCGCTGTCGCTTTTCGGTCTGGCGTCACGGTGTCGGGTGGATTTTCCACACAGGATCAGATTTTCAGGGAAGAGCACAATGAGTTTCAAGCCGCACGGCAAACATCTGGTTGCAGGAGAATGGGTCGCAACGGAAGCAAAATTCCGCAGCGAGCCTGCACATGGCGAAGCTTTCGATTTTTCGGTCGGCACCGTCGATCTGGTGAATGCGGCCTGTGAAGCTGCCGAAGAAGCCTTCTGGAGCTACGGTTATACCACCCGCGAAGAGCGCGCCGCATTCCTCGACACCATCGCCGATGAGATCGAAGCCCGCGCCGACGCCATCACCGAAATCGGCTCGTCCGAAACCGGCCTGCCCGCAGGACGCCTGCAGGGCGAACGCGGCCGCACCGTTGGCCAGCTCCGTCTCTTCGCTTCGCATATCCGCAAGGGCGACTATCTCGACCGTCGCCATGACGAAGCGCTGCCGGATCGCCAGCCCCTGCCGCGCCCGGATATCCGGCTGATGCAGCGTCCGATCGGCCCCGTTGCGGTCTTCGGCGCCTCCAACTTCCCGCTCGCCTTCTCCACGGCCGGCGGTGACACCGCAGCGGCTCTGGCAGCTGGTTGCCCAGTGGTTGTCAAGGGTCACTCCGCCCATCCCGGCACCGGCGAAATCGTTGCCGAAGCCGTTCTCGCCGCCGTCAAGAAGCATAATCTGCATCCCGGCGTCTTCTCGCTGATCCAGGGCGGCCGCCGCGATGTCGGTTCCGCGCTCGTGCAGCATCCGCGCATCAAGGCGGTCGGTTTCACCGGTTCGCTCGCCGGCGGCCGCGCGCTGTTCGACCTCTGCGCCCAGCGCCCCGAGCCGATCCCCTTCTTCGGCGAACTCGGTTCGGTCAACCCGATGTTCCTGCTGCCGGAAGCCGTTTCTGCTCGCGGTGAAGCCATTGCCAAGGGCTGGGCGGGTTCGCTCACCATGGGTGCCGGCCAGTTCTGCACCAATCCGGGCATTGCCGTCGTTCTTGCCTCGCAGGCAGACACGGTCGCGGAAACCGCGCGTACTGCTCTTTCCGAAGTCGGCCCGCAGGTCATGCTGACCGATGGCATCGCTTCGGCCTATCGTGATGGCCGCGACCGCATCGCTGCCGGCAACGGCGTGCGCGACGTGCTGACCACCTCCTGCAACCTGCGCAATGCAACACCTTATCTCTACCGTGTTGCCGGCAAGGACTGGGTTGCCAACCATGCACTCGCAGAAGAAGTCTTCGGACCGCTCGGCCTGATCGTCACGGTCGAAAGCGCAGAAGAAATGATCGAAGTCGCCAAGAGCTTCGAAGGCCAGCTGACGGCAACCCTGCATCTCGATGCCGGCGATGCCGAACTCGGCCGCAAGCTGCTGCCGATCCTGGAACGCAAGGCGGGCCGCGTTCTCGCCAACGGCTTCCCGACCGGCGTTGAAGTCTCCGAAGCCATGGTTCACGGCGGCCCCTACCCGGCCTCCACGAACTTCGGCGCAACTTCGGTCGGCACCATGTCGATCCGCCGCTTCATGCGCCCGGTCTCTTATCAGAACATTCCTTCGGACGTTCTGCCGGAAGACATTCGCTAATCACTGAAAAGGCAGGCGCGGCAATGCGCCTGCCTTCAGCGCCGGAACCTCCGCTTCCGTCATCCTCGGGTCAAGCCCGAGGATGACGTCGCGTTTGCGGCCTGACACGGAAGCTTCAACGCTTCACCGATACACACTTTCCAGATTTTCAGCAGTACGACGTCCACGTCGGTTGACATGGACCCTGCGCATAATGCTAATACGTCTCTCGTAACGTAATAACATTACACTCATTCTCAAAGACCCGCTATCGGTTCGAACCCGTATGAGGATGACAACGTCTGGAAGGAACACCATGAGATTTTCCCTTCATCACCATTTCGGTATGAGCGCACTCGCCACATGCCTTGCGCTTGCCACGCCGCTCGTTCCAGGCATGGCGCTGGCAGAAGAAAGCAGTGACAGCATCAAGGAATGGCGGCTATTCGTTGCCGATCACAGCCAGCCGGTGGTGCGCGCAATAGATTTCGAAACCGGCAAGGAGCTCGGGCGCTACGATCTGAAGGGCTATGCGGCGCTGACCGCCAGCGCCTCCGGCAAGACGGTTTTTGCGACACAGTCGGATGCCGACATGGTGCATGTGATCAAGACCGGCATCGTTTTCTCCGATCACGGAGAGCATCGCGATCTGGATGTGGAGGATACCGCGCTTTTACCCGTCACCTTCGAAGGCAAGCGCCCTTTTCACGTCGTGCCGCATGACGACCATGCGATCCTTTTTTATGACCGTGGCGGCAAGGCTGACATCATCGACGAGGCGGCCCTGCTGGATGGCAAGGCCAAGGTCCGCACCGTCGACACGACAGCGCCGCATCATGGCGTGGCGGTGACGCTGGGGCGCTTCGTTCTGGTTTCCGTGCCGAATACCGAGATCGAAACGAAACCCGATACACTGCCGCCGCGCATCGGACTGCGCGTTCTCGACAGGGAGGGCAAGCAGGTTGGCGAGCAGGCGGCATGCACCGACCTGCATGGCGAGGCGACGTCCGCACGGCTTGTCGCCTTCGGTTGCAAGGAAGGCATTCTCATTGCCCGCCCCGGCGGCACCGATGGTCCGAAGCTTGAAATGCTGGCCTATCCGGAAGATTTCCCGAAAGCCTATACCGGCACACTGCTTGGCGGCAAATCCATGCAGTTCTTTCTCGGCAATTACGGTGAGGACAAGGTCGTCCTGATCGATCCGGATAGCAAGGACGCCTTCCGTCTGGTGGAGCTGCCGACCCGGCGCGTGGATTTCATTCTCGATCCCGCCAATCCGCGCAACGCCTATATTCTGACCGAAGACGGCGACCTGCACGTGCTTGATGTGCTGGAAGGCGCGATCACCCGCAAGGCAAAGGTGACCGAGCCCTACAGCAAGGACGGCCATTGGCGTGATCCGCGCCCGCGTTTGGCCGTTGCCGATGGGCAGGTCGCGATCTCCGATCCGCGCCATTCACTCATCCGCGTGGTAGATGGGGAAAGCCTGAAGGAAACCCGCACGGTCGCAGTGGAAGGCCAGCCTTATTCCATCGTCGCCGTCGGCGGCTCCGGCGCTTCGCATTGATACCAAAGCAAAGAAACCCCGTGCGCCCGACAGACGCACGGGGTTTTCTAATTTTGAAGAGACGTATCCTCAGGCAGACTGCACAGCCTGTATCTTCTCGATACCGCCGACGATGCCGGCGAAATCCTGCCAGACGCCCTGAGCACCCTTGCGCCATTCATCCAGCGCTTCCGGCTGCAGCACCTTGCCGCCCTTGGAGAGTGCAAGCTCGACAGACTTCGTCTCGTCTTCAACGATCAGCTGGTTGAAATATTGCGCACCTTCGCTGGAGGCTTCCGAAAGCACCTTCTTTTCCTCATCATCCAGCTGGTTCCAGAAGGTCGCGCCGTAATAGACGACGCCCGAGGCCCAGATATGGCCGGTCTCGGTCATATAAGGCACGACCTCGTAAAGCTTGAAGCCGGCATAGGCGGATTTGGTGAGGTCCATGGCGTCGGCCACGCCGGTCGCCAACGCATTATAGGTTTCGGTGATTGGAATGCCGACCGGCGTGGTGCCAAAGGCGCTCCAGAGCTTGGTGTGCAGCGGGCTCTGGATGACGCGGATCTTCTTGCCTTCCAGCTGCTCCGGCCGGGTCACCGGCTCTTTGGTCAGCAGATGGCGTGCGCCGTAATTGATGAAATCGGCGGCGACGAATTGTTGCGCGGCGAGTTTCGTCTTCAGCCCGTTGCCCGTTTCGCCCGTCACCACCTTACGCACATGGTCGGCATCGCGGAACAGGAAGGGCAGATCTAGGATCTGTAGTTCCGGCACCCAGCCGGAAAGCGAGGAAACCGTGGAGAGGCTCGCCTGAACCGATCCGAGACGGATATTCTCCGCCACTTCCTTTTCGCCGCCCAGCGCGCCGCTCTTGACGATATTGAAGCGGAAACGGCCGGGCAGTTTCGCCTCCACCAGCTCGCTGATCTTCACCCAGATTTTCGTCTCCGGCTTGTCGTCGGCAAAAAGCGACGCGACGGTCAGGCTGCGGGTTCTTGCATGTGCGGTGCGAATGAAGGCCGGTGCGGCGAGCGTTGCCGCGCCAAAGGCGGAGAGTTTGAGGAGATTGCGGCGATCGATAATAGTCATGAATAAAACCCCGGATTTAGAAGAAAATGGCCCAGACGCACAAAATGGCAAGGGAAACGAGAAGAGAGGCGAGATAGGGAACGACGGCCCGGAACAGTGCTGTCGCCGGAATGCGGGTGACACCACTGACCACAAAGATGAGCATGCCGAGTGGCGGCGTCAGGCCGTGGATCATGAGATTGACCACCAGGATGACACCGAAATGGATCGGATCGATGCCGGCAGCCACGGCGGCGGGCAGCAGGATCGGACCGAACAGCAGAATGGCCGCGCCGATATCCAGCACCAGACCAACCACGAGCAGGATGAGATTGGAGAGCAGAAGCACCGCGATCTTGCTGCCGCCAAGTAACGTCACGAAGTCAGTGACAAGGCCGGAGACATTATCGACCGCGAGCAGGAAGGCGAAAGGTCCGGCCGTGCCGATCAAAAGACCGATGGCCGCTGCCTCACCGGCGGATTGGCGGAAAGTCGCGAAAATGCGCCCCGCACCCAGCCGGTAACCGAAGCCGAGAAGCAGCGTGTAAAGCGCCGCAAGTGCTGCGGCCTCCGTGGTGGTGACGATGCCGATGCGGATGCCGACCACCACGATGACGCCAAGACCGAAGGCCGGTATGGCGGCGATGGCCGAGCGCCATCGCTCCGTTCCCGTGGCGCGCGGCAAAGTATCGACGCTGCGCACGCTGAAATGGATCGCTACCGCTAGGCAAACCGCCATCAGCCCGCCGGCAAAGAAGCCGCCAACCAGCAGCGAGCCGACCGAAAGGTTGGTGGCCGTTGCGAGGATAAGAAACGCGATGCTGGGCGGAATGACGTTATCCAGCACCGAGGTGGCGGCGATGATCGCCCCGGCCTGCGCCGGCGGATAACCGTGCTTCACCAGTTCCGGCTGGAAGGTGGAGGCACCGAAGGCGGCATTGGCGACAGAAGAACCGGATGCGCCGGAAAACAGCACGCTGGTCAGAAGCGTCGTCTGCGCCAGCCCAGCCCGCCGGTGGCCGACCATGGAAGCGGCGAAACGAACCAGCTGGTTGGCCACACCCGATTCCGTCAGCAGGCTTCCGGCGAGCAGGAAGAAGGGGATGGCGAGCAGCAGGAATTTCGACATGCCTGTTACGGTCGAGGACACGATGGCCGGCTCCGGCAAGGTGCTGCCGAAGGCGATCGCCACATAGGCCGCGGCGAGGAAAGCATGGGCGAGCGGTGCCGCCAGCACCAGCCCCAGCGCCGCCGTCAGCGCCAGAAACAGGCTTGGCGGCAGGGTCGTATCGACAAAAACTTCCGGCAGGCCGACATAGGCCACGACTGCGATGGCGAGCGACGCGAGAACGGCAAACACCTTGCCTTCACTAACGCGCTGTAGCGCCAGATAGAGAAGGATCAGCGCGCCACCTGCGCCCAGAAAGCCGAAACGCACCCATTCCGGCAGACCGAGTGTCGGCGAGGTGCCGCCCAGCATCGCCGCGATCTCAACCCCGCCGAAAGCGAGGATGAGCGCTGCGACGAAGGAGAAGGCATCCGCCAGAACTTCGGTGGCTGCGTGAAAACGCTCAGGCAAAAATCGCACGAAAACGTCGAGCCGCATGGCAAGCGCGCTTTTGAGACTGAGCGGCGCGCCAACCGCGATCATCGCCACATGCAGCCAGATGCCGAGATCTTCCGCACCGATGAAGCCGGTGTGAAACAGATAACGCAGGGTGACATTGACCAGCACCACCACGAGAAGCGTGGCAAGGATGGCGGCGGCGACCGCACCGAGCGCCTTGTCCAGAACGGCGAGCACACGCTCGGCCACGCGTTGCGGGCCGATGCGCCTTTGTGCTGATATCGTTGCCGGACTTGCCGTCATGTCTTTCTTCTCCACTCCCAAAGCCATGCTCAGGAGGCCTTTGCCGAGAGGTCGCGGTCGAACAAAGTCGACCAGGTGAATTGTTTCGCCGACGAGACTTCACGCGACACGTCAAGACGCGGCAGGACCTTTTCGCCGAAGCGAAAAGCTTCTTCCAGCAATGGCATGCCGGAAAGGATAAAGGTATTCACGCCCGCCTTCTTATAGGCCTCCAACGTGCGGATGACAGTATCCGGCGAACCGACAATCGCCGTTCCCGGCCCGGGCCGAACAAGCCCGATGCCAGCCCAGAGGTTGGGGGCGATTTCAAGATCGCGCAGGTTCTCAGGCTTCTGCCCGCCATGCATTGCCGTCATGCGCTGCTGGCCGACCGAATCCGTCTTGCCGACGAAACGCTGGTTGGCGGCAATCGCGTTCGCATCCATACGGCCATAGAGATCGGCGGCGGCGGCCCAGGCCTCTTCATCCGTATCACGCACGATGACATAAAGGCGGATGCCGTATTCCAGCTCGCGGCCGAGCTTTTCCGCGCGCGCCTTGACCAGATCGACCTTAGCACCAATCTGGTCCGGCGTTTCACCCCATGAGAGATAGGTCTCGACATGTTTGGCGGCAACGTCGATCGCCTTATCCGACGAACCGCCGAACCAGAGCGGCGGCGGCTCTATGCCCTGCCCCACTGGCAGAGCGAGCTTTGCGCCCTCCGTCTGGAAATATTGGCCCTTGAAATCGACCGTCTCACCGGCGAAAAGCCGGTGCCATATCTGCAGATATTCATCCGCCATCTCGTAACGCTCGTCATGCGGCATGGTCATGCCATAGGCGCCGAGCATCTTCGCATCGCCCGAAACGACATTGATCAGCAGGCGTCCGCGCGAAAACTCCTGAAGCGTTGCCGCCATCTTGGCAAGCAGGGTCGGCGCGACAAGGCCCGGATGAATGGCGACCAGAAACTTCAGCCGCTCGGTATAGGAGAGCAGCGCGCCCGCCAGAACCCAGACGTCATGCGCGCCGGTGGCAAACAATGCGCCGGTGTAACCAAGCTGGTCATAAGCCAGCGCCAGCTGCTTGTAATAACCGAGATCGACCTTGCGGGATCCTTCTGGCTGCCAGGGATAGGCGCCATCGGGCGCACACATGTACCAGAAAACGTTCATCTGTCGCCTCCCGCGCTGGCTGATTGACCCGTCAGAACCGGTAAAGAGAAATGACCGTGCCTGTAAAGCGTATCGGCCTCCTCCTGCTGTTCGGCAAGGATATTTTCGGCGGCGGGCACTACCGAAAGATCGCGCGAGCGCAGCACCTTTGCCCAGGATGAAGCGTCGCCCTCGCTACCCGGTTCGGCAGCGAGCAGCGTCGCCGCTCTGTCGATATCCGCCATGACGGCGCGGCCGACGCGGTCGAGTTCGATCGCAATCGCCTCTCGGCTCTCCAACGCAATATTGTGGCGCACAAGCGTCCAGAACAGCGAGCGGTTGGGAATGGTGGAGCCGCAGCGGACCAGAAGATTGATCCCGTCATGCGTAAGAGCTTTTTCGAGCCGTGGCGACATCGTCACCCAGGCATCGACGCGGCCTTCGACTAGATCGTGCAGGCTGTCGCTGTCGCCGCTTTCGATGCGCGTCACATCCGCAAGACCAAGCCCGGCCCCTTCCAGACTGCGCGCCAGAAGATAGGTATGAAAAGAGCCATCGATCAGCGATATGCGTTTTCCCGAAAGGTCGGCGGCGGAGCGGATCGGGCTGTCGCGCCGCACGAGGATCGCGCCATTTGCGGGTCTCGGGGCCGAGGCAGCGATATAGGCTGCGGAGAGCCCGCGCGCATCCGCCTCGATGGGCGGCGTCGAGCCCGTACCGCCGAATTGGATGTCGCCCTTTTCCAGAAGCGCCGCCGTATCGCGCCCCTCGCGATAGGGCACGAATTCCGGATCAAATTCTTTGAAAGCACCGGGCCAGAGCCGGGCGAGCCGCAAATGCAGATTGTTGGGATGGACCCCGATTTTCATGTCGACACCTCATTTCGCAGTCAATCTACTTTTTTATAGAATGTTTTCGAGGAACGTTTTGGCGATCCTCGGCCGGAAAGCGAAAGAGAAATCTACTAATCCTGTAGATTTTAAAAATTGCTTGATCTGGTCAAACTGAGCTTAATCAAGCCATTGAAATTTATTGCCATACAATTTACTTTTTTATAGTTTGAAAAATGGGCCTGTAGTCGTGACGAAACCGGTTTCCAATCTCATCTGCCGCAGCGTGGTGGAGGCGAGTGAGCTTTTGAAGCTTGTCGCCAATGCCAATCGCCTGGCCATCGTCTGTTATCTCATGGAAACGGAAGCCTCCGTTTCCGCACTGGAATACGAACTCGGCATCCAGCAGCCAACGCTTTCCCAGCAGCTTGCCGAATTGCGTGACGCCGGTGTCATCGAAGGCTCGCGGGAAGGCAAACAGGTGATCTATCGCGTCACCGATCCGCGCATCGTCCAGCTGGTTCTGACATTACGCGGTCTTTATACTGACCTATCCGACGTGACCGGCAAGAAAGGCAGGCGGGCTTTGCCATTAGATGAGGCGATGTTCGATTAGTATGATCGACCTTTACACCTGGATCACTCCCAACGGCCTGAAAATCTCGATTGCGCTGGAAGAACTCGGCCTGCCCTATGTCAGCCACGCCATCGACATCGAAAAAGGCGAGCAATTCTCAGCCGATTATACCCGCATCAATCCCGGCTCGAAAATCCCCGCGATCGTCGATCGCGACAATGGCACCATCCTGACGGAATCGAACGCGATCCTGATCTATCTCGCCAAAAAGGCCGGACGGCTCATGCCCGTCTCTGCCGCCTCACGGCTGACAGTCACCGAATGGCTGATGTGGCAGGCCGCCAACTTCGGCCCGACGCTCGGTTACGCCCATTATTTCCTGACCTACAATGCCGGAAAAGCACCCTTTGCCGAGACGCGTTTCGCCTCGGATACGGAGCGCCTCTATCTGACGCTGAACGACCGTTTGACCGAGCGGGAGTTTGTCGGCGATGATTTTTCCATAGCCGATATTGCCATCTGGCCATGGGTCTCGCGTTTCCCTCGCCATAAAATCGACCTCGACGACTATCCGGCGATACAGCAATGGTATCGCCAGCTCGGACAGCGCGAAACATTCCAGCGCGGTTACCGCGTGCCTTTCGCGACTTCCGAGGTGCCGGGTCTTTAACCTGCTTTAACAGGCGACAAGGTGGCCGGGCGAGACCTCGCGATACTCACGCGGCTTCACCACGTAGTCGACCGCGCGGATCGGGCTTTTCAGCTCGTCATTTGCCGCACCACGCCGTGTGTTCCTGCGCTCCGGATCCGGCACCGGCACGGCCGCCATCAGCTTGCGGGTATAGTCATGCTGCGGATTGTCGAACACCGCCGCACGCGGGCCGATCTCGACGATTTCGCCGAGATACATCACCGCGACACGGTGACTGACGCGTTCCACCACCGCCATGTCATGGCTGATGAACAGGAAGGCGAGATCGAGGCTCTGCTGCAAATCCAGCATCAGGTTGATCACCTGCGCCTTGATCGAAACATCAAGCGCCGAAACGCTCTCATCGGCGACAATCACCTTCGGCTGGAGTGCAAGCGCGCGGGCGATGCAGATACGCTGGCGCTGGCCGCCGGAGAATTCGTGGGGGTAACGCGCCGCCATATCGGGCGAGAGACCGACTTTTTTGAGCATGTCGGCCACCACATCCTTCGCCTCACGGGGGCTTCCCATGCGGTGCTCCAGAAACGGTTCGGCAATCGCTGCACCCACCGTCATGCGCGGATTGAGCGAGGCATAGGGGTCCTGAAAGATCATCTGCACCGTCTTGCGCATCTCGCGCATGCCTGATTTGTCGAGGGCGAGAATATTCTCGCCATTGACCACCACCGAACCGGCAGTCGGCTCGATCAACCGCATGATGGCTCGTCCCGTCGTCGATTTGCCGCAACCGCTTTCACCCACCAGCGACAATGTTTCACCAGCCCGCAGATCGAAAGACACGTTTTCCACCGCATGCACGCGACCGCTGAGCCGTCCCAACAGACCCGAGTGAATATCGAAGTGTTTGGTCAGCCCTTCCACTTTCAGCACCGGCTGGGCGCTCGCGTCGACGGTATCGCCCGGGCGCGCCGGCTGCTGCGTTTCCCCTGTGGTGGTGTTGACGATGGGAAACCGGAGCGGTCTTTCCTCACCCGTCATGGAACCCAGAACCGGAACGGCGGACAAGAGCGCACGGGTATAGGGATGTTTGCCGCGATGGAAGATATCCGCCGTCGCGCCGACTTCCACCTGCTCGCCGCGATACATGACGACGGTGCGGTCGGCGATCTCAGCCACCACACCCATATCATGGGTGATGAACAGAACTGACGTGCCTTCCTCTTCCTGAAGCGTCTTGATGAGGTCCAGTATCTGGCCCTGAATGGTCACATCGAGCGCGGTCGTCGGCTCGTCGGCAATCAGCAGCTTCGGCCGGGAGGCCAGCGCCATGGCGATCATCACGCGCTGGCGCATGCCGCCGGAAAAGCGATGCGGATATTCATCGAAACGCGATGCGGCCGAGGGAATACGGACTTTTTCGAGAAGGCGGATCGTTTCGGCCCGGGCATCCGCTTTCGACATGGGCTGATGGCACAGCAAGGCTTCGGAAATCTGGTCGCCGATGGTGAACAGCGGATTGAGGCTGGTCATCGGCTCCTGAAAGATCATGGCAACCTCGTTGCCGCGCACCTGCCGCATGGCATCTTCGGAAAGGGACAGCAGGTTGCGTCCGCCTAGCAGGATTTCGCCCTGAACCCTGCTGCTTTCACGATCCAGCAGCCGCATGATGGAGAGCGAGGTAACACTTTTACCCGATCCGCTTTCACCGACGATTGCGACCGTCTCGCCCGGCCCGACATCGAAGGAAATATCACGCACCACGGGTTTCCAGCCGCCATCCACGTGAAAGGACGTGGTGAGATTGCGGACGGAAAGCACGGCATCTTCGGCACCAAGGGGTGCTACCTGCGGCATGGTCATGATCGTTCCCTTCTTGTCGTTAGGTTTTGGCGGTGCCAGCGGTCGAGCCTTAGTCCGGCCAGCGCAGCATGCCGTCGAAACGATGGCGGCTACGGTCGTCGAACGGAGTGGCAATCACCTCATTGGAGGCGCGCGCCTTGTCCAGTTCCTCCACCAGACGCGAAGCCACGATGGTTTCCTGTCCGGGGTGAAGGTTGCATGGGTCGAGATAGAAATAGCGGTGCTCCACCTCGTGGTCGCGGGTGATGATCGGAGGATTACCCCTGGCCAGCGCCGTCGTCAGGTCCCAGGCGGTGATATGCGCTTCTTCGGCATTGATGATGACACGCATCCGGTCGAGCGGGTTGTTGGTCGGGTCGGGCTCGATCAGCGCCGTCACGCCGGGGCGTCCATCCAGTGTCTTTTTCCAGAGGTTGAGATAGCCGGTCTCGCGCTCACGGATGCCGGCATGGTCGCGCTTTTCCCAGGCTTCCAGCGCCGCCATGACGCCGTAAATGCTCTCCTTGCCGACCTTCATGCCGCGGCCAATGCCCATATTCTGCAGGAAGGCGTTGCGCACCAGTTCTTTCTTGCCGGTCACGATGCCTGACGTGGGGCCGCCGAGGAACTTGTGGCCGGAATAGAGCACCACATCCGCTCCCGTGGCCAGAAACAGCTTCAGGTCATATTCGGAAGCGGCATCGACGATGACAGGCACACCCTTGGCATGGGCGATTTCGACGAATTCGGAAAGATGCAGCAGGCCGTAGTCGACGACATGGTGCGAAACGACATAAACTGCCGCCGCCGTCTTTTCGGTGATGGCGTTTTCCATGTGGAAACGATGGGTGGATGTCGCCTGCCCGACCAGCACCACCTTGCCGCCGCCGAGCCGGATGGCCTGATCCACCGGTGCGCCATAGCTCACCACATGGCCCATCTGCACCAGAACCTCGTTCTTTTCCGGGGTCACATCGGGCAGCTTTTCGATGGCCAGAAGATTGTTGCCGGTGATCGCACCCGCCACCGCAAGGCTGATGCCGGAGGAGCAGGAGGCCGTGACGAAACCGGCCTCGCCGCCCGTCAGCCTCGCAATCACCGCGCTTGCCTTGCGCTGCAGATCGTTGATCTCGACAAATTGCGGCAGGATGGCCGCCATGGCTTCAACCGCTTCCGGAACGACGATGGAAGCGCCAAGCGAGGTCATGGTGCCCGAGACGTTGATGACCGGGCGAAGGCCGATCCTGCTTCTGATATCCTCGGTCATGTCTTTCTCCTGTCTTTGCGATGCGTTGGGCATCGACATATATGCCATAATAATGTAATAGCTTCTCAAAATTCATGAGGAGCCGGAAATTGGACGCCCATAAGCTGGACGAAATGCCTTCAACCGCCGTGTCTCCCACGGAAGAAACCCCGGACGCGAAGGCGGCCAAACGCTCGCGCGTCAGCGGCATCGACCGCGCTCTTCAGGTGATTGATTATCTTTACGAAACCGGATCGCCGGCTGGCGCTTACGCCATCGCCAAGGCAATCAAGGCGCCGCTTTCCACCGTCTATGTGATCGTCGACGATCTCGTCGAAAAGAACATGCTGGCCCGCAATGCCGACGGCAACATCTGGCTCGGCGCGCGGCTTTATCACTACGGCCTTGCCTATGCCCGCTCGCTGGATTTCATGGGTGTCGCCACGCATGAAATGCATGATCTCTGCCGCCACGCTGGCGAAACCGTCCAGCTTTGCGGTCGCGACGGCGACCATATGCTTGTTCTGGCCATGGCCGATGGGCCGAGCCATTTCCAGGTCGCGTCCCGCGTCGGCACCCGTGTTCCGCTGAACTGGACCGCGTCCGGCCGCCTGCTGGTCGGCCATCTGCCGGAGGCGGAACGTGTCGAGCTTTTTCGGCGCTGCGCCCGTTCTTCGCCGACTGGCCGCGCGGAGATCAACCCGGAGACCCTGTCGCAATCGGCGGCGGCCGCCTTTCATGACCGGCTGTCGATACAGGTCGCCGAATCCGATTACGCCGTCGCCTGCATAGCCTCGCCGATCTGCGATAACAGGGGTGAATGCGTCGCGACGATCTCCATCGTGCTGCCGGAACAGAAGGTGCTGGCGGACGAGAACCACTACACCGAACAGGTCAGGGTCTCGGCGGAACGGATCGAAAAGCTGATGGGCTGGCGCAACCATTAAATAGCCTCACCCCTTGAGCGCGACGATCGCTTCGATCTCGACGGTGATATTGCCCGGCAATGAGCCGAAACCTACGGCGGAACGAGCATGTTGCCCGGCATCGCCGAACACGTCGATGAAGAGATCGGAACAGCCGTTGATGACGCTCGGATGATCGCGGAAATCGCTGACGGCATTGACCATGCCGAGCAGCTTCACCACCTTCTTCACCCGCGCCAGATCCCCCAACGCCTCATGCATGACGGCAAGCAGATTGATGCCGGTGAGGCGCGCATGGTTATAGGCCTCTTCCAGCCCAATTTCCGCGCCCACCTTGCCGGCGTAAAGATGGCCGTTTTCCTCCCGCGGCCCCTGCCCCGAGAGGTACAGCATGTTGCCTTCCACCACATGGGTGACGAAATTGGCAATCGGCGGCGGCGGCGGCGGCAGGGAGATGCCGAGCGCGGCAAGCCGGTCATAGGGCGAAAGATGCTCTTCTGCATCAAGCGAAGACTGTTTCACGCGAATTCCTCATAATGCCGGGACGGGTATCCCGTCGTGTCTGCGGAAGGCGAAAGGCAATGCCCTCCGCCGTTCCAGTCGGGGTCAGCGCCAGGAATAACCATGGCTGTGGCGCACAAGCTTGCGCGCCCTCGGGATATAGCGGCTGGCGGTGATCGCTTCCGCGCCGATGACCGCATAACGCGGCTCGAACAGGCGCTTCAGACGCGACACGTCACCATTGGAATCGGTCGCTTCGAGATCGGCATCGACAAGATCGAAGACAGTGAAATCAGCGCGCTGGCCGACATCGAGGCGGTTTTCCATATCGAGGCGAATGATGGAGGCCGGGTTGCGGGTGACGGCTTCGACCACCTTTTCGAAGGGCATATCGACCGACAGCAGCTTCGACATGGTCGTCGCGAGATCCCAGACCGGGAAATTCATCGAATGGCCATGCAAATCCGTGGAGATCGAGAAGGGCAAAAGGCCACGCGCAATCGCCGCTTCCGCCACCTTGAAGGAGAAGGATGCGCCGCCATGGCCGATATCCAGCCGGATGCCCTCACCGGCGCAGCGTTCGGCAAGGTTGAACAGGTCCTCGTCTTCCATGATGCTGGAGCCCGACTTGCCGTTGAAGCAATGCGTCACGACATCGCCGGGGCCGAGAATTTCCAGCACCTCGTCGTAGAGTGCCGGCGGTTCGCCCACATGCACCATCATCGGCACTTTCAGGATCTTGGCGATCTTCTTGCCGAGCTTGACCGGCGTCACACCCCAGGACCCGGTGATGACGTGGCTCGCACGTACCTTGATACCGACAATATGCTCGCTGTTTTCGGCGTAACATTCGAGGATTCGATCAAGGTCGATATCCTTGATGTCGCGCAGTTCCGGCACGCGGTTGCAGGCGACGAGACCGATGGAGCCGAGATTGAGGAAGGCCTTGATGCGTTCCTTCGAGGGCTCGATGATATATTCGCGGAAACCGTGGAAATTCGCCTCCCCCGCCGAACCGGCATCCACCAGCGTCGTCACACCGCGCTCGGCCCCGCATTCGGAGGGACGGATGGAGATATCGGTGCCGCCATGCCAGATATGCACGTGCAAATCCACCCAGCCGGGCGAGATGAATGCGCCCTTTGCGTCGATGCGCTGCGCATCCGCGGGCGCCTGCAGCGCAGAGCCTACCGCGGCAATCTTGCCATCGCCACCGATCAGAATATCAGTCGAGGCCTGGGACGCCCCCTTTCCGAAACCGACGGGTTTGACATTGGTGAGAAGAATGGGAGCTTGAAGAGGCGCTTTCGCCTGTTCACCGGACGTCATATTACAAATCCCTTCGCAGTCTTGGGTCGAGCATGTCCCGCAGCCCGTCGCCGACCATTTGCAGCGAGAGCACGGAAAAAATGATGGCAAAGCCGGGGAAGTAGGTCATCCAGTCCGCCTGACCGATATATTGGCGGCCGGCGGAAATCATGGTTCCCCAGGTGGGTATTTCAGGGCTGACACCAAGTCCCAGAAACGAAAGGCCGGCCTCGGCCAGCATGGCGCTGGCGAACAGAAAGGTGCACTGCACGAGGATCGGCGAGACGAGATTGCGCAGCACATGCCGCGTCATGATGTGGAAGGTGGAAATGCCAAGCGCCTTGGCCGCCTCCACATAGGGCAATTCGCGGATCACCAGCGTCGAGGCGCGCACGATGCGGGCAAGGCGCGGCGAGTAGACGACGGCAAGAGCAATGATGACAGTCGTCAGCGACGGTCCGAGCGCTGCCACCAGCGCAATCGCCAGCAGAATATCCGGAAAAGCCATCATGGCGTCGATCAGCCGGGCGATCGGCGTATCCAGTTTCTGGAAGAAACCGGCGAGCAGGCCGAGCGTGATGCCGATCAGCGCCGAAAGCGCCACCACCGCGGCCCCGACCAGAAGCGACAGTCTTCCAGCGTAGATGGTGCGGGAGAAGACGTCACGGCCAAACTCATCGGTGCCGAACCAGTAGAGTTCGCTCGGCGGTTTCAGACGGTTCACAATCGACAGTTTCGACGGCGAATAGGGCGCGATCATCGGCGCGAAAACCGCAAGCAGCACGAAGATGAGCAAAACGATGAGACCGGCGGCAACCGTCTTGCGCTTCAGCAGACGCCGAATGAACAGGATGCTCGGGTTGCGCGCCGGCGGGGCGGTGGAAACAATATCGGCCATCAGTAACGAACCCTCGGATCGACCAGCAGGTAGAGCATGTCGATTGCAAAATTGATGAGCACGTAAAGCCCGGCGATGACGAGAAGCGCGCCCTGAATGACCGGATAATCGCGTCGCAACACGGCCGACACGACGAGATTGCCGATGCCGGGCAGGCCGAAGACGGTTTCTGTGACGACCGCGCCGGAAATCAGCACGGCGGCGGTGAGACCAAGCACGGTCAGGATGGGAATGAGCGCATTCTTCAGCGCATGTTTCATCACCACCCGCCGCTCCTTGACACCCTTGGCTCTGGCGGTACGGACGTAATCGTCGCCGAGAACATCCAGCATCGAGGCGCGGGTGAAACGCAGAATGAGGGCCGAGGAAACGAGGCCGAGCGCGATTGCCGGCAAGGTCAGGTGATACATGCGCTCGAGGAAGCTCGCGCCCGGACCGCCATATCCCGAGACCGGGAACATATCGAGCCGGACGGCGAAGACCTGCATGAGGATGAGGCCGAGCCAGAAGCTTGGAATGCTCGCCGCCAGCATCGCAATGGTGGTGGCGGCCTGATCCACGAAGGAACCGCGCCGGTAAGCGGCATAGATGCCGATCGGAAGCGCGATGACGCTGGCGATCAGCAGCGAAAAGATCGTCAGGAAGAAGGTCGGCTCCGCCCGGTCCAGCAGGGCCGATCCAACAGGCATGTTGAGAAAGATCGACTGGCCGAGATCGCCCTTCAGCAATTGGCCGATATAATAGACATATTGCACGCCAAGCGACTGATCGAGACCGAGCCGGGTGCGCAGCTCCGTTATGTCCTGCGCCGAGGCATCCGGCCCCAGCATCACGGCGGCCGGGTCTCCGGGTGTGACGCGCAGAATGACGAAGACAATGGTGACGACGAGGAACATCACCACGACCATTCCGGCAAGTCTCTGGAAAATATACCGTATCACGAATAAGGGCTCCCAATGGCACAAGCGGCGGACTGCTCATGCGCGATAGTTGAAGCGAAACTGCTGAAGGGTGCCGGCAGCCCGGCACCCGATTGCCGTCCTGGCCTTATTTCGTGACCGAGGCATTCCAGAAATAGGGCCACGGAGCCGGATCGACGCCTTCCAGCTTGTTGGACTTGGCCGCCACGGCATTGAAGTCGCCGATCTTGAGGAGCGGCAGCTCGGCATAGATCGTCTTCTGCACATTGGCCCAGAGCGCGATGCGTTTGTCCGGATCGGCTTCGGAGGTGAAGGCGTCAACCGCAGCCTTCCGCGTCGGCGTGTCCCACCAGCCCGGCGAACTGGTCGAAAGCGCGCCCATCAGCGCCGGTTCAGGCAGGAAGGGGCTGTGGCTGATGTAGATGTCCCAGAGCTTCGGGTCGGCGCGGCGCTGCGTCAGCGTCGCCCAGTCCACCACCTGCATATCCACCTTGAAGCCGGCAAGCTTCAGATATTCCGCGGCAACCTGCGCCATCTTGTAGTGGAACTCATATTGGCGGCTGGTGAGAATGCGCAGCGGCTCGCCATTATAACCGGCCGCTTTGAGCTTTTCGGCAGCGGCTTCCGGGTTGCCGACATTGTAGTTGCCCTCGACGCCCTCTTCCGTGTGCCAGGAGAAATTGTCGGGATAATAGGCGCCGTCAAGCGCATAAAAATCCTTGCTGCCGAAAGCGGCTGCCAGCATGTCTTCCATGTTCAGCGCCTCGGTTACCGCCTTGCGGACCTCAAGCTTGGAAGAAAGCCCCTCCTTGGTGTTGAACACGAAGACCGGGAAACCGAAAGGCTTCAGCATCA
Organism: Agrobacterium sp. CFBP2214; assembly: GCF_030209895.1. NCBI lineage: Bacteria > Pseudomonadati > Pseudomonadota > Alphaproteobacteria > Hyphomicrobiales > Rhizobiaceae > Agrobacterium > Agrobacterium sp. CFBP2214. The sequence goes on along the minus strand of NZ_JARVRC010000010.1, from coordinate 26,499 downwards.
GCGGCTGCGACGCCGCCGACGACTTCACCTTGTCGAAGGATTCCACCGGAATGGAATCGACATAGTCATACTGGCCGGAAACAGCGGCTTCGACGCGGGTGTTCGGATCGGGTACCGGAACGAAGCGGATTTCATCGAGATATTGATGGCGTGCGCCGCCATAACCGTCGCTTTCGCCGTCGCGGGACTTATAGCCGTCGAAACGGACGAGCTGGATATACTGGTCGGCCTTGCGTTCCTTCAGCATATAGGGACCGGTGCCGATGAATTCGGCCATTGGCTCCGCCTGCTTTTCAGCGGGCAGGATGATCGCCGCCGAATTGTTGAAGGCGAGCAGCGAGGTCAGCGGCGCATAGGGCTGCTTGAGGGTGATCGCCACCGTCCCTGCGTCAGGCGCGGAGATATTTTCGATGAAGCCGGCTGCCTGCTTGCCGCGCGAGGCGATCTTCATCCAGCGGCCAAGCGAGGCGACGACATCTTCGGACGTCATGTCGCTGCCGTCATGGAACTTGATGCCCTGCCGCAGCTTGATCGTGTAGGTTTTACCATCAGCGCTGATCTCGGGCAGGCTTTCCGCCAGAAGCGGCGTCACCTTCCAGCCCTTGTCGAAGGTATAGAGCGTTTCGAAAATATGCTGCGTGACGATGCCGACGAGGTCGGCGGTAGACGCCATGGGATCAAGTGTCGGCGGCTCACCGATCGTCGCGACATTGATGACGCCGCCCTTCTCCGCGGCCATCATTACGTTAGGTGCCAACAGCAAAGCGACAGTGGCGAGAAATGCAAGTTTACGTCTCATGGTCAAGCTCCCAGCTCTTATGTGTTCCATTATTATGTTATATGCATCTTTATAACAGAATATCTTGATACGTCGCCGTGTCAATGAGAATGAGGCATGGCGATGAGTTTCCGTGATCGGCGAAACGCGAGGCAGGTTTGCGCGGGAGGCGGCAACAGGTTGTAAGGTGATGGAAAAATGGGGATTTTACCCAAAATACAGCGCACCAAAAAATCCAACTCTTCCAGCCGGGACGGCGGGAATGACGGCAAGCGTTCGGCTGTAAAGGAAGAAAGGGAATTAAGAAGGTTGGATATTTCGCATTTGCGAACAAAGTGCTATTAAAGATCGGACCAACATCAGATCACCACACACATACCAGCACATTTTTATTATTCGTTACGCCATTCTCCGCCGCCAGCCGTATTTTAAAAGGCTGCACATAGACCTGATACTCTACACCGCCGAACTTTATTCCAGGGCGGAACATTAATTTTTATTACGTTGAAATTATTGAGGAAATTATGAAGACGGCAATCGTGCATGACTGGCTCACCGACAGAGGTGGCGCCGAAAAAGTGCTTCACAACCTTCTTGAGATTTATCCTGACGCGGACCTCTACTGCCTCGTCGATTTCATGAGCGAGCGCGACCGGGGGTTTCTCGGCGGGCGCCCCGTCAACACCTCCTTCATCCAGAAACTGCCTTTCGCCCGAAAAAAATACCGCTCCTATCTGCCGCTGATGCCGCTCGCCATCGAACAGTTCGATCTGAGCGGCTATGATCTGGTGATTTCGTCGAGCTACGCGGTCGCCAAGGGCGTCATCACCGGGCCGGGCCAGTTTCACGTTTCCTATATCCATAGCCCCATCCGCTACGCCTGGGACCTGCAGCACCAATATCTCAAGGAAACCAGATTGACGCGCGGCTTCGCCTCATGGATCGCGCGCGCCGTTCTTCACTATATCCGCATGTGGGACATCCGCACCGCCAACGGCGTCGACCTGATGACGGTCAATTCCAAATTCATCCGCAACCGGGTGCGCAAGTGTTATGGCCGCGATTCCACCGTGATCTATCCGCCGGTGGACACGTCCCATCTTTCCCCGTCCGACCTTAAGGGCGACTATTTCGTCACGGCGTCGCGGTTGGTGCCTTACAAGAAGGTGCACCTTATCGTGGAAGCCTTTGCAAAGATGCCGGACAAACGACTGGTCGTCATCGGCGACGGACCGGACATGAAACGCATCCGCGAAATCGCCGCGCCGAATGTCGAAATCCTCGGTTTCGTCGGCAATGAGGAGCTTCACAAATATATGGCCGAGGCCAAGGCCTTTGTCTTTGCGGCAGAAGATGATTTTGGCATCGTGCCCGTCGAATCCCAGGCGCTCGGCACACCGGTCATCGCCTATGGCAAAGGTGGCGTTCTGGAAACCGTCGTTCCTCTCGGCGCCTCCAACCATCCGACTGGCCTTTATTTCGGTGAGCAGACACCGGAAGCGATCTGCGCCGCCGTACAGGAATTCGTCGACAATTCCGATCGCTTCGACAAGAACGCCTGCATCAACAATGCCGCTCGCTTCTCACGTGAGCGTTTCCTGCGGGAATTTGCGGATACCGTGAATTTCGCGCTGGCTGAGCGGGCATGACGAGCTAATAAAAACATTTATAAAACAATTGATTAGAACTCAATTGAATCAACCGCAAAAGAAACCGCGCAAGCGTGACAAAACTGCACTAGCGCAATGCGGTAATCAAAGAGATTATGGCATCCGACTGAATATTGAAGCACAACAATACTGACACCATCAGGGGATTAAAACATCGTGCCTCGCCCGAAATTTTTCGGCGCAGTTGAGCGATGATCAACTTGAAGCATCGCCTGAAACTGGGCATATGCCTGATTGGCAGGCGTAAACATCTCGGGATGCGATTCCGCTAAACGGATGTAATACCGGTTTTGATTTTCTTTACCGGTGTCATTTATGAAGTGCTTATTTTTAAAAACTTATACGATGTCCGGATTATTTCTGCTTTTCGGACGGCATTCATTTCGAGGACCAAATGCGTTTATTGAATGTTTCGATTCTGCTTGCCTCCGCAGCACTGGCGGGGTGCACGGTTACAGCGGCTTCCGGGCCCGATGCAGCGTCGATAGAATCTAACGCTTCCGTGAAATTTGCCTCCAAGGACAAACAGAAAACCGCAGGTGTCGACTACGCGCTGCTCGATATCAACAGCGCCGTTCTCAATTACGTCGGCGATACCACAACCACGACCCTGCTCGGCAGTTTCGGCGGCGGCAAGGGTGGCGTTCCGGCCCTGCCGATGGGTGTCGGCGATGTGGTGCAGGTCGCAATCTTTGAAAGCCAGGCCGGCGGCCTGTTTATCCCGAACGACGCGGGCAGCCGTCCCGGCAACTTCATCAGCCTGCCGAACCAGACGGTCGACCGGGAAGGCAATATCAGCGTTCCCTATGCGGGCAAGATTCGCGCCACCGGCCGCAATGTCGAGGATGTCCAGAGCGAAATCGAGGAACGGCTCGCCAACCGCGCCATCGAGCCGCAGGTTCTCATCACCAAGATTTCCAGCCGCTCCGCGCAGGCCTCCGTGCTGGGTGACGTCAAGGAGCCGACCAAGGTTCAGCTTTCGGAAGCAGGAGATCGCGTTCTCGACGTTATCTCCTATGCAAAGGGCCTTAGCGCCCCGAATATCGAATCCTATGTCACGCTGATCCGCCGCGGCAAGACCGCGCGCGTCAACTACAACCACCTCGTCAGCACGCCCTCCGAAAACATCTATGTGGTTCCGGGCGACACGATCATGGTGGAGCGTGAGCGCCGCACCTATCTCGCCTTCGGCGCTTCGGGCCTCAATGGGCGTTTCGAGTTCGAGGATGCCGATCTCAAGCTTTCGGATGCACTCGGCAAAGCGGGCGGGCTGCTCGATTCCCGTGCCGACCCCGCCCAGGTCTATGTCTATCGTATCGTCAAGCGCGATCTTCTCGTGAAGCTCGGCATCAACACGTCCAAGTTCCCCGGACAGGACGTTCCGGTCATCTTTCGCGCCAATCTGCGCGATCCGTCGACCTTCTTCGCTGCCACCAAGTTCCCGATGCAGGATCGCGACATCATCTACGTCACCAATTCGCAGGCTACCGAACTCTACAAGTTCCTGGATCTCGTCGGCTCCGTTCCGGCGACGACGGGCAATGTTGCCGAGGACGTGCTTGCCACGCGCAACGCCATCCGGGCCTTCTGATCGTCGGTTTCTCGCCACTTGTACCAAAGCCGCCCCGGAAACGAGGCGGCTTTTTCTTTGGCCGGGACCGGCGGCGAAGGTGAACGTGATCAAGCATGGGCTTTCGGCACGGACCGAAACCGTCTGCCCCCTGAAAGACAACGCATATAGCGACAGTCATTGTCGCCGCCATTACAAAAGTTTAAGGTGATTTCGCAGCGCATTGGGTGTCTTGTGGGGGAAAGCTGCTCCCAAGGCTTACCGCACATGTTCGGGAAACATGTATCGCTCTCATTACGCGGAATCGTCAGATGAAACGTTTCTGGACCGCCCTCAGCGTTCTTGCCATTGCAGCCGCCGGTACCTGGTATTTTAGGGATCGCTTGCCGCTCGACCAAGTTCCTTACCTTAAACAATTCGCCAGCGTTTCGCAGCAGGCGAACACCGAACCGGCGGCACAATCGGCCCAGAGCGGCCAGCCAGCCCGACAGCAGGGACAAAGACAAGGTGGAGGTCGGCGCAATGGCGGGCCACCCACCGTCAGCACCATCGCCGTCAGCAAGGCGACGCTGCCGATGGATGCAACGGCGACGGGCTGGGCGGTTGCAGCCGACATCACCAATATCGCGCCGCTTCAGGCCGGCCTCGTTACCGAAATCGAGGCGAAGGATGGCCAGCACATCGAGGCAGGCGATCTGATCCTCAAGATGGACGATCGCATCGCCCGCGCCGCCGTCGACAAGGACAAAGCCAATATCGCAGCTGATCAGGCAACGCTTGAGCAGACGGAGGCAGCCTTCCAGCGCGCCGCCAATCTGGTCAAGCAAAGCGCGGAATCGCAACAGGTACTGGATCAGGCCAGGGCAGCGCGCGACAGCGCCAGCGCCAAGATCGATGCCGACAAGGCAACGCTCGCCTCAGATCAGGTGACGCTCGAGCATATGGAAATCCGCGCGCCTTTCGACGGACGGCTCGGCGACATCACTGTCAGCCCCGGCGCCTATCTCAGCGCAGGCGTCAATATCGTGACAATCACCAAATACGATCCGATCTCGGTCAGTTTCCGGCTTTCGCAACGCTATCTGCCGCAACTGCGTGAAGGCGTGACAAAAGACACCGCTGTTGATGTCGATCCGGCGGCAACGGGTGGCGAGCCGATGAGCGGTGTGCTGCGGTTCTACGACAATACGGTGGACCAGACCTCCGGCACCGTGCTGGCCAAGGCGGAATTCAAGAATGATCGCGGTCTTTTATGGCCCGGCCAGTCCGTCAACGTCACGGCTCATTTTGTTTCGGATGAGGAGATGATCGTCGTGCCGACGGTCGCCGTGCGGCCCGGTCCGAAGGGCAATTTCGTCTATACCGTCGATAGCGACCATCATGCCCATATGACGCCGGTGGAAGTCGCTCGTTCGAATGGCGATCTCACGGCCATCGCGAGCGGCCTGAACGGCGGTGAGCATATAATCGTCGAGGGCCAATCGGAACTTGCCGATGGCCAGCTCGTCGTCGAGCAATTTTCCAACAAGGGCGGCGCGGCCGGCAATCTGGCCGCCAATATTCCGCAGGAAAAGGTTGGCGGCCAATGATCCCGAATTTCTGCATCAACCGGCCCGTTGCCACCACGCTTCTTGCCATAGGCCTGATATTGGCAGGGCTCGCCGGCTTCCGCCTGCTGCCCGTTGCCGCCCTGCCGAAAGTGGATTTTCCGACGATCAATGTCTCGTCATCGCTTTCCGGCGCTTCGCCGCAAACCATGGCCACCTCGGTCACCACGCCGCTGGTGAAGCAGTTCGAAACCATTCCCGGCGTCAGCGAAATCAGCGCCACCAACACGCTCGGCAACAGCTCGATCGTGCTGCAGTTTGATCTCAACCGCAATATCGATGCTGCGGCCGCCGATGTGCAGGCGGCAATCTCGCGCGCGCAGCGGCAGTTGCCGAGCAACATGACGACGACGCCGAGCTATCGCAAAACCAACCCGGCCGATGCGCCGGTGCTGCTGCTCGCTGTCAACAGCAAGGAAATGCCCACCAGCAAAGTGGACGAAATCGCCGAAAACATCATCTCGCCACTTCTTTCCACCATTTCGGGCGTCGCCCAGGTCAGTATTTATGGCGCGCAGACCTACGCCGTGCGCATCGGCCTCGACCCCACGCAGCTCCAGGCAAGAGGGCTCGGCGTCGACACCGTCACCACGGCCATCGCCCAAGCGAATAATCAGGTGCCCGTCGGGGCCTTGCAAAACGAAAATCAACGCCTGACGATCGAGGCGGACACGCAACGCACCAATGCCGAGGCGTTCCGCTCGCTGGTCGTTTCAACGACCAACGGCGCACGGATTCACCTCGGCGATATCGCCAATGTCACCGACAGCATCGACAACACCAATGCCGGCAGCTGGTTCGATGGCGAACAGGCCATCATTCTTGCCGTGCAGCGTCAACCGGATGCCAATACAGTCGAGGTTGTTGACGCCATCAAGGCCAAGCTTCCGGCGCTTCACCAACAATTACCGCCTTCAGTCAATATTAACGTGATGAATGATGCCTCGACCGCGATCAAGGACGCGATCTCGGACGTGCAGTTCACGCTGTTCCTCACCATCGGGCTGGTGGTGGCTGTCATTTATCTCTTCACCGGACACCTGACGGCAACCATCATTCCGGGGCTTGCCGTGCCTCTGTCGCTCATCACCGCCTTCGGCATGATGTATGTCCTGGGTTACAGCATCGACAATATTTCACTGCTCGGACTAACCCTGTCCGTGGGGCTGGTGGTGGACGATGCCATCGTCATGCTGGAAAACATCCTGCGCCTGCATGAAAAAGGCCTGCCCATGCGGGAAGCCGCCCTTCAGGGCGCGGCAGAGGTCAGCAGCACCATTCTCTCCATGTCCATCTCGCTGGTTGCCGTCTTCATTCCCATCCTGTTGATGGGCGGCGTCATCGGCAGGCTCTTTAACGAGTTCGGCATGGTCGTCACGCTGGCGATCATGGCCTCGGCACTGGTGTCGCTGACGGTGACGCCGATGCTCGCTTCACGCCTCTCCGGCCATTCCTCCAGACCACCGGCGATCATCCGCTGGTTCGATGCGGGTTTCGAACGTACGCTACGCGCCTATGGTCGCGCCGTCGGCTGGTGCCTTTCCCATCGCCGCATCGTTTTGGCGTCATTTCTCGCCTCGGTCGCGGCATCGCTTTATCTCTTCGAAACCCTGCCCTCCAGCTTCTTCCCCCAGGAAGATATTGGCCGTCTTTCGGTCTCGACACAGGCGCGTGAGGATATTTCCTACACGGCGATGCGTGACCTGCAGGCTCAGGTCGCCGATCAGATCCGCAAGAATCCGGCCGTGGTGCACGTCACCTCCATTGTGGGCGGCAATTCCCGTAACCCGCTGAACAACGGCTCGATGTTCGTGGAACTGAAGCCGAAGGAAGAGCGTGCGCCGCTGAGCCAGGTGCTCACGGAACTTGGGCAGGCCACATCGAAAGTGGCGGGCATCCGCACCTATATCAATCCGCAGCAGAGCCTGCGTTTCGGCGGGCGCAGCTCCGCCAGCCAATACCAGCTCGTCGTTCAGGGCCTGAATGCCGACACGACCAATGAATGGTCGAACAAGCTGATGGAGGCGATGCGCCGCGATCACACCTTCACGTCAGTTACCTCGGATGCCCAGAATGGGGCGATCGCCGCAACGATTTCCGTCGATCCGGAAAAGGCGGCCGCCTTCGGCATCACCAATGACCAGCTGCGCAAGACGCTGGAAATGTCTTTTGGCGGTTATACGGCGGCGCAGATCCAGTCCACCGGCGACAGCTACGACGTTATCGTGGAATTCGACAGCTCCAAACCGTGGAACGATGATTTCCTCAGCGATATCAACATTCTCTCCGCAAAATCGGGCGTTCTGGTTCCGCTTTCAAACTTCGCCACCCTCACCCGCACACAGGCGTCTGTGACCATCAACCAGACGGGCCAGCTCGTCTCCACGACGATTTCCTTCAACCTGCCTGACGGCGTGGCGCTTTCCGATGCCACAAGCCGGATCGATCAGATCAAGAGCATGATAGGCCTGCCGCAGGATGTCTTCACCAGCTATGGCGGCACGGCGGCAATCTTCCAGCAGAGCCAGGGCAATACCGGCATCCTCATTCTGGCGGCGGTGCTGACCATCTATGTGGTTCTCGGCGTGCTCTACGAAAGCTTCATCCACCCGTTGACCATCCTCTCCGGCCTGCCGGCGGCGGCCTTCGGCGCGCTGGTGGCGCTGAAGGTGATGGGCATGGATTTCTCGATCATCGCGCTGATCGGCCTGCTGATGCTGATCGGCATCGTCAAGAAAAACGCGATCATGATGATCGACGTGGCGGTGGAACTGATGCGCGAAAAGGCCGAACCGCCGGCTACCGCCATTCGCGAAGCCTGCGTACGCCGGTTCCGGCCGATCATGATGACGACTTTCTGCGCATTGCTGGGCGCACTGCCCATTGCACTCGGCTCGGGCGCGAGTTCAGAACTGCGCCAGCCGCTCGGCATCGCCGTGGTTGGCGGCCTCATCGTCTCGCAATTGCTGACGCTGTTTATCACGCCCGTCATCTTCGTGGAAATGGACAGGTTTGGCCACTTTCTCACCGGGCTGTTTTCCCGCAAAAAATCAGCCGAGAAACATGCTGAACAGCAAAAGCCGGAAGGCGCCGCAGAGCCCGATTCCGTCGCGGCTTAATACAGGCTTCCGAGGCGCTTCAACGCCTCGGAAAAACCAGCCGACTGCAGCTGGAATGAGACGGTTCTTCCATGCAGATCCGGGGCTTCGATCGTCAGCGTCTTGCCTGTTTCCAGAGCCGAGACAAGTTCGACGAAGGGCGTGAAAGACACGACACAGCCGACCGGAAGGCAGGTGCTCACCTGCACTTCCTGCAGCCGCACATTGCCGGATTTTATCGAAAAGAGTTTGGTGACAGCCAGGCCGAACGGCATGACGATGATGCCTGAGAGCTGTCCCGGCGTTTTGGAATCATCAAGCCGGAATTCGACCGAGACGACAAGTTTGCGGGTTTTTTCCTCAAGCTGCACCTGCGCGATGGCGCAGAGCGGTTTGGCCGGCGCCGTCTGCGTGGTGTTCGGATCGGCGAGATCTTTTTTCACTGGTGCGGCACAGGCAAGTTGCCAGCTTCCATGAACTTCATGCAGCGGCACGGCCGGTTTCGCGGCTTCCTGCGCACCGGCGTCACCCGCCATGGCCCCGGCGAAGACGGCAACAGCAAGCGCCGCATTCCGCGACTTGTGTGGTCTGAACGACATCAGAAACGGACTCCCAGTTCGGCCGAAGCGGATTGATCCAGCACTCCTGCCCCAAAGACCGCGCCATAACGGAATGTCAAAGTGGCGGAAGGAGCAAGATCGTAGCTGAGCCCCAGGTTAAGCAGCGCAGCATCCTGCGTCATCGCTGTTCCTGCGACGGAAAATCCATTGCCGCCGGTATAAAACAATGTGCTCACCACTGACGGGTCACCATAGGCGTGCCGCCACCCGATATCGAACGTCGCCTGCCCGGACATGTCGTCCAACGAAATATCCTGACGCAAACGCGCACCAAGCGTCGTGTATAGCTGATCATGGCTCGCCGAACCGGACGAAACCGTGGCAACGCCGCCCTTCTCGCCAAAGGCCTCCGTCTCAAGGTTCACATAGCTGATACTGGCATAGGGCTCGATGAGGGTGCGATCGAGATCGAAACGCCAGGCTGCTTCGGCAAAGGCCTGCGTTGTGGACGCACCATAGCTGGCAGTGAGATTTTCCTGCAATGTTGAAAAGGAAAGCACGCGGCGCGTGTCGATATCCTGAAAGGCATGGGTCGCGCCGAGGCGCAGCGATGCCGGACCGTTCGTCAGACCTGCATAAGCTGCCACATAATAGCTATCCACATCCGCCGATGCGGACTTCTGGCTTATGCTGTCGTGGCCGTAACCCGCAGCAACACCAGCATGCACGCCGTCATCCAAATCCCCATCCAGGCCGATAAGGACGCCCTTGCCTTTGATATCGACCGTAGCGCCATTTCCATCTCCGTCGACACGGCCGCGCGATCCGAATCCATTGGACCAGAACGTAAGAGAACCCTCGTCCACACGCTGCGTTCCGCTCCCGCCCGTCGCATTGCCGGCGGGCATGATCGCGCGCGCATCCACGCCGTCGAAGGCGCTGCGCAACCTCTCGATAATGACAGCCCGCGTCAGCTGGCTGCGATTTATCAATGCCATGGCCAGTGACGGATGCAGCTCGCCGGCAAGCTGCGAAAAGGCGGATTGGGTTTCATTTTGCCCCAGAAACAATGCCGCCTGATAAAGCGCCGGATCTTCCCGCGCTGTCTCGACAGCATTGGCGGCATTTTGGGCATTCTCCGAGGATGTCTCAGAGGCAAGCAGCCCGGAATCCGGCGATGCACGATTAAAGGAGAGATATGCGGTGCCGTTATCCGTGCTCTTTGTGACGTTCACAACCAAATAAGCGAATTTCTCGTCCACGCCGGAAAAAGTGCCGGCAATACCGCCCATTGCCGTCAAGATCGGATATTGCGTGCCGAGACTATAGGCTGAATGACTTGCAAGCGGCGTGACGACGAGTTTGACGTTGTTGTCGATGGTGACGGTACCGGTGACGGCAATCCTGTCGGAATTGCCGGACGCGTCGATTTCAACCGTATAGGTCGAGCCACTGAAGAATCGCACATCGCCGGTCGAGGTCAGGGTGCCGATCGAATTGCCGGGCGACAGCGTGCCCCCGGAAGCGACAGTCAGCCCGCCGATGGTGCCGGAACCACCAAGCGTCGCGCCGCTGCGGACGGAAACGGCGCTCGCCAGCGAGCCGTTGACGCTGAGCTTGCCCGATGAAACCTCGGTTGCGCCTGAATATGTGCTGTTGCCGGTCACAACCAGATTGCCGTCGCCAGTCTTTTCAAAGGTGCCGGTGCCGCTGACGACATTTGAAAACGTACCAGCCCCATCCACCACGAGCTGCGCATCGTTGACGATCTCGCCCGAGCCGAAGCTTTTTGCCGCTCCAGTCAGCGTGCCGGCCGAAATCGTTGTTATACCGGAATAGCTGTTGTTGCCGGCAAGAACGAGGTTGCCGCCGCCCGTCTTTTCGACAGTACCGGAACCGGTGAGACTATTTGAAAGCGTTCCTGCCCCATCCACAACGAGTTGCCCGCTGTTGGCGATTTGACCAGAACCAAAACTTGTCGCCCTGCCTTTCAAGGTACCGGCAGATATGGTGGTGCCGCCGGAGTAGCTGTTGTGGCCTGCGAGCGTGGTGACGCCATTCTCCGCGACAACACGTCCAGCACCCGAAATATTCGCGGAGAGGTCATAATCAGCTTCCGAATGGTTGAAAACGATACTGCCGTCGCCAGCGCCGAAAACGATTCCCGCAGCGTCAACCTCACCTGCCACTCGCGCCGTCAATCCCGCGCGGGCGCCTATGTTCAAAACGCCAGTGGAACCTGCCGCTGCCGCGATGACAATAGTGTGGGCCGCAAGAGCGCCGCCGCCAGTCACCTCGACTGAACCGTTGCCGCCTCCACCGATCACGAGAGCATCGTGGACCTCAACCTGCGAGCCAATACCACCAACATGCAGGAAGCCGTTTGATCCAGCCTGCGTGCCAACAAACAGGCGATTTGTGCCGAGAGAACCGGCATCGGTCACCGTTAAATTCCCACCGCCGCGCCACCCGACATAGGTTGAACCGGAATTGACGAGATTGCTGTCAACGGAGACGGTAACGATCGAACCCGCTCCGATAACGCTCAGCTTGCCGGAAGAGCCGCCAAGCTCGCCGATCGAAAGCTCCTTCGCCCGGATTTCGCCGCCGGTCGTGACGGAAACCTCTCCCGTGGTAGCGTTCTCATATCCGACGATCAGCGTCTTTGCGAGCGTCAGGGTCGAGCCGCCGCCACTGATGTTCACCGCGGCAATCATCGATTTTGTGCCGACAATTGCGCTGTCGCTTGTTACCGTGCCGCCGGTATCGACATGCAGCGAAGCGTCGCCTTCCCAACCCACATCGAGATCACCGGCGTTGTTGAAGGTGCTTCCAGACCCGGAAACCGTGATAGAGCCATCACTCCCCTCTTTTGCCCCGACAACCGTGTTGGCGGAATCGACATGACCGCCGGCTTTGACGCTCAGGGAACCAGAGCCTGAAAGGCCGACAGAAAGACCATCGTCTCCGATCGTCCAGGCAGAATCCGCGCCTTCAACAGTGGCAGACCCCCTGGCACCCGAGACAGCGCCAAGTTGAACCGAAGCACTGTTGATCGCAGCGCCCGCCATTACATCAACTGCACCATCACCGATGGCACCGCCAGGATCGTTCTCATCACCGCCAATACTCAGATTGCCCGTGATCCACCGGGAATCGCTGCCCGTGACGGTGGCCCGACCGACCGAATGCCGGCCGATCACGACAGCGCCACTGATAACCTCTGCCGCCGTCCCGACAAACATACTTGCCGAGCTTTCATTGCCAACAATCAAGGGGCCGGAGGTTTCCAGAATGGAACCACGGCCGTTGACGGTCAGCGAACCTCCGCTCGATGTCGCGAGATTGCCGATGATGGTGGTCGCAAGACTTTTGACAACACCACCGCTGGAGATCGTCAGAAGCCCGTTGCCGCCATGGCCAATCACCATATCCTGCGACACGGTAAGGCTGCTTCCGCTCCCCTCGACGGAGACGGTGCCTACAGAATCCATACCATCTGCGATCACAAATCCGCCGGTCCTGAACGTGCTTGCGCCAAGAATCTGCAACTGATCAAAGCCATCATCCGCCGCGACACCGACAAAAGTGGTGCCGGTATTATCGAAACTCGATAGATTGTCGAGAGTGAGCCAACCATGGCCCGAACCGCCACCCAGGTAGACATTCCCACCGGAGACCGCCCTGCTGCCGGTGAGGGAGACTTCCCCAATGCCTACGCCGCCAATAAATATGTCATGTTTGTTCGACCAATCGCCGCCGGAAAAATTTAACGTGCCCGCGACCAAATCCTTGTTGCCGAGTTTTGTATTGGAAGTCTTAAGGCCGCCCTCCACTGACAGCGACCCATCCAGAGTAATGCCAATGCCGAGTTCATCGATTTCTGCGACACGCCCGGCGGCTATTGTCGGGCCTTGAGCGTCGATGGCGGCGAGGTCGTTCGCTCCCGGCACACGCGTGTACCCAAACCAGCTACTTGGCGAGAACCAGTCATCCGAGGAAGAGCCAACCCAGGCGATGGATTCTGCAAATGCAGCAGGCGCGATGGCAGAGGACAACGCCAGCGCAAGGAGGCTCGTTGATGCCCGCAAGAAGAACTGCCGGACGGGCCTAAAACCTGAACCGGTCTTCGACGCCTCTTCCCGCCAGAAACCACCGGTCATCAATTTTTCCTCATCGGCGCATCATTTCGCCTGTTATGTCCGGCGAATCATCTCTTGCTGCCACTTAACCCGGTTTCAGAGACCAGCGTCAGTATAAAAAGCGAAGAATGCTATTTTACTTCGCAAAAAAGGAGCGCGACCAGCGCGCTCCTTAGAAAAGTGGAGTGTTTCCCTAATAACGGCATCACTGATACCGAAGTTTCCGGAATGACTGAAGGTTCCGTTATTGCCGGGCGAAGCGACCGAAGGTGCCGCCCGAAAAACACAGCGGATCGCCATCACGATGCGCGGCGCGCAGCACCTCACCGACGATGATGGTGTGGTCGCCCGCATCATGGGCCGCCGCCTGTCGGCACTCGAAACGGGCAAGTGTTCCGGGAATGACCGGCACGCCTTCGTCGTTCAATTCCCAATCCAGATCGTCGAAGGCACGGCCGTTGCGGGTAAAGCGGGCGCTCAGCACGTCCTGATCCGCGCTCAGAACGTGGATGGCAAAATGGGTCGCACCGCTGAAGGCCTGATAACGTGATGAGCTTTTGGCCGGTGACCAGAGCACCAGCGGCGGATCAAGCGACACGGATGCAAAGCTGTTGACTGTCATGCCGATCGGGCCTTCCGGCGTGGTGGCGGTCACGACAGTCACGCCTGTCGTGAAAGCGCCGAGCGCATTGCGAAAGCTGCGGCTGTTTTCGCCGCCGGGAACGAATACATGCTCATTGGGCATCTTGATCGCCTCTGCCACTGTCATCACGGCACCTCTTTTCCAATCGCAAGGGTGTAGAGTTCGAACCAGGTCTGGCGGTCCATCGTCACGCGGAGCGCATCGGCCGCGGTTCTGATACGCTCGATATTATTGGTGCCGAGCACCGGCACGATCTTCGCCGGATGACGCAGCAGCCAGGCGATCGCGACAGCCGTCGCATCAACGCCCTGTTCCTTGCCGATGCGCTGCAGGGCAGCCATGGTGCCACCATGAGCACCCGAAAACAGCGAACCGCCGCCAAGCGGCGACCATGCCATCGGAGAAACGCGCTTTTCCTGCAGGAAAGCGAGATCGCCATTGGTAAAGCAATCCGTGGCGAGAAGGCTCATCTCGATCTGGTTGGTCACCAGCCGGTTGCTCATGGCCGATTGCAGCAGGGAAAAGTCCCACGGGCGGAAGTTGGAGACGCCGACGGCCTTCACCTTGCCGGACGCCACCAGCGCATCGAGCGCCTTGCCGGTTTCTTCCGCGTCGATCAGCGGATCCGGGCGATGAATGAGAAGGAGGTCGACATGATCCGTTCCCATGTCGCGAAGAGATGCCTCAACCGAAGCGTTGATGTGGCCGGCCGTCGTATCGTAATGCTTGACGCGCGCGGCTGAGTGACGCCCGGCCGGCGCGACGATGCCGCATTTGGTGACGATTTCGATCTTGTCACGCAGACCCGGTGCAGCCTTCAGGCCGGCGCCGAGAATGGCTTCCGCCGTGTATCCGCCGTAAATATCGGCCTGATCCATGGTGGTGATGCCCTGCGCGAGGCAGGCCTCGATCTTCGCCTGTACATGGGCCGGTGAAGTGTCGGCGTCGTCACCGATGCGCCACATGCCGTAGACGATGCGGCTGAGTTCGAGTTTGTCGGAAAGAGCAATGCGTTCCATCAGTGGCGTTCCCCGTTGCCGAGCGGCGTGGTCGGCGTTTCAGAAGGCACCCGGCCGTAGGCATGCGGCAGGGAGCAGGTTTTCATCTGCGGCAGAACCTTGGTGCCGAAATGTTCCGCCTCGTCAAGATGCGGATAACCGGAAAGGATGAAGGCACGGATACCCATCTTCTGGTAGTCCTCCAGCGCCGAAAGAACCTGATCCGTCGAACCGACCAGCGCCGCGCCGCAGCCGGAGCGCGCCCGGCCGATGCCGGTCCACAGATTGGGTTCGACATAACCGAACTTGTCGGCGAGTTCGCGGGCTCGTGCCTGATGCGACACGCCGAGCGAACCGCTGTCATGAGCGCGGTTGCGGATCAGCTGGCCATACTCATCATCCAGCTTCGAGACCAGATGTTCGGCATATTCGCGGGCTTCCTGCTCGGTATCGCGCACGACCATATGGACACGCAGGCCATAATCCAGCGTGCGTCCATGGGCGGCGGCGCGCTCATTGGCGGCGCGCATGCGGTCTGCCAGTTGATCCTTCGTCTCGGGCCACATCAGATAGACGTCACATTGTGCGCCGCAGAGTTCCAGCGCATTGGGAGAGTAACCACCGAAATAGAGAAGCGGGCCGCCATTTTGCTGGTAGGGTCTTGCCGGTTCGGTCGACACACCCTTGAACTGGTAGATCTCGCCGTCATGATCGATGGTGTCGCGGGTCCAGGCCTGACGCAGAATCTCAACGACCTCGTGGCTGCGCTTGTAACGGAAGGCGCTGTCGGCCACTTCGCCGGGGAAATCGGAGCTGATGACGTTGAGCGTCAGGCGGCCCTTCAGCATGTGATCGAGCGTGGCAACCGTGCGCGCCAGCATGATCGGCTGCATCTCGCCGCAGCGGATCGCCGCAAGGAAATTGATGCGGTCGCTGATCGGCGCACAGCCGGCGACGAAGCTCAGCGTATCCTGCCCGACCTGATAGGACGAAGGGCAGAGAATGTTGCGAAAGCCGAGTTCTTCGGCTTTTTTGACGATATCGGAGCAATGCTCGAAGCTGGAGCGCAGGCTGCCGTCAGGCACGCCGAGATAGGCGTAGTCATCGGAACACAAAGCGGAAAACCAGGAGACCTCGGCAGCATCGAGATCAGCGGATGTAACGGGTACGACGGTCATGCAATTCCTCCTCAAGGCCGCTCTCGTTTTTCTTGCATAACATCAAGAAATATGTAAATCAATGATGTATCAATTTTTGTTTCGGGGGAGGAAACGGCATATGAAACACACTGGCGGCAGCCTGCCCATGTATATGCAGATCGCCGAAATGCTGGTGCGCGAGGTGGCGGCGGGCCGGTTGATCGACGGCGAGAAGCTGGCGCCGGAGCGCGATATGGCGGCCGATCTCGGTATCGCCGTCGGCACGCTGCGCAAGGCGCTTGCTGAACTGCAGGAGCGCGGCCTTCTGGAGCGCGTGCAGGGTTCCGGCAATTACATCCGCGCCGTCAGTGATCCGCAAAGCGTCTATGCCTTCTTCCGCCTCGAACTGATCGAAGGCGGCGGCCTGCCGACGGCGGAGGTTCTGGATGTGGCGCGCCTTGCCAAGCCCGCTGACCTGCCCGCTTTCGGCACATCGGCGGAAGGGCACAGGATCCGCCGCCTGCGGCGCATCGCCGGCAAACCCGCAGCCATCGAGGAGATCTGGCTTGATGGTTCTTACGTCAACGCAATCGCCATCGAGAACATGTCGGAATCCCTCTACCTCTATTACCGCACCCGCCTCAACCTCTGGATATCGAAGGCGGAGGATCGCATCGATCTCGGCGACGTGCCCGAATGGGCGCCCGAGGTTTTCGGCCAGAAAGCCGGCGTTTCGGTGCCGAGGGTTCTGCGCCTCAGCCAGGCGCAGGATGGCGCCGTGGCCGAAGTGTCATGGACCTGGTTCGACCATACCGTCGCACGATACGTTTCACGCATACGTTGAGATTGCGAAAATTTCGCGTGATCCACATGGATGAAAGAATTTGACGGGAGGCAAGCAAGCAGCAGCCTGCCGTTGGGCTGATTTTGCAGTTATATTTCTTTTAATCAATGGGTTAATAGTTTTTGATTTCTGTCAGAAATAAAATTGATACACTATTGATTTCCTTTTTATGAAAGGTAATATCACGACCTCAGGGAGACAGGCGTTTCGCCATCCCACGATATCGCCAAATAATCGGGATCGATTTTCGAAGATGCGATGCGTGGAATTTGAAGGTTGATACCGGCTATTGCGTCCATTCAAATTCTGGACGCGCCGGTCGTGAGGAGGAAAATATGGCTTCGGTCAGCCTGCGCAAGCTGGACAAGAGTTACGGTGCGCTTCGCATCGTCAAGGGCATCGACCTTGAAATCAACGATGGCGAATTCGTCGTGTTCGTCGGCCCTTCCGGCTGCGGCAAATCCACGACGCTGCGCATGGTCGCGGGGCTGGAAAGCATTACCGGCGGCGAGGTGAGGATCGGCGACCGTGTCGTCAACCGGCTCCCGCCGCGTGAGCGCGACATCGCCATGGTGTTTCAGGACTATGCGCTTTATCCGCACAAGACGGTGCGCGAAAACATGGGTTTCAGCCTGAAGGTGCGCGGTGTCAGCGCATCGCAGGCCAATGCCAGCATTGACGAGGCGGCGAGGATGCTCGGCATCGAGCACCTTCTCGACCGGCGACCCGGCCAGCTCTCGGGCGGCCAGCGCCAGCGTGTGGCCATGGGCCGCGCCATCGTGCGCCGTCCGCAGGTCTTCCTGTTCGACGAGCCGCTTTCCAATCTGGATGCCAAGCTGCGCGGACAGGTGCGCACGGAAATCAAGCGTCTGCACCAGCAGCTCGGCACCACCATCATTTACGTCACCCACGACCAGGTGGAGGCCATGACGCTGGCGGACCGCATCGTCATCCTTCGCGGCGGCGATATCGAGCAGGTCGGCACACCTGACGAGGTCTATAACCGACCGGAAAGCGTCTTCGTGGGCGGTTTCGTTGGCGCCCCGGCGATGAATTTCGCCCGCGCAAAGGTGAGCGGTGACCGGCTGGCATTTTCCGATGGCAATTCCCTGCCGATGGCCGCGATCCGGCCATCGCGCGAAACGGGCCTCGAGGGGCGTGAAGTCATCGTCGGCATTCGCCCGGAACATTTCGGCCCCGTCGAGGGCTTCGACACGCAGCTTGCGGTCAAGGTGCAGGTAGTGGAACCGCTGGGCTCGGACACGCTCGTCCATTTCAGCCTTGGCGATGCGGCGCTGACCGCACGCATGCCGCCGCAGCTTCGGCCGACGCCGAACGAGGAACTGCGGATCGGCGTCGATCCATCCAAGGTCCATCTTTTCGACGCGGCAACGGAACGCTCTATCCACTGATCGCCCGGCGAAAAATGCTGCGGCCAAGGGTTTAATAATGGGAGGAACACATGACATTCAAAGCTATCCGGGGCAAAGCCCTTATGGGTGCAGCTCTCTGCGCGACCATGCTCGCCTTTTCGGGACAGGCCTTTGCCGATACCGAACTGAAAATCTTCGTTTCCAGCCAGCATCAGCCGGATGTGTGGCGCAAGGCGCTTGATCAATATGAGGGCAAGACGCCGGGTGTGAAGGTGGTCATCGAGACCGGCGGCAACACCTCGGAAATGCAGGCGCAATATCTCAACACCGTCATGTCGGCCAAGGATTCCAGCCTCGACGTGCTGATGCTCGACATCATCCGCCCGGCACAGTTCGCCACGGCCGGCTGGACCAGCGATTTTGCCGGCAAGGACCTGTCCGCCTACCTGCCGACCTATGCGGAAGCCAACACGGTGGATGGCAAGATCGTGGCGCTGCCCGCCTTCGCCGATTCCATGTTCCTTTATTACCGCAAAGACCTCCTCGACAAATACGGCATCAAGCCGCCGACCACCTGGGACGAGCTGAAGGAAGCTTCCAAGAAGGTGATGGAAGGCGAAAAGAACCCCGAACTTCAGGGCCTGTCCTTCCAGGGTAAGGCGATCGAAGGCGCGGTCTGTACCTTCCTCCTGCCCTACTGGAGCGAAGGCAAGTCCCTGGTTGAAAACGGCAAGCTGAATTTCGACAACAAGGCCGCCGTGGATTCGCTGAAGCTGTGGAAGAGCTTCGTCGACGAAGGCATTTCCAAGAAGAACATTTCGGAAGTGGCAACCGACGATACCCGCAAGGAATTCCAAGCCGGCAAGGTTCTCTTCGCCGTCAACTGGTCCTACGCCTGGACCCATTTCCAGGGCAAGGAATCGCAGGTGAACGACAAGGTCGGCGTCGCCCGCCTGCCCGCCGTCAAAGGCGGCGAGCAGACGACCTGCCTCGGCGGCTGGGAATTCGGCGTTTCCGCCTATTCCAAGCAGCAGGACGAAGCCAAGAAGTTGGTGGAGTATCTCTCGGGTCAGGATGTGTCGAAGTTCATGGCCATCAACGCCGCCCTTCTGCCCACCTATGCCGCACTCTACAAGGATGCGGACGTGACCAAGACGATCCCCTGGTTCGCGGACGCCCTGCCAGTCGTTGAGACCGCGAAGGCCCGCCCCGTGACACCGCGTTACAACGAGGTCAGCGAGACGATCCGCACCACGGTCAATGGCGTGCTTGCCGGCGTGATGACACCGGAAGACGGCGCAAAGCAGATGGAAAGCCGTCTGCGGCGCGTTCTGCGCTAAGCTTTGGGCCGGAAGGCGGCATGCAAACCATGCCCTTTCCGGCCGTTTCGACTGACAGGAATAACGCCGCCTGAACGGCGCGATAAACGGGCCGGATATAAACCGGTCCGATCGGGAGACGATGACGTGAATCCAGTTGCGGGAGTGGCAGACGTGACAATGCCTGATAGAACCATGGTTCGGGTGGACGAGAAACCGCAGCCGCGCTGGACGCGGTGGCTCGATCTCGGCGACCGGTCGCTGGCCGTGCTTCTGCTGGCGCCGGCAGCGATCCTGCTTTCGCTTATCATCGTTTATCCGGTGGCGCGGCTCGTCTACACCTCGTTTTTCAGCCTGTCGCTGACATCAGGCCTGCCGGCGGAATTCATCGGCTTTGAAAACTACACGGCGATGTTTGACGATCCAATCTTCTGGGAAACGACCTGGAATACGGTTCTGATAACGCTGATCACCGTGCCTGGCGCGCTGTTCATGGGCCTAGGGCTGGCGCTGCTCGCCAACCTCCCCTTCTCCATGCAGTGGCCGATGCGCCTGTCGCTGCTCATTCCCTGGGCGCTGCCGCTCTCTTTTGCCGGCCTCATCTTCGCATGGTTCTTCCATTACGAATATGGCGTGGTCAATGACGTTCTGAACCGGCTGGGCTTTGAAGGCATCATCTGGTTCAACTCGCCGAACTGGGCCTTTGCGGCCATCTGCCTGACGATCATCTGGAAAACTTCGTCGTTCATGGCGCTGATGATCCTCGCCGGCCTTCAGACCATTCCACGCTCGCTCTATGAAGCGGCTGATGTGGATGGCGCCGGCAAGGTCCGCCAGTTCTTCGAAATCACCCTGCCGCTTCTCAAGCCCTCGATCGTCGTCGCCCTCATCTTCCGTACGATCACAGCGCTGCAGACCTTTGATATTCCTTACATGATGACCGGCGGCGGCCCCGGCACGTCCACCACGACGCTTGCCATGTATATCCACCAGAACACCGTTTCCTTCCTTGATCTCGGTTACGGTTCGGCGCTGGCGGTCATGATGTTTGCGCTCTCCATGTGCGTTACCGCCGTTTATCTCCGCATCATTAGGACGAAGGACTGATCCCATGAGCACCGTTGCAAATTCCGGTCTGTCCTCCGTCTTTTCCGGCAAGCCGCTGCGCTTCATCGCGGCCTCCATCCTGCTGGTCAACGGCTTGTTCCCGGCAATCTGGATCCTCTTCACCTCGCTGAAGACCGAAGCGGAACTGACGGTCAAGCCGATCACGTGGTTTCCGCATGCCCCGACGCTTGCTAACTACATGCAGGCCTTTTCCGACCAGCCGCTGCACCTCTTCCTGTTCAACAGCTTCATGGTAGCCCTGCTCTCCACGGCGCTCACCATTCTGATTTCGGTGCTGGCGGCTTATGCGCTGGCGCGGCTGAACCTCAAATACCGGGCGCTGATCCTCTCACTCATCATCGCCGTTTCCACCTTCCCGCTGGTGACGCTCTTGGTGCCGCTGTTCGAAATCATGCGCGCGCTGAACCTGCTCAACAGCTGGACGGCACTGATTCTGCCTTACACGGTCCTTTCTCTTCCGGTCTGCACGCTGATGCTCGTCTCTTTCTTCGAAAGCATTCCGCGCGATCTCGAAAACGCCGCCATGATCGACGGCTGCACCCGCATCGGCGCACTCTTCAAGGTCGTCGTGCCGCTCTGCGCGCCGGGCGTTTTCACCGCCGGCATCCTCGCCTTCGTCAATGCCTGGGATGAGTTCCTGCTGGCGCTGTCCTTCAATTCCAATCCGGCGCTCCGCACGCTTCCCGTCGGCATCCAGCTGTATCAGGGTGAATTCGCCTTCCCCTGGCCGGTCATTTCGGCGGCGCTGGTGGTCGGCATCGTGCCGGTCGCGATCCTGATCGTTATCTTCCAGGAACGGGTTGTCTCGGGCCTCACCGCCGGTGGTCTCAAGGGCTAAAAGGTTAAGTCATGCATTTCGAAACGACCAAAGACGGCTTCACACTCGCGATCGGCAACCGCACCATCCTTTCCCATTCGTCTGATAGTCCGGCCTTCTTCGCCGGTTTCGGCAAGGAGCGGATGGATATGTATCGCGGCAATTTCGATATCGAAGACTATGTCATCGAGCGAACCGCCCTGCGCCATGCGGAGGTCAACGGCGACAGCGTCACGCTCTCATCCTCACCGGGACAGGCACCGCGCCTTCGCCTGACGCTCGACGGCAACGCTATCAGGCTGACGGCTCTAGATAAAACCGTCAACCGCCTCTGGCTGCGCATCGTTGCGGAAACGGACGAGCATGTCTGGGGTGGCGGCGAGCAGATGTCCTATTTCGACATGCGCGGCCGTCGTTTCCCGCTCTGGACCTCCGAGCCGGGGGTCGGCCGCGACAAGACAACCGAAATCACCTACAAGTCTGACGTCAGCGGCAAGGCGGGCGGTGATTATTACAACACCAACTATCCTCAGCCGACCTGGCTCTCGTCGCGCAAATATGCGCTGCATGTGGAAACGACCGCCTATTCGGTCTTCGATTTCCGCAATGGCGATTTCCACGAAATCGAAATCTGGGCCATCCCTGAAAGGATCGAGTTTTTCGCCGGCGACAGTTTCACCGATATCGTTTCCGCGCTTTCGCTGCGGTTCGGACGTCAGCCGGAATTGCCGGAATGGGTCTATAACGGCGCGATCATCGGATTAAAGGACGGCGCCAACTCCTTTGCCCGGCTGGAGAAAATCCGCGCGGCCGGAACGAAGGTGTCTGGCCTCTGGTGCGAAGACTGGGTGGGTCTTCGCCAGACATCCTTTGGCGCCCGCCTGTTCTGGGACTGGCAGGCGAATGATACGCGCTATCCGCATCTGCGCCAGAAGATCGCCGAGCTTGCCGATCAGGGCATCCGCTTCCTGGGTTACGTGAACCCCTATCTCTGCGTCGACGGCCCGCTTTTCCCGGTCGCCGAAAAGGCTGGTTATTTCGCCACCGACGCCGAGGGAAAAACGGCGCTGGTGGATTTCGGCGAGTTCGATTGCGGTGTGGTCGATTTCACCAATCCGGCCGCCGCCGACTGGTTCGCCGAGGAGATCATCGGCAGGAATATGCTGGATTTCGGCCTTTCCGGCTGGATGGCCGATTTCGGCGAATATCTGCCGATCGATATCGCGCTTTCCAATGGCGTCGACGCCAAGCTGATGCACAATGCCTGGCCCACTCTCTGGGCCGAGGTCAATGCGAAGGCCGTCGAGAGCCGTGGCAAGACCGGCGAAGCGCTGTTCTTCATGCGGGCCGGCTTCACGGGCGTGCAAGCCCATTGCCCGCTGATCTGGGGCGGCGACCAGTCTGTCGACTTCTCCCGTCACGACGGCCTGGTCACCGTCATCTGCGGCGCGCTTTCCTCCGGCCTCATGGGCAATGCCTATCACCACTCGGACATCGGGGGTTACACCAGCCTGTTCGGCAATGTCAGGACCGCTGAACTCATCATGCGCTGGACGGAGATGGCCGCCTTCACGCCGGTCATGCGCACCCATGAGGGCAACCGCCCGCGCGACAATCTGCAGATCGATCAGGATGAGGCGGTTCTTGCCCATTTCGCCCGTATGACATCCATCTATGTCGCGCTCGCCCCCTATCTGAAGTCGCTCTCCGCCGAGGCTGCAGAGTCGGGCCTGCCGGTGCAACGCCCCCTCTTCCTGCATTATGAGGATGACCGGCAGACCTACGAAATTCAGGACTGCTACCTCTACGGGGCGGACATGCTTGTCGCACCGGTCTGGAAAGCCGGAGAAACGCAACGTTCGCTCTATCTTCCGGGCGACGGCGAATGGGTGCATCTGTGGAGCGACACGCATTATCGCGGCGGGCGAGACATTACCGTCGAAGCGCCGCTCGGCGAGCCGGCGATATTCTACCGTGCCGATAGCAGCCAGCGGCAGCTGTTTGAAAAACTTCGCACCATCGGCTGAACGATAGCGGGTTCGTTCTCCATCACCCCGTCAGGCGGGGTGATGTGATGGCCTTTTTAAAGAGGGCGGTCATCGCCTCGCTGATGCCCTGCGACGGGCTGACTTCGAAGAACAGTCCCGGAGAAGCACATTGCTGCATGCGTGCGCCGATTTCCGGCTGAAAGGGCGCGATCCAGCTATTGTACCAATCATTGGTCGGCAGCGGCAGATAGGTGGTGTAGAGCACGGCGATCCGGAAGCCCTTTTCCTTCAGCTTCGTGCAATATTTGATATCGATCGGCTCCTGACAGCGGCCGCTGGTCGTCTTTTTGGTGCAGCTGGATGGCTTGTAGCTATCGCCGACACCGTCTGAAACGAAGAAGATAATCTTCTCGGGGCTGGCCGAACTCGCCCCAGTGCCAGAATTGCCGATCTTGTCGCCGATCTGAGTGAGTGCCCGGTCGAAATCCGTCTGCTGGTCGTTGTTAAATCCCTGCTTTGGGATCGACATCAGGTCGACTTCACCGGCTTTCTTCTTCGCGGTCGCCAGGTCCGACGTCAAGGGAACGACCTCGAGCAGCTTCGTATCTTCGGCTTTCTCTCCGAAAGTGTAGACCGCCATGCGATATTGATTGCTGCTTTTGCGGTTGGACTTCGCCGTGTCCATAAGGCTCGCCGTGGCCTTTGCGACCACATTGATGCGCGTCGTCACTCCGAGGCTTTTGGCCTTGTAATAATAGCTGTTCTTGTCCACCACCCCGTTTGTCACGATGTGACAGGCGAAAGCGCATTTGTCGCTCGTATTCGCAACCATGGTGGCGACATCGGTCGGCGTGGCGCCAACGCCCATCGAGGGAGTGTTATCCAGAAGCACATAGAAGTCGCTGAATGTTTCCGTCTCGTATTTGGCGGTCGCCTTGCCCGAAACAGTGATGAGATCCTCTCCGAGGACCCGTGAAAGCGTCGTGCCGATCGATGCCTTGAAGCTCACCGACGATTCGATGGCGTTACCGCGCTTGATCACCGACACGTCGAGAGACAGGAGCTTGTAGTCGGGATTGGCCCTCTCATTGCTTTCGAAGAATGCGGAAGCCTCATCGCCGCCAAGCGTAATGACGCCGTCACTCGACATTTCCTTTGCCTTGTGAACGCTCGCCGACGTATCGGCAACCACCGCGAGCGCCGCGGCATCCGCCGCCATCTGCAGGTCTGATTTGACGGCCATGCCGTGCGTCACATCAAGGGCCACGCCGGCGGCGCCAATCAGCGGCACCATCAACAAGGCGCTGAGAATGCCGAAATTTCCCGATTTATCCTGCCAGAAGTTCTTCAAATTCGCCCCCAATCATCTTTCCCGGGGCCAAATTAGTCGTACAATATTGAAATGCAGTTTCAAGAGATAACTAATTTTCGATAAATCTAATTTCCTCAATAACTAATACGCAGATGGATACGGGTACCCGCGATCGCGCCTGACGGCGGATCGGCGGCGGGACGTTGACATTTATGAAACTTGACTTACAAAACAAACTCTTCCGAGGGGAGCACCAGACGGTGCTGAGATGGCGTTGAGCCGGACCCTTGAACCTGATCCGGGTGACGCTCGCTACTGTTTTTGTTGATTTTTCAGCGTTTTTTTAGAACAGCTTATTAGCAATTCCATTAGCAATTCGCCGCTAGCAGACGCAACGCTCCACCGGAGTTAAACTTGCATTCCCGAAGATGATCACAAGGCCCCGATGCTGAATTTCTCTGCGCTTAAATCGATCATTTTTGTCGTGGTGATATCTGTCGTTGGCAATACGGCTTACGCTCAATCTTTCGACGATTTGCATGGCTTCGAGTTAGATCAACTCTTTGCTGATGCGAGAAAGAACGCGACCGCGCGTGGATGGGAGTTAAAGAAGTCTCCCGCCTTTCCCAGTGAATGGGTGGTCAGCGGGACGGACTTCAGCCTTTACATATGCGATGATAAGATTTCTGCGGTGAGAATGCATAGGGTCGGGACACTCGATGATTTCGCCTTGATAGTGGATGAACTCCAAGCAAAGCATGGTCAGCCAACGACGAGCGTGTCTACGTTCATGGCTGGAGCTATTCGAATCTCCACTATCGCAGCGAATTTCACAGGAAATTCCAGTAAAATAAAAGTCCAGCTAAGTAGTTCAGATGACAAGCTTGGCTTAACTGCGAATTTCATTTCAAATCTGCGTTGCTCAAATGAAGTTTCCCGATAGCCAGCGGAGCTCCTAACGCTACAAAAATGGCGCACCCGACAGGATTGACGATCCAATTTAATATAATTAATTCAATTAGATAATTATAATTCTGTGTCAAGTTTCGTAGCAATTTGTGTAGCAGCGCAGGCTATAGAGCGTCGCATTTTTTAACCATGGCGTTAACGTTGCGACTGAAGTCCATACCTCTGGCGGTGTATGAAGGTCTAAATTAACTTGCGAATATTGAGGGTGTTAACTGAATTATTTTTAAGGGCGGATGAGCGAATTCACGCTTTCCAAGCTAACCGATCCTCTCTGCATCCAGTGCTAATACTACAGGTTGATTTTCCCACTGTGATATTGGATGTTTGCTGCGTACCTCACCGATGGATAGTTATGCAATACGAACGTATTAAGAAGCTGGAGCTTGCTGCTCGTCGCGACGAGATTGAGCGGGAGATGGAGCGCTATGAGATTTTCATCGCGGGTCCGTACATCGACAAAGCAAAAGATAGGTCCGACTCTGACAACTCTGACCTGCCACTGAACTTTCATCCAGCGGCGACTAGAGCCCCGGCGGTTTTGAAT